>CAZXAQ010000104.1:0-12386 GCA_964638635.1 uncultured Flavobacteriaceae bacterium
GCCGTCGCGTCCTTGAGCGACTTGTTGTCGTGTTCGGCTACGAGAAGAACGGCCATATCAGATGACCCCCGCTTCGTTCTTCAGTTTCTCGACGAGTTCCTGCACGGTCTTGACCTTCACGCCGCCCTTGCGCTTCGGCGGCTCGCTGACTTTGAGAACTTTCAGCCGCGGCGTGACGTCGACGCCGTAGTCGGCGGCCGACTTGTCTTCGATCGGCTTCTTCTTCGCCTTCATGATGTTCGGCAGCGACGCGTAGCGCGGCTCGTTCAAGCGCAAATCCGTCGTCACGATCGCGGGCAGGTTCAGCTTCACCGTCTGCAAACCGCCGTCGACTTCGCGCGTGACTTCCGCTTTGCCGCCGTCGATCGCCACCTTCGACGCAAACGTCCCCTGCGGCCAGCCCAAGAGCTGCGCCAGCATCTGTCCCGTCTGGTTGCAGTCGTCGTCGATCGCCTGCTTGCCCAGAATGATGAGCTGCGGCCCTTCCGCCTTCGCGATCGCCGCGATGATCTTCGCGACCGCGATCGGCTCGACCTCGTGCGGCACCTTCACCAGGATGCCGCGGTCGGCACCCATGGCGAGCGCGGTGCGGATCGTCTCTTGGGCTTCTTGTGGGCCGACCGACACCGCGATGATTTCGGTGGCGACGCCTTTTTCTTTGAGCCGGATCGCTTCTTCGACCCCGATCTCGTCGAACGGGTTCATGGACATCTTGACGTTCGCGAGATCGACGCCCGTTTGATCCGCTTTCACGCGGATTTTCACGTTGTAGTCGACCACGCGCTTGATGGGCACAAGCACCTTCATCAGGCTTTATCTCTCCGCTGGATCAGGCCTTGAGGGGCGGCAGAACGCGCGCCCGGAGGCCAACATGGAATTCCCGTAATTGTGCGGTGCACAAATTACGAGCAACCGCCAAACGTGTCAACGAAACGGCGGCCGTTAGGCTTTCCGCCCGGGAAATAGCCTGTGTATGGCCCTGCCGCCTCCGGCAGGGCCAGGAAGGCTCAACGGTCGGGCGCGCCCGCAAAGAGGGGGGTACCCGGCCGCCGGAAGAAGAAGATCAGGAACATGCCGGCGATGACGCCGCCGATATGCGCCCACCAGGCCGTGTTGTCTTCGATGCCCGAGAAGACAAACAAGAACTGCGTGACGATGTACGCGCCGATCACCAAATACGCCGGGACCTTGAGCGGTATGCGCATGAAGGCAAGCGCCCACATGCGCACGCGCGGATAAAGCATCAGATAGGCGCCGACGACGCCCGACGTCGCGCCAGACGCGCCGATCAGCGGCGCATCCGATCCGACATTCGCGTAGGCGTGCACGAGCCCGGCGGCGACGCCGCAAAGCAAATAGAAGAAAAGAAAGCGCAGCGATCCCATTGCGTCTTCGACGTTGTCGCCGAAAACCCAGAGAAACAGCATGTTTCCGAGCACGTGCCACCAGTCGCCGTGCAGGAACATGTAGGTCACCAGCGTCGCTTCCGGCGGCAGAAAGCCGAAGCCCGGCGGCAGATTGTGCGTGAACAGCGACGTCGGGATGACGCCCGCGCCCATCGCGACGTCGACGACGCCTTTGTCGCCCAACACGTCCTGCCACATGAAGACGATGATGTTGATGACGATCAGCGTGACCGTCATGAACTGAAACGGAATGACCTTAAGCGGATTGTCGTCCTTCAGCGGCAGGAAGACCATGATCTCTACCAAATCCCAAGTGAGTTACAGCCGGGCCGACCTTAGCCGACCCGGCCGCAACACGCGATGGCTTTGGGATTCCTAGACTTTCAGCTGCGCTCGGACGTCGTCCAGCACGCGAAGCCAATTGTCGACGTGCCGCTTCAGGTTGCCGGTCGTCACCCCGTCCTTGATGCTGATCGAATAGTCGAACATGAACCGCGTGCCGTCCTTGTTCAGATAGGCCCGGCCGAACACGAATTTCTGATTATAGGCGTTGGCCGAATCCACGTTCGCGTTCTTGGTCAACTCCCACTGCGCCAGGAACTGCAGATTGTTGCAGCGTCGTCCGTCAGCCCCGTCGCCGGCGCAGTCGTACATGTTGACGTAGAATTCCGTGCCCTTCGGCGTCTTCGCGGTCAGCCATGGATCGGCCTCTTTCGTCGTCGCGTCGGCGACGGTCAGACCGTGCGACGACAGCACCGCGATCAACTCGACCCGCGTGATCCCCGTCTGAAACACGGCGACCGGCGCACCTGACGCCGGCGCGGCGGGCGAAGCGGCGTTCGCCGCGGCGGTCGCGATCACAAGAAGTGCGGCGCTGAGGAAGCTGCGCATCATCCATCTCCATTTCAAACTGTCGAAGGCCGCGGGAATGTAACGGCCAAGGGTTCGATTTCAACTGTCAGAGAGTTTAGCCGCGGTTCGCACCCGGAACCCACAGCACGTCGCCCGTGCTCAGATTCGCGAACCGTGCTGCGACAAACAGGAAGTCCGACAGACGATTGGTGTATTTGATCGCGGCGGCGCTGACGGTTTCGCTCTCTGAAAGCCGCACGATCAGCCGCTCCGCACGCCGGCACACCGTGCGCGCGACGTGAAGATTTGCCGCAGCGGGCGTCCCGCCCGGCAGCACAAACGAGCGCAGCGGCTGCAACTTCTCGTTCATGGCGTCGATTTCGCGTTCGAGCCGTTCGACTTGGGGTTCGCTGATCCTGAGCGCCTTCGCCGCCATCTCGCTCCCGTCTTCCGGCACGCAAAGATCGGCGCCCAGATCGAAGAGATCGTTCTGCACCCGCGCGAGCATTTGGTCGAGTTCGCCGGTGGTGCTGAGGCGCGCGACGCCCACGCACGCATTCGTCTCGTCAACGGTGCCGTAAGCCTCGATCCGAAGGTCGTATTTCGGCACGCGCTTGCCGGAGCCAAGCGCCGTGTCCCCTTTGTCGCCCGTACGCGTATAGATACGGTTCAAAACGACCATGGTCTTAAGGCCCGCCGGGGCCGCGGCCCCAAAAATAAAGCACGGCCACAATGACGACGATCGCGATGAACTGCGCGATAATCCGAAGCCGCATGATCTTGTTCGAATAGCTGCGCGCAAAGTCGCCGCCGCGGTAAAGGCTGTAGAGCCCCGCGATCAGCACCAGCGCAACCGCGATGGTCGCGATCCCGACCAGGATTTTTCCCGTAAGCATGCGCCACCAATAGCTGATCCGCGGCACAGGCTCAAATAGCCGGAATTGCCCAACAATGGTGCTAGCGCGCTTCGGCGGTCCGCGTTCCGAGCAGCCACAGCGCGAAGGCGGCAAACGTCGCATTCTGCAAGATGATCTCGATCGTGTGCGCGATCCGCATGTCGAGCGGCCAGTCGCTGTTCCCGATGAGCGGCGCGACCCCGCCGAGGCCGGCAAACAACCCCATGGCGACAAGTGTGGGCGACCCCACGCGCGGCGTCGTGACCACAAAGACGAGAGCCCCAATCGCATAGACGGTGCCGCGCAAGACCTGCGCCATCAGCACGGTCGTGATCTGCGGCACCTGCAGGCCGAGCCCGGCCGCGTCCTCGTAGAACGGCTTCGTATAGGTATAGGCGGCAGCGCCGACGACGACATAGAGCACGATGTAGACGAAGGCCGCGAGCGCCAAGCGCAGCGCCCAATTCGCCAGGCCGCGCGCTTCCCAGTCGGCGATCATCGGCGCGCCGGTCCCGGCCCCACTTGCCAGGCGCGCAAGCAACACGACGACCGCACAATTCGCGGTGCTCATCGCAAAAAGCAGCACACGGTCTTCAAGCTGCATCGGCATGAAAAAGACGAGTTCAAGGTGGATGTTCACAACCAGAATCGCGAAAGCGACGGCAAAGCTCGCAGCAAACGCCGCCTTCGCCGGCCGCCATGCCGCGACGAAAGCGATCATCAGAAACATGGCGGCAAAGCGCTGCACCGTAACGGCGACATCGGCGAGCGGATCGAGCCGTTCCGCAAGCATGAACGCGGCGACCGCGGCCGCTGCAGCGAGAACAAGCAAGGCGCCGTCGACGATCGTTGCGAGCTTCATTTGCGGCGTTCCTTCGTAACTTGGGCGAGGCACGCGGCGGCCCACGTCGCGGTCGCCCGGTACCCGGCAATGCCATGCTCCACCGCCATGCAGGGAAACGGCGCGTTCTTTGGCAACTGATCGCGCTGCGCTTCGAGTTCGCGCACGTAGTCGCTGCTCGCGTCTTTAATCGCTTGAAACAAGGCCTCAGCTTCCCTGCTCGACAGCACGCCGGTCGCGAAGGCGAGCCGCAACGGCCAACTCGGCATGTCGTCGGCGATCGTGCGTCGCGTCGGCCGCTCACGCACCCAAGCAGCGAGTGCCGCTTTGCCCGCGGCGGTCGGCCGGAAGACCTTGCGCGGGCGCAGCGTCTTCGCGCCGTCGACCCGCCCCGTGATGTAGCCGTCGCGCTCAAGCCGCGCGAGCGCAGGGTAAATCGCACCCGGCGAGTCGCTGTAGTGCCCCATCGCGGTCTCCGCGAACACGCGACGGATGTCGTAACCCGACATGGCATCGCCCGCCAGGAGACCGAGCAGGGCGTAACCCAAGCGCGAAATCGGTGATGCCTTTTGCATACGAAACGTAATAGTACGCTACGTACTATTACGTCAAGCCAAAGAGCGGGTGAGCGAAACTGCCGATTTTCAGTCGGTGGCGACGCCGCGCGCGTCGAGCCGCGCCTTGAACGCCTTCATATCTTTGGAGAGCAGCGGCAGGATTTCCTTGCGCATGCGTGCCGTCTCCTTGCGCAACGCTTCGGCGGCGGTCCGCGAAGCACCGCTACGGCTCACCATATCGCGCACATAGAGCTGCGTGTTCCGGTAGTAGCGGCGGATGTCGGTCAGCACCTTCGGCGGAAGCTCGAACGACACGTCGCTCGCCGTCTTCATCGAGTCCCACACATAAGTCTGCAGCGGATAGTCCTCGACGCGACCTTCAAACCGCCACGCGTCGCCCTCGATGAAGTAGGTCGTCCACTTGTGCGCGTCTTTCAGATTGTCGTCGAGTTCGTCGCTGAGCGCGCGCCGCATGTAGTAGCCCTGCTTGTCGCTGCGGAGCGACTCGAACGCGAGCGCCGCGTCGTAGCCGGCGCTCGCCGCGAGATAGACGCCGAACACGGTCGACGCGAGCACGATCAGATGCGAAACCCAAAATTCTGCATTGTCCTTCTCCCGCACGCGGAAGAGGTTGAACTTCGGTTTGGGCGGATGCGGCTGCGAATCAAGGACCGGGGAAGACATGCTCCGTTCTGCCGGAGAGGCGATACGTGAGCAAGCCGATCCACTCCTTGGTGGCAATGTCGGTGCGGCGCAACCCCTCGCTGATAAAAGCAAACGGCCGGAAAAGGGACACGTTGCCAGCAGTGCGATAGTCGACGGGGTGGGGCACAACTTCAAATCCTGCGGCGCGGAACACGCCCATCGTCCGCGGCATATGAAACGCCGACGTCACGACAAGCCACCGCTCGCCGGGTTTCGGCCGTGCGATCTTCTTCGCATAGACGGCGTTCTGATACGTGTTGAGCGACCTGCGGTCGTAGAGAATACGCCCCGAGGCAATGCCGAGCTGATGGGCGGTCTTCTCGACCAACGTCGCCTCCGGCGTTGCGTCCGGCGTGAACTCGCTTCCGCCGCCGGCATAGATGAGCCGCGCCTCCGGATACCGCCGCGCCAATTCGCCGAGCGCGATCAGCCGCTCGCCGGTTTCGTTCAGCGCCATCTGTCCATGCACGTTCGTTGCTTCGGTATCGTATGTGCCGCCAAGCACCACGATCCCCGCAACCGGCGTGCCGTCCTCGCGATACGCCGGAAACCGCTCCTCGAGCGGCAGCATCAACGCATTGCCGAGCGGCGACAGCCCGGCGATCAACAAACCGCCAGCCCCCACCGCCGCAAGCCGCCCGCCCAACACGGCGCCCTTCGTCCGCATGAGCAGAAGCCCGACCAACGCGAGCGTCACGAGCGCATTCGACGGCGTGAGAAAGAACCAAACGATCTTGGACACGAAATAGAACATGCCGGAAGCGTTGCCTGGCGCATGCCCGCGCCTCAAGCGTCAGCCGTCACACCTTCTCACTTGGCCGCCCGGATCCGCTCCCGCCACCGCGCCCGGTGCCATTGCTCGACCCGGAAAATCTGGCGGAACCGCTCGCCGTCTTCCGCAGTCATACCGGCGGCCACCTCTTCGACGCAGAGCGTGTCGTAGGCGCTTCGTACCTCCCCGAACAGCGGCGTCAGCTTCGCAAAGCGGCGGGGCACCGAAGCCGGAATAAGCCCGTCCACGCGCGCCAAATCCGCAAGCCGTTCGGGTATCCGCTTGTCGAAAAGATCGATCGAGAACCCGCCGGGCAGCGCGATGCCATAAGCGACAACCGAGCGTCCGTTGTCATAGGTGCATGCGAGTGCGACTTCGCGAATCGCCGGATACGCATAGCGCTGCTTCTCAAGCGTCCAATAACGCATCACTTCGACGTACCGGTCAGTCAGCAGGTGATAGCGGCTTATGTCGTGGTGCCACGCGATCGCCGCCGCGAACGAGAGAACCACCGCGGGAAACAGGAAGTACGGCTCGTGCATCGTGTTGATGCGGCGCAGAAATTCACCCGGGTCGAACATGCGGTCGCGCGAAAGAAACCCCGAACGAAGGAACAGCGCGAGATAGTGTTTGACCGACAGCTGCTGCGTCGCGAAGCCGGACCAACCCCCGGCCTCCGAGTACCTCGGCCACAACCGCGAAATCACCGCGCCCGGCAACGCACCCCAAAGCAACGACGCAAACACCGTGACGATCACGGCCGGACCCAGCGAGCGCTCATAAACGTGCCAGCCGAGCGGCGCCAGCACCGCCGGATCGTAGGGCCGCGGAAACCAGTCATGCAGATTGGGGCCGACGACGAGCGCCACGAGCATCGGCGCGAACATCAGCGGTAGCGCAATGAACCAGAGCAAACGCCTCGCATCGCGGCCAAGGCCAAGCTCCGCTGCATAGGCCGTAAGCTCCTGCGCGGAGCGCTCGACAAACGCCTCGTCTTGCGGTTCGAGCGCACGTTGCCCCCGCTGTGACGCGCGCGAGCCCAAGTTGGCGAGCCCGACGAATGCGTAAATCAGCGCGGTGCCGAGCGCACTCACAACGACGACAAGCAACCACCGCTCCCCCGCCACCTCGCGCAACACGGCGATCAGCGCCGACCCGACCCGCGTAAGGTCGATATCGCGGTCGTCGAGCAGATTTACCTGCAGCAAGTAGAACAGAAGATACCCGGCGTTGATGGCGAGGATGACCGCCGCGATGATTAGGGCAAAGGAGAACGCGACGATCAGAAGCCCGGCAAGCGCGCCGCGCGATCCGCCGGTGGCGCCCTCTTGCTCCTCCGCCTGCTTCTCGGCGAACTCCGAGAGCGACGAGGCGAGAAAACAGAGGGCTGCGGGCACAGCGAGCAGGGCAACCCAGAGGTTCGCAGGATCGCGATAGAAGGCGGCGTCCACCGCAAGCGCCGCAAACAAAAGGCCGAGGGCCATGAGCGCGATCGGTCCGACGACAAACGAAAGCGCGCAGTTGACGAGCGAACTGCGGGTGCGCAACACGCCGGCCGTGGAAGCAAACGCGACAAGCAGCGCCGCATAAATCAGCGTGTACCCGGCCAGCGCATACTTCCCGCGCTCGACATAGAGGCCGAGATCCGCAAGTGCGGGCTCGAACAAATACGCACCCGCCGCAGCCATCGCCGCGGCGCCCAGCAAACAAATTGCGCGAAGCGTCCAGCCCCCCAAGGCCGAACGCGCTTGCCCCACCATCACAAATGCCCCCGCGGCCCAATCTATGCGGGCGGCGGGACCTTGTCAGGTGCTGGTCGTTAAGCTTGCCGGTATCGTCAGTTCGCGTCTTCCAGCAAGCGCCGCGCGATCACCTGTGCCTGAATCTCCGCAGCGCCCTCGAAAATATTCAGGATGCGTGCGTCGCAAAGCACACGGCTGACCGGGTACTCGAGCGCGAAGCCGTTGCCGCCGTGGATCTGCACGGCGTTGTCGGCCGCGGCCCACGCGACGCGCGCGGCGAGAAGCTTCGCCATGCCGGCTTCCAGATCGCACCGCCGCCCCGCATCCTTCTCGCGGGCCGCGTAGTACGTGAGTTGGCGTGCGATCATGATCTCGACCGCCATCGTCACGATCTTGTTCGCGACGCGCGGGAAGCCGAAGATCGCCTTACCGAACTGCTGCCGCTCGAGCGCATAGCGCAAGCCCAAATCCATCGCCGACTGCGCAACGCCGATCGCGCGTGCCGCCGTTTGAATCCGCGCGGATTCGAACGTCGTCATCAGCTGTTTGAAGCCTTGCCCCTCTTCGCCGCCGAGCAAATTCGCGTGCGGCACCTCAAACCCGTCGAAGCCGATCTCGTACTCCTTCATGCCGCGATAACCGAGCACCTCGATCTCGCCACCGGTCATGCCCTTCGCCGGAAACGGACTGCCGTCCGTCCCGCGCGGCTTCGGCGCAAGCAGCATCGAGAGGCCTTTGTACCCCGGCGCGTTGGGGTTCGTGCGCACCAACAGCGTCATCAAGTCCGCCCGCGCCGCATGCGTGATCCAGGTCTTGTTGCCGGTAACCTTCCAGACATAGCCCTCACGCACCGCGCGCGTGCGTAGCGAGCCAAGGTCCGATCCCGTGTTCGGTTCTGTAAACACGGCGGTGGGCAGAATCTCGCCCGATGCAATCTTCGGCAGCCAGTGCTTCTTCTGCGCCTCCGTCCCGCCGCCCAGGATCAACTCCGCCGCGATCTCCGACCGCGTGCCCAACGACCCCACGCCGATATAGCCGCGCGAAAGCTCTTCCGAGACGACGCACATGGCGGTCTTGCCCAAGCCCGCGCCGCCATACGTTTCGGGAATCGTCAGCCCAAACACGCCAAGCGCGCTCATCTCCTCGACGATCGGCAGCGGGATTAGCTGATCCTTCAGATGCCACGTGTGCGCGTGGGGCGCGACCTTGTCGACGACGAACTTGCGAAACTGGTCGCGGACAAGCGTCATCTCATCGTCGAGCCCGATCTCGCCGAACGTCACGGCGTTCGGGTTCTCGGCGATCAACGCAGCGATCTCGGCCTTTGTGCGCGCGTCAAGCCCGCCCATCAGCGGCCCGACCGATCTGATGTACTCGACGACGCCTTCGCCCGAGACGCCGAAATCGACCGGCCGCACGATCTCCCCCTGGCTCATCGGAATGCCGAAGACGATCTGGTTCGCGTATTCGCTCACGCCTGCGCGCAACAGCAGCTGCTCGAACGCGCCGAACGTGGCCTCCGTCGAAAGCCGCTCCGCCCATTTGAGCATCTGGCGCTGCGCTTCGACATAGGTCCAAAGCCACGCGAGCCCATGCGCCTCATGTTGCGCGTTGTCGACGCCGCCGGCCGCCTTCACAATCCCGCGCACGCCGATCTTGGCTTTCAGATACAGCGTATCGGCGGCGGTAACGGCGGAGCGAGCGGCGGCAAGCAATTCAGCGGTCTGCATGGCGTCCTTGGGGGCGATGTTGTGCACCGCAACAAAGCGCAAAAGACCAGACGCTGCAACGCCTATCGTGCGTTATCCGGCGATGCGATTCCAAAGCTCCAGCGTGTGTTCCCACACCCAAGGGAGCACTTCCGTAACGACGAGATGCAGGCCGAGATAACCGATGTAGAGAGCAACCACCGACGCAATCATGCCGACCAACACCATAAGCCCGTCGCGCTCGATGATGGCGATCGCCATGAACGCGATCGCAACGCCGGGAGCAAAGTTCGTACCTGGTCCAGGCAGCGCGATGACGACGGCCAAGATAAACACGAGCAACCCCAGCGGGCTCTCGGCAAACCGCCCAGTCAGAAACAACAAGCGTGGCTTGCAAATCGTCTCCACCCAACGCATCGCCGGAACGGCGCGTTGAACGGTGGCCAAGAGGTCGGTCTTGGCGAAACTGCGCTCCGAGATGAACTTCGGCAGCCACGGCGTACGATAGCCGACGAACATCTGCAGCCCGAAGAAGAGAAGCGGGACCGCCGTCACGGTGGCCAAGCCCGGCACGATCGCAATTGCACTCAAAACGCCGAACAAGAGCAGCACGAATCCGAAGCTGCGCTCCCCCAACCCGTCCATCAAATCCTGCAGCGTCATCTCCTCCGCTGGAAACGCCTCCACAATCTCGATCAAGGCTTCCGACGTCGAACGGTGATTGTGCGAGTTCATGGGGGCCTAAAGGGTCAGACGCAACAGGGGACGCTTCGCATCGTCGCGCACGACCGCAAAGCCGAGATGAGCGTACGTCGATTCCGGCCCGTTCCACAACTCGCCGGCATCGCTAGCCCCGCGTTTCGGAAAGGCATCGATCGAGCGTGCGCCGCGCAACCTCAGATCGTCGACGACAAGCGACAACGCTTCGCGCGCAACGCCGCGGGCACGGAATTCGGGCAGGATCAGAACGCAACCGATCATCCAGGCGTCCTCATCCGACGTGACACCAAACTGCGTCGCCAGCTTCGCGAAAGCATCGCGCTTCCAAGCCTGAATCCACCCGGCGAGCGTCCCGTCCACAGAAACGAAATACCCATCATGCACGCCGTCCCCGAAAAGCTTCCGGCGTAGCGCGAGATTCTGTTCTGCCGTGCGTTCGCTCCAGCCTTCCCACGTCGGCACCCACCACGCGACGCACTGACACCAGCCGTTTCCGGTTGCGTCGCAGTGCAGACGCGCGAAGTCCGCCTCGTTGCCGCGGTTCAGCCGCTTGACGGTGACCTCACCCACGGGCGCTCACGTCTGCGATGAGAATTGAGCGATGAACTCCGCCGCGGTCATCTTCTTCGTCCGGTTCGCGAACGCATAATTGCCGGGGTTTTCGTCGATGAAGATTTCGCTGGCGAACTGGAACTGCCCCGGATCGTCGAACGCCTGCGCCGCGACGACTTGGTGCGATCCGTCCCGCATGCGCCAAAACAGCGTCGAGCCGCAGGTTTTGCAAAAACACCGCTCGCCCCAATCGGACGACGTGTAGACGCCGAGCGCGTCGGGGTTATCGACCTTGAGCGAGTTCCCGCATTCGACCGCCATGAACGTGCCGCCGGACCAGCGCCGGCACATCGAACAATGGCACACACCCATAGCCATCGTTTCGGGCGTCGCCGTGAATGTCACGGCGCCGCACAGGCAGTGCCCTCTCAAGGGTTTCGTGGTCATAACGCGTCTCCCGGGCGATCAGGCCAGGAAGAAGAAGTAGTGCGGCGCCCGCTCCGGCTCAATGGCCTTAGCGCTTGCCGGCCTCGACCGCGTCTTCAAATGTGCGCAACCCCGTCTTCACGGCGTTGACGAGCACGGCCATGTTGCCGGGCAAGTGCTCGTTCTTCCACATCTT
This sequence comes from uncultured Flavobacteriaceae bacterium, assembly GCA_964638635.1. GTDB lineage: Bacteria > Pseudomonadota > Alphaproteobacteria > Micropepsales > Micropepsaceae > SZUA-430. The sequence continues at coordinate 11,375 of CAZXAQ010000104.1, forward strand.
GGTGTGCGCCTTCGGAATGTCGTTCCAAGAGAACACTTCCGACATGCACGGATCGATGCGCCGCTCGACGACCAGCCGATTCGCTTGTGAGGCCTGCTGCAGGTTCGCGAAGTGCGACCCTTGAATGCGCTTCTGGCGCATCCACACATAGCGCGCATCGAACGTGATGTTGTAACCCGTCGTGCCGGCGCAGAAGACGACCATGCCCCCGCGCTTCACGACCAGGCACGACACCGGGAACGTCGCCTCGCCCGGATGCTCGAACACGAAGTCGACGTCGTTGCCCTTGCCGGTGATGTCCCAGATCGCCTTGCCGAACTTGCGCGCTTCCTTGGTCCACTCGTCATAGGCGGGCGTGCCGACCTTCGGCATCTCGCCCCAGCACTTGAAGTTCTTGCGGTTGATGACGCCCTTCGCGCCCAGACTCATCACGAAGTCGCGCTTCGTATCGTCGGAGATCACGCCGATCGCGTTCGCGCCCGACACCGCGCACAGCTGCACCGCGAACGAACCCAAACCGCCCGAGGCACCCCACACCAGTACGTTGTGGCCGGGGCGCAGAATGTGCGGGCGATGCCCGAAGAACATGCGGTAGGTCGTGGCGAGCGTCAGCGTGTAGCAAGCCGACTCTTCCCACGTCAGATGCTTCGGCCGCTCCATGAGCTGCCGGTCCTGTACGCGGGCGAACTGCGCGAACGAACCGTCCGGCGTCTCGTAGCCCCAGATGCGCTGCGAGGGCGAGAACATCGGGTCGCCGCCATTGCACTCTTCGTCGTCGCCGTCGTCCTGATTGCAGTGAATGACGACCTCGTCGCCCACCTTCCACCGCTTCACCTTCGAGCCCACCGCCCACACGATGCCGGACGCGTCCGACCCCGCGATGTGGTACGGATTTTTGTGTCCGTCGATCGGCGAGATCGGCGTCCCGAGCGCAGCCCATACGCCGTTGTAGTTCTCGCCCGCCGCCATGACGAGGACCAGGTCTTCGTGGCTATCTAGTTCCCACGTCGGC
>CAZXAQ010000105.1:0-12118 GCA_964638635.1 uncultured Flavobacteriaceae bacterium
GTTCGATGACGCAGTTGCCTTCGCACAGGCGATCCTGCGGGCAGATGCGGCCGCAGACTTCGGGCATGTTGTTGGTGGCTTGAGAGAGCTCGTAGGCCTCTTCCAGGCGGCCCTCGGCCGTCATCTTCAGCCAGTCGGGGATGTTGTTCTGCAGCGGGCAGTGGACCTGGCAGAACGGCACGCCGCATTGCGAGCAGCGGCCGGCCTGCTCCTCGGCCTTCTTGGTCACGTATTCGGCGAAGATCTCGTCGAAATCGGACGTGCGCGTCTTCGCTGCCCGCTTTTCCGGCATTTGCCGGGGGACTGAGACGAAGCGCAGGAGCTTGTTGTCGGCCACGTGGGTCGCATCCGTAAGAAAACCTCGATCCGGCGCCTTATACGGACCAAAAGTTACGGGGGTAAGGTCATATAGACAGTAATACTTACCTATTTGATGGGCGCTGTGGTCCCCGGTGAGCGGGTGTTGCCTCAGCCGACGGCCAAATAGTTCCTATCCGGTACTATAGGAGCGCCGGGTGGCGGATTGCCGACGATGTGCTACACGGGGCGCCCCTCACCGTACGGCGTTTTCATGGACCAGCTGATTTGGAAGATTGTCTCCGCGATCATTCTCGCGCTGGTTGAGGGGATCACCGAGTTCCTCCCCGTTTCGTCGACCGGGCACATGATCATCGTGGAGAAGCTGCTGGGGCTTAGCGCCACGCCGGTCTTCCTGATCGTCATTCAGTTCGGCGCGATCCTGTCCGTCTGCGTGATTTATTTCGAATATCTCTGGCGCGTGACAAAGGCGGTGCCGGCCAACCCGAATGCGCAGCGGTTTGCGGTCGGGCTGCTGCTCGCGTTTCTGCCGTCGGCGGCGTTGGGCGTGATGCTGTCGGATTACATCACGCACTACCTGTTTTCGGTTTGGACGGTGGCGCTCGCGCTGATCGTGGGCGGCATCGCGATCATCTTCATCGAGCGGATGGTGAAGATCCCGCAGTACTACGCGGTCGAGGATTTTCCGATCAGCGTCTATTTGCGGATCGGGCTCTTTCAATGTCTGGCGCTGGTGCCGGGCGTGTCGCGTTCGGGCGCCACGATCATGGGCTCGCTGCTGATGAAGGTCGAGCGCAGCGCGGCGGCGGAGTTTTCGTTCTTTCTCGCGATCCCCACGATGCTGGGGGCCTCGGTCTATTCGCTCTACAAGGATTGGCACGGCATGCTTTACGACGACCTGATCGCGCTCGTGATCGGGTTCGTGCTGTCCTACATCGGCGCGTATTACGTCGTGAGAGGGTTCATCAGCTTCGTGTCGAACCACGGGTTCGGCATCTTCGCGTGGTACCGGATCTTCTTGGGGTCGTTCCTGCTCGGCTACATGACCTACAACGAGTTCTCGACGACGTTGCAGCCGTTGCTGAAGTCGGTGTTCGGATAGGTAGGCAAGGCCTTAGCCGCGTTCCAATCAATCGTCATGGCCGGCCATGACGACTTGAGGTTTAAGCGCCCCGCGGTTCGGCGTATTGGCCGGTGACGCGGTAGGCGTAGAGATAGCTCGGCACCACGGCTTCGATCGATGTCGGCTGGATGCCGAGGTCGGCCAGCGTGCCGACGGAGGCCGCGTCGGGGCCCGCTTTCACTACGTTGTCTTTGCGCAGCAGGCGGGCTTGATCGAGCGTGATCGGCGAGAATGGGAGCCAGCCGAAGAGCGCCGCCACCGTGTCCAGCAAGAAGAACGGGATCGACATGAAGGCGCGCTTGCGTTCGATCGTGTTCGAAATGAACGCCAGCAAATCCTTCAGCGTGTAGACCGCGGGTCCGCCGAGTTCGTAGGTGCGGCCGCGTGCGCGCGTGTCGGCGAGCGCGTTGACGATCGCGTTGGCGACGTCGCCGACGAACACCGGTTGGAACTTCGTCTTGCCGCCGCCGAACAGCGGGAAGACGAGCTTGGCCATGCGCATGATGCGCGCGAACATGTTGAAGAAGCCGTCGCCCGGACCGAAGACGATCGAGGGGCGCATGATCGTGGCGGCCGGGAACGCTTCGCGCACTTGCGCTTCGCCCTCGCCTTTCGAGCGCGCGTAGTTGGAGCGGCCCTTCGGGTCGGCGCCGATCGCAGAGATTTGGATCAGGCGCTCGGCGCCCGCCTTGGCGGCGGCGCGTGCGACCGTGCCTGCGCCGTCGGCGTGCAAATCTTCGAACGTGCGGCCGCCGCCTTCGCGCAGGATGCCGACCGTGTTGATCACGACGCCGGCGCCCGCGACGGCCGCGGCGATTTCGGCTTCGTTGCGGATGTCGGCTTTGACGAGCGCGATCTGGCCGACGTCGCCCAACGGCTTCATGTCGTAGGCGCGCGACGGTTTCCTTGAGGTCACGCGGATGCGGTAGCCGTCCTTCGCCAGACGGCGCACGATCTGGCGGCCCAGAAAGCCCGTGCCCCCGATCACGGTCACCAGCGTCGCTGCGTTGTTGCGGCCCATCGGATCAATACCCCGTCGCTTAAGAATCTGGGTGCTTGATAGCGAAAAGGCCGCGCCGACAGAAGCCCGGTCCGGGCCCGGCTTTTCGTTGACAGGCGGGGGCGCCCACGGATATCCATCGCCCCCTTCCGTGCCCAGATGGCGGAATTGGTAGACGCGCTAGTTTCAGGTACTAGTATCGCGAGATGTGGAGGTTCGAGTCCTCTTCTGGGCACCACGCTTCGCTGCGAAGCAAACGAAGCGTGCCCTGCGTAGCCCACTTGGGCGAAGCACGGGCAGCGTCCGCAACACCGCGTGGCGCGGCCACCTGAGACATTCCCCACTCGAAATGGCGTTAATCCTCGCGCTCTCGTAGTATCGCGCCAACCGTCTAGGATCCCGCCGGCATGGCTGCCGACATCACGCGCAAACTCGCCACGATCGTCGCGCTGGACGTCGCCGGCTATTCCGCGCGGACGGAGGCTGACGAGGCGAAGACGACGGCGGAGGTCGCGGCGCTCCATACGGTGATCGAGGCTATCGCGGGCCGTCACGGCGGGCGCGTGTTCAACACGGCCGGCGACGGGTTCATGCTGGAGTTCGGGTCGAGCCTTGCCGCCGTCGAGGCGGCGTTCGAGCTTGCGGAGACGTGCGAGCCGAAGGTGCGTGTCGGCGTCCATCTGGGCGATGTCGTGGTGCAGCCGAACGGCGATCTGCTCGGCCACGGCGTCAACGTTGCGGCGCGGTTGATGGCGAAGAGCGACCCCGGCGGGGCGCTGGTCTCGACCGATGTGCGGCGCACGATCCGTGGACCGCTGGCAGAACGCTTGCAGTCGCGCGGTCTGCTCAAGCTCGACAAGATGGCCGAGACGATCGAGGCCTTTGCGCTGGCCGCCGCGCGGGATGTGTTTCTGTCCTATGCGCGCGAGGATCAGCCGGTCGCACGGACGTTCGCGGCGGCGCTGGAGCGCGAAGGGTTTCGCGTCTGGTGGGACGCCGCACTGCGCACCGGCGAGGCCTATGACGAGGTCATGGAAGGCGCGCTCCGGTCCGCCAGGGCCGTCGTCGTTCTGTGGTCGAAGAAATCCGTCGAATCCCGCTGGGTGCGCGCCGAAGCGACGCTTGCCGACCGCAACAAGACGCTGGTGCCCTGCATGATCGAACCCTGCGAGCGCCCGATGATGTTCGAGCTGACGCAGACGGCGGAGCTGAGCCACTGGCAAGGTGCGGCGGACGATCCAAGCTGGCGCGCCTTCGTAGCGGATGTCGGGGTCAAGTTCGGCGGCGGGGCCCAATCGAGCGATGCGCGGCGCGCGGATTCGGCAAGAGCCGCGCACCGAAGCAATCTGGCGGCCGGCCGTGTGGAGCTTTTCGGGCGATCAAGCGACATTGAGGCGCTTCGTTCCGCACTCGCGGCGCATCGCTTGGTCACGATTACGGGGCCGGGCGGCGTCGGCAAGAGCAGCGTGGCGCATGCGGTGGCTTCCGCCGCGAAGGCTGACTTTGCCGACGGCGTGTGGTGGGTCGAGTTGGCCCCTGTCGCCGACGGCGCGCTCGTGGCCGATGCGATTGCCCGTGCGGCCGGTCTGACGCTGCGCGCGGGGCTCGCCGATCTGACCCAGCAGATCAGGGATCAGCACATGCTGCTGGTTTTGGACAACTGCGAGCACGTGATTGCCGCCGCCGCAGAAGCGGCCGAGGCGATCATGCAGGGCGCCGAGCGCGTGCGCGTGCTGGCGACGAGCCAAGAGAGGCTGCGCTGCAATCTTGAGCACACCTACCGGCTGTCGCCGCTGGCAGTGCCGGGTGACGCCGAACGCGACGGGTCCGACGCGCTCGACCTCTTTGCGGCGCGTGCGCGGGCCGTCAGCCCAGGCTTTGCGCTTGGTCCCTCGAACATCGAGGCGGTTGCACAAATCTGCCGGCGGCTTGATGGGTTGCCGCTTGCGATCGAATTGGCGGCGGCACGCTTGCCGCTGTTGGGTCTCGACGGTTTGCGGCAGCGGTTGGAGGATCGCTTTCGCGTGCTGGGCAATGCCTCGCGCACGGCGCCGAACCGGCAACGCACGCTGCGCGGCGCGTTGGAGTGGAGCCATGCGCTGCTGACCGCACCTGAGCAAACCCTGTTCGCGCGGCTTGGCGTGTTCGTCGGCTGGTTCGATCTGGAAGCGTTGGAACAGGTTTGCAGCGACGCGTCGATCGAGAGTTGGGAAGTGATCGATCTGGCGACGAGCCTTCTCGACAAGTCGTTGCTGACACTCGATGCGCACGACCCGCCCCGCTACCGGTTGTTGGAAACGCCGCGGGCTTTCGCCGTCGAGCAACTGGCCAAGTCCGAGGATGCGCGTGCGGTACGCGCGCGTCATGCCGCACTGATGCGATCGCGCCTCTTGCACGCGCAGGAAGCGCAGTGGACGCCGCACGCCTCCGTCGCGATCGACCGGGTCGTGCAAGACATCGCCAATCTGCGCGCGGCGTTGCATTGGGCGGCGAGCAAAGACGGCGATGCCGAAGTGCTAATCGCGCTCGCGGGGACAGGTTCCGTGGTTTGGACACAGGCCGGCGCCGATGCCGAGGGGTTGAATTGGTGCGAAACCGCGTTGCGGGCCGTGACGGGCGATACGCAGCCCGCGCTTGAGGCCGAGCTGCTTGTCGCGTTTGCCAAGCTCAGTCACCAAGCCGATGCGGCGCGGGAAGTGGCCGCGTTGGAACGCGCGGCCGCGTTGTTCGCGTCGCAGTTTCAGCGGCAAGGCCAATACGTTGCGCTCGCTATGCTGGCCAAGAAGAACGTTTGGCGCCGCGATCTGGAAGGTGCGGAGCGCGCCATCGAAGCGGCGCAGGCGATCTTCGAACCGGCCTGGCCGGCTGCGATTCAAACAAACGTGCTGCAGGCAAAGACTTACTTGTTGGAATTGCAGGGGCGCGCGCAAGAGGGCGAGCGCTACATGCTCGAACTTCTGGCCATCATGCGTGCCCTCGGCGATCCGGAGAAAATCGATCTGGCGATGATCGATCTTGCGGAAAGCTACATGGTGCAGGGCAGGTTGGAGGAGGCCGCCGCCATGCGCCAAGCGGTGCACGATCGACCAGGGCGCAAGACGCCCGACACATACAATCTCGCCAACCTCTGCGCCACCTATACGCAGATGGACCGCTTGGAGGAGGCGCTCAACTGCGCGCGCGAGTCCGCAGCCAGGTTGATGCGCAGCAGCAAGGTCCATGTATTTCTTGAGCATTTCGGCCTGCTGTGTTGCAAGCGCCGGCGATTCGTTGAAGGCGCCCATCTCATCGGCCTTTCGGATGCGCACTATCGCGACAGTGGCTTCGACCGCGAAATGAGTGAAGCGCGCGCCCGCGAACAGGCGGAGGCCTTGTTACGCGCCGCGTTCGACGAGGCGCGGTTGCGGCAGCTTTACGACGAAGGTTGCCGGATGTCCGTTTCCGATGCAGTCGACGCCGCGCTTGCTGCGTAACAGCGGCGTTCGGACGGACGCGGCGAGGATGCGGCGCTCAAGCCCTTCAGCGTTGAGGCTAGCATTTCAGGAATCGTTTGTTGGTGATAGCCTTCCTAGCAAGGAGGCTTCCCGTGAAGCTTTTGTGGCGGTTGGGGCTCGGTTTGGTGGCCGTCTTGGTTGCGGCACCTCTCGTCTATTTCTCAGCGCTTGGCTCGATGAAGCCGCTGCAAGGGTTCTGCGGCGAAACCGGGTTGGCAGACAATGTTGCCCCTCTCTCCGCAGAGGAGGAGGCGCAGTCTTATTTCAATTCGCCTGAGTTAGGTCACCGATGGTCTTACCACATTGTTCCATTTGTGGCATGGCCGGTTTGCACTCGAACTCAACGCGGCGAGCACCGCATATGGAACTACGGCAGCAGCAGGAACCTCTCCCGCCTGAGCGAACCAAACCTTAGGCGCCTGCACCTGACCAACCCGAAAGCGCGCGTCTTTAGAGTGCTAACAGCCCCGTCGTTTTCACGGTTGCCAATCGCGTTGCGCGCCGAGGAAACCGCGACCGGCCTTACCATCCACGCGTCATGGCTTGAAGACAGCGGCGTACCCGCACCGACCGATGGTACGCCCGCCGCCGCACCCGGCTACGAGGAGTGGAGGTTTGCTCCACTTCCGCGAAAATCGCTGACACGTACATTGACAGAGGCAGAGGCCCACAAGCTCGCCGCGCTGCTGGAAGAAACGATGTCGGAGGAGTCAGTCTTCCAGATCGCGATCGACGGCACCCGGTTCATCATCGAGTCCGTTGATGGCGGCCGGCGGCGCGTCCGCGTACATCATACGAGTTGGGAATCGGACAAGCCCTGGAACTTGTATTGCGCCATGGTCGAGCTGTCCAATATTCCAAAACAGGCGCTTGAACAGGGCCACTCCGACTTTTGCGGATAGTTCCGGCGCACGCCAGGCCTTGACATAGCGCGCCTAAGTACATAGCTATACACAGTACAGGACGACGCTGGGTATGCCGCCGACCACGCCACCGCTGGACGACAAGCTGGAGCAGGAGCTTCGGCGGGGGGTGATTGTGCTGGCGGCGCTCTCGCAGCTTCAGGGTTGGCAATACGGGTATTCGCTGAGGCAATCGTTGGCCGCGCGCGGGATGGAGATCGAGGAGGGGACGCTCTATCCGCTGCTCAGGCGGCTTGAGGGGCAGAACCTGCTGTTGAGCGAGTGGCGCATCGAGGAAGGGCCGCCGCGCCGGTATTACAAGCTCAGCCCCGCGGGGCGCGCGCTCTATGGGCGCTTGGCCCAGAATTGGAAGGCGCTCGTCGAAACCGTCGGTGGGTTGATCGCGGACGACGAGACGGGTTCGAAGCGCAAGAAGGACAGCCGATGATGACGCCCGATGCCGTGGTTGAGGCTTATGTCAGCGACGTGGCGCGGCGCCTGCCGCGGGCGAAGCGGAACGACGTCGCGCTGGAGCTGCAGGCGTTGCTGCGTGATGAATTGCAGGGCAAGGCCGAGATGAGCGGGCGCGCGGCGGATGAAGCGATGGCGCTTGAGCTTGTGCGGGCGTTCGGGGCGCCCGAGGAGGTCGCGGATCGTTATCGCCCGGCCGGATTCGTGATCATTCCGACGACGCGCTCAGGCAAATTCGCCGCGATCGCGCTTGGCGGCGTGGCGTTGCAGTGGCTGATCACGCTGCCTGCCGCGTTGCTGAAAGAGCCGGGGCGCGAAGCGGTGGCGCTCGGCGGTTGGTGGCTCACGCACGGCATCGGTGCGCTGTGGTGGCCGGGTTTCATGGTGACGGCCGCGATCGTTGCCGGTTGGGCGCGCCACAAATGGCCGCCAGCAAAGACGTCGACGTGGCGGCCGCGCGGACAAGACAACGATCGCATCAATCGCACGGCGTGGGCCATCGGCGGCGTGGCGGCTGCACTCGGTATCGCTGCGGTGACCGGCGCACAGTGGGCGTTCGCGCAGTTTCTTCCACCGCAAGTGGGTGAAGCGTTCGCGTTCGATCCGGATTTCTTGCCTGTCGGCGGCGCGGTGGTCGTGGCGATGTGGAGCTTCACCGCGCTTCAGTCCGCGATCGTTTTCTTCGAGGGACGCTGGCGCCCGCTGACGCGCAACATCGACCTTGCGCTTAGCGCGATGTGGTTCGCCGCCCTCACGTGGCTTGCCGCCGGTCCGCGCATCTATCTGAAGCCCGTGACGGATGAGGCTGCGAAGGGCTGGATCTCGCTGATCGCGCTCTTCGTGCTCATCGACATCGGCGTGAAGATTTACCGGCGCGTGCAGCGCCCGCGCGCGGAAGCGGCGCTGGCCGCGATCGCCAAGAGTTGAGACCTGCAGCTTTCATGTGATGGAGAAAGACGTGACTTACGCAACGACGAACGACGACAGAATCAATCGTGTTGGCTGGGCCTTCGGCGGCATTGCGGCCTTCGTTGGTGCCGGCCGTGGGCCCACGCATCTTTTTGAAGGGGCCCACCGACGAAGCGGCGAAGTTTTGGATCGCCGTCGTGCTCGTCATTTGCGTGCTGAGTACGATCCCCAAAATCCGTCGCGCGGCGCGCGCATAGAGCGTCCGCGGCCTCCTCGCGAATGAGGCCTTTGAAGCGCCGTTTGCAAGAATCGGCCGGTGGTGCCTACACTGTGCAAACGAGGAACGCATGGGCATACGCCGGTGGATTCCTAGCGCGACAGTTGCGATTGCGTTGGCCGCACCGGCGGCCGCGAAACCGCCGCCGTTTCAGCTGCCACTTCAATCCTACCAGTACACTGCCGAGACGCACGAGCCTGCACGACGTCAAGGCACCGTCGTCGCCGGCGGATTCGTTTGGACGTGCGAAGGCGCTGTATGCACGATAACCGGACCTTGGGTACGCCCCGCTGTCGGCGCATGCCGCGCGCTTGCGCAGCAAGTCGGTCCGATTCGAGCTTACGGCAGACCGGGAGCAATGCTGTCCCCCTCTGACATCGCGTCTTGCAATGCCGGTCAGACCCCGACGGAGTCTAAATCCCAGAAGCCCTTGCCGCCGCGCAAGACGGCTATTTCGCCGTCAGGTGGACCGGTGTCGATCACCACACCGGAGCTTTCATTCGTGGGTGGCTCCATGATCGATACGTCCGCTCGCGGCGCCCCGGTGGTGGTGACGGTGCCGGAGCTTTCGTTTGTCGGCGGTACGCAGATCGAGCGCAAAGTCAGCGGGCCTGTCGAAGTCAATACGCCAGAGTTGTCATTTGTGGGCGAGGTGGCACCGCGCACCGGCAAGCTTCCCGACCTGACGCCCCGTTCAGCCCCTGCGGCAGTCACGATCACGACGCCTGAACTTTCGTTCGTGGGCGGCACCATGATCGACACGTCCGGTCGCGGCGCTCCGGTGATCGTGGACGTACCGGAGCTTTCGTTTGTCGGCGGCGCGCAGATCACGCGCAAGAGCAATCCGCCCGTCGAAGTCAACACGCCAGAGTTATCTTTCGTAGGACAGTGAGGAGGTTTTTCTATGCGTATTGCCACATCTGGACTGGCAACCATCAGTTTCCTTTTCTTAATGGCGTCTCAAGCGCTCGCGCAGGACAGCGGTCCGGACTACGTGTTCAACGTTCCGGTTCGCGTCGAGAATGCTCGACATGTTGCTGCCGCGGCTGTGCAATGCAGCGTAAGAGCTTATGACGCCGCTGGGCGCTGGTTGGCTTCCCCTTCGGGTTATGAGGGCATCGGCCCACGGCTTGTCGGTGGAGCATTCCGCGGCACGATTCGTATGGAGCTGCGCCTTCCCGCAGGCGTTACCCGGAGCAACGTGCGTGATTGGTCTTGCGACCTTCTGATAAGTGCCGCACGCGATCCGTCCGGCGCAGTTGTTAATGTGCCTGGCTCCAATGTGGAGCAACGTGTTATCGGATACACAACCGTTACCGGACAACGTGTGACCTCCTCAGTTGTGGTTGCGCAGGGTGAGTTTCCGCGATAGGCCGCAGCGCCCTTGACCTACCAGTCGCTCCGTGGCTTCTGAGCCGCCAAACGGCCGGATTTTTGCGACCATGAAGATTCACTTCCACGAAGGCGACCTGCCTGCGGGCGTCGACTTCGGTAAGAGCGTTGCGATCGATACCGAAACGCTGGGGTTGAACCCGTTGCGCGATGCGCTGTGTCTCGCACAGCTGTCGGGCGGCGACGGGCATTGCCATGTCGTGCGCTTCGACCGGAAGACGTATCACGCGCCGAACATGGTGCGGTTGCTGACCGATCCCGAGGTCGTGAAGATCTTTCACTACGCGCGGTTCGATGTGGGCGTGTTTCAGAAATACCTGAACACGCCCACGACACCGATCTGGTGCACGAAGATCGCGTCGAAGCTTGTGCGCACGTACACGGACAAGCACGGGCTTAAAGACCTGGTCAAAGAGCTGCTGGATGTCGACCTGTCGAAACAGCAGCAGAGCTCCGATTGGGGTGCGGCGAAATTGAGCGACGCGCAGCTCGCCTATGCCGCTTCCGACGTGTTGCATCTTCACAAGCTGAAGGCCACGCTGGACGCGATGCTGGTGCGCGAAGGACGGCAGGATCTGGCGCTGAAATGCTTCGGTTTTGTGGGCACACGGGCCGAACTCGACCTCGCCGGCTGGGGGCTTGAGGATATCTTCGCGCACTGACGCAACGTTAATGTCTAAGCCCTCGGATCGCCTTGATTTGAGGGGGGCAAACGACGATACTTATTCGAGTTGGCATGATTTTCGCGTCGGCGCCTTTTTTGCGCCGCACACTTACAGACAATCGTGGCTCGCGTGCATGCCCGGTTTGCGAGTTTCGCTCTGATGACGGCTATCCCGGATTCCCAAACTAACGCCGACCTCGAGGCCGCGCGGCGCGTGCTTGCGACCGAAGGCGACGCGCTGGGCGCGCTGGCGCGGTCGCTCGACGGGCGGTTCACGAAGGCGCTCGACCTGCTGATCGGGATCGAAGGCCGCGTCATCGTCTCCGGCATGGGCAAGAGCGGGCATATCGGGAATAAGATTGCGGCGACGTTCGCGTCCACCGGCACGCCGTCACAGTTCGTGCATCCGGGCGAGGCGAGTCACGGAGACCTCGGGTTCGTGACGCGCAAGGATGCGGTGCTGCTGCTTTCCAATTCGGGGAAGACGGCGGAACTCACCGACATCATCGACTTCACGCGCCGGAACGCCATTCCGATGATCGCGATCACGGCGGGCGGCGACTCGCCGCTCGCGCAGCATGCGGACGTGGCCTTGATCCTGCCGGCGGCGCGCGAGGCCTGCGCGATCGAGATGGCGCCGACGACCTCGACGACGATGCAGCTGGCGCTCGGCGACGCGCTGGCGGTCGCGCTGATGAAGCGGCGCGGGTTTACAGCGGACGATTACCGCGAGCTGCATCCAGGCGGATCGCTGGGGCGCAAGCTGGTGCGGGTCGCCGACATCATGCACACCGGCGCGGAGCTGCCGCTGGTCGACGAAAACCGCGTGATGAGCGAGGTCTTGATCGAGATCACGTCGAAGCGGTTTGGCTGCGCGGGCGTCGTCAATGCGCAAGGCGGGCTGATCGGCGTGGTGACGGACGGTGACTTGCGGCGGCATATGCAGAACGATTTGCTCAAGCAGCGGGCGAAGGACGTGATGACGGCAAAGCCGCGGCTGATCCGGCCGGGGGCGCTGGGCGGCGAGGCGCTAAGGCTCATGAACCAGAACGCCGTCCCGGTGACGTGCCTCTTCGTCGTCGCTGACGAAGACGTCGCAAAGGCGGCGCCGAAGCCCGTCGGGATCGTGCACGTGCACGACTGCCTGCGCGCGGGAGTGGCTTGAGCCCCCATGGCCATCGAAACAACCTCCGCGCCGCGCACCCGGCTCGACCAATGGCAGAACCGGGCAAGGCCAGCTGCCGGCACCACCGTCGGCTATAGCCGCTTCGTGCGCATCATGAAGGTGATGCTGCCGCTGATCGCGTGCTCGCTGATTGTGCTCGTCGTCGTCTATTCGTCGAACGGGCGCGAGGTCGGCAAGGTGGCGTTCGGCACGACCAACATCGACGACTTGAAGAACGATCGCCAGCTGGTCAACCCGAAGCTGACCGGAACCGACGGGCGCGGGCAGCCGTTCACCGTCACCGCCAAAGGCGCCACGCAGGCGCCCGGTAAGGCGCGGCGGATGACGATCGACGAAGTCACCGCCGACATCACGATGCAGGACAAGAGCTGGGTGCAGGTCG
>CAZXAQ010000106.1:0-11336 GCA_964638635.1 uncultured Flavobacteriaceae bacterium
GATCACAAGCGCCGCGCCTCGCGCCTCGTATGGGCCGGCGAATACGGCCAAGCGAACGCGATGACGAACTGGGTCGGCGCCGACGTCAGCGCGCTGATTTCGGCCCGCGTGAAGCTGCGCCAAGCCGCGCGCGATGCCGATGCCGCTTACAATCGTGTTCCGTCGAGCCTCGCGGGCGATCCTGGCCTGTTGTTCGACCGCGCGCGCTGGCTCAGGAAGCGCGACCGCGACGACGAAGCCCGTCCGCTGCTCATCACCGCCTCCGTCAATCTCAACGAACCGCCGCCGGTCGTCGAAGAATGGTGGACCGAACGCAACTATCAAACCCGCGAAGCGCTCGACGCCGGCAACGTGCAGCAGGCCTACCAGCTCGCCGCCGGCCACGACCTGCGCAAGGACGCGGGCGTGCCCTACGCCGAAGCGGAGTTCCTGGCCGGCTGGATCTCGCTGCAATATCTGAAAAAGCCGGATCCCGCCTACGATCACTTTCTGCGCTTGCGCGAAGGCGTAACCGCGCCGATCAGCGTCGCCCGCGCCCACTACTGGGCCGGCCGCGCGGCCGAGAAGGCGGGCCGCACCAGCGAAGCACAACGTCAATACGGCCTCGCCGCAAATTTCCCGATGACCTATTACGGCCAGATCGCCGCCGCGACCGTGAACCCGCGCGGCAATCTCGACCTGCCGTTCTCGCGCGCGACCTCGTCGTCCACGAAGCAAGCCTTCATGGACCAAAGCATGATGCAAGCGATGCAAGCGCTCGCCGACGTCGGCGCCGAAGGCTTGCTGCGCACGTTCGCGCTCGCCGCGGCCGAAACCTACACCGACCGCGACCAATTCGTGCTGCTCACGAACTTCCTGCGTGGCCTGAACCAGCCGGCGCTCGCCTTGCGCGTCGCCAAGCGCGGCCTGCAGAAAAACGTCGCTGTCTTCGACATCGCCTACCCGACGCTCTCCGTGCCGCCATTTCGCGGCAGCGGCACGCCGCCGGAGACGGCGCTCGTTCTGGGCCTCACCCGCCAAGAAAGCGAGTTCGACCCCGAAGCGATGTCGAGCGTCGGCGCCCGCGGCCTCATGCAGATGATGCCGGCAACCGCGAAACTCACCGCCCGACAGCACGGCCTGCAATACGGCGACAAATCCGACCTGCTCACGCCCTCCGTGAACATGCAGCTCGGCATGGCGCACGTCTCCGATTTGCTGAGCGACCTCGGCGGCTCCTACATCCTCGCGATCGCGAGCTACAACGCCGGTCAAGGCCGCATCAACCAGTGGATCTCGACCTACGGCGACCCGCGCTCCACGAACGCCGACGCGATCGACTGGATCGAGCGCATCCCGTTCAGTGAGACGCGCAACTACGTCCAGCGCGTGATGGAAAACACGCAGATTTACCGCAACGTGCTCGCCGGCCGCGACGTGCCGCTGGCCATCACCGCCGACCTGAAGCGCGGCGGCTACACGGCCATGGCATCCGCCGTGCCGCAGTTCTCCTCCTCGCCCGTACCCACGGCCGCCGCCGCGACGCCCGGCGTGAGCCCTGTCCAAACCCCGGCGGCGACGCCACCGGCCGACACCCAAGTTGCCGCCGTCGTCTCCTCCAAGCCCGTCTACGATGACGACGAAGAAGCAACGCCGGTCAAGAAAACGACGAAGAAGGCGACCTCGAAAAAGAAGAAGCGCTCGACCGTCACCGCGTCCAATTCGAAGAAGTGCAAGAGCGGCTCGACCTCGAAGCGCTGCCGCAAGGCCGGTTAGAACCGCCTCAAACCTGCCCTTATTGCCCACGCAACCCACGCGCGTGGGCGAGAGATGCAAAATCGAATCCGTTATATCCGTTCGCAAGGCTGATTTCCGCGGTTTCATCCGTTCGGAATCCGTTCGGAATGCGTTCGTTATCCGTAAGGCGCCAAGCCCCGACACCGCAGAAATCCGCACATCCCTTCCTAAGCCACGCGCAACCCGCACGCGAGCGGCACGGCAAGAAAGCCGTTCGCACGCGTCGAAGCCGGGCCCAAGTGTTGTCATTTTCATCCATCGCTGGCCGCGCGATCGCAGCCGGAATTGTGCGCCGTCGAAACGTGCGCCGGACGCTGAATAATTATTACTTATTTACGTAAGAGACAACGGCCCGAAGCCCGCGCCAATTGCCGCGGACAAAACACCCTGCTGCACCTTGGCGTTTCAATCCGCGCACGCCGCCTTCCGCATAGCCCTCTCGCACTCGGCTCTGAAGTCGTACGGCACCTCGCTCGCGCAGTCTGGCCAGTGGCCGCTGTCCCGCCAGTATTCTATGAGACCGGCGTGCGCGCACAGCTTTGCAAAGCGAACGTCCCGCTGCAACGGCACGCTCGGAGCCGTGAAATACGCCGCGATCATAAAGGCACGGTTGACGCCGCGGCCTTTGCCCATCGGCCCGATCGGCCGCTTCGTCGCGATGGCTTCAAGCAAAAACTCGTACGCAAGGTCGACGCAGCCGGCCCAGCCCGCGATCTGGCAAAGCCCGAACTGCAACGTCGGTGACGTTGCCGGGTGCAGAATCGTGCGCAGAGCTGCCTCGCGCTGCGCCTGCGGCATCGCGAAAAGCGAATGCACGAACCGTGTTCCGTTGAGTTCAAGGGGCGTTTGGTCTTTTGGCTTCGGCGTCTCCGGGCCGAGCATCTTTTCCGCTTCATCGACATGTCCGCCATAGAACAGAATCCGCCACCGAAAGCCCCAAATCCAGAGGGAGTCCGGCAGCCGCTGTTGCGCCGCGTTGATCGACGCGATCGCCTCTTCCGTGCGGCCTAGCGTGAGCAGCATATCGGCTGCGTTCGAAACCATCCACGGCGCAACGGGTTCCAACGCGGCCGCGCGCGCGAAATAAGGACACGCCTCCCGCACGCGTCCGACGACGAGATGCGCACCGCCATACCTGTTGAGCACGTCGGCGTTCTGAGGGGCCAGCCCATACGCCTTCTCGATCAGTGCCAACTTTTCGCCATGCCCGGCGAAGGCCGGTTTGAGCGACGCAAGTGCCACATAAGCGACGGCGTTGTTCGGGTCGAGTTCGAGCGCGCGTTGCGCGGCCGACAAGGCCGCGTCGTGCATCGGCTCGCCTGCCGCGTCGCGGTCCCTTGGCAGCTGCTGCATGCGCGCCATACTCAACTGCGCCCACGCGCGCGCAAAGGCCGGCGCGCGCGTGACGGCCTGCAGAAGCAGCGACTCAGCGCGCGGGTTCGTGTCGTCGCTGAACTCCCGGTTATAGCGAAGGCCGTTCAGGAACAATTCGTAAGCAACCGGATCGACGGCCTCGCCCGGCGCCTTCGCGGGGAGAAGCGATTTCAGCGCGCTCGCCACATGACCAGCGATCTCGTCCTGCAGCGCGAACGCATCGGCAATCTCGCGGTCGTAGCGGTCGCTCCATAGACAGCGTCCGCTCGCCACCTCGGTCAACTGCGTGTTGAGACGCATGCGCGCGCCCGACTTGCGCAGAGCGCCGTCCAGAATGTGCGTTGCCTTGAGCTCCCGCGCCGCGCTCCTCTTCTCCGCCCCGCGAAACTGAAACGCCGATGTGCGGCCGATGACGCTGAAACCGCTGCCATGGGTCAGCGCGTAGTGAATCTCCTCGCTCACCCCGTCGGAGAAGAACTGCATCTCCGGATCGTTCGACAGATTGTCGAACGGCAGCACGGCGAGCAGCGGCTCGACGCTCTTTGGCGGCGCTGAGGCGATCGCCGACGCGACAGCGGCAAGCGTAAACGCCTCGATCGTCTCCGCCATCTTGTCGAGTTGCATCAGCCCGCGCGAGATCAGACGTTCGGCCAACGGCCCACGGATCGTGCGGCGCACGTCGGCCGAGATGAGCGCCGACCCAGGATCGCTACGCGCCATCAGCCGCGCCGCGACGTTGACGCCGTGCCCCAAGAGGTCGCCATTTGGCTGCACGACGACATCGCCCAGGTGCACGCCTACGCGCACTTTCGGTTCGCATTTCGCGGCAAGGTCACCGGCGGCCTCGACGGCGGCGAGGCTGGACGCGAACTCCAGCATGAACCCGTCGCCGGCCGTGTTGAACACGCGCCCACCATACGCCTTCGCGATCTCCTCAATCACCGACCGCAGCGCCGCAACCTCCGTTGTCGTCTTCGCCTCGTCCGCTTCCGTGCGCGCCGAATACCCCGCGACGTCGAGCGCGACGATGGTGGCGAGTCTGCGCAGGGCGGTCGTCAAGAGTCCCACTCCTCGCCTAGAACACTATCAGCCTTTCGAGGCCTCTGGCAGCGGGACCGATCAAGCGCGTGTTAAGACTCGCCAAATCGTGGCAGCTAGCGCCGCCGGGGCAGCACGCGGTCCAAGATGACCGCCATCGCCGGCAGGACCGTGATGGCGGCGAGCGCATTCGCGAGCACCAGGAAGGCGAGCAACCAGCCCATGTCGGCCTGGAACTTCAGCCCCGAGAACGCCCAGCAGCCGACGCCGAGCGCAAGCGTCAGCGCCGTGTAGACGATCGCGGCCCCCTCCTCCCGCATCGACAGCGCGAACGCTTCGTCCATCGGCGCGCCTTCCTGCAAATGCGCCTCAATACGCTCGTAGAGATAGAGGCCGAAAGCGACGCCGATGCCTGCGGCGAGCACGAAGACGGGCAGCGTCGTCACCGTGAGCCCGATATCGAGCCAGGCGAGCAGCCAGAGGCCCAGCGCGTTCGCAAGCCCCAGCGGCGCGAGGCAGCACGGGACCGCGCGCCAGTCGCGGTAGGCCGCGAAGACCAGGATTGCGATCACACCGAAGACGAGCAGGGGCGCCGTCACGCGCGCCTGGCGTACGGCGTCGTTGATCGCGGCGAGCACGCCGCCGTTGCCGGTCGCCAGGCGGAATTTGACGTTCGGCACCTTGTTCTTAGCGATGAAATCTTCGGCCGCCGCCGCAACACGCCGCAGCGTCTCGTCGCGATGGTCGGTGAGATACACTGCGATCGGCAGAAGCGAGCAATCTGCGTTCCGCAGGCCCGTGGTGTCGGAGATGGCGCCGGTGGCGACAGCCAGCACGTCGGGCGCCTTTGGTAGGACGCGCCACTTGAGATTTCCCTCTTGCACGATCGAGTAGACGAAGCGCGAGGCTTCGGGCAGCGACATGACGGACTTCACGCCGTCGACCGCGCGCATGGCGGCGCCGAAGCGCTCGACAAGCGCCATCACCTTGTAGTCGACGCACGCGTCGATAGGTGCAATCGTGACGACGACGAAACTGTCGAGATCGAGATCGAAGTTGTTGGCGATCGCGGCGGAATCGACGTTGAACCGCGCGCTTTGCCAAAGTTCCTGCGCGCCGGGCTTGCGATGGCCGACGCCGATGTCGGCCGCGTTCCAGATCGCGGCCGCGCCTAAGCCCGCGCTCACGACGAGAACACCAAGCGCGGGCAAGGGTCTGGCATCGCGCGAAAACGCCGCCATAAAGCGCTGGCGCGAGGCTAAAAGCCTGTGCTGGCGCGCCAGGGCCGGCGCGCTGAAGCCGACGGTGCTGATGGCAAGCGGCAGCATGATCAGATTCGAGACGAATTTCAGCGCAACGCCGATCAGCGCGATGACGGCGAGATCCGTCACGAAGGGGATCGGGAGCAACAGGATCGCGGCGAAGCTCACGAGCACGGTCACGATCGAGAAGACGCCGGGCACTAGCAAACGGCGGAACGTGCGCCGAGCCGCCTCAAGCGGGGTGTGGCCGCGTTTGACGACGGAGGCGAGGAAGCGGTTGATCTGCTGCACGCCGTGACTGACACCGATGACGTAGATCAAGAACGGCATGACGAGACCGAGCGGATGCAGGCGCAACCCGGCGACGTTCACGATGGCAAGCAGCCACGCGATTGACGCGACGGAGCAAAAGACGGTGATCAACGTCAGCGCGAGCGAGCGAGAATAATACCAGAGCGCAGCCGCGCTCAAGACGAACGCGATGGCAAAGAACGTCAGAACGTTGAACGCCTCGTTCGCGATGTCGCCGACGAACTTCGTAAAGCCGATGATGCGGATCGTGACGTCGCCGGTTTCGAACTTCTTGCGGATCTTGGTCTCGAGTTCGTTCGCGACCGCGATCAAATCGGGCGCCTTGCCATCGGGCATCAGGGGCAACACCGACGCGTGGATCATCGCCGCCTTGCCGTCGAGTCCGAACAGCTTGCCCAGATAGCCACCCTTGAAAGCGTCCGCGCGGATGCGCTTGACGCCATCTGAGGTGAGCGCTTCCGGCGTCACAGTCGCTGAGATCAGCTGGCGGCCTTCGACCGCGTTCTCAGTCGCCTGATAGACGAACGTGTTCGGCGTCCACAGCGACGTCACGGACTCCCGCAAGATACCGGGCATGTACGTCACCTCTTGGGTGACATCGTTCAGCGTTTTGAGGAATGCGGGCGTCCAGACATCGCCCTTCGCGGTTTCGACCACGATCTGAACGCTGTTAAGGCCGGCGATCTTCTCTTTGTAGTCAAGCGCCGTTTGGGCGTACGGGTGAGTACGCGGCAATTGCCGTTCGAGATCGGTGTCGAACTTGAGTTGCAGGGCGAGCCACGCCGACCAAGCCGTTAGCGCGATGAAGAGCGCGAGAAAGAGCGCGCGCCCACCAAACAGAATTCGCTCCAACACGTCGAGCATTGTGTCCCCAAGCGCGGAAGCCAAGCCCGGCCAGTGTTTCACAAAAGCTCGCTGTACGAAAGCCGCCTATGGTGCGGCGGGATGCCGGCCGAGGGAAAGGACAACGCCTCAGTGCACGGTCGCTTCCGGATCCCGCCCGCCGAGCATCATCTGCAGGCGCACCCCGGCATCGCCCTCCGCGAAGCAGCGCGCCAGCGCCTTCGGGCTCGCCTCAGCGGCGGCCTCGATGCCGCGTTCGGCGGCGATCTTGAGCAGCTTCTTCGTCTCGATCACCGCGACCGGCGAGAGCGTCGTGAAGTGCTGCGCCAACTGCTGCACCGACGGCTCGAAATCCTGCATGCCGGCGACGTTCGAGACGAGGCCCAGCATGAACGCCCGCTCCGCGGTCACCACGCCGCCGGTCAGCGCCAAGGCCGCGGCCGAACCGTTGCCGCTGATCCTCTGCAGCCGCCCAAGCGCCCCGCCGCCGGCGTTCATGCCGACATTGATGCCCGGCAAGCCGAACCGCGCATCGGCGCGGGCGATGCGCACGTCCGCATGCAGCGCCAGTTCGAACCCGGCGCCCAGGCACGCCCCCTTGATCGCCGCGATCACGGGCACCTCGAGCGCCGCAATCCGGTCGTAGATGCCGCGCGCCTTGAGCGCCACTTGCTCGATCTCGGCCGGCGGCAACGAAGCAAGCTCGCCGATATCCATGCCGACCGAAAACGCGTCGTCGCCGCTGCTGGTCAGGATGATCGCGCGCAGATGCTTGTTCGCCGCCGCCTCGTCGAAGGCGTGCGCGAGTTCCTCGCGCAACGTGTTGTCGATCGCGTTCGTGGCCTCGGGCCGGTTGATCGTGAGCGTCAGCACCTGGCCCTCCCGCTCGCGAATGAGCGTGGCGCCGCGCGTGTCTCCGGTGGATGTCTTGGTCATGGGGCCCGAGACTAACCCGCCCGCGCGGCCAAAAAAAGACGGGCTCCGGCCGCGAAAGCCAAAGCCCGTGCGACGCAATTGGTTCTTGTTTTTAGTGCGCCGTTTCCTGCAGCCAAAGGCGCGCCAAGCGCTGCGCTTCGGCGATGTCGTTCGAGGACATTTGCTGTGCGAGCTCCGCGCGCCACAACCGCGCTTCCGCCACGCCCTTCATAGCCGCGAGATTGAAGTATTTGTGTGCGCGCACAAGGTCGAGTTCCACACCCTGGCCCGTCGAATAGCACAGACCCAGCTGATAAAGCGCCTGCGGCTTGCCCGCTTTCGCGTCGCCTTCCATATCCACGACGACATCAAAATCGATCACCGCCACCTTCGTCTCTCCCGCTCGTTCTGCATCGAGTGCGTGGTCCGCATTCGTGCGTTGTTATGGGACAAGATTTGAAAGCATCGCGCTGAACGGCACGTTAATGCGGTGAGCGGTTTTTGCTTAAAATCTGCGGCGGTTTTTCGGTTAAGCGGAAATCTTCGACCATCGCGAAATCCGCATAAAACCTACGCTTCCGGCGTTAATGGGAAAAACGGGGCCACCTTAACGACCGTCATGTCCCCGAAAAATCTCGCACAAAAATGCGAGCAATATTCGTGCGCGCAACACGATCATCCGTACACGTCTCATCTCTCAATTCGTCATGGCCGGGCTTGCCCCGGCCACCCAGGGACGCGGCCCCGTCGCCAGGAAGATTGAGCCCCGAAGCCACGAAGACCACGAAGCCGCTTGGTGTGCTTTGTGGCTTTGTGGTTCGCCCTTTTCGGCGCCCGTTGCAGCGACCTTGGGTGGCCAGGGCAAACCCGGCCATGACGACTTTTTATGTTGGCGCCCGAGCCAACGCGGGGCACACAAAAAACGGCGGCGCATCGGACCCGCCAGGGGTGAACCGTTGCTGCCGCCGTGAGTTGAAATAGGAGCGAGCCTCCGTCGCGGCCGGGTCTAGATCGCACGGCCTTTGGAGGTTTAGTCCGCCCACCCCTCCCGGCCGGGTTCCGGCCGGTCAGTCATTACCTATTTCTTCTTCGTCTTCTTCGCGGCCTTCGGCTTCGCGGCGGCCTTCGACGTCGGCTTCTTCGCCTTACGCTTCGCTGTCATCGGCATGAGAGAGTGCTCCTTACTTCAGGGTCAGGAGAGCGCACCTCGCGCCCTCAAGCGCCTACATATTGGGCAAATACGCAACGTGACGCAACACCTGGTGCCCGGCAGCACGAGACGTGGAAACCACCGTCGACAGAAAACACAGGAAAAATAAGCATTTCCTGCGATCATCCGTACACAGATCAAAATCGCTTCCGTCGCCGCCGGAAAGTTTCTCCACAGGCGATTCTGACGAATCACCCGCGAATCGCTTGTCCGAGTCGAGGTTATTGAACGATCGGCGCGGGCGCGGGATTTGACACCGGCATCGCTTCGGGAGGCGGCGGCACGGCCGCAGGCTCGGCCGGTGGCGTACTCTCCGCCGCAACGGCGCCAGCCGGCGCTGGCGGCGCGCTCTTCTTGACCCCGCCGCCCGCGCACTCGGGATCTTCAACGGCGAGCTTGTCGCGCCACTCCGCGCCGTACTTCGCCCGCGCCAGCGACACGACATTCAAGCACCGCGTCGCCGGCGCCGACGGCCGGGTCTCTTGCGGCTTCGCAACCTGCACCGGAGCGGGCGCGAACAACGGCTCGGGCGGCGGCGTATAGCGCGTGAGCCGTTGATGTTCCCACTCGTTCTTGACCTCTTGGTCGCAGGTCGTGTCGCGCGGGTCGAGCCGGACCTTCCAGTTCTCGCCATATGCGGTCTTGGCGAGCGCAATGAACTGCTCGCAGTGCGCAGGCGCGACCGCCTCCATCACCGTGGCCGGCCATCGTGTCACCACGGCGACGAACCGGTCGGCAATGAGATAGAGCACGAACAACGCCATGATCCCGACGCCCGCCCACACGGCCTTCTTCGCCAGCTCTTCGCCGTGGTTCATCGGCAAGGGCACGGCAACGATCTTCGCGGGCGGCTCCGTGGGCAGCTTCGCCGGCGCGACGGCAGGCGCTACGGGCTCGGGCACCGGTTCGGGTTCCGGCGCCCCCGGCTTCAGCTTCTTCTTAGGCTTGGCCGCGGCAACGCCCGGCGCCGCCGCGACGCTCGCCGCGTCCGGCACACGCTTCTCAGCCACCGATGGCGCCGCAGCAACCATCACCAAACGCCCCCACCCGTTCCCCGAATTGGAGAATATAGCGCAAGCAGGTCACACAAGCCGTGACGCGATTCACACAGCGAAAACTGATTGCGCGCGTGCGTTCGCCTGGCGAAGGAACGTCGCCGGAAGGTACTCGCCTGGCAGGAGAGTCGCTCGGTTAGAGCCCCAGCTTTTTCATAACAAGTTCGTTGACCGCCTGCGGGTTCGCCTTGCCGCCGGTCTCTTTCATCACCTGACCGACGAACCAGCCGGCCATCGACGGCTTCGCCTTCGCCTGCTCGACCTTTTGCGGGTTGGCGGCGATCACCTTATCGACCGCGGATTCGATCGCGCCCATGTCGGTGACCTGCTTCAAGCCGCGTTTCTCGACGATCTCGACGGGATTGCCGCCTTCGGTCCAGACGATCTCGAACACGTCCTTCGCGATCTTCCCCGAAATCGTGTTGTCGCTGATCATCGAGACGATCGACCCCAGCGCCGCCGCGCTGACCGGGCTTTCCGCAATCGACTTGTCTTCCTTGTTCAGCCGTCCGAACAACTCGTTGATCACCCAGTTCGCCGCAAGCTTCGCATCGCGCCCCTTGGCGACCTGTTCGAAAAAGTCCGCACTCTCGCGTTCGGCAATCAAAACGCCCGCATCATAGGGGCTGAGCCCGAAGTCGCGCACAAAACGCTCCTTCTTGTCGTCCGGAAGCTCGGGCAGCGACGCCTTCACGCGCGCCACGAACGCATCGTCGAACTCGAGCGGCAACAAGTCGGGGTCCGGGAAGTAGCGATAATCGTGCGCCTCTTCCTTCGACCGCATCGACCGCGTCTCACCCTTCTTGGAGTCGAACAGCCGCGTCTCCTGTTTGATCGTGCCGCCGCCCTCAATGATGTCGATCTGCCGCCGCGCCTCGTATTCGACGGCCGCCGCCACAAACCGCATCGAGTTTACGTTCTTGATCTCGCACCGGGTGCCGAGCGGCCCGCCCGGCCTGCGCACCGACACGTTCACGTCGGCGCGCATAGACCCTTCGTCCATGTTCCCGTCGCACGTGCCCAGATAGCGCACGATCGCGCGCAGCTTCTTGAGGTACGCAGCCGCCTCTTCCGACGAGCGCAAATCCGGCCGCGACACAATCTCCATCAGCGCGACACCCGCACGGTTCAAATCGACATACGACTGATCCGGATGCTGATCGTGCAGCGACTTGCCCGCGTCCTGCTCCAAATGCAGCCGCTCGATGCCGACGGGAATCGACTTGCCCCCCGGCATGTCGACGATGACGACGCCCTCGCCCACAACCGGGTCCTTGTACTGCGAAATCTGATAGCCGGCCGGCAAATCCGGATAGAAATAATTCTTGCGGTCGAACGTGGACCGCTTGTTGATCTTCGCCTTGAGCCCAAGCCCCGTGCGCACCGCCTGCTCGACGCAATAGCGATTGATGACAGGCAACATCCCCGGCATCGCCGCATCAACGAAACTCACATGCGCATTCGGCTCGGCGCCGAACTCGGCCGAAGCCCCCGAAAACAACTTCGCCTTCGAAAGCACCTGCGCGTGCACTTCCATGCCGATGACGACTT
>CAZXAQ010000107.1:0-11113 GCA_964638635.1 uncultured Flavobacteriaceae bacterium
GACGTCATAGCCGCCGCCCTGCTCAACTCCCAACCCATGGGCTTCTACGCCCCCGCCCAAATCGTCCGCGACGCCCAAGAACACGGCGTCGAAATGCGCGCGGTCGACATCAACTGTTCCTAGTGGGACAACACCTTAGTGCCTCATAATTATCCGTCATGGCCGGGCTTGACCCGGCCACCCAGGGACATCGCACAAACGCCGCAAGAAATGTCTCACACGATGACACGATGGAATGATGACGCGCTTTCGGCGCGAAGCGCCCATCGTTTCATCGTGTCATCGTGTGAGACATTGTCAGACTCTCAGCACGTAACCCTGGGTGGCCGGGTCAAGCCCGGCCATGACGAACATAAAAGCGTGCGCCTCCACCCCCGCCACACCAGCATGGCCCGCGACATCCGCACCACGCGTGCGATGCGGCTCGGCTTCCGGCAAATCTCGAGCTTCAGTGAAGACGACGCCAAGCTCATCGAAGAACATCGCGGCGAAGGCTACGACTCCATCCGCGACCTCTGGCTGCGCACCGGGCTCGAGCCCGCAGCGCTCGAACGCCTGGCCGACGCGGACGCGTTCCGCTCCATCGGCCTCGACCGCCGCGAAGCGCTCTGGGCCGTGCGCGGCCTGCGCCGCACCGGCGACAAGGACGACCTGCCGCTCCTCGCCGCCGCTTCGGCGCGCAACCACGAACCCGACTTCGCGCTCCCCACAATGCACTTGGGCGAACACGTGGTCGAAGACTACCGCCACCTGCATTTGTCGCTGAAAGCGCATCCCATCTCGTTCCTGCGCGATCAACTAGCCGCCCGCCGCATCATCGAAAACGCCACGCTACCAAGCGTGAAAGACGGCCGCATCGTTACCGTTTCAGGGCTCATCCTCGTGCGCCAACGCCCGGGCACGGCCTCCGGCGTCATCTTCATGACGCTCGAAGACGAAACCGGCATCGCCAACATCGTCGTCTGGCCGAAAATGTTCGAAGAGTTCCGCCCGCAGGTCTTAGGCGCCCGCTTCGCCGCCGTCCGTGGGAAAATGCAAAGCGAAAGCAACGTCATCCATGTGATCGCCGATCACATCGAAGACTTGACGCCGATGTTGAGCGACCTGCACGCCGACACGTCCGTGCTCGAACCGATGTCGCGCGCCGACGAAGTCAAACGCCCCGCCCCCGACAGCGGCACCTCCCCCGGCGCCAAACGCGCAAGCCTGCACAAACACCCCCGCAACGTCCGCCCGCTCCAACCCGTACTCGACTACGACGCCACCGCCGCAACGAAGGTTCACGCTGTCATGCCGAAAGGAAGGAATTTCCACTGACGGAAGAATCAACCCCGCCCGCGCTTCGACCGCATCGGCAGCACGTGCCGCTCGATCCAATTCTTCAGCTCCTGCGTGCGCGCGGAAAAATCTGTCACCGCCGTGCTGATCCCATGCCGCCAGGCGAGCGCCGTGTCGTTCGGATTGCTCTCCAACGCCTCCAGCTCGCGCACATAGCTCGCGTGATCGACCTCGCCTTTGAACAGCCCCTGCTCGATCACCATCGCCTTCACCCGCCGCGTGATGATGGCGATGTCGCTGAACGAGTATTCCGGGTGATACTGCACGCCCCAAAAAGTACAGCGCCGCGTCTTGATCTCTGCTGCCTGCACCGCGCTCCAAGCGTTCGTGGCGAGGATCGTCGTCCCCCGCGCCGTCTCCTCGATCTCGTCGAGATGCACCGTGATTGCGTCGAACACCGGCGGCTTGTCCCAAAAGAGATCGTGCTCTTCGCCCGCCTCCGTCAGCATGATCCCGCGCGCGAAGCCGATCTCGCGCCCTTTCGGGTTCTTGCGCACGGTGCCGCCGGCCGCGACCGTCGCCACCTGCAAGCCCCAGCACGAACCGAAGAATGGCGTCTCCGTCTCGAACACGGCGCGCGCCAACTCCACCTGCCGCATGATCGAAGGCCCAAGGTCGTAGATATGCATCGCCGACCCCGTGATCGCGACGCCGTCATAGCCTTCGATGCCACCGCGATCCGGCAGATTGGCGCCCAAATCCGCTGGGAAACACACGTCGACGCGCGCGCCCGGACACACCCGGCGCAGCACGTTCGCGTAGTTCTCGCTGGCGATGACGCCGCCCGCTTCCGCGTGCCATTTCCGGGCTTCGGCCGTATTGCCTTCAACGACGAGAAGCCGAGGCGAACTCATGCCGCTTTCAAATCACCTGAGAGTGTCATGTCGAAGATACGCCGCGCGGCCTTCAGATCAAGCGGAACGGGATTGCCCCCCGCCGTCGGATCGACGATTGCCATTTCGGCAATCAGCGGCGCCTTTTCGGCGCCAACCTTAAGTCCGGCAAGCGTATGTGGAATTCCAATCTCCTGCCGCAGCTTGAGAACAAAATCCTGGAACGCGTCAAACGTGCCACTCAGGCCCATATACGCGGCGAGCCGTGCAATCTTCGATTCGATCGCTTTACGATTGAACGCCAGCACATACGGCATGAACACCGCATTGGTGAGCCCATGATGCGTGTCGTACAGCGCTCCAATCGGATGCGACAGCGCATGGATCGCGCCGAGTCCCTTCTGAAACGCCGTCGCGCCCATGGCCGCCGCCGCCATCATATTCCCGCGCGCTTCGATATCGCTGCCCGTCTTCACCGCCCGCGCAAGGTTCTCTTTCACGAGCCGCATGCCCTCGACCGCCACACCGTCGGCGAGCGGATGGAACCCAGGCGCGCAATAGGCCTCAAGACAATGCGCGAACGCATCCATGCCGGTTGCCGCGGTGATATGGGCCGGCAGCCCGACGGTCAGCGCCGGATCGCAGATCGTCACGACCGGCATCATCTTCGGGTGAAAAATCACCTTCTTCGTGTGCGTCGCTTCCTGCGTGATGACGCCTGCGCGCCCGACTTCCGAGCCCGTGCCCGACGTCGTCGGCACCGCGATCACCGGCGCGATCCCTTTCGGATCGGCCCGTGTCCACCAATCGCCGACATCCTCGAAGTCCCACATCGGCCGCGTCTGCCCGGCCATGAACGCGATCACCTTGCCGACATCGAGCGCAGACCCGCCGCCGAACGCGACAACGCCGTCATGCTTACCCGCCCGCAGCATCGCAACGCCTGCCGCGACGTTCGACTCGACCGGGTTCGACTTGATCTCGGAGAACACCCCAACGCCGAGCCCCGCCACCTTCAACCCGTCAACAGCACTCTTCGTCATCGGCAATGCCGCCAACCCCGGATCGGTCACGAACAACGGCCGCGCAATCCCCGCCGCCTTGCACGCATCGGCGAGCTCCCCGATCCGGCCCGCGCCGAAACGCACGCTGGTCGGATAATTCCAATTCGCTTTCTGGCTCATGACCTACACCTGATGCCGCAAGTGGTACGACTTCGGCCGCGTCAGCATCTCGTAGCCGATCGGAGAGAGCGACGCTCCGCGCCCCGTGTCCTTCACGCCCGTCCACGCCAGCGCCGGATCGAGATAGTCGCACCGGTTCATGAACACCGTGCCGGTCTCGACCTGATCGCCGATCCGTTCCGCAGCCTCCAAATCGCTCGTCCAAATTCCGGCGGTCAGACCATACGGCGAATCGTTCATCAGCCGGATCGCCTCGTCATCCGACTTCACCTTCATGATGCCGACGACGGGCCCAAAACTCTCCTCCATCATGACGCTCATCGAGTGATCGACGTTGGTCAGAACCTGCGGCGCCAAATAAGGCGAGCCTTCCTTGTTCGCGGCAAACGTCTTGAAATCGACATGCGCCTTCGCTCCTTTGGCGAGCGCCTGTGCCGTCTGCTTGCGCACGATCTCGGCAAAGCGCGTGTTCGCCATCGGCCCCAGCGTCGTCTTCTCGTCCATCGGATTGCCGAGCACGTATTGGCGCGTCAGATTCACGAACCCGTCGAGGAACTTGTCGTACACCGCCTCGTGCACATAGATCCGCTCGATCCCACAGCAGCATTGGCCGGAGTTGTAGAACGCGCCATCGACCAGATTCTCGACCGCATGGTCGAGCTTCACGTCGGGACGCACGTAAGCGGGGTCCTTGCCGCCGAGCTCGAGCCCCATCGTCGTGAACGTACCGGCCGCCGCTCGCTCGATCGCCCTGCCACCCTCGACCGACCCCGTGAAGTTCACGTGATCGACCGACCCGGACGACAGAATCCGCGTCGTCTGATCGTGGCTGAGCACGATGTTCGTGAACAGCCCCTTCGGCGCATCAGCTCTCGCCATCGCCTGCGCGAACCGTTCGCCGACCAAAATCGTCTGCGCCGCGTGCTTCAAGATCACGGCGTTCCCAGCGATCAACGCCGGTACAATCGTGTTGACCGCCGTGAGGTACGGATAGTTCCACGGCGCAACCACGAACACGATGCCGGCGGGCGTGCGCTTGATCATCCGCTTGAACCCCGCCTTCGGGTCGGCAGGCAGCACGGGCTTCAGCGAATCCTCCGCGATCATCGTCATGTAGCGCACGCGCTCTTCGAATCCGCGGAACTCGCCGCCGAAACGCACCGGCCGCCCCATCTGTTCGGCCAACTCCGGCACGATCTCCTGGTTCATGGCCAGCATCGCATCCATGAACTTAAGCGCGAACGCGCAGCGTTCCTTGATCGACGTCTTCGCCCACGCGCGTTGCGCCGCACGCGCCGCTTTCAGCGCCGCATCAATCTGCGCGTCGGAAGCCACCGGCCGCCGCGCCACCTCGCGCCCGTCGATCGGCGAAATACATACGATGTCTGTCATGATTCTCTCTTCCTGGGACCGCGGGCATCCCTGCCCGCCTTTACTGCCTCGTCGCTTCCCCAAGAGCGGGCAAGGATGCCCGCGGTCCCAGGGTTAGATAATTTCGAAGTAGCGCGCCAATTCCCAATCTGTGATCGCCTTGCGGAACTCGCGCTCTTCCCAAATTCGCGTCGCCGCATAGTGCTCCACGAACGCATCGCCGAACAAGCTGCGCGCGGCTTTGGATTTTTCAAGCCGCTCCGCCGCCTCATACAAAGTCCTGGGCAAAGCCTGCTCCGCCGGAAACGTACTTTCATACGCGTTCCCCACGACCGCCGGGTCCGGCTCGATCTTGTTCTCGATCCCCCAAAGCCCGGACCCGATCGCACAGGCGAGCGCCACGTAAGGATTGATGTCCGCCGCCGCGATCCGGTACTCCACCCGCTGGCTCTTCGCCGACCCGCCGATCACGCGCAGCGCACACGTCCGGTTCTCAAACCCCCACGTCGCATCCGTCGGCGCCCAAAAGCCCGGGATCAATCGCGTGTACGAATTCACCGTGCACGCAATCATAGCGAGCAACTCGCGCATCAGCTTCTGCTGCCCGCCGACAAACCAGCGCATCGTATCCGACATGTGATGCGCCCCCTTCTCATCGTAGAACGCCGACTTGCCTTGTCTGTCGGTAAGCGAAACGTGCAGATGGCCCGACTGCCCTGGCAAGTCGCGCGACCACTTCGCCATGAACGTCGCCATCAATCCGCGCCGCTCGGCAATCACCTTGCAAAACGTCTTGAACAGCGCCGCCCTGTCGGCAGCAGCCACCGCTTCGCAATACTCGATTGCCGCTTCCAGAACGCCGGGGCCCGTCTCGGTATGCAGCCCCTCAAGCGGAAAATCCATGTCGCGCCCGAGCTTTATCAGCTCGTGATAAAACTCCGCATGCACCGACGAACGCAGCGTCGAATAGCCGAAGTACCCCGGCGTCCAATTCTTGAGGCCCCGATAGTTCTTGTCGCGCACCGACTGCGGCGTCTCGTCGAAGACAAAGAACTCGAACTCGGCCGACGCGTTGACCGCAAAGCCCATATCGGCAGCGCGCTTGACCACACGCCGCAGCACGCCGCGCGGACAACATTCCTCGGCCTTGCCCTCGAACTCAGCGAGGAACATCAACATGTCCCCCTCGAACGGAATCGCGCGGCACGTCTCCGGCAGCACCCGCACGCTCGCGTCGGGATAGGCGGTGTGCCACCCCGTCAGCTTCACATTGTCATAAAGCTGATCGTTCGAATCCCACCCCAGCACGACGTCGCAAAATCCAAACCCCTTCTCGAGCGCGGAGAAGAACTTCTCCCGACCCATATATTTGCCGCGCAAAACGCCGTCGATATCGAACACGCCGACCTTGACGTGGGAGAGATTGCGCGCCTCGACGATGGCGCGCGCGTCCGCGGCGGTCTTGACTTGGCGGGGGTCCATGGTGTCGCTCCGAAACTGCACCCCAAATAGAAAGGAGGCTGCGCCCGCGCGCAACCTCCTTCGAGCGTCACTCCACCGTCAGTGGGTCTTGTAGTCGGCCTTGCCGTGCGACATGGCGAATTCTTCCTCGGGCGACAACACCAATTTCGTGCGCCCGAAGACGGCGAAATAGAGGATCATGATCGCATAGTAGATTGCGACGGCTAGAACCGGCACCTGGAACGCCGCATCGGTCACCTGGAAGTAGATCGTGACCAACGCAATGATGAGCGTCAGCCCCGCGCCCACGATGCCGAACGGACTACGGTAAGGCCGCTCGATACCCGGCATCCGTGTCCGCAGCAGGATGAACGAGACCGCCTGCAGCACATACGAAATCATAGCGCCGAACACCGCCATGTTTAGCAGCGCGCCGCCGATATATCCCCCGCCCGCGCTCGCTCCGAATGCGTACCAAATGATCAGCATCACGGCGAGCCCGACCAACGCGCCGCAGATCAACGCCACGTGCGGCGTGTGATGCGTGCCGTGTGTCACCGACAGGAACCGCGGAAAATACCCCGCACGCGACAGTGAATAAATCTGCCGCCCGAACGCGAAGATGATGGCGTGGAAGCTCGCCACCAATCCGGCGATCGCGACCAGCGCCAGGATCTTCGCCAAGTCGGTTCCGAACAACGTCCGGAAACCCTCGAGCAAAGGCTCGCCCGAAATGCGCAAGCCCCACGACCCCGGCGATATGCTGGAGTTGAGCAACAGCACCGCGAACGCGCTCGCCACCAGCGTGAAGATGCCGAACAGGATGCCGCTCGGCATATCGCGCTTCGGATCGATCGATTCTTCCGCCGCAAGCGGCAACTGCTCGATCGCGAGATAGAGCCACACCGCGAACGGCAACGCCGCCAACACGCCGTGCAGACCCGCCGGGAACCACGGCCCGTTGCCTTCCGGCGCTTCGATCAGGGTCCCATCCGGCCCCGCGGTCACGTTCATCGCCCAGCGCCCGAAATCCATATTCGGAATGGCCGCGATGTAGAAGAAGACGAGACAAGCCAGCGCGAGCAACGTCACGAACACCGTCACCCGAAACGACAGCTCGACCCCGAACAAATTGGCGGCGACGAAGATGCCGTAGCCCAATATCCAATAGACGGGCTGAAACTCGGCGCGCGTCTCCAAGATCGCGCCCATGTAGGAGCCGATGAAGAACACAACGACCGCCGGCGTCAGAACGTATTCGATGTTTTCAGCAACGCCGGTCACGAACCCGCCCCACGGTCCCATGGCGGAACGCGCAAACGAATAGGCCCCGCCCGTATGCGGCAATGCCGTCGCCATTTCGGCAATGGAATAGGTCAAGCCCAGATACATGATGCTGATGATGACCGTGGCCGCAAACATCGAGCCCCAACCGAACGCGAGCCCATAGTTCCAGCCGGAAAACTGCCCGGAAATGACCGCACCAACGCCCAACGCCCAAAGCGACAGAACGCCCGCATAGCGGCGCAGCTTGCGCTTTTGGAAATACTCGTCACCGACTTTCTCGTACTTGACGCCTTGCGTGCCCTTGTCAGCCATGACGCTTCTCCCTCGGACTCGTCCGATTCGACAAGCGTCTCAGAGAAACGCGGAACGCGCAACGAAGCTGCCGTTAACGATTTGGCGGTGAGATTCGGGTGAAGAATCTCAACCGTCGTATACTGAGCAACTGCAACAACGCGCAGCGGGATCATCATGACTGACTTCAGCCAACTCGCCGAACTCACGCTCCGCATGGGACTAGCAACCGCCATCGGCGGTGCGATCGGTCTCAACCGCGACATGCACGGCAAGCCCGCGGGCCTGCGCATGCTAGGTCTCGTGGCACTCGGCGCGTCACTCGCGACGATCTCGGTGTCCGGATTTTCGACGAACGGCCTGCCCACGGACGCGGTGAGCCGCGTCATCCAAGGTGTTCTCGCGGGCGTCGGCTTCTTGGGCGCCGGCGTCATCATGCGCGACGAAACCGGCAACGTTCACCGCTTGAACACGGCGGCCTCGGTCTGGGTCACCGCCGCGATTGGCGTCGTCTGCGGCCTGGGCGAATATGCGATCGCCGTCATCGCGGCGGCGTTGGTGCTGATCTTGCTCACCGTCGGCGCGGCGGTCGATCACCGCTTCTTCGGAAAGCTCGAGAAGAAGCAAGACACGCGCGACTGATCAGTCGAGCGCGAGGCTCTCGAGCGCATCCTTCGGAATGCCGTAATACTCCGACAACTCCTCGTGGTCGTGCCCGTAGTCGTAGACGAGTTCGTCCCCGGCCTTAATGTCGCGCGTCGCGTAGAACTCCATCGTCATGTCGGCATAGTTCGACACCAACGCCACATTCTCCGGCAGCCCGTGATTGATCAGGCTCCCAAGCCCCAACACGACCGCGAGATCGTCCTCGTCGTTCCACTGAAAGACATAGCGCCCGACGACCGTCAGGTCCGTGTGATCGGACTCGTCCCCCGGCACCAGGATGATCGGGTCGGCCAGCACCAGCGCCCCCTTCGGGATATCGCGCGAGGCAAACACGCACCGGCCCTTTCCGGGCACGTTGCGCACGATCAGGTTCGATGAGGGAATCGGGGTCAAAGGAGCCTCTACGGCCGACAACCGGCGGGCGAGCAACCTACTGATAGCCGGAGCCCGATCAAGCCTTTTGCCCCATATTCCTGCGAATTCTTTTTCACCTCAGCGTTACGTGACGAGAGCGACCGCGGGCACTAAGTTCCGCCCCAACCACCCGGGAAACAAAGCCACATGAAAAGACGTTCGTTTTTGCAAAGCGCCGCTGCTGCGGCCGCGCTCTCCGTTGTCACGCCGGGCCTCGCGCTCGCCGCCAAGAAGGGAAAGAAAGGAAAAGCCTTGGGACCGTTGCTTGAACAATGGAGCGGGCCGCACGGCGGCATCCCGGCCTTCGACAAGATCAAGACCGCGCAGTTCAAACCCGCAATGCTGAGAGGCATGGACCTGCTCCGCGCCGAAATGAACGCGATCACCGCGAACAAAGCCGCGCCGACGTTCGAGAACACGATCGTTCCGTGGGAAGACGCCGGCCGCCCCTTCGGCCGCGCTTCGGCGTTGTTCGGCGTCTACACCTCGACCATGAACGACAAGCCGATGCAGAAGATCGAGGAGGAAATGTCGCCCGTCCTCTCCGCCTTCGGCTCGGAGATCATCCAGAACGAAGCCCTCTTCAATCGCATCAAGGCCGTCTATGACGCGCGCACGTCATCCAATCTCAACCCGGTGCAGCAGCGCCTGACCGAGGTCTACTACAACCGCTTCGCCCGCCAGGGCGCCGCGTTGGACAAGGACAAGAAGGCCAAGCTGAAGGACATCAACCAAAAGCTCGCCTCGCTGTTCACGAAGTTCAGCCAGAACCAGCTCGCCGACGAAGAGAACTACACGCTGACGCTCGACAACGAAGCCGACCTCGCAGGCCTGCCCCAATCGCTCCGCGACTCCGCGGCGCAAAAGGGCAAGTGGGTCTTCGCAAACACCCGTTCCTCGATTGAGCCGTTCCTCGTCTTCTCCGACCGCCGCGACCTGCGCGAGAAGGCGTGGCGCATGTGGACCAGCCGCGGCAACAACCAAAACGAACACAACAACCGCCAAGTCGCGAGCGACATCCTGAAACTCCGCGCCGAACGGGCGCAGCTTCTGGGCTACAAGAGCCACGCCCACTGGATCGTCGAAGACAACATGGCCAAGACGCCGGAAGCGGCCATGGGCCTCATGATGAAGGTCTGGCCCGCCGCCGTCGCGCGCGTGAAGCAAGAAGTCGCCGACATGCAGGCCATAGCCGACAAGGAAGGCGCCAAGATCAAGATCGAGCCCTGGGACTACCGCTACTACGCGGAAAAGGTCCGCAAGGCGAAATACGACATCGATCAGAACGAGGTGAAGCAGTACTTCCAGCTCGAGAAGATCCGCGAAGGCATGTTCTGGGCCGCGGGCCAAGTCTACGGCCTTGAGTTCGTGAAGCTGAGCGGCATTCCGGTCTATCACCCCGACATGTCGGTCTACGAAGTGCGCCGGGGCGGCAATCGCGTCGGCCTCTGGTACTTCGATCCGTACGCGCGCGCCGGCAAGCAATCCGGCGCCTGGATGAACGAATACCGCACGCAGGAAACGTTCAAGGGCACGATCACGCCGGTCGTCTCGAACAACTGCAACTACGTGAAGGGCAAGCCCGGCGAACCGGTTCTGATCTCCTGGGACGACGCCGAAACGATGTTCCACGAGTTCGGCCACGCCTTGCACGGCCTGGTCTCGAACGTCGCCTACCCGACGCTCGCCGGCACCAGCGTGAAGCGCGATTTCGTCGAATTCCCGAGCCAAGTGAACGAGTACTGGCTCTCGACGCCGGAAGTGCTGAACACCTATGCAGTCCACTACAAGACGGGCAAGCCGATCCCGAAAGCCCTCGTCGACAAGATCTTGGCCGCCAAGAACTTCAACCAAGGCTTCGAGACAGTCGAGTACCTGTCGAACGCGATCTACGACATGAAGCTGCACACCACGGCGACGCCGGACAAGGCAATCGACATCGCCGAGTTCGAGAAGGCGACGATGGCCGAAATCGGCATGCCGAAGGAAATGGTGCTTCGTCACCCCGCGGCCGCCTTCGGCCACATCTTCTCGGGCGACGGCTACTCGGCCGGCTACTACGTCTACATCTGGGCCGACGCGATGACCGCCGACGTCTACGAAGGCTTCGTGGAAAAAGGCGGGCTCTACAACAAGGAGGCCTGCAAGCTCCTCGAAACCTCGATCATGAGCGTCGGCAACTCCATCCCGCCGGACGAAGCGTTCCGCCGTTTCCGCGGCCGCGACGTCGACACCAACGCCCTCATGCGCGACCGCGGCTTCCCGGTC
>CAZXAQ010000108.1:0-11101 GCA_964638635.1 uncultured Flavobacteriaceae bacterium
GTCGTAGGTCTGATGGAACTGCGCGATCTGGCGGCTGATCGCGTGCACCTGGAACCAGCACATCTGATACTGCGACGCTGTGATCTGCTTGCCCATCTGATAGAGCCCCCAAGTCAGCCCCTCGAAGTCGGCTTCGTGCGGCGCGCGCCCCGTGAGCATCGCCGTGCCGTCGATCAGCATCGCCAAGCCCGCGGCCCAAATCGGCATGAACGACGTCATCAGCGCACCGGAGTCGACGACGGGCGAGGCCTCTTCGACATGATGTCCGAGCGACTCCAGCAGCTTCGCCGTTTCCTGAATCGCCCCAACGCATTCCTTGTCGAACTTCTTCTCGAACAAGCTCTTCGTCGCGAACGCGATGCGCAACTTGCCCGGGGGCGTTTGGCACTCGTCGAGATAGGAGCGCGGCTTCGGCGGCGCCCAGTAAGGATCTCCCATCTCGTTGCCCGCGGTGACATCGAGTGCCGCCGCCGTGTCGCGTACGCTGCGCGTCAAAACGCCTTCGCACACGAGCCCACCCATAATGTCCCCAAGATCGGGGCCCAGCGGATTGCGTCCGCGCGTCGGCTTCAACCCCACGACCCCGTTCGCGGAAGCAGGCGCCCGGATCGACCCACCGCCGTCATTCGCATGCGCGATCGGTACGATCCCGGCCGCGACCGCACACCCCGATCCGCCCGACGATCCGCCAACCGAATGATCGAGCTCCCACGGATTGTTGCACGCTCCATAGAGACGCGGCTCTGTCGTCGGAACCAAGCCGAACTCCGGAACGTTCGTCTTACCGAGCGAGATCAACCCCGCGCCGGTAAATCGCCTGACCAAGGTCGCGTCATGTGGGGCAGGGGCGGGTGGAATGAAAGCGGACCCCTGGCGGCTCGGCACACCCTTCTGCCCCCCCAAAATATCCTTGAGCAAAAACGGCACACCCGCAAACGGCCCCGAAAGCGGCAACTTCGCCGCCGACCGCGCGCGATCGAACGTCTTGAAGACGACGGCATTCAGCTTCGAATTGTGCTTCTCGATCCGCGCGATCGCCTCCTCGACAAGCTCGGCAGCCGTGACCTCCTTCTTTGCAACCAATTCGGCCAACCCAAGCGCGTCGTATTTTGCGTAGTCCGCGAATGCCATGTCGTATCCTCGAATTGCAGAGCTTTCGACACTAGCGCCGCCCGGACCAAGTGTCACCAGGCGCCGGCGGTTGAGGCACCACGCACACAACTTAGACTATGGAAGATCGCAGCATTCGCTCGCGCCGGCTTCTGCGTCGGAGGGTTTCAAAACGCGGTGTCGCAAGTTCGCTGTCCGAAGAGCGTAGCGTCAAGAGCAGCTGCCTCGTTGACCTGCGTCAAACGCGAATTGAACGGCCCCGCGCATAGTGCCTATCGTTCGTCAACGACGGTGCCCTCATGATTCCTCAAGATATCGCTCAAACCATTGTCGACCCCAAAGCCTACGCCGACGGCAAACGCGTGGACGATGCGTTCACGCGCCTGCGCAAGGACATGCCGATGGAGCAGGCGCAGCCGGAGGGCTTCGACCCGTTCTGGGTCGTGGTGAAGCATGCCGACATCCTTGAAGTCGAACGCCAGAACGAGCTGTTCCACAACGGCGACCGCGCGACGACGCTGACGCCCGTCGAGATCGACAAGCGCGTTCGCGCTTTGATGGGCGGCTCGCCCCATTTGGTGCGCTCGCTGGTGCAGATGGACAATCCCGATCACGCGAACTACCGCAGGCTCACGCAATCCTGGTTCATGCCCCAGAACCTGCGGAAGCTCGAAGCGCGCATCCGGGAGATCGCCAAGACGTTCATCGACCACATGGCCTCCCACGGCGGCAAATGCGACTTCGCCCGCGACGTCGCGTTCCTATACCCGCTGCACGTGATCATGGAGGTCATCGGTGTGCCGGAGGCGGACGAACCGCGCATGCTGAAGCTGACGCAAGAACTCTTCGGCAGCACCGACCCCGAGATGAACCGCAGCGGCGCGAGCCTGACCGATCCCGACCAGGCGTTGCAGTCGATCCAGGGCGTGGTCGCGGACTTCATCGCCTACTTCAATGCGATGACCGAAGACCGCCGCGCGAAGCCGCGCGACGATCTGGCGAGCGTGATCGCGAACGGTAAGATCAACGGCGAACCGCTGGGTTACCTGGAAGCGATGTCCTACTACATCATCGCCGCCTCGGCCGGGCACGACACGACGTCGAACACGACGGCGGCGGGCCTGTGGGCTCTGGCCGAGAACCCCGATCAGTTCCGCAAGCTCAAAGCGAACCCCGCGCTGATCCCGAGTTTCCTTGAGGAGTCGATCCGCTGGGCGACGCCGGTGAAGCACTTCATGCGCACCGCGACCGCCGACGCCACCTTGCGCGGCAAGACGATCGCGAAGGGCGATTGGTTGATGCTG
Source organism: uncultured Flavobacteriaceae bacterium (assembly GCA_964638635.1). Classification (GTDB taxonomy): domain Bacteria; phylum Pseudomonadota; class Alphaproteobacteria; order Micropepsales; family Micropepsaceae; genus SZUA-430. The sequence goes on from CAZXAQ010000108.1 coordinate 2,415, forward strand.
TCCTATCCCTCGGGCAACCGCGACGAAGAGGTGTTCCGCGACCCGTTCAAGTTCGACATCGAACGCTCGCCAAACAAGCATGTGGCGCTCGGCTATGGCGCCCACGTCTGCCTGGGTCAACACCTGGCCCGCATGGAGATGCGCATTCTGTGGGAGGAATTGCTGCCGCGGGTCGAAAGCGTCGAACTCGCGGGAACGCCGAAGCTGACCGAGGCGAATTTCGTCTGCGGCCCAAAGGCCGTTCCGATCAGCTACCGCATGCACTAGACGCCCATGAGCGCGCCCTACAAAACCTGGCAGTGCCGGACCTGCGGCTTCATCTACAACGAGGCCGAAGGCGCACCCGCGGAAGGGCTTGCACCCGGCACGCGCTGGGCCGACATCCCGGCAAACTGGATCTGCCCTTTGTGCGGGACGCCGAAGGCCGACTTTGACATGATCGAACTCGACTGAAGGAACAACGACATGGCCGCAGCAAACATCAAGACGCGCCTGGCGCCCGAGGACGAATACACCCACGTCCCCGACAAGGCGCAGAATTATAACGAGAGCATGTACTTCAACGTGTTCGACCGCGCGAAGAAGATCGGTGGCTGGTTCCGCCTCGGCAATCGTCCGAACGAGGGCTACGCGGAGATGTCGGTCTGTCTGTATTTGCCGCACGGTCGCGTCGCGTTCATGTACGCCCGCCCGAAGATCGCCGATAACAAGGCCATGAACGCCGGCGGCCTGAAGATCGACGTGCTCGAACCGTTCAAGCGCTTGCGCCTGACGTATGACGGCAGGGCCGTTCTGCTCGACCGCCCGCTCGACATGGCCGATCCGTCGAACGCGTTCAAGACGAACCCGGTCGTGCCCTGCCAGGTCGCGCTCGACTTCGAGGGTGTGGCCCCGATGTTCGGCGGCGAGACGGTGAACGCCGACGGCACGCCACTCAAGCTCGACGCCGAAAAGTCGTTCGCCAAGGCGCACTACGAGCAACATGTCGCCGCAAGCGGCCACTTCACCGTGAACGGCGAACGCATCGACGTCGCGGGCTACGGCCTGCGCGACAAGAGCTGGGGCCCGCGCTACTGGCAGGCGATCAATTGGTACCGCTGGTGCCCGATGAACTTCGGCCGCGACTTCGGGATGATGCTGTCGATCGTCGCCGGCGAGCAGGGCGAACCGCGCCAAGGCGGCATGGTGCTGAAAGATGGCCGCTACGACCTCGTTACCAAGGTTACGATCGACAGCGACTGGGACGCCGACTGGCACCAGACCGCGCTGCGCGCGTCGGTTACGACGGAATCCGGCGCGCACTACCGCGTCGACGGGCGCGTGCTGTCGCTGATCCCGCTGCGCAATCGCCGCAAAACACCTGATGGGCGCGAACTCGTCACGCGTATCACCGAGGGCTTCACCGAGTATCGTTGCGACGGTCTGACGGGTTATGGGATGTCCGAGTACCTCGACCAGATCGAGGACGGGCGCCCGACAGGCGCCGCCCGCTAGCGCGCTCCTTGCCGCCGCGACCTGTTGATCGCCTCGTCCAGCGCCGACAGAAACCGTGACCGGTCCCCGGCCGCGAACGGCTTCGGCCCGCCTGTGATCTCGCCGGTCGACCGCAAATGCTCCATCAGCCCGCGCTGCGCCATCGCGGCGCCGATGGAGGCCGTCGTGAACGCGCGCCCTGTCGGCCCGATCGCCGCCGCGCCCGCCTGCAGCGCGCGATGCGCGAGCGGAATGTCCGCCGTCACGACGATGTCCCCGTGCTTGGCCCGCGCGACGATCCAATCGTCGGCCGCATCCGGTCCCTCGGCCACGACGACCATCTCGAGCAACGGATCGGCCGGCACGCGCACCCCGCCGTTCGAGACGACATAGACCTTCAGCCCATACCGCCGCGCGACCCGGTAAACCTCTTCCTTCACCGGGCAGGCGTCGGCATCGACGAAAATCTCGATCGGTTTGGTAGTAGGTTCGTGCATCGCGGGTTGATCTTGCGAGCAATTCGCCTGCCGCGCAACGCCGGTGGCATTTTCAGGCAAGACTGTGACGGTGCTTGCGTTGACCGTTCTGGCGCGTGCGCACCATCATCCGGGGTCCAAGGAGCGAACGGATGCGCGCACATCTCACTGCTGTGATCTCATTTCTCTTCCCCTTCGCCGCAGCCGCCGCCGACATCGGCGGGGCGATCGTCGCGGCGCCCGGCTCAAGCACCGTCGTCGGCACGCGGGTCGAACTCTGCCCGATGCCGGACGGCGCCGCGCAAGCCGACTGCGGCGCGCTGGTGCCGATCTACATCCGTGTCGGCGGCGCGATCGGCTACTTCCGCTTCACCGGCGTGACGCCCGGCAACTACCGTATCGTGACCTACCGCGATCTGAACGGAAACGGCAACATGGACGCGGGCGATGAGGCCGCCGTCTACACGCGCTATCCGAGCCGGGAACCGGCCGACGTTCAGCCCGGTCGCATCGACCTCGCCATCCGCCTGATCCCCTATGACGGCGACGCGAACATGCTGTTCGAAGGGCGCCGCCGCGACGGCGTGACGTTCACAGGCACGACACCGGCGCAACGTTCGTTGCTCGTGCGCCGCTGGGGCGGCACGGGACCGATCGCCGACAACTACAACAGCGCGACCGGCGCGTTTGTCGCTACCACATGGTCCGCAAACGGTATCGAGTTCCGCGCCAACGGCACCTACGAAAGCGCCGACCTGTATCAGCAGACCAGCCGCTGCATGGTCTATCTCGATAAGGGCCGCTACACCGTTACCGGAAACCGCATCCGCCTGACGCCCACGTCGCTCCAGCAACACCGCTGCGGCAGCGCGCAAGTGACGAACCGCTCCGGCACGCTGGGCGCGACGGACTACTATTGGCGCATGCAGTACTATTCCGGCCAATCGCTGAACTTCGAGATGATCGCAACGTCAAAGTTCCGCGACGAGCGCGACTGGTACTACGCCACCCAGTACACGGCGACGGCGCCCTAGCCGAACGGGAACGGCGGCGTCCCTTGGAACGTCGGGCCGATCAGCTCCGGCGCCTGGCCCGGCGTCCACGCGCGTAGCGTGAACTTCGCGCTGCGTAGCACCGGCGCGCCCTTCGGCCCGAAATCCTTCTCCGGGTTCTGCACCGTCACGAGATGCGCCTCGACGCGCCCCGCGTTGACGCTCATGAGCCCATAGCCGTTCGCATTCGTGTCGACATAGGTCAGGCCCGGATTGGCCTTCGCGTTCCACCACAAATCCGAGATCCAACTCGATCCCGTCCACGACCGCGCCAGCGCCGTGTTCACGCCGCCGATGAGTGCAAGGTTGAAGTTCTCAACCGTCTCCTCGCCGCTTTGATAGGTGACGATGCTGTGGAACACCGAGCTTGCGCGCGACGCGCGCTCGGCGCCGCCGAACACACCCTCCGACGAAATCCCGGCGCACGCGAACTCGACCGCCACCGGCTGTGGTATCTCCGCGTCCGGATCGTCGACGAGCAGCCCCGCCATGTGCATGTGATGGTCGCCCGCGCACGCGACGACGTTGCTCACGCCCTGGTCGCGGATGAACTCCATCAGCTCCTGCCGCTCCGCCGGATAGCCGTTCCACCCGTCGATCCCGAGGAAGGAGTCCTTCACCCCCGAAAACCAAATGCTGCCGAGGTCGAGCCGCACCGTGAGGGCAGGGAAGGGGTTCGCCCAAATCTTCCAGCGCGCGTCGGAGGCTTTGAGCACCTGCTTGAACCAAGCCTTTTGCTGCGGCCCCAAAACCGATCCCCGCGGCATCAGCCGGCGCGGATTGTCGACCTCCGTCCCCGGCAGCGTCGACGGCGGATCGCCGTCGTTCGCCGTCTTGCCGAGGTCGAGAATCTTCACATGCTCGATCGCAGGCAAGGCCTGGCCTTCGATCTTCGGCGGCTTCGGCGGCGGCGACTTGTAGGAGCGATTGTCGGTCAGAATGATCTCGACCGTCTTACCCCACCTGAACGTGCGATAGGTGGTCAGCGACGCCAACGCCGCGCGATTGTCGACGTTCGGATCGATCCAGTCCTGCTGCGGCCCGAGGAACGGCGTATCCTGCACCTCGACGAACTTGAAATCGCGCGCCGGGTTTTCCACCGTGTTCGTGCGCTCGAGACTTCCCGACCCCGGCATGCCGGTCAGCAACGCCGGGACGTACTCGAACCACGCCTGGTTCGCCGCCACCTTGCGCCGTTGTGCTGGCACGCCGCCCTTGTCGAAGTAGGTATCGTGCGCCTGCCAAGCGTCGTTCGTGAACTCGTGGTCGTCCCACATGCACACGAACGGCCAGCGCGCGCGCGCCGCCTGCAAATTCGCGTCCGACAAATAGAGCCGGTAGAGGAAGCGATAATCGGCAAGCGTGACCGCGTTCGTGGCGCCCGGGTTCTTGTTCCAACTCGTCGACGGCCAGGGCTTCGATCCGTTGGGGAAGGGCGGAATCAACCGCTCGCGCCGGTCGGCGCTCTTGAGCCATTTTGGGTTTTGCATGTCGGCGTCCCACCGGTCGCCGCGCACCTCATAGATGAAGTCGCCGAGGAACAGCACGAAGTCGAGCTGCTGTTCCGTGGGTGCCGCAAGATCGTCCGTCAGCATGCGCGCCCACGCGCCGTAGAACGCCTGCTCGTAGTTCTGGCACGCGGCAAAGGCAAAGCGCGCGGGCCGCTCCGTGTTCGGCGCCGGCGCCGTACGTGTGCGGCCGAGCCGCGACTGATCGCCTCCCGCAACGAAGCGGTAGAAATAGGTCGTGTCGGGCTCAAGCCCCTGCACCACGAGCCTGAGCGTATGGTCGCTCGCGGGCGTCGTCGCCATCGTCTCGTCGAGCACCACCTCCGTGAACTCCGGCGCGCGCGAAATCTGCACCCGGACGTCGATGTAACGGTCGTCGCCTTCGATTGCCTCGACTCGCGTCCACAGGACGACGCCGTCCGGTTGCGGATCGCCGGACGCGACGCCGTGCGGAAAGCGGTACTTGCCGGAGACGATCGAGCGGGGCTGCGCCGCCGCGAATGGCGCGCGCGCGACGGCTGCGAACGTTCCGGCAAATCCGGCGAGCGACGTCAAGAAAGAGCGACGGGAAAACAAGGTCATCACACGACAAGTTGAGTTCTGAATCGAACGGACGCTAGCCCATTCTAGGCCACACGCGGGAGCGGGGCCGTCGCGAAAGGCCGTGGACTGGGGCTTTCGCGCCATAGGAGCCCCGTTTTCTGTGGGCTAGTGTCGAGCCCGCAGGCTTGCGAGGGAGAGGCATGAGCAAGATTCCAGTGTTGGCGACGGTGTCGCGGGCCTACGGCTTTCTATTGGGCGACGCCGCCACGATCGTCCGTCTCGCATGGGCGCCGCTCCTGATCGGTGCGGGCCTCTCCTACGTCTACGGCCCGCAGATAATGGACGCCACGTTGGCGGCCAAGGACAACCCCGACGCGCTGGTGGCGCTAATGCCCATGCAATTTCTGATCGGCCTCGTCACCTTCGTCACGGGCATTATGGCGACGGTGGTGCTGTTGCGCGTCGTGATTTTCGGCGACCGCAAGCCCGGGCTCCTTGTCTACCTGTGGCTCGGCGGGGCCGAGCTGCGCATCATCGTGGTGACCATCTTGCTCGTCATCGCGCTCATCGCCGCGACGATTGCGAGCGCCCTCGTCCTCGGCCTCTTGGGCGCGGTCGCTTCGGCCGTCCCGGGAATGGGTGCGCTCGTCGGCCTTGCGGTCGTTGCGCTTGTGTTCGTCTTCATCTGGGCAGCGCTGCGTTTGACCCTGATCTCGCCCGTTGTCGTCGCCGAAAACAATCTCGGCGTCGAGCGCTCGTGGCAGCTGATGTCGGGCAACGTGCTTCGCATGCTGCTTGTGCTGATCTTGACGTTCTTGCCCTATACGATCGTGGCGGCGCTGATCGGTCTGGCCGTTCTCGGCGCCGACGTTCCGGCGTTCCCGAAGCTGCCCGCCATGGGCGGTGCCGACGCCGCGGCCACGCAAGCCGCGGGCGAAACGTTTCGCAAGGCGATCGAAGCCTGGCAGTTGGACCTCACGAAAGCCATGCGCGCCCACTATATGGAGCTCTCCGTACTCGGCTTCGTCGGCAACCTGATCTCGACCGCGCTTGCCGCCGGCGTCTTCGGCAACGCCTACAACGCCGTCGCCGACCACCAAGTGGGGAAGTGACGGGGCAGGGGTCTACCTAAACGGATTCGGAATCCCCGGGATTCCCGGAATGTTGGGGATCGGAATCTTCGAGCGCACGTGGGCGAGGCCGCGCTCGATCGCCTCGTCCTTCGACTTGTGGATGAAGTCGCGCACCACGCCGAACACGCCGTTCGAATCCGCGAGCACCGAATGCCCGGCCAGAATGTCGAGCGCCTCGCTCGTCGCGCGCGAGACGATGTTGGCGGCACCCGAAACCGTCGAAAGCTCCGTCGACCCGTCCTCATAAACGTCGATCTTGAGCTCCGTCCCGCGAATGCCGATCACGACAGTGGGTGTTTGAATCTTCATGTTCTTCTCCGGCATCTGGCCGGAGATGAACCGGAACGCGCCCTTGGCCAGCGTCACTGCCGACTTGCTGGCCGCGCCCGCGAACACATACTCGTCGACCACTGCATTGGCGTTCGCACCGAGCGTCAGCTTCGACGCGTCGATGAAGCGCACGCCGGCGGCGCTGTCTTCGCCCGTCTCCAGCCGCTGATTGCGAAAGATCGCCGCCGCCTCGGCCAGTTCGATGCGCGCCGCACCCACAGCGGTGCCCCAAACCTCGTTGACCTTCGTCTCGACCGCCCCAATCCCGTCGGCCGCACGTGCCGGCGCGCCGAGCGCAACTGAAGCGGTGGCCAACATCAGAGCGTCGCGGCGTGTGAGCTTCATGGAAATCCGTCCCTGAAATTGCAGCGGGTGCCGGATAGGACGCGAAGCACACCAGCCCGCGCAAGCCCGCGAGACCGGAAATACGTCACACTGTGGCCGGATTGGTGCGCACTAGGCCGGGCGAAGCCCCTTCAAGGCGTGATCCACGACCGCATCGGTGAACTTGTCGTCGAGCGCCGCATGCCCCATCAACAAGCGGTAGAAGATGGGCCCGTAGATCATGTCGAGCGCCACATCGACGTCGATGCCGCGCCGCACCTCCTTCGCCGCCGTCGCACGCATCAGAATCGCGCGCCCCTCCTCGCGCCGCGCCAGGATGAAGTGATTACGAAACACTTTCGACAACTCGCTGTCTGTCGACGCCGCCGCGATCATCGACGTGACTTGCCGGCCCATGCGCGACGCGAAGACCTCCGCGACGCCGCGCAGCTGCTGCTTCAAGTCCGCAATCGCCGAGCGCGATGGAGCGACCTTCGGCGTCTTGGTCTTCGTCTCCATCATCGCGGCCATCGCGACCGCATGCGCGTTCGGCCAGGCGCGATAAATCGTGGGCTTGCCGACGCCCGCCCGCGCCGCGATGCCCTCCATCGTGACCGCCGTGAGGCCGCCCTCGTTCAAAATTTCACGCGTCGCGCGCAAGATCGCAGCACGCGCTTCCGTGCTGCGCGGCCGTCCGCGCGGGCGGGGCTCTGGGTCGCCCACGATGATCCTCCTTGACTCCGGCACTATATACGTTACATTACGTCACGTAAATAAGAAATGACCTTGCGGGAGAACGGCGATGACGGCCACGGAAATCAAAATCTCACCTTACGCCTGCTATAAGAATGCGGCCGAAGCGATCGCGTTCTACACCAAGGCCTTCGGCGCGGTGGAGCAGTTCCGCCTGGCCGAACCCTCCGGCCGCATCGGCCACGCCGAAATCAAAATCGGCGGCGCGGTCCTGATGATGTCCGACGAATACCCCGACTTCGGCGCGGTCAGCGCCCCCACGATCGGTGGCTGCCCGATCGTGCTCCACCTCTACGTGGCCGACGTCGACAGCTTCGTCGACCGAGCCGTGAAGGCGGGCGCCACACTGCTCCGCCCGGTCAAAGACGAATTCTACGGCGACCGCACCGGCCAAATCGCCGACCCCTTCGGCTACAAGTGGATGATCGCGACGCAAAAGGAACAGGTTACCCCGCAAGACATGCAGAAGCGGTGGTCGAAAATGCTGGCTGGGTAGGGTTACTCCGCCGCCCGAGCCCGCCGCTTCGGCTGCGCCATTTCGGCCTTCGGCGCCGTACGCTTGAACAGCGGTTTCAGGAACTGCCCCGTATAAGACCGCGCGACCTTCGCGACCTCTTCCGGTGTACCGCTCGCCACAATCTCGCCGCCGCCGTCGCCGCCTTCGGGTCCGAGGTCGATAATCCAGTCGGCCGTCTTGATGACTTCGAGATTGTGCTCGATCACCACGACCGTGTTGCCTTGCTCGACCAACTCGTGCAGCACGTCGAGCAGCTTGCGCACGTCGTCGAAGTGCAGGCCCGTCGTCGGTTCGTCCAAAATGTAGAGCGTGCGACCCGTCGAGCGCCGCGACAGTTCCTTCGACAGCTTGACGCGCTGCGCCTCGCCGCCGGATAGCGTCGTTGCCTGCTGGCCCACCTTGATGTAGCCGAGGCCCACGCGCTCCAGCGTCTCCATCTTCTCCCGCACCGACGGCACCGCCTTGAAGAACTCGGCCGCCGCCTCGACCGTCATGTCCAGCACTTCGGCGATCGACTTGTCCTTGAACTTCACCTCGAGCGTTTCGCGGTTGTAGCGCTCGCCCTTGCAGACGTCGCA
>CAZXAQ010000109.1:0-11025 GCA_964638635.1 uncultured Flavobacteriaceae bacterium
CCGCGGCCGCGACGTCGACACCAACGCCCTCATGCGCGACCGCGGCTTCCCGGTCGCGTAACTGAAATGAGGTGTCATCCCGGACGCTAGCGACGCCCGCCGCCAGAGCGGCGCGGCGTAGCTTGCGATCCGGGACCCAGGGGAACGCGCTCAGTGTTTCAACGCCGAGCCCAATCTCCTGGGTCCCGGGTATCGGCTACGCCGATCCCGGGATGACAGGCTCATTTGGGAGCGTTGACACCTTCCCCGGGCCAACCGAACATCAGTCCGACGGCAGACGCTTCAAGACGTCTCCAACAGAACCTCGGTTCCGCTGGAGATCTCTGGGGCTACCCCAGGGGAGACTTCACACGCATCCAAGACACGGCAAAACCGCGGGGTGGGCTATCACCCACGTCCCGGTTTGCATGACACGACGGGTTGAAGCGTTCTGCCGTCTTTCGCTGCGGGCCAGCGGATGACCCCGCACGCCGGACACCATCAAGTCATAGCGGCGGTCTTGGCGTCCGGCTCGTGGACACCGAGCGCTCTTCACCGGCGAGCACGGAAACTTCTCGGACCAGAGTCTGCTCAGCTCGCGAAGAGCCTGATTGAAGAACTCCTCGCCAAATACCGGCAACCCTATCCGCCGACATGGGACGTGCTAACGCGGATCCTGTTCGAAACGACGGCACTCGAAGACTTGCCCGACAACGCCATCGAACGCATCACATCGACGCCTGTGGCGTTTCGATCAAATCTCTTTCGGCCGATCGAGCCCCTATCCGCCTCTCCCGCTCCGAAGTTGACGACGCTGGGGGACCTGGCGCGATGGTTGGAAGTTCCGCTCGCCCAAATCGAGTGGCTCGTCGATCACCGGCGCTCGCTCGACCGCGAGAAAAACCAAACCTTGCAGCACTACGGCTATCACTGGCGCCAAAAGCGCTCCGGCACTTGGCGGCTGATCGAAGCACCGAAACCCCGGATGAAAGCCATCCAACGCCGCATCCTCGCCGAAATCCTGAACCACGTTCCCCCGCACGACGACGCCTACGGCTTCGTCCCCGGCCGCTCTTGCGCCGCCGCGGCCGCCAAACACGCCAGCGAGCATGTCGTTATCACCGTCGATCTCCGCGACTTTTTCCTGTCGACCCCGCTGCGCCGCGTGCACGCGGTCTTCCGCTGCCTCGGCTACCCTCACCCAATCGCGCGCGCACTGACCAGTCTCTGCAGCACGTCGACTCCGCGCCACGTCAGCGCCGAACACTGCGATCACGAAGGCTGCCAACGCCACCTGAGCCGCCACCTGCCGCAAGGCGCCCCGACTTCGCCCGCGCTCGCCAATCTCGCCGCGCTAAGCCTGGATCGCCGCCTTGCCGGCCTCGCGAACCGCTTCAATGCCCGCTACACGCGCTACGCCGACGATCTCACGTTCTCCGGCGACGAGACGTTCCACGCCCGCGCGAACGCGTTCTTGAAAGCCGTCAAGTCGATCGCGCACGACGAGGGCTACGCACTCAATACGGCGAAGACGCGCATCATGCCGCGACACACCCGCCAGACCGTGACCGGCATCGTCGTCAACGACCACATCAACGTCGCACGCACAGACTTCGATGCGTTGAAGGCGACGCTGACGAACTGCCTGCGCCACGGCCCCGCGAGCCAGAACCGCGACGCGCATGCCGACTTCCGCGCCCACCTCGACGGCCGCATCGCCTGGGTCGAACGCCTCAACCTGCGCCGCGGCGAGAAGCTGCGCCGCTTGTTTGACGAGATCAGCTGGTGACGCGCGGCCGAACGATCAGTTCGAACCCCGCCGCCACAAACCCGAGGCCGAACAAGAGTCCGCCGAGAAAGAAGCCAAACGCACCCTGGCCGACAAAGCCGCCTGCGACACCCACGACGAACGACAAGATCCAGCATATCGCTGCAGCCGCCGGACCGGCGCGCCGGATCAACATCGTGGTCGCGAACAGCGCAAGGCCGATCGAAATCACGACAACGCCCGCCTGATACGTATCGACACCGAACGCGACGGTGTCGGGGCCAACGATGGAACCGATACCCGTTTCGGCCAACGCGAACGCGACGAGCCCGAGCCACCCCAGCGCCACGCGATGCGCAAGATAAGTCCCCATAAACCCGAACAGCAGAAGCACATCGATCCCCGTCGCGAGCAACTCCTGCCAGGCCGCCGCCGCGTCCCAGGTCAGAAACGACGTCCCGATCCGAAGCGCGCCCGCAACGACGGCGGCTAATCCCGCCAAACGAAACAACGTGCCGTCGTTCATGTCCGATCCTCGGGCAAATTCGCGGCAACGGTATCCGACGCGGTCAAAAATGCGGACGACGGACGCCGCATGTTCAGCGCCAAGCAGACCTCCGTCAGCTTGATCACATGATCGTCGCCATGCGCGACCGCACGCGCGACGCGATTGACCGCAGGAGGCGCCGGCAACGGCTTCGCGCCGTCGAATGGCGCCGTCGCATAAGCCGACACGAGCGCCGCACCGCTCTGCCAGGCATAACGCACAAGCGCCTGCGCTATGGCCTCGCTGACATGCGGCAACAGATTGAGCGCCGCCCCCATGCCGGTGACGCCATGCGTGAACACGATCGCCGTTAAGGGGCTGTGGACCTCCGCAGCGACAACGCGCGCGAAAGCTTCCGCCGCTTCAAGCGCCGTGTCTTCCGGCGACCGCTCCACGTCGATGAGATCGAGCACGCCGTCGAACCCCGGCGCGTGCCCAAGCTGGCCGAGCGCCACCGTGATCGCGCCCCCGTTCTGCCGCTTCGCTTCCGGCACCAGCGGCACGCGCGCCAGTGCTTCAAACGGCGAGAGCTTCGCGGAGGCCCCGCGCGCCACCGGCAGCTCGACATACGTCGAAGCCCACAGCGCCAACGCATCCGCGAGCTCCTGCAGCCGCAGCGGCGTCTCGCCCACACGCAGCGCCCGCGCAGCATGGCCCACCCGGATCACGCCATGCGTCGCCGCCGCCGCGAAGCCCGGCGCCAGCCGCGCCACCCACCGGTCGCACACCGCCTGCCACCCGTCGCGCGAAATCTCCGCGGCGAAAAGCACGCTCCAATCGGCGAAGTTCCATCGCTGCCCCAACGCCGCACGCCAATTATCCGCGGCAATCGCCGCCGAAGCGGCCTTGCGGGGCTGAATTGTCTTGCGATGCGCGCCGACCCAGGTGACCGCCGCGGCAGCCTCGCCCATGGCCGCAAGCGCCTCGGCCACCATCGGCACGTGGCTCGTCATCCAATTCGTGAGATCGGGGCCAAGCCCCTCAAGAAGGGCAAGCGCCTCATCGTGCCTCGCATAGTTGGCCGCCATGGCCGTGCCTCCTATTTATGAAAGCACATACTATCGTAAATAACGGGGCGGGAAAGTCAAACCCACCTCACGGTTCCGTGTGACCGCCGTTACGCCGCGATCTTGAGCCCGTAAAGCTCCGCCACATTGTCGTGGCAAATCCAGTTCCGCTCCTGCTCGCTGAGCGAACTCGCATGCTCGGCCAGCATCTGCTGCGACCACGGCCACGTCGAATCGGAGTGCGGAAAGTCGTTCGCCCACATCAGCCGCCGCACATTGCACAGATCCTTCGTCTTGAACGCGACCCAATCGTCTTGGAACGTCACATAGATGTGCTCGGCGAAATACTCGGACGGCAGCCGCTTCAACGGCGGCGCCTTCATCCAATAACGATGCCGCTTGTACGCATGATCCATGCGGTACATGTAGTGCGGCACCCAACCGGCATCCGCCTCCACGCACACGATCTTCAACTGCGGATGCCTGTCAAACACGCCGCCGAAAATCAGCGTCCCCATAATGTCCTGACAACCGCGGATGATCGACAAGAACCCGTTGATACGCGGCCCGCGCGGCTTTGCGTCGATCTGCGTCGATTTGCTGGTGAGAATGTGAAACGACAGCGGCAGCCCAAGCTCCACAGCCGCCTCCCACACCGGATCGTAGACCTTGCTGTCGTAGTCTTCGACCGCAGGATCGCCCGGCATCATGATGCCCTTGAACCCCATCGCATGCGCCGCCTTGAGCTCGGCAACGCCATCCCCAGGCGTGCGCATCGACACCTGAGCCATCCCAAACAGCCGGTCCGATGCCACCGCGCAATATTCCTGCAGCCACCTATTGTAGGCCTCGAAACACGCCTTCTTGTAGTCGAAGTCCGGATGATTGCAGATGAGCATCCCGACCGTCGGATAGATGATCTCGGCCGCAACGCCGTCCTTCTCCTGGTCCGCCACACGAAACTTCGAATCCCAACCGCTGCGCCACAACTCCTCGAACGCAACACCGTCCGTCGTGATCTTCGACGGCTCCTTCCCCGCGGCCGCGACAAGCCCCATCGGCACCGGTTGCGCCATGCCGTCGATCACGAAAGCGTCGCCAACGGTCGAGAGCCGCTTCATCTTCGGCGCCCGCTCGCGAAACTTCGGATCGATGTAGTCGCTGTAGCAATTCGGCGGCTCAGTGATATGCGAGTCGGCGGAGATCGGCTTCTTGATCACGGGGGCTTCTCCAATGTCTGTTGAAGCGACCCTGAGCCGGGCCGCTTGACCTGTCAACCAAACCACCCGCCTCCCCCTTGTGGGGAGGCCAGCGAGAAGAGCGAAGCGAATTCGAGTGGGTGGGGGTACCAGCGCAGACGCAGCTACCCCCACCCGCTCAGCTTCGCTACGCTCGCTTCGCTGGCCTCCCCACAAGGGGGAGGCGGAACTTAACTGGGAACCCGCCCATGCCCACCGGCCTCATCGACGTCGCCCGCGACGGCCACATCGCGACCGTCACCATCAACCGCCCCGACAAACGCAACGCCATCACGAACGAGATGATGGAAGACATCGAACAGGTCGCAAAATCGTTCGCCGAAGACGAACAAACCCGCGCCATCATCGTGCGCGCCGAAGGCCGCGACTTCTCGATCGGCGCCGACCTCTCCCAATCGCGCTTCCAAGGCGACCCGCAGTCGATCCTGATGCGCCGCCGCGGCCTCGAACTCGGCGGCCAGATGATGCGCGCGCTGCAAGAAATCCACCAACCCACAATCTGCGCGGTCCAAGGCATTGCAACGGGCGGCGGCGCCTGCATCGCAACCGCCTGCGACTTCCGCATCGGCGCCACCGACGCCCGCGTCGGCTACGGCGAAGTCAAAATCGGCATCAACCTGATGTGGAACGCCGTGCCCGTCTGCGTCCACCTGATCGGCCCAGCCCGCGCCAAACGCATGATCATGTCCGGCAAGTTCTTCGACGCGCCCACACTATTGAACTGGGGCTTCCTGGACGAAGTGACCCCGCGCGAAAATCTCGACGCCGCCGCTCGCATTATGGCCGAAGAGTACGCGGCCCTGCCTCCCATCGCGGTGCAAATGATCAAACGCTCGATCAACCGCGTCGCCGGCGCCCTCGACCAAGCCGTCATGCACGCCGACGCCGACCAATGGCTGCTGGCCGCCCACAGCCAAGATTTCCGCGAGGCGGTAAGCGCCTTCTTCGAAAAGCGCAAGCCGACCTACACAGGCAATTAGCGTCATGAAACTCACCGACTTCAAAGTCCTCTCCTTCGATTGCTACGGCACGCTAATCGACTGGGAGACGGGACTCTGGACCTCGCTCCAACCGCTCTTGGAGCGCACGCGCATCGACCGCGAAACCGCACTGAGCACATTCGGCCTCGTCGAACCCGAGCAAGAGCATGAAACCCCGGCGCTCCCCTATCGCGACATCCTCGCCCGCGTGCACGCGAAACTCGCCGAACGCTGGAACTTGAAATCGACCGACGCAATGGACCGCGCGTTCGGCCTCTCCGTCGGCACCTGGCCGCCATTCCCCGACACCGTCGAAGCGCTCGCCTACCTCAAGCGCCACTACAAACTCGTGATCCTCTCAAACGTCGACCGCCAGAACTTCGCAGCCACGAACAAACTCTTGCGCATCGACTTCGACGCCATCTGCACCGCCGAAGACATCGGCAGCTACAAACCCGATCCAAGAAACTTCGCGTACCTGCTGAACACGACCGCCAAGCTCGGCCACACCAAGGCCGACCTATTGCACACCGCCCAAAGCCTCTACCACGACCACGCCCCAGCCGAGCGCGCCGACATCGCCCGCTGCTGGATCAACCGCCGCGGCGACAGAGGCACGGGCTCCGGCGCGACAAAAGCTGTCGAACAAAGACCAACGCTGAACTTCGAATTTCCAACGCTCAGCGCCATGGCTGCGGCGCACAAAGTGGAAAGCGCCTAAATGCACACGCGTCAAGAACTCGCCACCATTCGCGCCGCCTACGCCAAACAAGTCACCGCTGATGCGCCCGACACCGCGGTCGAGGCCGCGTTCGCGCGCGTCGCCCGCGAGGACTTTCTAGGTGCAGGACCCTGGCCGATCTTCGCCGGCATGAATCACTACGTTCCAACCCCGGATGCTGACGCCGCACATCTCTACGACGACATTCTCGTCGGCATCATCCCGGAACGCGGCCTGAACAACGGCCAGCCGTCGTGGCACGCCTTCTTGCTCGCGCAGGCCAAGCCCGCGCCGGGCGAACACATCGTCCACGTCGGCGCCGGCACGGGTTACTACACGGCAGTCATGGCCGAGATGGTCGGTCCATCCGGGCGCGTGACGGGCATCGAGTTCGACGCTGGTCTTGCATCGCGAGCGTGCACAAATCTCGCCCGCTACAAGAACGTTGAGATCGTCGCGGGCGATGGCAGCACTGCGCCGTTTGACGCGGCGAACGTCATCTACGTCAATGCAGGTGCCACGCGGCCGGCCGACGCTTGGCTCGACCGATTGGCCGAAGGCGGCCGCCTCCTGGTACCGCTCACCACCGCCGAAGGCTTCGGCTTGGCGGACGACGGCAACTTCGCCACGCGAGGCGCCGTATTCTTGATCGACCGTCGTGGCGAGACATTCGGCGCAAAGTGGATCTCGCCCGTCGCCGTCTTTCCCTGCGCAGGCGCACGCGACAAAGCCTCGGAGCAAGCGCTCGCCCGCGCCCTCCGAACCGGCCGCTGGGGCGAGGTCACGCGCCTCTACCGCCAGGACGACATCCCCGACGAACGCGCATTCCTGAAAGCACGCGGCTGGTGCCTCGCCTACAATTGACCTTCGCAGATCGCTGCATTGCGCCGCACCCTGTGCTAGGCTCGCGTGTCCTCAGTTCCGCGTTTCCACCGAATGAGGCCCTCGATGCTCTCCACCCTGCAAACGATCGCGATGATGGCCCGCCCGCCGGTGGCAGGCATCGGCACGCGCACCGCCCGCCATAACCACACGCTCATCGAACCGCTCTACGCCTACCGCATGCGCAATCACGCACTCGACGCCGCGTTCTATGACGTCGGTGCAATCACGACGACGACGATCGAGCGCCTGCACAACGTCCCCTTCGCGGAGGGCGGCATCCTGGTCGTGCACCCGGGGCGCAACGACCGGCTCTCGTTCCACCGAAGCCCCGCGGAATTTCGCCGCCTCGACATCGCGCGCCCACGCACGATCGCCATCGCCGGCGTGGGCAGTTCCGCCGTCGGCACCGCGGCCTTCGCCAAGAACGTCGCCGAAGCGATCGACGCGCCGGTCGCAGGCGTCGTCTCGGGTTACGGCATGAAAGACCTGTTGTGGGAAGCGCTCGGCGGCTGGTTCTGGTTCCGCACGCTGAACCAGCTGCGCCACAGCGTCGACACGCGCGACAAGCCGTTCGCGACAGGAAACAGCCGAACCGCCTCCTGGGCCGACGACATCAGCCCCGACACCACGACGCTCGCAGATTTGTTCTGCAACGAAGACCCGCTGTTCGATGTCATCATCGGCCACTCGAAAGGCAATCTGAGCATCGCCGAGGCCTTGTATGAGGCTCAAGACCGCGCGCCCGCAGCCGCAAAGGCGCTACTCCACCACGCACACATCATCACGGTGAGCGCCGCCATCTACATGCCCGACGACTCGCGCCGCGTGACCGACGTCATCGGCAGCGCCGACTGGTTTGGCCGCATGAACTCGCACCCCGACGTCACGCCGGACATCACCGTCCCCGGCGCCTGGCACCACACGAACACCGAGTGGCCGGCTCACCTCAACGTGACGGACGCCGTGCGGCGCGCCATCGCCCGAAACTGACCGCCAGTGTTCGGCCTAAAATGCCCAGAAAATCAACACGCTTGACTACATACCAACCAGTCGGTATGTTCAAATTCATGCAGAGAACAGATGCCCGCACCAAGCTTCTGAACGCCGCCCTCGAAATCGTGCGGGCGCAAGGCTACGCCGCAACCTCGGTCGACGACCTGTGCCGCAAGGCAGGCGTCACAAAGGGCGCCTTCTTCCATCACTTCGAAAGCAAGGACGCGCTCGCCGTCGCCGCCGCGAACTACTGGTCGGAAACGACCGGCGCGCTGTTTGCTCAAGCCCCCTATCACGCGCACAAAGATCCGCTCGAACGCGTACTCGCCTATATCGACCTCCGCCGCGATCTGCTGCGCGGCACGCCGGCAGAGTTCACCTGCTTCGCCGGCACGACCGTGCAGGAAAGCTTCGCCACCAGCGACGACATTCGTGCCGCCTGCAAGGCGAGCATTTTCGGCCACGCCGCAACACTAACGGACGACATTGCCGAAGCGATGCAGGCCCACAACGTCAAAGGCTCCTGGACGGCGATGAGCTTGGCCCTACATACACAAGCCGTCCTGCAAGGCGCCTTCATCCTTGCAAAAGCCGCGAACGATGTCGGTGTCGCGATCGAGAGCGTCGATCACCTGCGCCGCTACATCGAACTTCTGTTCAACCGACCCAGAAAGGAGAAATCGAAGTGAAGAAATTTCTCGCCGTATTCATCGGCACGCCGGAGTCCCGCGAGCGATCAGGCTGGGATCAAATGGACCAGGCAAAGCGCCAGGCGCTGGAAGCCAAAGGCATGAAAGCCTGGGGCGACTGGGTAGCGACCCACGCGAAGGTCATCGCCGACCACGGCGGCCCGCTCGGCAAAACGAAACGCGTCGCGCGGAACGGCATCTCCGACGTCAGGAACAGCATGGCGGGCTACACGATCGTTGAGGCCGAGTCGCACGAAGCCGCCGCTCGTCTGTTCGAAAACCACCCGCACTTCACGATCTTCCCTGGCGACTCGGTCGAGATCATGGAACGTCTGCCGATCCCCGGACAGTAAACGCAAAACTCGAAGGAACGTCACATGTCGTCAAACACCATCCGCCTGCACCGCGTCCTGCGCGCGCCCGCATCGCGCATCTACCGCGCCTTCCTCGATCCCGACGCGATGGCGAAGTGGCTACCGCCGAACGGCTTCACCGGCAAAGTCCACCACATGGACGCGAAAGTCGGTGGCACCTACAAGATGAGCTTCACGAACTTCACGAGCGGCAAAAGCCATTCGTTCGGCGGCAAGTACTTGGAGCTCTCGCCGAATGAACGCCTGCGCTATACCGACGTCTTCGACGATCCGAACCTGCCCGGCGAAATGATCACGACGATCGCGCTGACGAAGGTGTCGGTCGGCACCGAAGTCCACATCGAGCAGACAGGCGTCCCTGCTGTCATTCCCCCGGAGGCCTGCTACCTCGGTTGGCAAGAGTCGCTGACGCTTCTCGCCAAACTCGTCGAAGCCGAGATCCCGGACTAACCCGCACAACAGGAGGAAACTCATGCCCTACGTCGATGGATTTGTGATTCCGGTGCCAAACGCCAAGCGCGAGGCCTACCGCAAGGTTGCCGAGATGGCGGCGCCAATCTTCAAGGAGCACGGCGCGCTCAAGGTCGTCGAGTGTTGGGGTGACGACGTGCCCGAGGGCAAGATCACCTCGTTCCCGATGGCGGTGAAGAAGGAGGCTGACGAAAACGTGGTCTTCTCCTGGATCGTCTGGCCGTCGAAAGCTGCGCGCGATGCCGGTAACAAAAAGGTTTTTGAGGATCCGCGCATGCAAATGCCGCCGGACGGCATGCCGTTCGACGGCAAGCGCATGATCATCGGCGGCTTCGAAGTGCTGCTCGACGCTTAAAGCTACTCGACGAACTTCCGGAAATTCGGTGGCCGCTTTTCGCGAAACGCGGCCCCGCCCTCTTTCGACTCCGCCGTGCCGTAGTAAAGCTTCAGCGCCTGGAACGCGAGCCCGCCGATCCCGCGAATATTCTCGCTGTCGGCATTGAATGATTTCTTGGCGAGCGCGATCGCGGTCGGGCTCTTCTCGACCAACTCCGCGCACCACGCATCGCATTCCGCATCAAGCTTATCGTCCGGGAACACGGCGTTGATGAGACCCATCGCCAGCGCCTCTTGTGCGCTGTAGCGCCGGCACAGATACCACATCTCGCGCGCCTTCTTCTCGCCGACGACACGCGAGAGATAGGCGGTTCCGAATCCCGGATCGACCGACCCCATCTTCGGCCCCACCTGGCCGAAGATCGCGGTCTCCGACGCCAGCGTCAGATCGCACAGCGTCGCCAGCACGTTCCCGCCGCCGATCGCAAACCCGCGCACCTTCGCCACAACCGGCTTCGGCACGTCGCGAATGATCGAGTGCACCTCGTCGATCGGCATGCCGACCGGCCCGCGCGTCGAGCCGTCGCCGTATTGCCCGTCTTTGTCCGACTGATCGCCACCCGTGCAAAACGCCTTCGGCCCCGTGCCCGTCAGCACGATCGCGCCGATATCGTTGTCCCACCCGGCCTTCTGAAACGCGTCGAGCAACTCGACACACGTCTTCGGCCGGAACGCGTTGTAAACCTTTGGCCGGTTCAGCGTGATCGTCGCCACGTGATTGCGCACGTCGTAGAGAATGTCTTCGTAAGTCATCGTGTCTCTCCAGGCGGCTTCTCAAGCGTCGTAGTTCAGCACGACGTCGCCGCTCGTCGGAATGGCTTGGCAAGTCAGCACATAACCGTCTGCCACTTCTTCGTCCGTCAAGCCATAATTCTTCTTCATCGCGACCGTACCCGAGGTCACTTTCGCCCGGCACGTCGTGCACACCCCGCCCTTGCAAGCGTAAGGCGCAGGCA
>CAZXAQ010000110.1:0-11018 GCA_964638635.1 uncultured Flavobacteriaceae bacterium
AAGAATGGTCGGAGCGACTGGATTTGAACCAGCGACCCCCAGTCCCCCAGACTGATGCGCTACCAGGCTGCGCTACGCTCCGACACTTGGCTAAGCGAACCCGCGAGATAGAGGGGCGGGTCCGTTTGGGGCGCGCACTATAGGCAGGCGCCCCCCGCCGATGCAATGCGCCAATCCTGCGTCTAAAGCGTGATGCCGAACCGCGGCAAAAGCCAGATCATCAGCGCATAAAGCGCGACGGTCAGCGCGCACGAAACGCCGAGGGCGGGCCAAAACGTGACGTTCCATCGCAGCAGCGCCGGAAACACCAAAAACATCGGGAGCGACGGCAGCACGAACCAGAACGTCGCCTCCGCGTGGGCTGCGATGCGCGCCGTATCCGACGTGTCGCGCCAAAGCCAGATGATGCCCAGGAGAGAAACCAGCGGCAGCGAGGCGATCATCCCGCCCCAACCCGGATTACGCTTGGCGACCTCCGACACGATCAAGACGATCACGCCCGAAAGCAGCGCCTTGACGACGGCGTAGAGCACGCGCGGCTACTGCGCGGCCGCGACTTTTCCGGCCCGTTTCGGTCCGCGCTTCAAAAGATCGCGCAGGTTCAACAGATCGTCGAGCACCGTCTCGAGCCGCTCGCGCTGCTCGGCGACGACGCGGTCGCTGGGGTTGTCCGCCGCCATGTTGACGTGCTCGACCGACGGCGCGCGCCCGAACAACGGCGCGGGCATCGGCGCCACATCCTCAGGCGCCAGATCCCGCTTCGCAGTCGCGGCTTTCGCACCGATGCGGCCGATCTCCGCCACGTGCTTCGCGCCTTGCTCGCGCAACACCTTTTGCACGCCCTTGATCGTGAAGCCCTCGGCGTAAAGCAGCGCGCGAATACCCTTCAAGAGATCGATGTCGTCCGGCCGGTAATAGCGCCGCCCGCCGGCGCGCTTCAGCGGCTTCACCTGCCCGAACTTCGCTTCCCAAAACCGCAGCACGTGTTGCGGCACATCCAACGTCTCCGAAACCTCGGAGATCGTGCGAAAGGCGTCGGGCGCTTTTGTAATGCGATTTTGTTCCGTCATTTCTTCTCACCCTGAGCCGCCCCGTTGACGGGGACGCCATGCCCTTCGTTGATCATCGCCTTCAACACGTGGCTCGCCCGAAAGACGAGCACGCGCCTGGGACTTATCGGAACTTCTTCACCCGTCTTCGGGTTGCGTCCGATTCGACCGCCCTTCGAGCGTACGGCAAACGTCCCGAACGACGAAAGTTTCACCGTCTCGCCGCGGATCAGCCGCTGAGACACTTCCTCAAGCACGCGATCAACGAGCTCCGACGATTCGTTCCGCGAGAGGCCCACTTGCGCATAGACCGCCTCGGCCAAATGCTGCCGGGTCAACGTCTCGCTCATGCGGCCTCATTGTTGTTCTTGGGCGAGCCGCACGCACGCGACTCATGCACGAAACCGTAGGTCCGCGAGGAAATGCCGTCAATATCAGTGGGATAAACGGCGAGGCTATCAGATTGCTACCAGCGGATGAGTGAAGAGCCCCAGGTAAAACCTCCACCCATCGCTTCCAGCACCAGAAGTTGATCGCGCTTGATGCGACCATCATTAACCGCTGTCGCAAGCGCGAGCGGCACTGACGCAGCAGATGTATTCGCGTGAATTGCAACCGTAGAGATCACACGTGAAGGATGCACCCCGACTTTGCGGGCCGTCGCGTCCAGAATTCTTTGGTTCGCCTGGTGTGGCACAAACCAATCAATGTCGCCGGCCTCGACGCCGTTCGAGCGCATCGCAAGCTCGATCGCCTCCGACAAGTTAACAACCGCGTGGCGAAACACTTCGCGCCCCTCCATGCGAAGCAAGCCCGTCGTCTTCGTCTTCGACGGCCCACCGTCGACATAGAGCAAATCGTGCAACCGCCCGTCGGAGAAAAGATGTGTGGACAGAACCCCGCGATCCTTGACCGTGCCCTCGCCCCTCGCCGCCGACAGCACGATCGCGCCGGCGCCGTCGCCGAACAGCACCGCGGTCGTGCGATCGTTCCAATCGAGGATGCGCGAAAACGTCTCCGCGCCGATCACGAGGCAGTTCTTCGCCTGCCCCGCCTTGATGAAATTGTCGGCCACGGCCAGCGCATAAACGAATCCCGAACACACCGCCTGCACGTCGAACGCCGCGCCGCGCGTAATGCCAAGCCGCGCCTGCACGGTGGTCGCGGTCGCCGGAAACGTCTCGTCCGGCGTAGCTGTCGCCAGCACGATCATGTCGATCGCAGCCGCGTTCAGACCGGCCGCCCGCAACGCGTCCTGCGACGCGGCAATGGCGAGGTCCGAGGTGTATTCGCCCTCCGCCGCAATGCGCCGCTCGCGAATGCCGGTGCGTTCGCGGATCCACTCGTCGCTGGTGTCCAGTTTCTTCGCGAGATCGGCGTTCGTCATGACCTGCTTCGGCAGATAGGCGCCGACGCCGGTCACCTGCGCGCGGATCACACTCATTACTGCGCCGCCACGGCGGGCACCCCGCCCAGCGCGGCGATGGACGCCGGCAGATGCGCCATGGATTCGGCAATGCGCGCGACGAAGTCGCTCTCGCCCATCTCGATCGCGAGATCGAGCGCGGTCGCAAAGCCTACGCCGTCCGTACCGCCATGGCTCTTCACCACGACGCCGTTCAGCCCTAGAAAGACGCCGCCGTTCACCGCGCGCGGATCCATCTTCTGGCGAAGCACGTTGAAACCTGGCTTCGACAGCAGATAGCCGACGCGCGACAGGAACGACCGCGCCATCGCCGAGCGGATATAATGCTGGATCAAGCGCGCCGTGCCTTCGGCGGCTTTGAGCGCGATGTTCCCGGCAAAGCCCGACGTCACGACGACGTCGACCGTCCCCGCGCTAATATCGTCGCCTTCGACAAACCCATGGAAGCGCATCGGCAAGCCGGACGAACGCAGCGCCGCCGCCGCGTCGCGAACCGCGTCATTGCCTTTGATCTCTTCGGCGCCGATATTGAGCAGCCCCACGTTCGGCCGCTCCAGCGCCAAAACAACACGCGCGTAGGCCTCACCCATCAGCGCGAAATCGACAAGCTGGCGCGCATCCGTATCCACGTTCGCGCCGACATCGAGCACGACGGACTGACCGCGGATCGTGGGCCAGAGCGCCGCGATCGCGGGCCGCGACAGACCCGGCACGGTCTTCAGTTGCACCTTCGCCATCGCCATCAAGGCACCGGTATTGCCGGCGCTGACGACGACGTTCGCTTCCTTGTTCCGCACGGAGTCAATCGCGCGCCACATCGACGTGTTCCGCCCGCGCCGAAGCGCTTGCACCGGCTTGTCGTCCATCGCGACCATGTCGTCGCAATGCACGACCTGAACCGCGTGCTTCAACGATGCCTTGCCGAGCAGAACTGGCTG
This sequence comes from uncultured Flavobacteriaceae bacterium, assembly GCA_964638635.1. Lineage (GTDB taxonomy): Bacteria > Pseudomonadota > Alphaproteobacteria > Micropepsales > Micropepsaceae > SZUA-430. The sequence continues at coordinate 3,414 of CAZXAQ010000110.1, forward strand.
CAGCCGCGCGTGATCGCCGTGCAACAGAAACTTGACCTTCGGGTGGCGCACATGCGCGAGCGCCAAGCCGTCGATGATCGCTTGGGGAGCGTTGTCGCCCCCCATGCCATCGACCGAAACGACGATTTCGCTATTCACGCCAGCGCAGTCCCTGAAAGCGGCCGGAGACCCCGAATCCGCCAACTATGCGCCGGGAGGGCGGACACTGGCTAGGGCCGCCGCGCCGGTGACTTTTCGACTTCACGTTTGTCGTAGTGGCCGCACTTATGGCAAACGTGATGCGGACGCTTGAGTTCGCCGCAATTGCTGCATTCGTTGCTGGCCGGGCGCCCGAGCGCGTGATGCGACCGGCGCATGTTGCGCCGCGACGGGCTGACTTTTCTCTTAGGGACCGCCATGGGCCACCGCTCCTGATCATTCTGCGGCCCTCATGGAAATCCGGGCCGAAAGCAAGGCGCGGATAGAATAGGAAACGCCCCCCAAGTTCAACCCCCGGAAATCCGCGCTTTTGAGCCGCAGGGCGGGCAGATTTGCGAGGGATTGCGCGCTCGGGTCAGATGCCCTGACAAGACTCGGCGAAGGAGATAAGACCATGCGCCTGGCATTGCTGCTGATCGTGACCCTAGGTCTTGCCGCCTGCGCCCCGGCCGAAAGCGGTTCCACCGGCTCCACAACAGCCACCCCGGTCATCCCAAAAGACGAACAAAGTTGCCGCGTCGCCGGCGGCACCTGGCGCCCCGTCTGCCTGATGGGAACGCCGGCCTGCGTGATCAAGTTCGCCGACGCCGGCAAAACCTGCCGTGACGGCGACGACTGCCAAGGCCGCCAATGCCGCTACGAGGGCAAAGAGCTACCCAACATGGATGGCAAACCAGCGACCGGTAAATGCCTCAGCCACAGCGACCCCTGCGGCTGCTTCACGCTCGTCGAAGACGGCAAGATACAAGGGACACTCTGCGCGGACTAACTCTTCTTCGGCTTTAGCTTCGCCAACACCGCAAACGGTTTGGCTCGCGGCTCCACGTCCGCCTCGCCCTGAAACGCAACGCCCGGCTTGCGCGGATAGGGGTCGAGATTCAACGCCAGTTCCTCGATCAAGATCTCGCCGAGGTCGATCTCGTGTCCGAGCGGCTCCGGCGGATCGTCCGCCGTCGGATCGACGAACACATCCGTCTGGTCCCCCAGAACCGCGCTGAGCTTGTCGGGCGGCAAGAATTGCCGCTCGAAATTCCCCTCGACATGCGCATCGACGGCGTCAAGCGTCACGACACAGGTCTGCACCACGTCGGCGATCACGCTTCCTGTCAGCCGCACGCCTCTGCCGCGCCAACGCTCCAACGCGAACGCGCCCCTCAAGGACTTGACGCCCGCAAGCTCCAGATACGGCGCGATCGCCGGGAGTTCTTCCGCACGCGCCGTCACCGTCTGTTGCAGACCGGCGTCGCCGATCTTCGAGACCGAGATCGTGCGTTTGAACCCGTGCCCCTCGCTCATGGCGCAGGCCACGCGAACGTGCCGGCCAGGATGTCCGCATCCCCCGCCGCCTTCAGCGCCTCGTGCGTGGCGCGCACATAGGTCGCGAGCGCATGCAGCTTCGGTTGCGCGACCTCGGCGCCGCGATAGACATTGCGTTGCAGCGCGGCACGCAACGCCTCGACGTCACCGCCCTTGATCGCCGTGTCGTAGGCCGTCACACGCCCGTAGAACGCAGCCAACATCCCCTTCACCTTGCGCGGCATCGACATATCGCCGGCACCGAGTTCCCGCAGGTTCTGCTCGAAGTTCGCGAACATCTGATCGAATGCCGCTTGTGCCAGGGCTTTGCCCTCGGGCTTAAGAGACTTCAGCCGCGGCAAATACATGCCCGCATGAAGCACGATCAGGTCGAAACGCCCGTCAAGTGTGTCAGGCACGTCGAACGACTCATAAAACTCCGGCCGCCGCGCTTGTTCGACGATGGCGTTGTAGATCCAGGCGCCCTGGCGCGCTCTGTCACGCCCGCGCGAAAGAAAGGTGAGAAGTGAGCGCACGGGCCCTGGCTTTCCGAGGTCTTTTGGCTTTCCCTTGAAATTAGGCAAGCCTGGCGGTAGGTCAACTGTCTGTTCCAAGCCCTTCTCGAAGTCGGAGTGTCCCATGGTGTCGCGCGTCCTGTTGACCGGTTCGATCCTGGCAGTTGCGGGCCTTGCCGCCTGCGCGCCCATCAAGGACGTCCGCGGCTATGTTCCCGACGACGAGAAGGTGGCGACGGTCTCGGTGGGCACCGACACACGCGATAGTGTCCAGGAAAAGCTTGGCACACCCTCGTCCACGGCCACCTTCGGCGACCCGACCTGGTACTACATCTCGACGGAGCAAGAACGTTACGCCTTCTTCAAGCCGGACGTAACGAAGCGTCAGATCCTGGCGGTCCAATTCGCCGACGACGGCAAGGTCAACGACATCCGCAAATACGGCATCGAAGACGGCCAAGTGATCGCCCTCGTCGACCGCGAGACCCCGAGCCGCGGCAAGGAAATGACATTCCTGCAGCAGCTGTTCGGCAACATGGGCGCAGCCCCCGCGAACGCCCCCGGCTCGCAAAACGGCCCGGGCCGCCCCGGTGGCGACGGCCGGTAAGGCTCAACCAGACACAAAAAAAGGCCCCGAGGAAACTCGGGGCCTTTTCGTTTGAGCGTATCGCTCCGCGCTTACATATGCGCGAGCGCAGCGAGCAACAGCAGCGCCACGATGTTCGTGATCTTGATCATCGGGTTGATCGCGGGACCGGCGGTGTCCTTGTACGGATCGCCGACGGTGTCGCCCGTGACCGCCGCCTTATGCGCGTCCGAGCCCTTACCGCCGAAGTGACCGTCTTCGATGTATTTCTTGGCGTTGTCCCACGCGCCGCCGCCCGAAGTCATCGAGATGGCGACGAAGAGACCCGTCAAGATCACACCCATCAGCATCGCACCGAGCGCCGAGAGCGCCGCACCCTTGCCCGCGATCAACATGACCGCGAAGAACAGCACGAGCGGCGACAGCACCGGCAGCAGCGACGGGATCACCATCTCCTTAATCGCGGCCTTCGTGAGCATGTCAACCGCGCGGCCATAGTCGGGCTTCTCCGTGCCCTTCATGATGCCGGGCTTTTCCTTGAACTGACGGCGCACCTCTTCGACGACCGCGCCGGCCGCACGACCAACCGCCGTCATGCCCATCGCACCGAACAGGTACGGCAGCATGCCGCCGATGAAGAGGCCGACAACGACCCACGGATTCGACAGACCGAAGTTCACGATCGTGTCTTTGAAGAACGGGAACTCGCCCGCGTTCTGCATGAAGTGCTTCAGGTCTTCCGTGTAGGCCGCGAACAACACCAGCGCGCCGAGGCCCGCCGAACCGATCGCGTAACCCTTGGTCACCGCTTTCGTCGTGTTGCCGACCGCGTCGAGCGCGTCCGTCGTCTTGCGCACTTCCTTGTCGAGACCCGCCATTTCCGCGATGCCGCCGGCGTTGTCCGTTACCGGACCGAACGCGTCGAGCGCCACAATCATGCCGGCGAGCGCCAGCATCGTCGTCGTCGCGATCGCGATACCGAAGAGGCCCGCAAGGATGTAGGTCACGACGATGCCCCACACGATGACGAGCGCGGGCAATGCCGTTGCTTCCATCGAAACCGCGAGGCCCTGAATGACGTTGGTGCCGTGGCCCGTCACCGACGCCTTGGCGATCGAACGCACCGGCCGATAGCCCGTGCCCGTGTAGTACTCCGTGATCCACACGATCAGGCCCGTCACCGCGAGACCGGCGATGCCGCACAAGACCAGCGTAAAGCCGTTGAAGCTGAAGCCGCCCGACGTCGTGAACATCCGTTCGAAGCCCAAGAACTGCTGCGTAACGAGCAGAATGAGCCCGAGCGAAATGACCGCCGAGACGATCAACCCCTTGTAGAGCGCGCCCATGATGTTCTTCGACGCGCCCAAGCGCACGAAGAAAGCGCCGATGATCGAAGCGATAATGCAAACGCCCGCGATGAGCAGCGGATAGAGCATCATCAGGCCGCGATCCGCCTCGAAGAAAATCGAAGCCAGCACCATCGTGGCGCCGATCGTCACGACATAGGTTTCGAACAAGTCGGCCGCCATGCCGGCGCAATCGCCCACGTTGTCGCCCACGTTGTCGGCGATCGTCGCGGGGTTGCGGGGATCATCTTCGGGAATGCCGGCCTCGACCTTGCCGACCATGTCGCCGCCGACGTCCGCACCCTTCGTGAAGATGCCGCCGCCGAGACGGGCGAAGATCGAGATGGCCGACGCGCCGAGCGCGAGCGACACGAGCGCTTCGACCACGATGCGGTTCTGCTTCGCGTCGTTGATGTCGAAGCCCATCGCCGTGAGCAAGCCGTAGTAACCGGCGATTGCGATGAGCGCGAGGCCAACGACGAGCATGCCCGTCGCCGCACCCGACTTGAACGCGATTTCAAGCCCCTCAGCCAAACCCTTGCGCGACGCTTCCGTCGTGCGCACGTTCGCCTTCACCGAGAGATTCATGCCGATGTATCCGGCGAGACCGGAGCAAACCGCGCCGATGATGAAGCCGAGCGGTTGAACCCAGCTCTGGAACGCCGCCGCGACAATCAATGCGACAACGGCGGCGACCATGGCGATCGTCTTATATTGCCGATCCAAATAGGCCTTCGCGCCTTCCTGAATCGCTGCCGCGATTTCCTGCATCCGTGCATTGCCGGCGGGAGCCGAAAGCACCGATTGCCGAGCCCAAAAGCCGTAGCCGAGCGCAGCCGCCGCGCACGCCAGGACGATCCACAGTCCAGTCACCGTATCCATTGCCTCAAGACCTTATGTATTGGAGTTGGTTCCGGGGATGAGCGCCGCGCTCGAGCCGAACGACTCAAGCTTGGCTCCCGGCCAAAAAGAGGCCGGACCATGCCAAAGCCCCTAGGGCTAGGCAATACAGCCAAAGCGCGGAAATGCAGGAAATTCGCCGCAGGGGTGCGGGCGGTCAGCCCCGGGTTTCCGGGGACATGAGTACGGCGCAGCAACCAGCGCGATTACTTCGCAGGCTCGCCTTCGGCTTTGTTGCCTTGCGGCGCAGGCGAACCCATCACCACAATCAGCAGGATCAGCGCAAGAATGAAACGCACGACCGGCTACTCCCCAATTCGCCCATCATGCGCCGGGAGCGTTTAACACGCCGTGAAGCCTTAATTCATTAACGCTTCAGAAATGGGTGTAGCCACCCCGTTCAAAGCGAACCGGCCGGCCGTCAGCGCCGTACGCCGTGACACCGCCGCGCGCACCCAACACCCGCCCGATCCGCGTCAACGGAACCTTGGCCTCTGTCGCGAGCGTCAGAAGCCGCCCACGCACAATCGGCGGCGCCGAAAACGCAAGTTCGTAATCGTCGCCGCCAGTCAGCAACGCAGCGACGTCGACACCCGCCTCGACCGCAGCCGTCGCTGCCGCCGAAAGCGGAACGTCGCGCACAACAATATCGATCCCAAGACCCGACACCTCGCAGAGGTGACCAAGGTCCGCAATCAAGCCATCCGAAACGTCGATGCACGCATGCGCCAACCCTTGAAGCGCCGGACCGATGGTCGAACGCGGCTCCGGCGCGCGAAAGCGCGCGATCAACGCGTTCCGGTGCGCCTTGCTCAACTCCGGCCCTACGCCTTTCAGCAGCATCAGTCCAAGCGCGGCATCGCCGATCGTGCCCGTCACCCAAACGTCGTCGCCGGCCTTGGCACCCGCGCGCGTCAGCATCTTGCCCTGAGGAACTTCACCGATGGCAGCGATGTTGATCGTCGTCACGCCTGGTGTCGCTGTCGTGTCGCCACCCAGCAGCGCAATGCCGAACTTCGCTTGATCCGCTTTCAGCCCCTTCGCAAAAGCCGCGACCCACGCCTCATCGATGTCGTTTGGCAGCGTCAGCGTCAGAAGATACCCGCGCGGCACCGCCCCCTTAGCTGCAAGATCCGAAAGATTCACCCGCAACGCTTTCTGCGCCACCGTCTCAGGCGGATCATCGGCTAAGAAGTGCACGCCCGCGACAATTGCATCGGTCGTGAGGACCAAATGATGCCCAGCCCGCGGCTTGAGATAGGCCGCATCGTCCTTGAGGCCGAGCGCACCCGGCTCACCCTTCGCAAGCGGCGCAAAATACTTCGCAATCAGTTCGAATTCGCCGCTGCGTTTGGCTTTGCGGCTCATGGCTCGGCGGGAACGGGCGTCGCGGGGCGTTGATCTCGCGCCAGCCGGTTCAACACACCGGCCAGAAACGTGTTCTCCTCGCCCTCGTCGAAGAACGCGGTCGCAATGTGCATGTACTCGTTGACGATGATGCGCGTCTGCACGTCCGGCAAGGACATCAACTCGAACGCCGCCGCGCGCAAGATCGCACGCATCGTGGGATCGATCCGGTCGAACGGCCATTCCTTCGGGACGGAGCGGGCAATCGCCCGATCGATATCCTCTTGCTGCTCCACGACGCCGCGCATGAGGCTCGCGAAGTACTTCTTGTCCGCCTCCATGTACTGCTCGCCTTCGATCTCGCGGCCGAGGCGGTGTTCGATAAACTCGTTGAGCGCCGCGTCGATCCCCTGCCCCGCCAGTTCCATCTGATAGAGCGCTTGGACGGCGGCAAGCCGCGACGCGCCGCGGGACTTGTCTTCGGAACGGCGCTTGGGGCGGTAGGGCTTCTTGTTCTTCTTGCCCATCACGTCGAACCGTACTTGGCGCGCAACGCCGCCATTGCGAGAGCAGCCTTTGCCGCATTCGCACCCTTGTCCTCGACGCGGTTCGCATCGGTGCGCGCCCACGCCTGATCCTCGTTCTCGACGGTCAAAATGCCATTCCCGATCGCAAGCCGCTCGCGCACGGTGAGATCCATCAACCCGCGCGCGGACTCGTTCGACACGATCTCGTAGTGCGTGGTCTCGCCGCGAATGACGCAGCCGAGCGCCACAAAGCCGTCATAGCCCTTAGCCGACGCCATCGCGATCGCGCCGGGAATTTCGAGCGCGCCCGGCACCGTCAACACCTCAACCTCGGCGCCGGCCGCCTTCAACACCGCCGACGCGCTCTTCAACAGCGCATCGGAAATGTCCGCGTAGTAACGCGCCTCGACTATGAGAATTTTCGTCATCGCCTAACTCTTGTACCGCGAGCCGACCATGCGCGTATCGACCACCCGAAGGCCATAGCCTTCGAGCCCCACAATCTTCCGCGACGCCGAATTCGTCAGCAAAATCATGTCGCGCACGCCAAGATCGAGCAAAATCTGCGCACCGACGCCATATTCCTTCAGCCGGCGCGGCGTGCTCTCCGGCTCCGGCTGCTTGCGCATCAAGAGATCGGACACGTAGGTCCCGCGGCTTTCGCGGATCAAAACGATAACCCCGCGCCCTTCCTTTTCCACCGCTTCCATCGACCGCGTCAGCACGTCATCCCTGCCGCCGCGCACCGCAAGCAGATCGTCGAACAGATTGACCGCGTGCATACGCACCAGCACCGGCCCACCCTTCGAGATGTCACCCTTCACCAGCGCGATGTGCTCCGCATACTCCACGGTGTTCACGTAGAGCATCATCTTGAACTTGCCGCCGTG
>CAZXAQ010000111.1:0-10977 GCA_964638635.1 uncultured Flavobacteriaceae bacterium
TGGAAGAACAGGAACGTCCAGAGCGTGCGGTTGTTCAGCCAGTCCCACTCCTTCGCCTGGCCGTAGGCTTGGATCGCCTCGGTTGTGGCGAAGAGGGCGAAGGCCGAGCCCAGCGCGGCCAGGCCGCCGGTGCCGCCGATGCCGAGCCAGGCGAGCGCGCGCGCCGCGATGTGGCTTGCGAACGCGACGGTGCGTTCGGTCAGGAACGAGGTCCAGGCCGCGCTCTCTTTCGCCTTCGAGGTTTTCTTCTTGTCGAGCTTCGTCGACAGCGCGGCCGGCAGCAGGATCAAGAACTCCGCCGCGCCCGCGCCCAGCGCCATGACGAGCGCGTCGGGAAAGCGAGCGCTCCAGTACCAGAACGCGAAGGCCGCAAGGCCGATCTCGCACACCGACGACCAGACGCCGGAGAGGAGGGCCGCCACCCAATCCTTGAACGCGACGGTCATCGTGCGCTGCACGACGACGTCGGCCAAGACCTTCAACACGACGGCGAGCACCCAACTGCCCGCGCCCAGCAACAACCAGCCCCAAATCGACATGGGCGGGACTATGGCGCGATTCTTGAGCGCGCGGAACCCGTTGTCGATTTCGCGGCCGGCCGTTCGTCCTTCGTGGGTGCCATACAAAAGGAGGGCAAAATGAGGGTTTTCGGGTGGATGTTGCTACCGGCGGTGTTGGCCGCCGTTCTGTTCGCGTCGGGCGCCGGCGCGGAGATGCTGCCTGAGGGCGTCACCGAAGATACGCTGAGCGCCGAGCCTCAGCTCGTCGATCTACCGAAGCAGGCGATCCTGTTCGTGCGGCTCAAGACCGTGCGCAACACGCCGGAGTCGACCGAGTTGATCAGCAGCACGTTCAAGCGCATTTGGGCGTTCGCGCGCGGCCGCGGGATCAAGGTCGTGGGCTCGCCGCTTGAGATCATGACGCGGTATGAGGAGCCGGATGGGTCGTGGCTGCTGTCGGCGGCGATTCCGGTGGAGGCGCCTCAGGGCGCGCTCGACGGTTCCGGGGACATCATGTTGGGCGAGATCGGCGGGACCGAAGGCGCGCAAGCCGCCCACCGCGGCGACCACGGCCGGATCAAGGACACGCACGCGCGCATCGGCGCGTTCTTGAAGCAGCGCGGGCTGGAGGCGAAGGGCCTGATCGCCGAGCAGCACTTCGACAATCCGCACACGGTGCCGGCGGAGAAACTGCGCTCGGCGGTGACGTTTTTTCTGAAGTAGTAGCTCTCGCAACGCGCTGATGCGGCGGCGAGTCAGACAGAAAGGAAGATTTCACCACAAAGAACACCAAGATCACGAAGACGTTGGTGCCGTTCGACCGATCGCGCGAGAACCCAAAGCCGACTGGCGCTGCGCGCCAAAACTTCTTCGGCGCGAAGCGCCATTGGGATTTCGATCGATCGCACCGGCCGTACCGCAACTCAAGCGTCTTCGTGTTCTTGGTGTTCTTTGTGGTGAAACCCTTTCTTTCTGCCTGACCCTCCGCCGCACAGCCTCGCGGCACGCCCACCCTCACCCCCGGCCCCTCTCCCGCCCGAAGTGGGCGGGCGAGGGGTGGTGGACTTTGCCCGCGCTTCGCCGCACTCTCTCACCCCATGAGCACCCAATTACCCGCCGTTCACGGCCGCATCATCGATCTTGATTCCCACCTGCAAGTGCCGGCCTCGCAATGGGGCGCGGTGTTCGGCGAGGCGATGGCGCGCGTGGGCAAGCCGTATCTCGGGCACAAATTTTTCGACGACACGAACGAGCCGGAACGCACGGTGGAGTCGGTCTGGAAAACGAAGGGCACGGGCGCGCCCGGCGCGGCCAGCCCTGAGGGCCGGCTCGCGACGATGGACCTTATGGGCATCGAACGGCAGCTCATCTTTCCGCAGATCGTGATGGCGGGGCCGGCGTGGTCCGATCATCCGAGTGCGGGCCAAGTCTTGCGCGAGTACAACGACGCCGTGCTCCGGTGGACGAAGGCGGGCCGGGGCCGGCTGCGCCCGACCGCGATCCTCAACCTCAGCACGATTGAGGGTGCGATCGCGGAGGCCGAACGGGTTGTCGCCGGCGGTGCGCGCGCCGTCTTCATCCAAGACGGCATCGCGCCCGGCGGCTATTCGCCGGCCGCCCGCCAAGTCGATCCGCTCTGGGCGTTGCTCGCGAAGGCGGGCGTGCCCGTCACGTTGCATATCGGCGGCCAGCAAAACTTCTTCGGCAGCAACGCGTGGGCCGACGCCGATCTGCTTCGGCCGGGCAGCTTTACGACCGGCGAGCCCGTCGGCCCGCACATGCTGGCGACGATGCAGCTGTCGCCGCAGAACTATCTGGCGAGCATGATTTACGGCGGCGTGTTCGACCGGCATCCGGACTTGCGCGTCGGCGTGATCGAACTCGGCGCGATGTGGGTCGGGCCGTTCGTCGATCTTCTGGAAAGCCGCATGGAGATTTCGCGCCGCGTGCGGCAGTCGCTGCAGCGGCGGCCGACGCAGATCTTCGTCGACCAGATCCGCGTGACCCCGTTTTATTGGGAGTGCACGGCGCGCCAGATCGAGCGCTATGGCATGGCGGAGGTCTACGCGTTCTCGACCGACTTCCCGCACATCGAGGGCGGCACCGACCCGATCGGCCGCATGGCCGGCGACATCGAGCGGTTGGGTGCGGAGGCGGTGGAGGCGTTTTTCGTGGGGAACGCGGAGTTGATACTGCCGGCGTGAGGGGGATGCTGAGGCGAGGGCGGCGGTAGCGCGCAGACCATTTTGCCGGCGCCGGCAAAATGGTCGAACAGTTCATGAACTTCCCACTGGCGGCAGGCCACAAACAGGCGTATGTTCCTGTTGTGTTCCACTCTGATCGATGGCTGAATCCATGCCCAACGCAACGGTGCCGGCGCTCGGTGCGCGCTCCTTCGAAGAACTGAAATCCACGAATGCGCACGGCGCCGAATATTGGAGCGCGCGCGATCTGCAGCCGTTGCTCGGCTATAGCCAATGGCGCCGGTTCGAGAACGCGATCGAAAAGGCGATGGCGTCATGCAAACAGTCCGGCAACGACCCCGCGTACCATTTTGCCGGCGCCGGCAAAATGGTCGATCTGGGTTCTGGCAGCGAGCGCGCCGTCGATGACTACCACCTCTCGCGCTTCGCCTGTTACCTCATCGCGCAGAATGGCGATCCGCGAAAAGCGGAGATTGCGCACGCGCAAAAGTACTTTGCCGTCCAAACGCGCCGCCAAGAACTGACCGACCAAGCCGCGTCGGATATGGAGCGTTTGGAACTTCGCAAACAAACCGCTGAGGAGTTCAAGATGCTGTCGGGTGCCGCCCGGCGGGCAGGTGTCGAGAACCGGCTGTTCGGCGTGTTTCACGATGCGGGTTACAAAGGTCTCTACGGCGGCCTGGGGTCTGAGGAGATCAAGACGCGCAAAGGCATTCCGGACAAAGAAAACCTGATGGACCGCATGAACGCCACGGAACTTGCGGCGAACCAATTCCGCATGACGCAGACGCGCGACAAGTTGCAGCGCGAACGCGTGCGCGACCAATCGCGCGCGATCCGCACCCACGAACAGGTCGGTCGCGAAGTCCGCGACGCCATCGTGCGCATCGGCGGCGACCTGCCGGAGACGATCGCGCCGGCCGAACACATCAAATCGGTCGCGAAGAGACTGAAGACCGCCAAACCCAAACTCGCGCTGGAAGAGAAAGATGCACTTGGTTTGTTGGGGGAGCGGAAGAAGAGCTAAGCGGTTTGTGATGTGTTCTGGAGGTGAACAAATAGCGAACTTGTGTCGTGATGAACCATATTTCATAGTGGGGTCAACAACATCCGAACAGGGTGCGCGCAACTTGCATTACACACCGGGCCAACTTCGAGACACCGTGGGCCTTTCCAAAGAGGCGTTCCGTCATTGGAAACGGGTTGTTCCGGCCTTTGCGAACGGGCGAGGACACGCACCAAGTTTTTCGACCGGTGACGTTCTCGCTTCCGCTGTGTTGCGACGACTCACGGACACAGCGGGCGTACGGATTGGTCACCTTTCTGAAATCACTCCGGCAATTTTTCGGGTGTGTAATGAAGCGAGCTGGGAGGTGCTGCGGCAGAAGAACCTCATTATCGACCTCCACGAGCGATCGTGCGTTGTCGTGGATGATCCGGCGCTGCCCACAGGGGAGCTTGTCGTAGTCTGCGCGTTGGCCCCTTTGATCAAGGCGCTTCAGTTCGATCTTCTAAATTCGACAGTATCGAGCCATCCCAAGCCAAGGGTATCGAATTCAAACGGCGAGCATGTTCGCAAGCGGGGCGGACGATGACGACCCTCAAGTCGCTCCCGCTCGATGAGTCATGGAAGAAGCGTCTCGATCTCACTGACCGCGAAGCGCCAGAACTTTACGAGAGTGTTGAATCTGTTCGAAACAGCCCACACGCGGGCGCGATCCGCGCAACGCTAGAGGGATTAGGCGCATCTGCGGTGTTCTGCGTTCAAGGCGTGCCGACCATTGTCATTCTCCGACTCGAGCAATATGAGCGAGACCTGGTCGTCAATCTACATGCGGCGCTATGGAATCAGGGTTTGGCCAGTTTGTTGCTGGTTATGGTCGATGACACTGTGCGTTCTTTTTCTCTTTCACGCACGCCTTCCTTAAACCCGGGCGCGGAGTTTGAGCGCCGCTGCCTGATAGAAACGCTTCATGCCACTGCTGATGCCCTAGCGCTGAAAAACATCGTATATGGCGCTGAGTCTGGTAGGTTCTGGGAAGAGCACGCTGAATTTTTTAAGCCGAAGGAGCGAGTGGATCAGGTTCTGCTGGAGAACCTTACCAGCTCCCACGAGCTGCTCTGTAAGGCGGGGCTTTCGCCTGACGCCGCTCAGGCGTTGCTCATACAAGCGATGTTCATTGCCTATCTTGAGGATAGGGAGATCATTGGTAGCGACTCCTTCAGGGGCGCGTCGAGCAACCGCGCCGAGAGTTTCTCGGCCCTGCTCCAATCCGGCAGTGTCTCGGCGCTAAAGCAACTCTTCGCATCGCTGAGGGAGGACTTCAACGGAGACCTCTTTGTTGCGCCGTGCTCGTTCGAATCGAGTGCAAATCCGCCCCGGATTGGCGCAGGTCACCTGTCAGTTTTGGCGCGCTTTCGGTCTGGACAAGAAGAAATGACTGCCGGCCAGCTTCGGTTCTGGGGCTACAACTTCAAGCACATTCCCATTGAGCTGATCAGCGCGGTGTATGATCGCTTCCTTGGCGAGAGGGAAGGCGAGCGCAAGGAGCATGGCGCGTACTATACGCCGATGTTTCTTGCGGACACCGTTGTCTCTCAAGTTTGGGATACGTTGCCGCTGATATCCAAGGAGAAGGGAGACTTTCTCGATCCAGCTTGTGGGTCGGGTGTCTTTCTCGTGCGTTCATTCCAGCGACTCTGCGAGCACTGGCGTGAGGCACACAACGCGCGCACTATTCGCTGGGACAGTTTGAAGAACATTCTGGCGCGTCTTCACGGTTGGGATTTGAACGGCGGCGCCGTTCGGGTTGCTGTGTTCTCGCTCTATATCGCGCTGCTTGAACAGGTCAGTCCGCCAGACATTCGCCTACTGATCAAACGCGGCAAAGTCTTGCCGGAACTCTGGGGACACACACTCAAGTGCCAGGACTTTTTCACGGTCGATGCAGACGGAGCGCCCGTTGATGTCGTGCTTGGCAATCCGCCTTGGACAAGTCGGCGTGGGCCGAGCAGGTCTTCTATTCAGTGGTGTGCAGATCGAAATCTGCCAATGCCAGGCAAGGAAGAAGCATGGGCATTTACCTGGAAGTCCATTCAGCACCTGCGCGCGGACGGCGTGATTGCATTCCTGCTTCCGGCAATGGGTTTCTTGCACAATCATGCTGACACCTCAATCGATGCTCGCAACAAACTGATTGCAAGCACCCGCGTCCGACGGGTGGTAAATTTCGCCGATTTGAGGTTTCAGCTTTTTGACGGGGCTATCAGGCCGGCGGCGCTCATCATTTTCGGCAATGCGACACGGGATCAGCCTGCCTATCGCTTCGATTACTGGGCGCCAAAGTCAGATTTGAACCTGAAGGTGAAGCGACTGATCACACTAAGTAGCGCAGACAAGAGCTTCATTACGTCTAAGGTCGCTCTTGCAGATCCGCTCGTGTTTAAGCGTCGCCTCTGGATGTCCGAGCCAGATTCAAAATTGTTTGGCTACTTAGATGCGTTGCCGAAGCTGGGCCAACTCGTTGGGGAGTACGGGACCCTCAAGCGCGCAAAGCAATTGCCAACCGACGCTTGGTTGATTGGACAGGGCTTCAAGCCGGCAAACGCGGCGCGCGTCTCAGAGGTGGGTTACGACAGTGAACATAGCGCGCTCGTTGCCAAGACTCCCTACCTTCCCGTGGCAGAACTGGTGGGGCTTGCACTGAGCAACAGTCAATTCCGCCCTTGGAAAAATGGAAGGGTGCACAGACGCGGTTTCGAGACAGGTTTTGCTGGCCCCCGCGTCCTTGTTCCAAGAGGCGTCAGCGTAGCCTCAATGCGCTTGCGGGCTGCTTATGTTGAGGAACCGCTCACGTTTCAGCACATCATTCAGGCTATTGTAGTGCCCGGTGGAGATGAACGTCGGGCCAAGATTCTGGCGGCCTTACTCAATAGCAAGGTCGCCATCTGGTACGCTTTCCATGGAACGGCATCGTTCGGTTCCGACCGCCCCGAGGTGCAACAAGCTGAATTGATGAGGTTGCCTTTTCCGGCGCCGTCCGATCTGCAGGAACCCGAGCGCGCACGTAAAGCGGCCAAGGCCCTTGTATCCCTCGTCGACAAGGCGTTGGCAACCGCGCAGGACGAGTTCTCTCTCCATGCCAACGCTTCTGGCGCGTTCGACAAGGTCGATGAGTATGCGTATGAGTATTTCTGTCTGTCGCCGGAGGAAATCACCCTCGTAGAAGACGCAGTTCAATTCATCCTCCCTGCAGTTCAACCACACCAGGGGAGTTTTCCGGCGATCTGGAAGACCACGACAAAGACGCAGCGAAAAACGTATGCCACCGCGCTCGTTCACGCTCTCGGCAGTTGGTTCCGTCGTGATCAAACCGTCAACGTACGCCTCGAAGCACACAATAATGACCTTGCCATTCTCCGGCTGGCGCTCTCCCCGAAGAAGGATGCGGAGTCTTACAGCGAAACCGGCAATCCCGCGGTGCGCGAGCTGCTCACTCGGTTGTTCGCAAGTATACACCAGCGCCTGCCCGGCAATTTCCAGCTTATGCCGGACTTCAGGATATTCGAAGGAAGCAATCTCTACCTCGTCAAACCCATGCAAAGACGCTTCTGGCTTCGCTCGTCGGCTTTTGCGGATGCAAGTGCGATTGCCCTTGATCTTCAAGACTATGCCGGTGCGCCCAAGAAGCGGAGCAGTGCTTGATGGTGGTGGGCGATCCGAGTCATTGGGTGAATCACTTCACGTCGATCGATGATCGCCTTCTCGCTCGTATAGTTGCCGTTTGGCCGCAATGTTTGTCCGTGCTTCTCCCTGACCCCGAGGAAGATACGATAACGTTCAACCTTAGGAGCTTTCTGACGAAGGACGCCGAGGCGCGACTTATTTTCTACCACCTCGAATACCAGTTTGAGCCCGAGGGCTTCACGCCAGAGGGGTTAGCCTTCAGCAAAGGCCAGATCGATTTGGCTGTTTTGCTTGATCAAGGTTGCACGCGCTATCTTGCCTACGAATGCAAGCGTTTGAATGTCCACTTCAGCGGTGCGCGGCACAGCCTCGCCACGCCGTATGTCAATGAAGGCGTCAAACGCTTCATCACGGAGCAATACGCCGAAGGGCTACCGGTTGGATGCATGCTGGGTTACGTACTTGACGGTGATACGGATTTTGCGCTGGGGCGCGTACATGCTGCTATCGACGCAAACAAAGCAGATATCGGGTTGGTAGGAACGCTCTCGGCTGGGGACGCAATTGGTCTGGTTGAGAGGTTTTCAACGGACCATGTGCGACCTGGAAGTGGAAACGCAATTCACGTCCGGCACGCTCTCCTGCCGTTCCCAAAGGTGATCGCAAAGACCACCAGCAAGGCCAAAAAAGCAAGTGCTTCACTCTGATGCTCCCCCACGCCTCACTCGCCGACATTCCTCCCGACATCCGCGCGCAGATACTTGCGCGGCTCGACGACATCGCGCGCGTCGAGCGGGTGCGGGTGGTGTTGGCGGTCGAGTCGGGGTCGCGGGCTTGGGGGTTTGCTTCGGCCGACAGCGACTATGACGTGCGCTTTGTCTATGTGCGGCGGGTGGAGGATTATGCGGCGCTCAACGTCCCGCGCGATGTGATCGAGCGGCCGATCGAGGGCGAGCTCGATCTCAACGGGTGGGATTTGCGCAAGGCGCTTTCGCTCGGGCTGCGCTGGAACCCGGCGCTCGTCGAGTGGCTGACCTCGCCGATCGTCTACGCTGAAAACGGGTGGGAGGCCGAGCGGCTTCGCCGGCTGTTCGCCGTGCCTCAGGGGCGGGCGGCGCTGATCCGGCATTACTCGGGCTTGGCCACCCGGCAGTTCGGGCGGCACATCGACGGGCGCGCGGAGGTGAACCTCAAGAAGTATTTTTACGTCGTGCGGCCGGCGGCGGCTTTGCTGTGGCTCGAGACGCGCGGCGACGAGACGCCGCCGATGTCGCTGCCCGCGCTGCTCGACGGGGTGGCGTTGCCCGCGGACGTGGCGGCGGCGATCGTCGATTTGCGGGCGCGGAAGGCGGCGGGCGTGGAGGCGGGGAAGGGCGCGCGGATTGCGGCGCTCGACGCGTTCTGCGTGGCGCGGATGGACTGGGCGCGGGCGCATCTGCCCGCCGCGGCGCCGGGGGTCGATCCGGCGTTGAAGCGCGCGGCGGAGGCGCTGTTCCACGCGTCGGTGTTTGGGTTGGCGGCGCCGGGCTGACTTTTGGACGTTTGTGCGGTGGCGGGTCTGAGAGAGCACCACGAAGGACGGGAAGGTTGCACGAAGAGCCACGAAGACGCGGCAGCTGCGTCGAGTCGTGCTGTCTAATCGCAGATGCGGGAGTCTTGGGCGCGGAACGCGCCCTATCGAAAGTGGTGCGGACGTTCGTCGTTAGAATGGGCGCGTTCCGCGCCCAAGACATTTACGATTAGACAGCACGACTCGACGCAGCTGCCGCGTCTTCGTGGTTCTTCGTGCGGCCTTCGCGATCTTCGTGGTGCTCTTTCTAACTGGCGGCCGCGGAGGCGTTTGGCGCATTTCGGGGACAGCGAGAGGACTTGACTTGGCTGGGTAGTTTGTTCTATATTTGTTCTCACATGAAACAACGCTGAAATCGGGCTCCACATGGCACAGAACGCGGCGTCTGCGCATGCGCGTGAAACGGCACATGGCGATGTGATGCGTAACAATCTACGGCAAAGTTACGTCGCTGTTACGCCAGCAACCGCGCAAATGGGCCGTTGTTACGCTGTTACGGATTCGATTGCGTCCGACGTTTGCGGTGCGGAATCACGCCGGCGGTTGCTGCACCCAGATGAGGGCGTTCGTGTTGTAGCCCTTGGCTTGCAGTTTTGCGATGAGGTCGGCGCGCAGGTCGGGGCTGATTTGCGGCGTGCGGGCGAGGATCCAGAGGTAGCGGCCGGCCGGTTCGCCGACCAGCGCCCAGCTGTAGTCGTCGGCCAGGCCGATCACCCAATAATCGCCGGAGAACGGCCAGAAGAACGTGACGCTGAGTTTGCTGTTTTCGGCGTTCTGCGGCTTGGCGCTGCCTTCGGCGACGTCGAGCGGGCCGTCGAGCGCGCCTTTGCGGCAGGCGTTGACGACCTTGATGCTGCCGTCGGGGTTCTTGGAGTAGGTCGCGGTGACGCCTTGGCAGCCGCGTTCGAAGCTGTGGTCGTAACGCGCGATCTCGTGCCAGCGGCCCAGATAGCGGTCGAGGTCGACGCGCTCTACGGTTGCGAGCGGCGTCGTGGCCGTGCGCTTGACGGCCGGGGGCTCGCAGGCGGCGAGCCCCAAGGCCATGATCACGATCACGGGAATCCGCAGAAAATCTGTCACTTTGCTGCTTCCTTTGCGCGCATTCCGGGGGACTGTGTCACGGTTGCATCCGCTGCCGCCCCGGAACTGGTATTATGTGAGGGCTTATACTCTTGTCCGGCGCCGGCGGATCAATGACCGGGGCCGGCAACGCATGGTGGTCGCTCATGGTTCGCAACATCCTCATCGGTCTTGCCGTTTTGGTCGCGCTCGTCGTGGGCGGGGCCTATCTCACGCCGCAGAACGCGCATGTGGAGCGCTCGGTGATGATGGCCGCGACGCCGGAGGAGGTGTTCTCCGTCGTCAACGACATGTCGCGTTTCAACGAGTGGTCGCCGTGGGCGAAGCTCGATCCGAACACGAAATACACGATCGACGGCGCGCCTTCGGGCGTGGGCGCGAAGATGTCGTGGACGAGCGCGAACGAGAACGTCGGCACCGGCTCTCAGGAGATCATCGAGAGCACGCAATATTCGCTCGTGAAGACGAAGCTCGATCTGGGCCAGAACGGCACCGCGTTTGCGACCTTCACGTTCGCGCCGGGCGAGGGCGGTACGAAGGTGACCTGGGCGTTCGACAGCGACATGGGCATGAACCCGATCGCGCGCTACATGGGCGCCTTCCTATTCGACGGCATGATCGGCAAGGACTACGAAGCCGGCCTCGCGAACCTGAAGACGATCGTCGAGAAGGGCGCGCAGGCGGCGACCGCCGCTGCTTTGGCGACGCCCGGCAGCGGCCCGACGCCGCCGGATATTCCCATGGCGGCTGCGGCCGATCCGACGAAGGGACCTGAGGTCGTGAGCGTCGAGGCGAAGCCCGTGATCCTGACGCGGGCGAGCGCGAAAGCCGTGGACAATGCCGCGATTTCGGCGGCGCTCGGGGCTGCGAACCAGAAGCTCCTCAACTACGGCATGGCGAACGAGCTGCAGATCGGCGGCGCGCCGCTTGCGATCA
>CAZXAQ010000112.1:0-10954 GCA_964638635.1 uncultured Flavobacteriaceae bacterium
TCGGCTTCGAGGTCGCCCACGATTTGGTACTTCGCCTTCTGATCGGTGTCTTCGTCGACGACGGTGACCGTCGCGCCGAACTTTACGACCTTGCCGGAGAGCTTGGAGACGTCGATCACCTGCGCACGGCTGAGCTTGTCTTCAAGCTCCATCACGCGGCCTTCGATGAAGCTTTGGCGTTCTTTCGCGGAGTGGTACTCCGCGTTTTCCGACAGATCGCCGTGGGCGCGCGCTTCCGAAATCGCGCGGATCACCGCGGGGCGCTCCACCGACTTTAAGTGCTTGATCTCCGTTTCGAGGGCCTGAAAGCCCTGAGCGGTCATGGGAATTTTTTCCATAATCTCTGCTCAACTTCTTTCGCCGCACCAGTGACAACAAATTCGAAGGGCCTTGGTGGTGCGACCGCCCAAGGCCTCTCAAAACGTTTGAAATTGCTCGCGATAGTGTCGCTTCTCGAGCTTGCGCGAGGAAACGTCTTGCCCCTCCAACGCATGGGGAGAACATAAGGGAAATGCGGCGAAATTTCAAGGTCTACGTAGGCTCATGAATCCAATGGATTCAAGGCGTTAACGGGCGAAGGCTTGCAGCGGCGCGACGTCGAGTGTGGTGGTGCGCAGGGCCTCAATTGCCTGGACGGCGGCCAGCGAACCCGCGACCGTCGTGTAGTAGGGGATCTTTTGCATGAGCGCGGTGCGGCGGATCGAGAGCGAGTCTTTCAGGGCCTGCGCGCCTTCGGTCGTGTTGAAGACGAGATCGACGCTGCCGTCCTTCATCGCGTCCACAATGTGGGGGCGGCCTTCATAGACTTTGTTGATGCGGGTGACGGCGACACTTTGCTTTTGGAGAAAGTCGGCCGTGCCGCCGGTGGCGATGATTTTGAAGCCGAGTTTGATCAGGCGCTGGGCAAGTCCCACGGCTTTCTCCTTGTCGGCGTCGCGGACGGAGAGGAAGACCGTGCCCTTATCGGGCAGCGTGAGGCCCGCGGCGATTTGGCTCTTGGCGAAGGCGCGTTCGAACGAGACGTCGATGCCCATGACTTCGCCGGTCGACTTCATCTCGGGGCCAAGCACGACGTCGACGCCGGGGAAGCGGGCGAACGGCATCACCGCTTCCTTGACGGACATGTGGTTCGGGGCGGGGTCTTTGAGCTTGAACGAGGCCAGTTTCTCGCCGGCCATGACGCGCGAAGCGATGGCTGCGACGGGAATGCCGACGGCCTTCGCCACGAACGGCACCGTGCGGCTCGCGCGCGGGTTCACTTCGAGGACGAAGATCTCGCCGTCCTGGATCGCGAACTGGATGTTCATGAGGCCATGAACGTTGAGCTCGCGGGCAAGCGCGGCCGTCTGGCGTTTCAGTTCGTCGATCGTCGCGCGGTCGAGCGACCAGGGCGGGATCGAGCAGGCGCTGTCGCCGGAGTGCACGCCCGCCTCTTCGATGTGCTCCATGATGCCGGCGATGAAGACGCTATCCTCGTCTGCGATCGCGTCGACGTCGACTTCGATGGCGCTGCGCAGGTATTGGTCAATCAGGACGGGGTCGTCGCCGGAAATCTTGAAAACATCCGTCTGGGCGAGCGTTTCGATCATGTGCTCTTCGTCGCGCACGATCGTCATGCCGCGGCCGCCGAGCACGAAGGACGGGCGGATGACGACGGGGTAGCCCACTTCGCGCGCCGCTTGGAGCGCCTCGTCGGTGGTGAGCGCGGTGCGGTTCACCGGCTGCTTCAGGCCGATGTTGTCGATCAGGGCTTGGAAGCGCTTGCGGTCTTCGGCGATGTCGATCGCGTCGGGCTGGGTGCCCATGATCGGGATCTTTGCCGCTTCGAGGGCGGCGGCGAGTTTCAACGGCGTTTGCCCGCCGAACTGGCAGATCACGCCCGCGACTTCGCCGTTCGTTTGTTCGGTGCGGATGAGCTCGACGACGTCTTCGGCGGTCAAGGGTTCGAAGTAGAGGCGGTCGGCGGTGTCGTAGTCGGTCGAGACCGTTTCCGGGTTGCAGTTGACCATGATGGTCTCGAAGCCCGCCGCTTTGAGCGCGAACGCGGCGTGGCAACAGCAGTAGTCGAACTCAATGCCTTGCCCGATGCGGTTTGGGCCGCCGCCGAGGATGATCGCTTTCTTGCGTGCGGTCGGTTCGCTCTCGCACTCGACGCGGCCGGCGAGGGGCGCCTCGTAGGTCGAGTACATATAGGGCGTGAGCGCGCGGAACTCGGCGGCGCAGGTGTCAATGCGTTTGAAGACGGGCGTGACGCCCAAGCGGCGACGGTGGCCTGCCACTTCGCTTTCGCGTTTCCCTGTGAGCTTGGCGAGGCGCGCGTCGGAGAAGCCTTGCGCCTTCAGTTCGCGCATGCCGTCCTCGTCGTCGGGCAGGCCATGTTCGCGGACGCGTTCTTCGGCTTTGACGATGTCTTCGATTTGTTCGAGGAACCAGGGGTCGATCTTGGACGCGTGGTGCACCTCGCCGATCGTGAGGCCCAAGCGGAATGCTTGCGCAACGACGAGAATGCGTTCGGGCGTTGGTTTCGCGAGTGCCGCGATCATCGCGTTCTTGTCGTCGCCGGAGCGCAGGCCCGCGATCTCGATTTCGTCGAAGCCGGTCAGGCCGGTTTCGAGCGAGCGCAGCGCCTTTTGCATGGACTCGGCAAACGTCCGGCCGATCGCCATCGCTTCGCCGACGGACTTCATCGACGTGGTCAGGATCGGCTCGGCACCGGGGAATTTTTCGAAAGCGAAGCGCGGGATCTTCGTCACCACGTAGTCGAGCGTGGGCTCGAACGAGGCTGGCGTTGCCTTCGTGATGTCGTTCGTCAGTTCGTCGAGCGTGTAGCCGACGGCGAGGCGGGCTGCGACCTTCGCGATCGGGAAGCCGGTTGCTTTCGACGCCAACGCGGACGAACGCGAGACGCGCGGGTTCATTTCGATGACGACGAGGCGGCCGTCCTTTGGGTTGACCGCGAACTGCACGTTCGAGCCGCCAGTTTCGACGCCGATCTCGCGCAGAACCGCGATGCTCGCGTTGCGCATGATTTGGTATTCTTTGTCGGTCAGCGTCAGCGCGGGGGCGACGGTGATGGAATCGCCGGTGTGCACGCCCATCGGGTCGATGTTTTCGATCGAGCAGATGATGATGCAGTTGTCCGCTTTGTCGCGGACGACCTCCATCTCGAACTCCTTCCAGCCGAGCACCGATTCTTCGATCAGGACCGACTTAACCGGCGAGGCGTCGAGGCCGCGTTCGACGATGTCGACGAACTCTTCCTTGTTGTAGGCGATGCCGCCGCCTTGGCCGCCGAGCGTGAACGACGGTCGGATGATCGCAGGCAGGCCGACATGGTCGAGGCCGGCGAGCGCTTCGTCTTTCGTCGTCGCGATGCGCGAGCGCGGGCACTCGAGGCCGATCTTCTCCATCGCTTCGCGAAACAGCAGGCGGTCTTCGGCTTTGGCGATCGCGTCCGGTTTCGCGCCGATCATCTCGACGTCGTATTTCTTGAGCGTGCCCTGCTTGTTCAGATCGAGCGCGCAGTTCAGCGCGGTTTGCCCGCCCATGGTGGGGAGCAGCGCCATGCGCGCGCGCGGATGTTCCTTGCGCTCGCGGGCGATGATCTTGGCGACGAACTCCGGCGTGATCGGCTCGATGTAGGTCGCGTCTGCGAGATCCGGGTCTGTCATGATCGTCGCGGGGTTCGAATTCACCAGCACGATGCGGTAGCCCTCGGCACGCAGCGCACGGCAGGCTTGGACGCCGGAGTAGTCGAACTCGCAGGCCTGGCCGATGACGATGGGGCCGGCGCCGATGATCAGGATCGTGTCGATGTCGGTGCGTTTGGGCATCGGCTAGGCGGTCCTCGTGCTGCCGGTTTGGCGAATCCGGGTTGTGTCAGGGCCAAATGGCGTCTTGTTTGCGCGGACTGCGCGGTGCGCTTGATCGCAGACAAGCGTGTGCGTTTTCGCGGTCAAGATTCCGAAACACGAGGTCAGCACTGTGGCATGCGTGCCTACGCATGTTAGGGCCTCGTTAAGTGCGGGCCGGTAGCGCTGATCGCGTGTTTTTGGTGATCGATGCGTGATCGATCGTTTTTGCGAAAGGCCCCTTACATGAAGTCCGTCATCGCTTGCGGCGCGCTTGCTGCCGCGTTCGTTTCGTTTCCGCTCGCGGCAAGCGCCGCCAACGACGGTCCGTGGATGGTGCGCGCGCGCGGCCTCTTGGTGGCGCCGAGCGAAAGCGCGACCATCACACCGATCGGCGGCGACGTGAGCATCGACTGGTCCGTCGTTCCCGAAGTCGACGTCTCGTATTTCTTCGCGAAGCATTGGGCGGTCGAGCTGATCGCGGCCGTCACGCCGCACGACGTTACGCACTCGACCGGCGTCGATCTCGGCGGCGCATGGCTGCTGCCGCCCACGCTGACGCTGCAATACCATTTCGATCCGGACGGTGCAGCGATGCGGCCCTATATCGGCGCGGGCATCAACTACACGACGTTCTTCGGCATCGACGAGCCGGCGGGGCTCAACATCAGCTACGACGACTCGTTCGGCTTGGCTCTGCAGGCGGGTATCGACATTCCGTTCGGCAACGGCTGGTCGGCGAACATCGACGTGAAGAAAATCTACATCAACACGGATGTGACGATCTTGGGTCTCGGGCCGGTCGTGCGTGCCGACGTGGACATCGACCCGATCGTCGTGGGCATGGGCGTGGGTTATCGCTACTAAGTTCTGGCGGAGGGCGCGGATCATGACGTGCCCTCCAATTCCCTGAGTTCCCAGGCGATGTTCTTGCGGGCTTGTTCGGCGTATTCGCCTTCGAAGATGCCGGTGCGGAAGATGCGTGGGGCGGCCAGCGTCTTCTTCAGGAATGCGCCGCGGCCGGCTTTCCAGCCCGCGTTGTCGACGTGCGCGTATTCGGCGCGAACGTCGCTGACATATTGGCGGTAGGCGGCATCGGGCGCGCCCAGGATCGAGAAGTCCGCGTCGAGAAAAATGTCGTCGTCGTAGTCGCGGCCGCCGGCGGTGTGGTTCTTGGTGGCCAAGATCAGCTGCACGACGTGGCTCTTGAGTGCGCCGTCCGCACCCAGATCGTCGAGTTCCTTCATCGCGCGTTCGGCGCTCTTGGCTTCGTTGTCTTGGCGGCGGGGGTCGTAGACGATGTCGTGATACCAGGCAGCGAACGCGACGCGGGGCGCATCGCCGATCTCTTCGCCGTGCGTTTCGAGCGTGTCGAACAGCTGCGTCAGGTGGGCGAGCGTGTGATACCGCCGCTGTGGTTCCGAATACGACGTGCAAAGCCGCTCGAATGTACGCCCCACAACATCGGCGTTGAAGTTGCCGAGCATCTGCACGTGCGTGCGCCAGCGGGCTTTGAGGGCATCGGTCAACGCCGATCCTCCATCGCCTTCGCAAACCTGTCGAACAGGTACTGGCTGTCGTGGGGACCGGGGGAGGCCTCGGGGTGGTATTGGACGGAGAAGACGGGGCGGCCCTCGAGGGCGAGGCCGCAGTTCGTGCCGTCGAAGAGGGAGGTGTGGGTTTCCTTCACGCCGCGCGGGAGTGTGGCCGTGTCCACGGTGAAGCCGTGGTTCATGGAGACGATTTCGACTTTGCCGGTCGAGAGGTCTTTCACGGGGTGGTTCGCGCCGTGGTGGCCTTGGCGCATCTTTTTCGTTTTCGCGCCGAGTGCGAGCGCGAGCATCTGATGGCCGAGACAGATGCCGAAGACCGGGATGCCGCTGTCGACGAGTTTCTTGATCACAGGGCCGGCGTAGGTGCCGGTGGCGGCGGGGTCGCCGGGGCCGTTCGAGAGGACGACGCCGTGGGGCTTCATGTGGGCGATCGTCTCAAAGCTCGTGTCGGCGGGGACGACGGTCAGGCGTGCGCCGATGCTTGAGAGCGAGCGCAGGATGTTGCGCTTCAGGCCGTAGTCGATGACGACGACGTTGAAGCGCGTTTTGCGTTGCGGCTTGTAGCCCTCGTTCCATTCCCAACGCTGTTCGTCGAGCGTCCAGATTTGGCGGGCCGTCACGTCCTTCGCGAGGTCCATGCCTTCCAGGCCGGGCCAGGACGCGGCTTCCTTCTTCAACGCGTCGATGTTGAACGTCCCGGTCGCGTCGTGGGCGATGACGCCGTTCGGCATGCCGTTCTCGCGGATCAGGCGCGTGAGGCGGCGCGTGTCGATGCCGCCCAAGCCCACGATGTTGTGGCGCTTCAACCAGATGTCGAGATGCTGGGCGTTGCGGTAGTTCGAGGGATCGGTGATCGACGCTTTCACGATGAGGCCGCGGGCGGCGGGCGTCACGGTTTCGATATCTTCGGCGTTCGTACCGACATTGCCGATGTGGGGGAACGTGAAGCAGATGATCTGCGCGGCATAGGATGGGTCGGTCAGGATTTCCTGATAGCCGGTCATCGCGGTGTTGAAGCAGACTTCGCCCACCGCGTGACCGGTGGCACCTAGGCCAAATCCCTCAAAAACCGTGCCGTCGGCGAGCACGAGCGCGCCCGTGATTCTTTTCCGCGCGCGGGCAGGGCCCATCTCGCGGGGGCTTGAGGTCATCGTCATGTCGGTTCGCGGCTTTGCGGGGGCTGGCCGTCGGCCCGCAAATTCGGCGGACCATATGGGAGCCTGTTTGTGGGCGTCAAGAAACGGCCAAGGGCCCTTCCACAAGCGAGAATGCGTTTTCCCGCCAAAGAGTTAGGCTTTGCGTCGGGTGCGGCTGTATGTTCCGGCCCAGACACTGAAGAATTGAGGATCGCGCGCATGCTGCGGGAGAAGTTCAATGCGGCCTTGAAGGAGGCCATGCTGGCGAAGGATCAGCGGCGGGTTGGGACCGTGCGGTTGATCCTGGCGGCGCTGAAAGAGAAGGACATCGAGGCGCGCGGGCTCGGCCGGGAGGCGACGAGCGAGGACGAGATCCTTGGACTCTTGCAGAAGATGATCAAGCAGCGTCTGGAGTCGATCGAGACCTACGACAAGCACGGCCGGCCGGAACTTGCCGCGCAGGAGCGCGAAGAGAAGGCGATCATCGAGAGCTACCTGCCGGCGCAGATGTCCGCCGACGAGGTGCGCGCGGCGATCAAGGCCGCTGTGGCCGCGACGGGGGCTGCGTCGGTGAAGGACATGGGCAAGGTGATGGCCGAGCTCAAAACCAAGTTCGCGGGGAAAATGGATTTCTCGAAGGCGAATGCGGTGGTGAAAGAGGTTTTGACGGGCGGCGCTTAGTTCCAATTCTCAAACCAAGTTTCGTCATGGCCGGGTCAAGCCCGGCCATGACGAGACAAAAAGTGGTGAGCGGCTATGCGCTTTACCCCACGCTTTGTTGAGGAGCTTCGTGACCGGGTCCGGGTGACGGATGTTGTCGGCCGGAAGGTGAAGCTTGTCCGGCGCGGGCGGAACTTTGTGGGCTTGTGCCCGTTTCACAATGAGAAGACGCCGTCGTTTTCCGTGAATGCGGAGAAGGGATTCTATCACTGCTTCGGTTGCGGCGTGCATGGCGACGTCATCACGTTCACGATGGAGACGGAGGGGCTTTCGTTTCCGGAAGCGATCGAGAAGCTTGCGGGCGATGCGGGGATGCCGCTACCCGCGCGCGACGCGCATGAGGAAGAGCGCGAGAAGGCGCGGCGGTCGCTTTACGATGTGATGGAGTTTGCAGCGGCGTTCTTCGAGCGTGAGTTGCAAGGCGCGCGCGGTACGAAAGCGCGGGCTTATCTTGATGGGCGGCAGTTGACGGGGGCGGCGGTCGAGCCGTTTCGCTTGGGCTTCGCGCCAGATTCGCGCAATGCGCTGAAGGAGCATCTCGCGGCGAAGGACGTCAGCGTCGAGGAGATGGTTGAGGCTGGGCTGCTCGTCGCGCCGGACGATGGCGGTGCGCCGTACGATCGTTTTCGCGGGCGGGTTATCTTTCCGATTGTTGACGCGAAGGGGCGGGTGATCGCGTTCGGCGGTCGGACGCTCGATCCGGACGGCAAGCCGAAGTACCTGAATTCGCCGGAGACGCCGCTTTTCAAGAAGTCGGCGGTGCTGTTCAACTTCGGCCCTGCGCGCAAGGCTTGTGCGAACGGGGCTATGCTGATCGCGGTCGAGGGATATGTCGACGTGATCGCGCTCGTGGCGGCGGGGTTCGAAGGGGCGGTTGCGCCGCTCGGCACGGCGCTTACCGAAGAGCATTTGCAGATGATGTGGCGCATCGCGCCGGAGCCGGTGCTTTGCTTCGACGGTGACGCTGCAGGCATCAAGGCGGCGCAACGCGGGATCGATCTGGCGCTGCCGTTGCTAGAGCCGGGCCAGTCGCTGCGCTTTGCGTTGTTGCCGGGGGGCCAGGATCCGGACGACTTGATCCGGGCGCAGGGTGCCGGGGCGATGCAGGCGGTGCTGAACGAGGCCGTCGGCCTTGCCGACATGCTGTGGCGGCGGGAGATCGAGAACGCCGATCTCGCGACGCCGGAGCGGCGGGCCGGCGCCGAGCGCAATCTGATGAAGCACATCGACGGCATCGCCGAGCCGAAGGTGCGCGAGCACTATCGGACCGCGATGCGCGAGCGGCTTCGGGCGCTGTTCGCGCCGGGTGAGCCGCAGCGCCAAGGCGGGGCTCAGGGCCGATGGGAGCCTTGGACGCCTCGCTTCCAGCCCCGCGGGACCTTCAAGCCAGAGCGGCCGGGGGCGCGGCCCACCTGGACCCCACCAGTCTCTGAGGCGGTGCGGCGTTCCGCAGCAGGGCGGGGCCAGGCTTTGTCCCACGCGGTCAGCGAGCCGTCGGCGGCGGCGCTAATCCTTGCTGCTATGAACCATCCGTTCCTTCTGGAGGAGCACTCCGAGGCCTTCGCAAACCTGCCGATTTCCGAGGCAAATCTTGACAAAATCAGGCGCGAACTCCTACATGCCGCGTCTTTGGGACATTCCCTTGACAGTCAAGGCTTACGCGACCACCTCAGGCTCAGGGGGCTTGGGGAGGTTTGCGAGCGGTTGGAGCGGCGGCCCATGCTCAAATCCATGGCCATGACGCGGCGCGATGCGGCTCACGCGGTCGTGCAGCGGGAGTTCCAGCACGCGCTCGCGCGGCACCGCAAGCTGACCGAGCTTGAGGCCGAGCATGCGCAAGCGGCCGAGGCACTGAGGCGCGAAATGACCGACGAGAATTTGGCGAGGCTTCGCGCGATTACCGACGAACTGAGATCGACGATTGGGGCGGAAGCGGGTCCGCCTGATGCCTTCTAGTAGAAGGGTAGGAGGGTTCGGTTGCGCCTCGTGCGCGTCCGGGCCTTGGAGCTTTTTGCATTTTTCAGACAACGCCGTGACGAAGACGCAGATGCCAGATCGCAAAGCAGCAACAGCAACCAAAGACAAGAAGCCCGATAAGAAGGGTGCGAAACCGCCTGCGAAGGCGACTGCGAAAGTTGAAGCGAAAAAGCCTCAAGACTTGAAATCCATCCTCAAGGCGATGGTCAAACCGCTGCCGCCGCCGAAGCCGAAGCCTGCCAAGGTGACAGCTTCCGCGATTGCGAACGGTTCGGCAAAGTCCCAGCCCTCTCACCCATCCGGACAAACAATGACAAAAACGACGACGACCGCCGTCAAGGCGGCGCAGCGGCCCGGCGTTCAAACGGGCAAGCCTGCGGCGAAGGGCCAGAAGGACGGTGAGGGTCAAACCGAGGAACGGGGCGATCCGCTTCTCGATCTGACCGATGCGGCGGTCAAGAAGATGATCGCGCGTGCGAAGCAGCGCGGGTTCATCACGCTCGATGAGCTCAACAAAGTGATGCCGTCGGAGCAGGTGTCGTCGGAGCAGATCGAAGACACGATGTCGATGCTCTCGGACATGGGCATCAACGTCGTCGAGACGGACGAGAAGGAAGAAGAGGGTGAGGGCGGCGCCGTCGCGATGGCGCAGGAAGAATCCGCCGTTACGAAGGTTGAGACCGAAGCGGTCGAGCGCACGGACGATCCGGTGCGCATGTACTTGCGCGAGATGGGCTCGGTCGAGCTGCTGTCGCGCGAGGGCGAAATCGCGATCGCCAAGCGCATCGAGGCTGGCCGCGAGCTCATGATCGGCGCGCTGTGCGAAAGTCCGCTGACGTTCGAAGCCATTATGGTTTGGCGCGACGAGTTGAACGAAGGCAAGATTCTGCTTCGCGACATCATCGATCTCGAAGCGACCTATGGCGGCGGGCCGGAAGCGAAGGCGATGGCGGCCGAAGGCGCGATCGTGGTGCCGGTGGAGGGTACTGTGGGCGGCGTGGCCCCTGGGCCGAGGCCGTTCGTGGCGCCGAAACCGTTCGTGCCGCCGAAGCCGGTGCTGCGTGTGGTGCCGGCGCCCGCGCCGAAGCCGGTCGAGCGCAAGATCGATCCGGACGACATCACCGCCGTCGAGGCGCCGACGCGCGTCGAAGAAGAGGCGCCGGAGGAGGACGAAGCCGGTCTCTCGCTCGCCGCGATGGAAGCGGCGCTGAAGCCGAAGATTTTGGAGACGTTCGACGAGATCGCCAACCGCTACAAGAAGCTCGGCAAGCTGCAGGACGCTGAGGTTGAGGCGCATCTGTCGTCGGAAGAACTTTCGACGAGCCAGGACCGGCGTTTCAAGAAGCTGAAGAACGAGACGGTCGAACACGTGAAGAGCCTCCGGTTGAACAACAACCGCATCGAGGCGTTGGTCGAGCAGATGTACTCGATCAACAAGCGCATGATCATGATCGAGTCGCGCCTGCTGCGCTTGGCGGAGTCGCACGGCGTTGCGCGCGAAGACTTCTTGAAGGAATACGAAGGCGAAGAGCTCGATCCGAACTGGATTCGCCGCGTCGGGCGCTTGACGCGCCGCGGGTGGAAGGAGTTCGCCTCCGACGAGCGCGATCGCGCGCGCGATCTGCGGACCGAGATTCAGACGCTGGCGCAGGAAATGCGCCAGCCGATCACCGAGTTCAAGCGCATCGTGCGCACCGTGCAGAAGGGCGAGCGCGAA
>CAZXAQ010000113.1:0-10935 GCA_964638635.1 uncultured Flavobacteriaceae bacterium
AGCAGGTCCCAAGGGTTCGGCTGTTCGCCGATTAAAGTGGTACGTGAGCTGGGTTTAGAACGTCGTGAGACAGTTCGGTCCCTATCTGCCGTGGGTGTACGAGACTTGAGAGGATCTGTCCCTAGTACGAGAGGACCGGGATGGACGTACCTCTGGTGGACCGGTCGTGGCGCCAGCCGCGCAGCCGGGTAGCTATTGTACGGACGGAATAACCGCTGAAAGCATCTAAGCGGGAAATCCACCTCAAAACCAGGTCTCGCTTGAGAACCGTGGAAGACCACCACGTTGATAGGCGGCATGTGTAAGCGCAGCAATGCGTTGAGCTGAGCCGTACTAATCGTTCGATTGGCTTGACTGCCTTTGGTTTGAATTTTTATCCATGCCTAGTGACGGCATCAGTTGTCAGTTGATTAGACCTTATGTCTGTCCCCGGCCGGTCTGGTGGCTCTGCGGAGTGCCAACACCCGATCCCATCCCGAACTCGGCCGTGAAACGCTCCAGCGCCCATGATACTCAGGCTCAAGCCTCGGGAAAGTAGGCCGCTGCCAGACCTGCCGGCGACAGACGAAACCAGTGCGAACAAATCCTCATTCACAAACGAACACGAAAACGCCCCGGCTGATGGCCGGGGCGTTTTCGTTTGCGCGCAAAAAAAGTCGTCATGGCCGGGCAAGCGAAGCGCAACCCGGCCACCCAGGGTCACAAGCTCCAGTCGCTGCATGTCATAACTTCAATCGGCTGGTATTGTCAGGGAAGCCCGTGGGAGCCCGCCATGAAACGACTCTGGACCATCATCGGCGTTCGCGACGTCGCCCGAAGCTTCGAATGGTACCGGCAGTTATTGGGCTTGCCCGAGGCGGCTCCCGCCCACGACCATTTCGGCCAGCTCGCGGACCAGGATGGAACTGTCCTGATCAGCCTCCACCGGTGGGGCGATCACGAGCATCCGTCGCTGATGCGGCCGGAGCCTGCGCCCGGCAACGGCTTGCTGCTGTTCTTCCGCGTGGACGACTTCGAAGCGGCACTCCAAAGAGCCCGCGCCCTCGCCCCAAAACTCGACGAAGAACCCCACCGAAATCCAAGCACCGGAACGATGGAGTTCGCCCTCCGCGATCCTGACGGCTACCACGTGATGGTCAGTTCACTGTCGGCTTGAGACGGCGCCGCTACGCCTCGTCGCTCGCGCGTGAGCTGCAAGAGTTTGTCACATGTCACCGGAGTAAGAACCCGTCGTGTTGGAGTCAGACTCATTGCGGCGCACCGCCCGCACGTTGATCGCCGCCCAGTTCCCGCATTGGGCCGACCTCCCGCTAACCCCCATCGCGTCGGCCGGCACTGACAACGCGCTCTTCCGTCTTGGCCCGGACATGATGATCCGCCTGCCGAAGGCCGACTGGGCACGCCACTTCATCACGCGCGAAAACAAGATCCTCGCGCGCCTCGCGGGGCAGCTCCCGCTTGCCATCCCCGAACTCATCGCAGCAGGCCAGCCGAGCGAGGCGTTCGCGCATCCGTGGTCGATACTCCGCTGGATCGAAGGCGAGAGCGCCGCGCCCCACGCCTTGGACAATATCGAAACGGCAACCGCGCTCGCACGCTTCATCCGGACTCTGCAGAGCATTGAACCCGCGGACGACCTCCCCGCGGGCGCAGCGAACGGCTTCCGCGGCGCATCGCTCACCACGCGCGACAAACAAGCCCGCGCATCGGTCGCGGCACTCGCCGACGAAATCGACCCGTCCGCCGCCACGCGCCTCTGGGAGCAGGCGCTCGCCGCCCCGCCGCACGCGGGCGCTGGAACGTGGATCCACGGCGACATCCATCCCGGCAACGTGCTGACGCGAAACGGCAAACTCGCCGCCGTCATCGACTGGGGTTGTGCCGCGACCGGCGACCCCGCCGTCGACCTCATGCCCGCCTGGTCGATGTTCACGAGGAACGCCCGCGCCCAGTTCTGCAAAGAGATCGCCGCCGACACCCAAACCTGGACCCGCGCCCGCGGCTGGACCCTCTCCGTCAGCGTGATCGCCCTCAGCTACTACCGCGACAAGAACCCAACCATCGCCGCCGCCACCCGCCGCGACATCGCCGAACTCCTCGCCGAGGCAGGGGATTAGCCCGCAAGAGTCCGTTACGTGTCACCGGAATCCGCTCGGCGCGCTGCATGCCAGAGGAGTATCACCACGATCGCGAGGGGCACAGTCAGCCCCAGGGCTACTCGCAGTGCGATGTCGAGGCCATCCCAGCTGCAACTCGCACTTTGGCTGAAGCAACCAGGCAGCTGCGACAGGAAGGGCTCGATCCTGGGCCAGAAGTAGGAAACGTACACACCAGCGGCCGCCAGCATACAAAGCGCCAGTGCCACTGGGATTGTGCGACTCGTAGTCGCCCGCTTCGACAACCAGCGAGACGCTAAGGCAAGTGCCAAAAGCGCGATTACCGTGAGCATCCACGGATCAACAAAAACAGAATCCATCGGTCAGCGTCCTTGCTTAGAACCTTCCGCCAGGCGCAATCGGCGGTCATCGCACCTCAATCAGAATCAAGTCGGGCTCTCTCAGCGCGTCGCGCATCACTCGTCCCCTTTCCCCTTCACCGCATCCCCCGGCAGCGACAGATACAGCCGCGCGTTCGCGTTCGTCGCCAGCTGGCGAAGCGTCGCCAACTCCTCCAGCCTGAGCAGCGCCGGATGCTCCGCGTACGCCGCCGCATTGCTGCGCCGCTTCTCCAGCGCTTGCGTCTCGGCCGCGACCGCCGTGTCGGAGGCAACCGCCCGCGCCGCCGCTTCCTGTTGGATCGCTTCCGCCGCCGCGGTCGCCTTCACGCGCGCGACGTCGGCGGCCGTTTCCGCCTCGATGCGCTGCACTTCCGACTTGGTCCGCGCCTCGACGAGCTGCGCCTGCGCCTGCCGCTCGGCCGTCAACACGCGGTTCATCACCTCCTGCACGTTGCCGGGGAACGACAAGTCGCGCACGTCGGCGCGGCCGATGCTGACGCCGTAGACGGCCGCCGACTCCTTCACGTCCTCCAGGATTTCGGACGAAAGCCGCGTGCGGTTGGTCAAAATCTCCTCAAGCGTCATGCGCGCGAGCGAGCGGCGGGCGGCAAGCTGCACATCGCTGTAGAGCCGATCCTCGAAATTATCGACGGCGTGGATCGCGGCCTTGGGGTCGACGACGGTGAACTGCACGACGATCGAAACGCGCAGCGCGACCTTGTCGGCGGTCAGGATCTCCTGGCCCTTGATGATCAGCTCACGCGAGCGAATGTCGACCATCACCACTTCGATCGCGTCCGGCCGGCCGAACAAGCGGGTCAAGATGGGCACGGGGAACCGGTGACGCCCCGCGCCCAGAACGCGCTGAAAGGCGCCGTCGCGATAAAGCAGGCCGCGATGCGTGTCCTTGATGAGGTACTCGTGTCTGCGCGTCGTCATGGGGAGCAGGCCTCGAAAATGGCGAAACGGCGCCGAACGCAGCCGATACGGAGGATTGGCAAACGAGTTGGCTACTCGGAGCCGGCGCTTGTATGCAATGCCGGCCGCTTCCAGTGTCAGCGTGTCTCCTGACCGCGTGACGCCGTTTCTGTGAAGCGTTTTGGCGGAGGCGACGGGGGATGGCAACAGAGATTTTGCTCAGAGGCCTGAGATTAGCCCGACCCGGGAGCGCGGGCTTCCAGCCCGCTCTTAGGAGAGCTCAACGGCACGAAGAGCGGGCAAGATGTCCGCGTTCCCAGGTCGGGCTACTCACAGAGTTTGTTACACATGTCACCGGAAATATTCTCTCGTCGGCGCCGGCTAGGTTCGCTGCAGCGTGATCGCGAGCACGAGCGCTCCAACACCTACCACGAACAAAGCCCTTGTAAGGTCCCGCAGCACCCGAAAAACCGGATACTCCCTTGAAACGCGTTCAACATGGTCCAACCCAATTTCCACATAGGGCGGGCGCGATTCCTTTAGATTGATGTACTGCTGGTAGATCGCCCTTATCGGCCCCACGACAAGAATGAGGATACCCCAAAGCGTCAGCGTCACATTGACGAGCGCCGCCGAGTCCATCACCCAATCCCCTCCCCAAACATCAACGCCCGCGCATACCGCATCGGCGGCGAGCCGTAGCTCAGCACCTTGTCGTGATACGCCTTGAGCTTGAACCCCGCACCGTCACGCTTCTCCGCCGCCGCCCGCGTCTCCATGTGCTCCGCATACCCCACGAAATACGTCGACAGCTGCGTCACCGAAAGCTGTGCGCGGCGCCATTTGCCGGCGGCTTCGCGTTCTTCTTGGAATGTGTCTTCGGTCAGGAACTTCATCATCTCGGCTTCGGTCATGCTGCCAGCGTGGATCGCCTGGTCGATGATCGCGTTGCTGATCGCGCGCAGCAGATCTTTCAGCTGCTGCAGCTTGTAGAGCGGGTCGTCGCCCATGAACCCTTCCGCGACCATCAATTCCTGCGCGTACACCGCCCAGCCCTCGATGAACGATCCCGACCCCAACACGGCGCGCAACACCGACGGATACGAGTTCGAATGGAACAGCTGCACATAGTGTCCCGGCATCGCCTCGTGCACGCCGAGGTCGATGATGCCGCGCGTGTTGTACTCGCGCAGGAGCGACGTCGTCTGCGCCTCAGTCCAGTCGTCCGGGATCGGCGACACCGCGTAGAACGTGTCCAAATTCTTGTCGAGCGGCCCCGGTGAATCGCAATAAGCGACCGAGAACCCGCGCTGAAACTCCGGCATCAAGATCACCTTCACCGGACCGTCGGGCAGGGTGATGAGGTCGCGCTCGCGCACGAACGTCCGCGCACGTTCGACCGCCTCGGTCGCGACCTCGACTAACTTCTCGCGCGGTGGCCGGTCCGCGGCCGATAGCTCGAGCGCGGCCTTGATCACCTTCTGTTGCTGTTCGGGCGAGGGCTGGTCCGGCATCTCGGGCGCATCCGCACGGCCTTTGAGCGCCTGGCGCGCCACCACATACATCTCCGCCCGGCACTTCGCGATGGCCGCTTCGGCCCGTAAACGAATCTCGGCGCGCGTCAGCGTCGACTGCAACGTGAAGCCCAACTGCTTGTCGAACCGCTCGGCGCCCGCACGAAAATCCGCCTTCGCCGCCGGCACCAGCGTGCCGTCGATCCATACCTGATGCTCGTCGCACGCCGCGTTGTAGGTCGCGATCGCCGCATCGAGCCGCGTGCGCGCCGCACCGGAGAGCTTCGCCTTATGCGGATCGATCATCTCGCCGACGATGCTCTTCAATCCTTTATGCTGCGCCGAATAGGTCGCCGCATGCGGCACCGGCACGCGCGCGAGCTGAAGCTCGGCCCGCGCCTGTTTCAAAAACGCCGGAATCAACTCCATACGCCGCGTCGCGGCGGCAAGCCGCTGCTCCACCGGCGCAAACTCGCGCGCCATCAGCGTATAGATCGCGCCGCCCGCGACCGACTGATAGGTCAGCGGATTCCACGCCCAATCCTGTACGCTCTCCGTGCGCCAAATCTGCGAGCGCAGTTCGTTCGACAGCAGCGCCGCGTCTACCTGATTGGCGCGCGACAATTTCTTGGCGTCGATCGCCTCCAGCGCCGTCAGCGTCTGCTTGAAAAACACGAGCCCCGCATTCCGCCCCGCCGCGCTCACATCGTCGAGTTCGGCATCGAACCGGTGATCGCCGATCTGCGTCGCCGACACCGGCGAGAACTTCATCGACTGGTCGAGCCACGTGGCGGCAAGCTTCGCGAACGCCTTGTCGGCCCCGCTCTGCGCGGCCCCGAAAGCCGCCCCCGCCACGATCGGCATCAGCACGGTGGATCCAAGTGCTGCCATCGCATGGCGCCGTGACATAAGCATGTGGTCTATCCCCTCTGGTTCGCCGGCGAGTATGGATCGGCGAACAGGCGTCCTGCAAACGGGGGAGGAGGCCGCCTTAGAGCTCGAATTTCAGCCCGAGACTGACCACGTTCTTGTTGTAATCGGCGCTGGGCAGGTTCGAGCCGCGGTCCATGAAGCGATAATCGACGTAGAGCTTCAGATCGTCGGCGATCTCCGCATCCGCATAGGCCCGGATGGTCTGCCGGTTGTCGTGGCGCGTTGGCGATCCCGCAGGCGGCGGCAGCGTCGCCGGAAAGAGGCTCGTCGGATCGTCGTAGTCGCGCATCTGGTAGCTGTAGGAAATCTTGAACCGCCCGGGCAAGCCAAACGGATCGATCGGCACCTGAACCGCGGCCCGGCCGACGAAACCGGAATAGTCGTACGGATCCGTCGGCACCGGCCCAATCAGCGTCGAAACGATCTCTCCCTTCGTCTCCTCGTCCGTGTAGCCCGCGCCGAGTTGGACGTAAGCCTTCTTGTTCTCGCCGAAATAGAAATAAAGGTCCGCATTCGGCTGATGCCCGGTCGCATCCCGCGCATCGTCGGCGGGATTGTAGTTCTTGTCGTAATACCGGTACGACAGGATCAACTGCACGTCGTCCGACAGATACGCCGCGATCGACGGCGTCACCGCGTGCTGCTCGTAGTAGAAGTCGCCGTCCAACAGCGCGTTCGTATAACCGTAGGAAAGCCCGAGCTTCACGCCGCCGAGCTTCGTCCACGCCGAAATCGTGGGGTGGTGCTCCTGCCAGTTGAAATCGGTCCGCTCGGCATAGATCGACTGATAGAAGTCGTAACCGATTTCGACGCGCGTATCGCTCTCGTTGACGAGCTTGTAGCCCGCATCGAGTTCCAACACGACCGCGGCGTCGCTCGTCGCGCTGGAATCGTCCTCATCTACCGTCACGCGGTCGTCGAACATCGCCGCCGCGCTGAGGTCCAGCCACCAATCCTTCGCGCCGGCAAGTGCTTGCGGCGCGACACTCATCGTCCAAACGGAAACAAGAGCCGCCGCGCCGGCCGTACGTACAAACTTCATTCGCCCCAACAGTCCTTACCCAATTCAACGGTCACCCGCCGCCGCCGTGTCCGCCATGCTCGCCGCCGTCGTCGTCGTCGCCATGACCGCCGTGATCTTCGTCGTCATGATCCGATCCGTCGTGGCCGTGATCCTCGTCGGCGTCGTGATCGCCGCCGTGATCGCCGTCATCCGCATCGTCATGGCCGTGTTCGCCGTCCTCATCTTCATTAGCGTCGTCGTCGCCATGCTCGCCGCCGTCGCCATCGTCATCGTCGGCACCGTCGTGCCCACGGCCATGTTCGCCGCCGTCTTCGGAACTCTCCTCCGCGCAACCCGTCTGCGACGAACTCGCCGCACTCGCCGAGCAGCTGTCGTCGTCGTCGCTTTCGGCGCGCGCGATCGAAACCGCGCCGGCCGACAACATCAACCCGATGGCGATCGCCGACGCACCGGCGAGAAGTGACGTTGTCCGCTTCATCGAAGAAACTTCCCTCAAGGAATATGGTGACACAAAACGCGCGCGCCGCCCACCTTGCGAACAAGGTAAATGCAGCCCCGCGACCGAGTCGGATTGGACGCCGCTTCGGCCTGGTTGAGAAGACGGACAATTTTTGCGCGAGGCGGGAATAAACGGCAGTGTGGCTGCGGAATCCCGCTTTTTCAGGCCGGCCGCCGCCGGAGGTAATCCACCCCCGCCGCCAACAACGCCAGGGCGGTATAGCCGGTCAGGCTCAACTGCGCGAAGGCCGCCGGGTCGCTCGGGTGCTCGGCGAAGAACGTGTTCTGCACCTGCAGCGCCGCCATCGCGAACCCGAGCAACCAGAGCGCGACCGTCCCCGCCCGCGTCGGCGAGGGCGCCGCCCGGTCGTAGAGCCACAAGCCGCCGAGCAAGAGCCCGATCTCGACCGGCACGCTGACATATGGAAAGGCCCAAAGCCCCATCCCGACCTTCATCTCGTTGAAGACGAGCGGCAGGTCCGGCGCGTGCACGATCCAGTCGAACACCCAGTGCAGAAATGCGGTCGCGGCGACCGCGATCACGATCAAAAGCCTGTCGCCTTTGAAGGCGAGCCCCACGACGCCGCCGATGAAAAGCGACAACAGCGCCGCACTCGGCAGCCCATGCGTGAACGGCATGTAGTAGAGATCGAGCGGGCTCAGCCCCAAGAAATTCTGGACGATGCGCGCCTTTTCGATGCCCGCGATCACGAACGCCGCCCACAGGAAATCGACCCACTGCGCCGCGACAAAAAGCACCCACAACGGCACGGTTTTGGCGACCGCTTTGGCCGCAAAGGCAGGCCCGTAATGTCCGATGAACATGGGTGCTTTTCCTCGTAGACAGGCCCTCGGATTGTGTCTACAACCCGCGCCTCAGTTGACCGGACGAAGCGCGCCCGGTCAACGCCGCAAGGATGTGACGCAGGGTGGAGCAGCCCGGTAGCTCGTCAGGCTCATAACCTGAAGGTCATAGGTTCAAATCCTATCCCTGCACCCATCCTTGGCCCCAAAATCCAACATCGCCGGCGCAAACACACTCTCGCTCGCTGAGGCGCGCCGCCTCGCGATCGCGGCCCAAGGCTTCGGCAACAAGGGCCCGTTGCTGCGCACGATCAAGCAGATCGGCCTGCTGCAACTCGACAGCGTCAACGTCCTCGTCCGCTCGCACTATCTGCCGCTGTTCTCGAGGCTAGGCCCCTACGACATGGCCGCCCTCGACAAGCTCTCGCAAAAATCGCCACGCACACTCTTCGAATATTGGGGACATGAAGCCTCCCTCATCCCCATGCATTATCACCCTCTTTTCCGTTGGCGCATGGAGGAGGCGCATGCCGGCAGGGGAGGGTGGCAAGGCCCCGCACGTCTTGCCCGCGAACGCCCCGAGTTCATCAAAGCCGTCATCCGGGAGGTCGCCGACCGCGGCCCCATCGGTGCCGGTGAACTCACTGAAGGCGGCAAATCCACCGGCAACTGGTGGGGCTGGAGCGACGGCAAGCGCGCGCTCGAATGGCTGTTCTGGACCGGCCAACTCACATCGGCCGGCCGCCGCGGTTTCGAACGCCTCTACGAGCTCCCCGAACGCGTCATCCCCGACGCCGTCCGCAACGCACCCACGCCCTCACCCGAAGACGCACAACGCGAACTCTTGCGCATGGCCGCCCGCGCGCACGGCGTCGCCACCGAATTCGACCTGCGCGACTACTTCCGCCTGGGCGTCACTGAGACGAAAGCGCGCCTGCAAGAACTCCTCGACGCCGGCGAGCTCACCGAAGTCGACGTCGAAACCTGGAAACACAAAGCCTACCTCCCGCGCGACGCCAAAATCCCACGCACCGTCGAAGCCAGCGCGCTCCTCTCACCGTTCGACTCGCTGATCTGGATGCGCCCGCGCACGGAGCGCCTGTTCGGCTTCCACTACCGCCTCGCCTTCTACACGCCCAAGCACAAACGCACGCAAGGCTACTACGTGATGCCGTTTCTGTACGGCGACCGCCTCGTCGCCCGCGTCGACCTGAAATCCGACCGCAAAGAAAGCCGCCTGCTCATGCTCGGCGGCCACGCCGAACCCGGCATCAACCCCACCGAAATCGCCCCCGCGCTCAACCAACAACTGAAGTCGATGGCGCAATGGCTCGGCTTAGACCGCGTCACGCTCAAAAGCCGCACGGAACTCGCAAACGCCCTGCGCCGCGCCACCCCTCTCCCCACGCGCTGAGTGTTTCAGAAGGGCCTCACGCGAAGACGCGAAGAGAAGTTTCTCACACGATGACACGATGGGACGATGTGTGGCAGCTCAAGCCATCGTTCGGTCACTTGCGCGCCGCAGGCGCAATGTACCGTTGTAATGGCGCTTCGCGCCAATGCCAGAATCATCGTCCCATCGTGTCATCGTGTGAGAAACTTCTCTTCGCGTGAGACCTCTCTGCAACCGTCTCAGTGCGCCAGTAGATCCTGCGTCAGCGCCTTCTCGGTGAATTTGAACACCACCGCTGGATCCACCTTCAACACCTTCTCGTCCTTCCCCTTGTAGTCGAACTGCCCAAGCAGATGCCGGATGATATTGAGCCGCGCGAGTTTCTTGCGGTTCGCCTTCACCACGAACCACGGCGCGGCCGCATGGCTCGTGGACATGAACATCGCGTTGCGCGCTTCGGTGTAAGCGTCCCATTTCTTTGTCGCCGCCGCGTCGATCGGGCTGATCTTCCACTGCTTGAGCGGATTGCTGCGCCGGTCCGCCAGGCGCTCTTTCTGTTCTTCCTTCGAAATATCGAGATAGTATTTGACCAGCCGCACGCCGGCCCGCGTCAACATCGTCTCGAAATGCGGCGCCTCGTCGAGGAAGCTCTTCGTCTGTTCCGGCGTGCAAAATCCCATCACCGGCTCGACGCCGGCGCGGTTGTACCAAGAGCGGTTGAAGAGCACGATCTCGCCGCCCGCCGGCAGATGCGGCACGTAGCGCTGAAAATACCACGACGCCCGGTCGCGGTCGGTAGGTTTGCTGAGCGCCACAACCCGCGTTTCGCGCGGGCTCATGTGTTCGACGATCCGCTTGATCGTGCCGTCCTTGCCGGCCCCGTCACGCCCCTCGACGACGATCGCAATCTTGGTACCGTCCGCGATCACATCGCGCTGAAACTTCACCAGCTCGATCTGCAGCGCCACCAGCTGCTTCTCGTAGTCCTTGTCCGAGAGCTTGTCGTCCGCCTTCGGCTTTTCCTTCGCACCCGCCTTCGCCATCGCTCTCTCACTCCGTTGAACAAGCGAATTGAGCGGATTTCCGCGCAAAGAAAAAGGGGCCAGTATCTCAAGGCTCGTCATGGCCGGGCTTGAACCGGCCACCCAGGGTCGCTGCCGCGAAGTCGAAACGGAAACAGCCACACCGGCCTTCGTGACCTTTGTGGCTTCGGGGTGATTTGTGCAACGCTGGTCCAAGTCCCCGGGGGGGCCGGGTCCCGCCCGGCCATGACGGAGTTTAGTTGGTTGCCTTACGCCCGAACCAGCAGCGCCTCGGCGATCTTGCCGTGGATGAAGCCGATCACCCGCGCCAG
>CAZXAQ010000114.1:0-10917 GCA_964638635.1 uncultured Flavobacteriaceae bacterium
GCGCAGTTAACCTTTTCGCAA
Source organism: uncultured Flavobacteriaceae bacterium (assembly GCA_964638635.1). Lineage (GTDB taxonomy): Bacteria > Pseudomonadota > Alphaproteobacteria > Micropepsales > Micropepsaceae > SZUA-430. Next base: position 22 of record CAZXAQ010000114.1, read on the forward strand.
AACATGCTTGCGAATCAGTTAAGGCGGAGAACGCGGATCAACCGCTAATTCATTGAGTTCCCGGCGAAAGCATCGCCGACGCCCAAGGTGCCACGCCGTTAAAGCCCAAGAACGCGTCCATCAACAACGGGTTTGGCGTGCCCTGCAGCTGATCGATCAGCGCATTGCGCCTGAGCTCCTCGGTATCCGGCGGATCGAGCTTCAGCCAAGCGAGCAGGAGACGGCGGTCGTTGACCGCGTTCTCGAGCGGAAGGCCGTACACGAAGTGCATGTAGATCAGCGACCGCGCCAGATCGCCCTTCACTTCGTCGCGCGGCTCCACGACCGCGGTGCGTCCCGCGCTACGCTCGAAGCTCGGACAAAACTCTGCGAACCGCCGCGGCGTCGCGTCGTCGACCGGCCCGTAGCGCAGCTTCGAACGGCTGGAATTCACCCGCTGATAGGCGGGCCAAAGGTTCTGCATATCCGCCATCGCGCGCTGAACCCGCGTGACGGAGCACGTGCGGTTCGTGCAGGACGGCTCCGTCTCCGCGATACTGTCGGCAGGATAGGCGTGCTCGACCGACAGGGCCTGATTGAACGGCTCATGCCGCTTCCCATCGAACGCAACGCCGCAATAGAGTTCCGTTCCGCCCTCCGGATAAAGCTTCTTCCAAAACACGCGCCGCGCGTCGTCGTAAGTCTGATACGTCCGCTGCCCGCCCTGCGGCCACGGCAGCTCCGCAAGCCGCTCCCACGCTTGCTCGTCCGTCAGCGCAAACGACGAAGCCATGTCGCGCGGCAGGTAATTGCGCTCGGGCGCGGTCTGACACGCGGCAACCGCAAGCGCGAAAGCAACGACAATCAGCAGACGCAACAACATCGCTAGTCCCCCCGGACGAATCATCTCAATGAAGGGAGTCTAGGCCGCAAAGCGGTGTCGCGTTGCCACCGGATTGACACGTCGCACCTGCAACGCACGAGGCACGCAACGTGCCGTTTTGTGAGCGGCGAACGCGAGACATCGGGGCGGATTGTGCCGCTATTCCATTTCCTGCTGCTGGTTGTGCGCGAATGACAGCGGTGAGTTAGCGGGTAGCCCTACATCGTTCCGGGCGCCGCCCTTGCCCCCTCACCACTCCTCGATGAACTTGAACGTCGCGCCCGGCGCACCGGAGACGCGTATCACGCACGAGCCTGCCTGCTCCGGCACGGTCCACTGCATTTCCGGATCGATCGCGTGCTCAAAGCTGGCGGCGATACAGGCCAGACGGAAGGACTTTGCCTCGCCGCTAACATTGGCGAACGAGAATTTTCGCCGTAACAGTTGGCGCCGCCACGTTCCCGGCTGGTCGGTGAGTGGGTGCTTAATCAGCTTGCCGTCCGAAACCAGGGGCGCGTCGCTGAGCAGGCGCGCCCGAATCTCCGCCTCAAGAGGTGCCAACGCCGCGCGCCCTTGTGCGTCGACACGGTTGAGTCCGCAGAACGCACCGCCCAGGTCGGTCGCCTGCGCGCGCAACTTGACGAGCAGCTCGATCGCATCGGGTTTGAGTGCCTTGTTCAAATAGTCGCCGTCCTCGCTGAACGCATGCTCAATATGGTAGCGTGCGTTCTCCCAGTCCTCCTTCTTCGCATATGCGACCGCGAGCAGGTATGAACTCATCGCCGTTTCGTAGAGGTTGAGCCGCCATACCTGCTGCATAAGCTTCAACTGATCGATCGCATCATCAAGGCGGTTGCTTTGGATTCGGTTGCGCGCCATCTCGTATCGTTCATAGAACTCGGGATGCGTGGGAACCGCCGCCGTGTCGGTAAAGACGTAAGTTACGGATGTGCTCCGCCAATGCTGGTCGACAGGGGCACCATTGCGCAAAGCTGGCCGGAAGCGTTGCGCGGAAATCGCGGCAAGAGACGACGTGACGAACTCCTTCGCGCCGACCGCATCGACAACAGCGATGTCGCGCACGTTACCGTCGGCCGTGACGGCAAACTCGGCCAACACCCAACCCTCACCCCAATCGTTTAGTGCTTTGTACGGATATGATGGCTTTAGCGCCTCGATTGCTTGTGCCGGTTGGAACCCAGCCGGATTAGCGACCTTGCAGATGCCGGGCCAGCTTAGGTACCCAAACGGTGCGCCGGCTTGCGCACTTCCCGTCGCCCACATTCCTGCAAAGACAATCACAAAGCGGATGAACCAATGTGTCATTGCTAAGCTCCATCGAGCGGCCTGCGTCGCCCGTACTCCGCGGAGTTTGTCAGATGGTCGCGCACTGCACCATATGTGGACATCCGACGACCCGCTGGCGAACTCGGCTGGAGCCGGCGCGGTTTCGCGTGCTGAGATTATCTGCCGCCCACGACTCTCTCGGGCGGCGACGGCGCAAGCTGGAAGTCTTAGAAAAAGTGGATGCAACTCGCCGAGTTAGCAGGGCGCCGGTGACCGTCCGGCGCCCTTAAGCGAAGGCTTCAGCCTTTCGCCAGCATCTTCTTCAGATAGCTGCCAACAACAAGCAGCACGGCGCCGCCGATTCCGCCGCCGCCGATTTGGCTCACGATCGAGCCCATGTCGCCGCTGCCCGAAGCAGCCGCCGCAGCGGCACCCGGATCGATGCCGAGTTGGCTCATGATCGTGCCGCCCAGGCCGCCGCCCACGATACCGGCAACCGAGTTCCAAAGTGTCCCCATGTCGAAATTCTTGAGCACCTTGCCGGCTGCATTCCCGCCGACGGCGCCGCTGACCAAACTGATAAGCAGGCTTGTCATGTCCATTGCAAAAGCCCTCCAACTCAAGGCGAGCAACACGATTCGCTCGCCGAACGAGAGTGTCCGCCCGGCCTTTCGCGTTGGCAAAGCAATTCGCCCTTGCGATGCAGCAATTTCAACGCGTCACCGTTAACGTGGGTTGCTTGATCTGCCATCGGTGGCAATTCGCACCGCGCAAATGTATTGGTGCGTTCGCGAAATGGAGAAGATGAATGAACAGCGCTGAGCAAGCGGTCGTCGTGACGGGGGCGTCAACCGGCATCGGTTGGGGCACCGCTAAGGTGTTAACCGAAGCGGGGTATCGCGTCTTCGGCAGCGTCCGCAACGACGCCGACGCGGCCCGCTTGCAGCGCGAGTTCGGGGCGAAGTTCACACCCATGAAATTCGATGTCACCGACGAGCGCGCCGTGCGCGCCGCGGCCAAAACGGTGCGCGATGCGTTGGGTGGCAAGAAGCTGATGGGCCTCGTCAACAACGCCGGCATCTCGGTCGTCGGGCCGCTCGTCTACCTGCCGCTCGATCAGTTCCGCAAGCAACTGGAGGTCAACCTGACCGGCGTCGTGATCGCCACGCAAGCGTTCGCACCGTTGCTCGGCATCGACGAAGCGCTGGCTGGCCCGCCCGGCCGCATCATCAACATGTCCTCCGTCGGAGGCCGCAATGCGACGCCGTTCCTAACACCCTACAACGTATCGAAGTTCGGTCTGGAGGGTCTGACGGAAGGCCTGCGCCGCGAACTCATGCCTTTCGGCATCGACGTCATCTCGATCGCGCCCGGCGCCGTCGCGACCGCCATCTGGGAGAAGGGTGAGAAGACCGACATGACCCCTTATGCGAACACGTTCTACGCACCTCAGCTTGAGAAGCTCCGCGTGCTCGCCGGTCAGCAAGGTGCCAAAGGTCTCAAGCCTGAGTTTCTGGGCAAGAAGATCATGCATGCGTTGACGACGCCGCGCCCAAAGACGCGCTATGTCATATCGCCGGAACCGTTCTTGAACTTCGTTTTGAACACCCTCCCGAAGCGCGTCGTGGACCGCTTGATCGCGGGGCGGCTGGGTCTGCTGCCCGGCGCCAAGACTTAACGTTGCGGTAACGACTGTCCTGACATTCGCGTTCGACTTCACGGCTGCTTAATCAAGCGGCGCGCCGGAGCGCGCGAGAAGGGTCGCTTCGGTCCGCACCGTCGCTTACCAAAACTCAAACGGTCCCGCCTAAACTCGCACGATCGGCCAGGGGACCAATTGTGGGGCAAGCGACGTTCGAAGGCGCCGGCAGCGTCACGTGTGCACCGCCAGCGCGGGCGCCGGGAGACGAAGCGCGTGAACTCCGCAGCATGCTCGACGGCATCTTCGCTTTCGTGGGCCTCTTGTCGAGCGACGGCGTCTTGCTCGACGCGAACCACGCCGCCGTCGAGGGCTTGGGCCTCTGCCGCACCGACACGGTCGGCAAGCCGCTCTGGGACACTTACTATTGGTCGCACGCCCGCGCATCGCGTGAAATGATGCGCGATGCGGTGGAACGCGCGGCGTCGGGTGAAGTTGTGCGCGGCGACTTCATCGTCCGCGCCGGCACCGAGAAGTTCATCGTCATCGACGCGACGTTCGCGCCGGTGCGCGACGCTGAAGGCCGTGTCCATCAAATCGTCGCCTCGGCGGTCGACGTGACGGTGCGAGTGGCGCATGCGGAAGCCGCGCGCAAAGTCCGTCATTTGTTGGAGAGCGCGCAACGCATCGCCAACATCGGCAGCTGGCAGTGGGAGTTTGCCGCCGGCACGCTTGAATGGTCCGACCAGCGCTACCGCATGATGGGTTGGAATCCGTCCCTCGATCGCGCCACGCTCGACGCGTTCATGGCGCCGTGCATCCGGATGACCGCGCGACGCTCGAATGCGCAATCCGCCGCGCCGCCGAAGAAGGCGCTTCGGTCGACATCGAGCACCGCATCGTTTGGCCGACGGGCGAAGTTCGTGTGCTGCATCAGCTCGGCGAAGCCGAGTTCGACGTGAACGGCCGTCCGGTGCGCATGATCGGCACGAGCCGCGACGTGACGGTTCTGCGCAACACGACAGACGAGTTGATTGAGGCGAAGCTGCGTGCGGAGGCGGCGAGTCAAACGAAGTCGCGTTTCCTCGCCAACATGAGCCACGAGTTACGTACGCCGCTGAACGCCATCATCGGGTTCGCCGAGCTGCTGCTCAATCGCGACGACCTGCCGCCAGAGAAGGCGCGCGAGTATCTGACCGATATCCACACCGGCGGCAAACATCTGCTCTCCGTCATCAACGACATCTTGGATATCTCCCGCATTGAGGCCGGCAAGGTCGAACTTCGCGACGAAGTCGTTGCCGCGGAGGATCTGGTGGATGCCGCGCAGCGCATGGTTCGTCCGCGCGCCGAGGAGGCGGGCATCGAACTGCGCTGCGGCGTCGAACGCGGGGCCCTAACGCTACGCGTCGATCGCCGGTTGATGCTGCAAGCCATTTTGAACTTCACCTCCAACGCGGTGAAGTTCACCGAACGCGGCGGCCGCGTCGACATCGAAACCCGCTGCAACGCGAATGGCGGCGCCGACATCGTCGTGCGCGACAGCGGCATCGGCATGAGCGCGGAAGACGTGGCCCGGGTCGGCGAGCGTTTCCTACAAGCCGACGGAAGGTTAAGCCGCAAATACGAAGGCACGGGCCTCGGTCTCGTCATCGCCAAACGCCTGATCGAACTTCACGGCGGCGAACTGACGGTCGAAAGCAAACTCGGCGCCGGCACAGCAATGACGATCCACCTGCCGCCTACGCGCGTCGTTGCGCAGGCGGCCTTTGCAGCGGCGTCTTAGAAAAGAAAACGGGCGGAGCTTGCGGCCCCGCCCTCGATTTTTCTCGCCGTCAGGCAACTTTAGTTCACGTTGATGTTCGCCCGGCGGTTCTGCGGCTCTTTCACGTTGTCGCCGGTCTGAACCATGAGCTCGCCTTCGCCGCGGCCCGAGGTCGAGATCGCGCCGGCCGGAACGCCTTTGCCGACCATGTTCGATTTTGCCGCATCCGCGCGGCATTCGGAGAGCTTCTGGTTCGCCTTAGACCCGCCGACGGTGTCGGTATGGCCGACGATCGAAACCGACGTCGAGTTGCCGGCCTTCGCGGAAGCTGCAGCTTCCGAGAGAACCGCATCCGCTTCAGCCGTGATGTTGCACTTCCCGAACCCGAAGAAGATCACGAAGTTCTGCACCCGCGGTGGAGGCGGCGGCGGGGGAGGCGGCGGTGGCGGAGGCGGTGCCGCATCCGGCGCGAGGTCGAACCGCAGACCGATCGTGACGGCGTGCTTCGTGAGGTCTTCCGTTTCTGACGTGTGCCCGAAGACGCGCGGAGGAGCCGCCAAGTCTGGCGCAGCCACGTTCAAGTAGCGGTAGTTCACGAACAAGTCCCAACGCGAAGCGAGTTCGTAATTCAGTCCGACGATGCCTTGATAGGCAAATTGCCAGTCGCGGAAGTCGGCAGCCGGGACGTGGCCGGGGCCCCAAGCGATATCGACGCGGTCCGTTCCGGCGCCCGCCCCGAGCGTCAGCGACCACTTGTTTCCGATCGGCAGATCGTAGAGCACATTGGCCATGACGCTGAATTCGGTCATGCCACCAAGGTTGTTGTCTACGAAATTACCGCCACCAATACCGACGGGCGTAGAATCAACAGCAGGGTCAAAGTTGTTATCCCGATAACCTGCTTCAAGTTCCAACCGCCAGTTGCTGCTGTGGAATGCGTAACCGACCGATCCCAGAACCGCCCAGCCCGTTTCGAACCCGTACTCGCGGAAATGCGTGTGCGTCACTGAGAACGATGTCGTGGCCCAATCCTGTACGATGCTCGCGCCGCCTTCGAGCGAGATGTACCAGCCGTTGTGCGTCGTGGCGTTCGCGGCCGTGCCGCTGAGTGCGATCAATGCGGTTGCGCCGAGCAGCGCTGCTCTCGTCTTCATGAAGTCCCCCATCGCTTCGGCCCTTAAGCGAACGCCCATCCCCAAAGATGGATCAGCCGGGCCGTTCCCGTGACGTTAAGAATGTACACCGCTCCGTCTCCAAAAGTCGACCAAACCCGCGTAAACGCTGAGTTTCACGGCTACTGGTTCCCCCAAACCACACTCATCGGCCCATCTTGGGTGCGGAGCAGGCGTTTTGGGCCAGATGTTGTGGCCGCGCGGGGGCTAGGGTCTCGAGCGGGCACTGCAGGATTTCCGCCGTTTTCGCGCGTGAGGGGTGCACCGGTCGGGCGGCACCTCCAACCCTAGGAACGAAAGACTTGTGGATCGCAAGGTCGATCGCTGGCGCTGACACGCTCACGATCTCGCGAGGGGTCACAGCGTAGATTGACAACTATATTGTCATAATGCACGATGACAATATAATTGTCATATGGAGATGGTCATGACCCCAGAACCCATCGAAACCTTCATCCGCGCCGAATTCGAGCCGCTGCAATACGTTGCATTCTTCGGCGTGTTCCTCATTTTCGCGTTTCTCGAGGCGCGAGCGCCACGTGACGCGGCCCCCGCCGAGCGGGCGCGGCGTTGGCCCACAAACTGGATCCTCACGATCATCAACATTGTGGTCACGAGCGCCATGCCGGTCACGATGATCGCCGCAGCTGACTACGCGCAAGCGAACAGCATTGGTCTGCTCAACAATGTCGATATGTCCCTGGCCGCCGCATTCGCCATAGGCTTCCTCGGCCGCGGTTTCATTTCCTGGGGCACACATTATCTGAACCACAAGGTTCCGTTCCTCTGGGCGATCCACCGCGTGCATCACGCCGACACCAAGCTCGACGTCTCCACAACCGTCCGGTTCCATCCGCTGGAGTTCGTGTTCACGACGCCGCTCGCGCTGGCCGGCGTGGTCGCGCTGGGCATACCGGCGCTGCCGCTTCTGATCTACGAACTCATGGACGCGAGCGTCACCGTCTTCAGCCACGCGAACGTGCGCCTGCCCTGGTGGATCGACCGCTCGCTGTCGCTCTTCATTGTGACGCCCGACGTGCATCGCGTTCACCACTCCTCGTACCAACCCGAAACCGACAGCAACTACGGCGCGGTGCTGACCATCTGGGACCGCGTGCTCGGCACGTATCGCCGCAAACCGTCGGACGACCTTGCAACCCAAGAAAACGGCCTGACCGAAGTGCAAGACCCACGCAGCCGCAACTTGCTTTGGCTGCTGATTTTGCCGTTCATCACCCTGCGCTCGCGCGCGCTGCAGTTCGCAAAGGGACGTCATGACGAAAGCTGAAAAGATGACCGCACTTACCGCCGCCGTGCGCGCCGTGTTCAACCGGCTGAAAGCGCTGGGCGACGATTTGCACGGCGATCTCGAAGTCACAACGGCCATGCGCGCCGTGATGGAAACCCTGGCAACTGACGGCGCCATGACCGTGCCGCAGATCGCGCGCCTCAAAGGCGTCACGCGCCAACATATTCAACTGCTCGCCGACGCGCTGGTCGCCGCCGGCCTCGCCGCTGTGAAAGAGAACCCGGCGCATCGCCGCTCCTCGCTGATTGCGCTCACCGACAAAGGCCGCCGTACCTTCGCCAAGATGCGTGCCCGCGAAGTCCCGATCGTGGCCGAGCTCGCGGACGAATTCGACGCGCAGGAACTTGACCGCGCAGCGACCGTGCTGACCCGCCTCGCCGCGCGTCTCGAAGCGCGCCTGAAGGAGGACGCCTGACATATGGGCCTGCGCAGCGCCATCGTCAGCCAGTTCGAGCACCCACGCGGCCTGCTCGGCCGCATCGTCGGCTTCATCCTCGCTGGCCGCGGCTCCAATCTCGTGCGCAACCGCTGGACCGTGGATCTGCTCGACCCGGTGAGCGGCGAACGCGTGCTCGAAATCGGTTGCGGACCCGGGGTCGCGCTGAAACTCGTGCTCACGCGCGCCAGCGTCACCGCGACCGGTGTCGACCACTCCGCGCTGATGATCGCCCAAGCTCGCCGCCGCAACGCCAAAGCGGCGAGGGCAGGGCGGCTCACGCTGATCCAGGGCACGATCGACGACATCCCCGCCACCACGGCCCCCTTCGACAAAGCCTTCTCGATCAACGTCATCCAATTCGTCGATCAAGCCGCCTTCGCGGTCCGTATGCACGCGTTGCTGAAGCCGGGCGGCATGCTCGCAACGACCTACCAGCCGCGCCACGCCAAGGCGACGCGCGCCGACGCGCTCAAGATGGCCGAAAAACTCACGCGTATCTTCGCGGCGGCCGGGTTCGAGAACATCCGCACGGAGGAGATCGACCTAAGGCCCGTGCCAGCCGTGTGCGTTTTGGCGCGAAGGCGTTGAGACCGCCGCAGACGCGCGTTCGGCTGCGCGCGCCCCCGCCCGGGCTGGTATGGCATAAAAAAATTCACCATCGCGAAGAGCAATTCCGGCGCTCCAGGCGAGGCACGCGCGGCCTGACCATTAACGGGCGGTTGAGGTGAATCGGTTAGGATTGCGCTTTGGGTCCCAAGGGGGCGCTCACGATGCGCGCGGTCGGGCTCTACGGCCATATCCGCAACAACAACATCAAGTCCGTGCTCTTGCTTGCGGGCTTCGTCGTGCTGGTCGCGCTCGTGTGGATGGCGGTCACGCTCGTTTGGACGGTTCTCGCCGACAAGTTCCTGAGCATCGGAATCCGGCTTGAGACCAATCATAATCCCACCGAGACCGAGATCGCCGGACTGATGTTTGAGCACTGGCTGGAGCGCACGTTGCGTTACGCGTTCGTGCCGTTCCTCGCGGTCGTCGGCTGGTTCGCCTATGCTTATGCCGCGCACGGCCGCCTCATCCGCCGCGCGACCGGAGCCCGTTCGATTTCGCGCCAACTCGAGGGCCGGCTCTACAATCTCGTCGAAAACCTCTCGATCGCGGCCGGCATGACGATGCCGCGCGTCGAAATCATCGAGACGCCGGCGCTCAACGCCTATGCGTCGGGCCTGGGGCCTACCGATGCGACGGTCGCGGTCACGCGCGGTCTGCTAGATACGCTGAACGACCAAGAGCTCGAAGCCGTGCTCGCACACGAGATCACGCACATCCGCAATCGCGACGTGCGGCTGATGGTGATCGCAACGATTTTCGTGGGCGTGCTTTCCTACTTCGGCGGAATGATGCGTCGCCAAACCTCGAACGGTGCGATCGGCCGGTCCGTCGGGGGCACCGACATCATCGTCGTGGCCGTCGCCGCCGTGGTGGCGATCCTGGCGGGGCTGTTCGGCGTTCTCACGCGCTTCGCACTCTCGCGCTCGCGCGAGTACTTGGCCGATGCGGGGTCCGCGGAGCTCACGAAGAACCCCGAGGCGTTGATCTCGGCCTTGCGCCGGATCGAGGGCCATTCGGCGATCGCGGGTTTGCCGCCGTCGATGGAGGCGATGATGATTTCGGCGCGCATCGATGGCTTGTTCGCGACCCACCCCTCGACGGAAGATCGGATTGCGGCCCTGCAAAACTACGCCGGCGCGCGGCCCGTCGCGCCACGCGCCACCACGCCCGCGCGCGAGAGGGTGTATGCGCCGATCGGCGCCACGCTTTCGCCTGCGGCTGCGACGTCCGGCGAACGCACCTTTGGCAAACGCAAGCCGCGCTGAGCCCAGCGCATCGTCCCATCCGACGGCGGCCAGGTTCGAGAACATCCGTACCGAGGAGATCGAGTCGAAGCCCGTGCCGGCCGTGTGTGTCGTAGCGCAAAGGCGTTCGGCAGCCTTGGACTGACTATTTGTCAGCCGTCGCATGCTGTGTCAGGATTGCGGACATGAGCACAGCAGCCCCCGACCTCGGGTTTGACCCGAACGCCCTTCGCGAAAAATACCGCGCCGAGCGCGACAAGCGTCTCCGCACCGACGGCAACAACCAATATGTCGAGATCAAGGGCAAGTTCGCCCACTATCTCGACGACCCCTACGTCGCGCCGGTCACCCGCGCGCCCTTGAGCGACGAGGTCGACGCAATCGTCGTCGGCGGCGGCTTCGGCGGCTTGCTCGTCGGTGCGCGCCTGCGCGAAGCTGGCGTCGAGCGCGTGCGCATCGTGGAGAAGGGTGGCGACTTCGGCGGCACGTGGTACTGGAACCGCTATCCGGGCGCCGCTTGCGACATCGAAAGCTACATCTACCTGCCGCTGCTCGAAGAAGTCGGCTACA
>CAZXAQ010000115.1:0-10537 GCA_964638635.1 uncultured Flavobacteriaceae bacterium
GTACGCGGACAGCCGCGTGCAGAAGATCTACGGCGGCACGAACGAGATCATGAAGTTGCTGATTGCGAGGTCGTTGTGATTCCGGCGCTTCCGGTTGTGGAAGGGCGATGGAGTCGGTTTCCGCCCCCGCTTGCGGGGGAGGAGCCGAGCGAAGCGAGGCGGAGGGGGGACGTGCGCGACGGTGAGGAGCGGTCGAGAAAGTTCGCCAAGCAGCTTCGGAAGAACCTGACCGATGCAGAGACCATTCTGTGGTCGTTTTTGCGGCGTGCGAAGAAGCAGGGGCTGCATTTCCGGAAGCAGCATCCGATCGGTCCGTTCATTGCGGATTTCGCCTGTGCGTCGGTAATGCTCACAGTCGAAGTCGATGGCGCGACGCATGGGTCGGATGCGGACGTTGCCTACGACAAGCGGCGAACCGCGTTTCTGAAGGCGCGTGGTTGGCATGAGCTTCGTGTGAGCAATCAGGACGTCTACGCGAATTTGGATTTGGTGTTGGAGCACATCTGGTCGGAGGCGGTGAAGCGGCGAGGGCCCCTTCCACCATCGCTTCGCGATGGTCCCCCTCCCCCGCAGGCGGGGGAGGAAACCAGTTCATCAAATTTCCGCCCCCGCTTGCGGGGGAGGAGCCGCGCGGAGCGAGGCGGAGGGGGGAAGTAGATGTATGTCCCGAAGCACTTTGCGGTCGATGACCTCCACGAACAGCACGCTCTGATCGACGCTTGCGACTTCGGCGTTGTGGTGAGTGCGGGGCCTGATGGGCTGTTCGCGACCCACATTCCGCTGCTGCTTGCGCGCGGCGAGGGGCGGTTTGGGGCGCTCTATGGGCATGTGGCGCGGGGCAATCCGCATGTGGCTTTGTTCGGGTCGAAGGCGCTCGTGGTTTTTTCCGGACCCCACGCCTATGTCTCGCCGACTTGGTATTCGGACCGGACGACGAACGTGCCGACTTGGAACTATGCGGCTGTGCATTGCTATGGCGTGCCCACCGTGGTTGACGGGGATCAACTCGCGCATTTGAGCGCCATGGCAGAGAAGTACGAGGGCGCGCGCGCCAACGGGTGGAGCACGCGGGAGCTCAAGCCCGAGATCGCGGCGGCTATGCCGCGCGGTGTGGTGACGTTCCGGATGGAGATCGCGCGCATCGAGGGCAAGGCGAAGCTTTCGCAGAACAAGCCGCGTGGCGAGCGCGAGCGGGTGATTGCGGGTTTGCAGGCGGCTGGCGACGAAAAGCTCGCGCGGCTGATGCGTCAGGAATTGGACAAGGTTTGAGTTTTGGACAACGGAGGAAGTCATGACTGAGTGTTTCGTTTACGACACCGTGCGCACGCCGCGCGGCAAGGGGCGCAAGGATGGTGCTCTGCATGAGGTGACGGCGCTGGAGCTCGGCACGCAGGTGCTGAAGAACATTCGCGACCGCAACAAGTTGGACACGTCGATCGTCGATGACGTCGTGTTTGGCTGCGTTGATCCGGTGGGCGAGCAGGGTTCGAACATCGCGCGCATTGCGGTGTTGAACGCGGACTATGCCGAAAGCACGGCGGGCGTGCAGATCAACCGGTTCTGCGCGAGCGGCCTTGAGGCCTGCAACATGGCGGCGGCGCAGGTGATGTCGGGGCAATCCGACATGACGATCGGCGGCGGCGTCGAGTCGATGAGCCGCGTCGGCATGGGCGCTTCGGGCGGCGCGTGGGCGACGGATCCTTCGGTTGCGATCAAGACGTATTTTACGCCGCAAGGCATTGGCGCGGATCTGATCGCGACGCTTGATGGGTTTTCGCGCGACGACGTGGATGCTTATTCGGTCGAGAGCCAGAAGCGCGCGACGAACGCTTGGAAGAACGGTTATTTCAAGAAGTCGGTGACGCCGGTTAAGGACATCAACGGGCTCACGATCTTGGATCGCGACGAGCATATGCGCGCCGACACAACGATGCAGACACTGGCGTCGCTGCAACCCGCCTTCGCGATGCCGGGCGAGTTCGCGTTCGATGCGGTGGCGCAGCAGCGCTATCCGGAGGTCGAGCAACTGAACCACGTGCACCATGCCGGTAACTCGTCGGGCATTGTGGACGGTGCGGCGGCTGTGTTGATGGGCACGAAGGAGGCGGGGCGGTCTCAAGGTCTGAAGCCGCGGGCGCGTATTCGCGCGTTTGCGTCGATCGGGTCGGAGCCGTGCATCATGCTCACCGGTCCTGCGCTGGTCACGCAGAAGGTTTTGAAGCGCGCCGGTATGACGGCGAAGGACATCGATCTCTTCGAGCTCAACGAAGCGTTCGCGTCGGTGGTGCTGCGGTTCATGAAGGTGCTCGACGTTCCGCATGAGAAGATTAACGTCAACGGCGGCGCGATCGCGATGGGGCACCCGTTGGGGGCCACGGGCGCGATGATTTTGGGGACGGTGCTCGATGAGCTTGAGCGGCGGAACCTGAACACGGCGTTGGTGACGCTGTGCGTCGGCGCCGGCATGGGCACGGCCACGATCATCGAACGCGTCTAAGCATCCGCACACGAGGAAACAGAACAATGGAACTCAAAGTCTTTAAGTGGAATCAGGATGCGGACGGCATTGTCACGCTGACATGGGACGACCCGGAGCGTTCGATGAACGTGCTGTCGAACAAGGCGCTCGTCGATATCGGGGCCGTGGTCGTGAAGGTTGCGGGCGACGCGGCGATCAAGGGCGTCGTCATCACGTCGGGGAAAGCGAACGGCTTTTGCGCCGGCGCCGCGCTCGACGAGATGGAAGGGGCAGCCTCCGGTGCCGGTCAGCCTAAGAGCGAGGAAGAGCGTGTGCGGCAGCGCTATGAGGGCGTGCTGCAGTTCAACATGCTGCTCCGCAAGCTTGAGACGTGCGGCAAGCCTGTGGTTGCCGCGATCAACGGTCTTGCGCTCGGCGGCGGGTTGGAAGTGACGCTCGCGTGTCACTATCGCGTCGTTGCGGACAATCCTCGCATTCAGCTGGGTCTGCCGGAGTCGAAGGTTGGGTTGCTGCCGGGCGGCGGGGGCACGCAACGTTTGCCGCGCCTGATGGGCGCTCAAGCTGCGACCCAGCTCATCCTCACCGGCAATTCGCTCGATCCGAAGACGGCCGAGGCGCAAAAAGTCGTGCACAAGGTTGTGCCGGCCGATCAGCTGATCGCCGAGGCCAAGCGCTGGATCAAGGAAACGCCGAATGCGGTGCAGCCTTGGGACCGGAAGGGTTTCGAGGTTCCGGGCGGCTTGCCGAACGACAAGGGCACGTCGACCGTGTTCACGATGGGCAACGCGCTTTATCGCAAGCAGAGCTACAACAACTATCCGGCGCAGCGGTACATTCTGTCGTGCGTCTACGAAGGTCTCGCAGTGCCGATCGACGCGGGGCTGCGCATCGAGGCGCGCTACTTCACGAAACTGCTGATGGACCCGGCGTCGCGGAACATGATCCGCTCGCTGTTCCTTTCCATGCAGGATTTAGGTAAGGGCGCTCGCCGTCCGGCGAATGTGGCGCCGACTCAGGTCAAGAAGCTCGGTGTGCTCGGTGCCGGCATGATGGGTGCGGGCATCGCCTACGTGTCGGCGCAGGCCGGCATGGAGGTCGTGCTGATCGACCGCACGATCGAGGAGGCCGAGAAGGGCAAAGCCTATTCGACGAAGCTGCTCGACGGGCAGATTTCGAAGGGGCGCTCGACGCCCGAGAAAAAAGAGAAGCTGCTGTCGCTGATCAAGCCGTCGACGAATTACGACGACCTCAAGGGTTGCGATCTCGTGATCGAGGCGGTGTTCGAGAGCCGCGAGGTCAAGGCCGACGTGACGAAAAAGGCCGAGGCGCAGCTGACGGACAAAGCGGTGTTCGGGTCGAACACGTCGACGCTGCCGATTACGGGCTTGGCGGAAGCGAGCGTGCGCCCGAACAACTTCGTCGGCATCCACTTCTTCTCGCCGGTCGACAAGATGCAGCTGGTCGAGATCATCACGGGCAAGAAGACGGGCGACTACGCGCTTGCCATGGCGGTCGACTATGTGAAGCAGATCAAGAAGACGCCGATCGTGGTCAACGACAGCCGTGGGTTCTACACATCGCGCTGCTTCGGCACGTATGTTGCGGAAGGTCAGGAGATGCTGGCCGAAGGCATCGCGCCGGCGATCATCGACAATGTCGGCCGCATGACCGGCATGCCGCGCGGGCCGCTGGAGCTTGCCGACGACGTGGCGCTCGATCTTGCCTACAAGGTGCGCGAGGCGACGAAGAAGGACTTGGGCGACAAGTACGAAGCCGGACCGTCGGATGCGCTGATCGAAACAATGGTGGCCAAGCTTGGCCGCTATGGGCGCAAGAACGGCAAGGGCTTCTACGACTATCCGGCGGACGGCGGTAAGAAACGTCTGTGGCCGGGGCTCAAGGACATCGTGAAGTACAAGGTGACCTCGTCGACGCCGGAGCTGGTGGACGAACTCAAGAAGCGTTTCCTCTATCGCCAGGCGATCGAGGCGGCGCGCTGCTTCGAGGAAAACGTCGTCACCGATCCGCGTGAAGCCGATGTCGGCGCCATTCTGGGCTGGGGTTTTGCGCCCTATACCGGCGGGCCGCTTTCGGTGATCGACACGGTCGGCACGAAGAAATTCGTCGAAGAGTGCGACCGCTTCGCGCAGAAATACGGCAAGCGCTTCCTGCCGGGCAAACTGCTGCGCGACATGGCCGAGAAGGGCGACACGTTCTACGGCCGCTTCAATCCGGCGAAGAAGGCGGCGGCATAAGGAGCTATTGCGGGCCGGGGCGGCAACGTCCCGGCCTTTGCCTTGGCTTGACATATCTTTTAGATATATCTATTAGATATCCATGCGCGAACGAAGCACGGGACATGTGATCCTCGGGATCTTGGCGGTTGGCGGCGATCTGTCGGGGTACGAAATCCGGCAGTGGATCGCCCAAGCGATCGGGTTCTTTTGGTCAGAGAGTTTCGGCCAGATTTATCCGGAGCTACAGCGCCTTGCGAAAGCGCGGCTGATCAAAGCCCTGCCGGGCGAGGGGAAAGGGCGCGAGGTCAAGCGCTACCGGCTTACGCCCGCCGGGCGCGCCGAGCTTGAGCGTTGGTTGCAGCAACCGCCGCAGGCGGAACGGCCGCGGAACGAGTTGCTGCTGAAGGTGTTCTTCGGGTCGGTTTCAGGTGCGCCCGGTGTGCGCACGTTCCTGGAAGAGGCGGTGAAGGCGCAGACGGCGCGGCGCCAGGGCATTGCGGCAGCCGAGGAACTTGTCATGCGCGAGGATCGCGGTGCGGACACGCTTGTCTACTCGCTGATCACGATCTTGAGCGGGCAGTTCGTGTTCGCGGCGCGGCTTCAGTGGGCGCAAGCTGCGCTCGCGCTTCTCGATGCGCATGAGGCGGGCGGCAACGAGGCGGTGTTGCGCGCCTATGCGAAGGCGAAAAAAGCAGGGGGGATCACATGAACATTCTGACGCCGGAGGAAACACGGCAGCATTCGATCTTCACAATGCTCGGCGTGGAGCGCGCTGGCGCCGTGCGTTGGGCGATGCTTGTCGTGCTTGCGGCGCTGGCGTGGCTCGGCGGCGTCGCGGCGCTTGGGCCCTATCGGCCGACGCAGGTTTCGCGGATGGTGGCCGAGATCGCGCCGCTCGAGTTCATATATTGGTCGGCCGTCGGCGTGTCGCTGCTGATCGGCCTGAGTGCGATTGCGGCCAAACGGTGGGCGCTCGCGTGGGCGGCGGCGACCGTTGCGGGTTACTTGATCGGGTTTCATCTGTCCGGGTTTCTGTTCTTGCACTTCCCGACCGATGTCGAGATTCCGCTGACCGGCGAGGAAGGCGCTTTGCGCTTCGCCCTTGCCCGGCTTTGGTTCGCGGGACCCATCGCCGTCGTGTTGCTTGTCGTATGGCTCGTGTTCATGCGGCAGGCCGGCGCTGCGCCGCCGATGTTCGGCTTCGGCAACTGGCTTGTTCCGTCGCGCGATATGAGCGTGCGTGAGACGCCTTCGAGTTGGCTTAGCAAGTTGTTCGGCGGCTACCTGCTGTTCGTCGCGATACTGTTTGTGTTGATTCAGCTGCCGGTGGGGTTTGGGCCGATCGTCAGCGGTTCATTGTGGCCGTTGCTCACAGCTGTGTTGATCGCGGCGCTGGCGAACGCGACGGCGGAGGAGGTTGTCTATCGCGGCTTCATCCAGCCGGCGTTCATCAACTACGGAGGCGCTGCGGCAGGCCTGTGGGTGCAGGGCTTGTTCTTTGGCGTGATCCATTGGGGGCTCGGCGTCGGGGTGCTCGCGGCGTTGCCGATTTCGCTCATGATCGGGTTTGGGTCGATCGTTTGGGGGAAGGCGGCGTACGAAACGCGCGGGCTTGGCTGGACGATCGCGGCGCATTTCCTGGTCGATGTGGCGATCATGGCCGCGTACTTTGTGCCGCACTAAGCGTTTGTGGCTTGACTGAATTGGGGCGCGGCGTCATAAGCCGCGCCCTTTTTTGTTGGACGAAAGTGCATTGAATGCGGCGCGATATGCCGAAGGTCATTGTCGAACGGCCCCGCAGCGGGGCCGGCAAGTTGCGCAACCGGCGGCCGGTGCGCGGCGACGATGAGCTATTGCCGTCGAAGATCGGCGTGAAACGCGACGCGCGCGAGCGCGGCGGCTACAAGATGCTGAACGAGAACTTGAATCCGCTGAAGCGGTATCTCGAGCGGCAGGTCGGGCGGCCGTGGAACAAGGTCTGGTCGGAGATTTGCGAGAACCTCAAACCGACGAACACCGTGCAACAGCATGTGCGCGATCACATTCCCGATTTTGTGTCGATCAATACCTCGCTGAAGGACGGGGAGATTTGGGTGCAGCATCGTTGGTCGGCCGGGCCGCTCAAAGACTCGCATGTGAAGCTGTTCGTCGACCCGAAGAGCGGGTTGCTGCGGCGGAACAAGTATTGGCAGTCGTGGAACGCCAAGAAGCGGCAGCGGCTTGAGGCGGAAGCAGCCGCGGTGGCAAAGCGCATGCGGGTCGTGTCGCCGAAGAGGCAGCTTCATCTGTTGGACGACGGCGGCTGGTGGGAGGTTACGCTCGCGCGGGCACCGGCGCGGATGCCGGAGCGTCCGGCGGCGCCGGGGGTGCGCACCTATATGAATCAGGACACCGCGGTCGACGTCGTCCAAGATGCCCGGCTGAGCCCACTCGGGCGGAGCGAGCTTTATGGCCGCTCTGATGTCTATGCTGTTGCTAAGCGGCAGTTGTCGAAGAAGGAAATGCGCGATTTGGGGTTGCGCTGAGGCGTGACGGGCGCCCTCTTTTCCTTTGGCTCGCGGACGTGTTAGCTCACGGACAACCACAAGGGGTGTTCGCCATGCGCGCCGTCGTTGCCGCTTTTGCCTTCATTGTTGCATTTGCCGTTTCGGCCCAAGCTGCCGACCGGAAGATCTCCGACTTTGTCGGCGTCTACCTCGGCCATGGCGAGGCTGATGCGTCCACGGGCGGGCAGCCCCAAGAGAAGCGCTTCAGTCAGGTCGTGATTCGGCCGGCTGCGGCCGAAAAAGGGTTCACGATCGAGTGGTCGACGCTCAAGCTCAAGGGCGACGAACTGCCATCGACCGCCGACACCAAGACCTATACGCAGACGTTCCGCGCGACCGACAAGCCGAACGTGTTCCGCGATGTGACGTCGGGGGATGTGAACCTCAACCAGGATGCGTCGTGGGCGGTTCTTTCGGGCGATACACTCAGCATCGTTCAGGTGTCGGTTGGGCCGGACGGCGGGTATTTCGTCACGCATTACGACCGGACGCTGACGGCCAAGGGCATGGATGTTCGCTTCACCCGGTTCGAAAACAGCCGGATTGTCAGGGCCGTTCATCTCAGCCTGCTGAAGGGCCCGGCGAAAGTTAACTAGGCGGGCGTTGCGTCCGCCTGCCGGGGCGTGATTTGATGCCCCTCGAGTTGGGCTGGGGCGCCCGTAACGCACAAGGGGACTTGAACATGCGCATCGCGCTCGCGCTTGGAATGGCCGCGCTTTTGGCGGTATCGGTGGCCCAAGCCGCCGACAAGAAGATCGACGACTTCGTGGGCCGCTGGGTCGGCACGGGTCAGGCGTCTCAGACGACGCAGGGTGCCGCTCCGACCGTGACGCAGTCGCGGGATTCGGAGGTCATCGTCGAAAAGGCCGCCGACGGCTTCAAGATCACCTGGACGACGATGTCGTCGAGCGTCAGCGACGGATCGAAATCGAAGGTGAAATCGTCGTCTTTGACGTTCAAAAAGAGCAAGAATCCGGGCGTCTATGCGGATGTCAAGTCGGGCTCGGCGACCGACGGCAAGAAGACGACGTGGGCCCGCCTTTCAGGCAATACGCTGACGATCACGCAACTCGTGATCGCCGACGACGGACAATGGGACGTCACGGTCTATGACCGCACGTTGAAGGACGGGGACCATATGGACCTCGCTTTCAAGCGGATCACGAATGGCGCAATCGCGCGGCAGGCTGCGCTCGCCATGACGCGCGCCAAGGATTAGGCGGCACCGGCGTTTTTTGAACGCCGTTCAAATTTCATCGCGCTTTTGTTGTGCGCGCGGGACTGGCAAAGTTCCCGCGCGCAACTGATTCAGGCTTTGCGTAAGCCCGGATCGAGGCGGGTTCGAAAGGGATGCGATGACCGTCGCGGCGGCCGTTCGTGTGGCGCAGCGTTTGCCGGAACGGCGCTCGATCAAGATGTGGGACGGCGAGGTTTCCTGCCTGGCGTGGGAAGCGGCCGATGTGCGCGCGCCGGCGGTGCACTTTGCGCACGCGAATGGGTTCAACGCGTTGACCTACCGGACATTGCTCGACCCGCTGGCGGGTGAGATGCGCATCTATGCGAGCGACCTTCGGGGGCATGGGCAGACGACGCTCGCGGCCAATCCGAAGGGGATGAGTTCCTGGCTCATCTACCGCGACGACATCGTGCGCATGCTCAACGAGCTCGACGGGCGGCCCAAGATGCTTGTCGGGCACTCGATGGGGGCGACGGCAAGCCTGATGGTTGCGCTGGCCAAACCTGCCTGGGTCACCGGGTTGGTGCTGGTGGAACCCGTGATCATGCCACCACGCTATGTTCGTTGGGCGAAGTTCATGCGGGCGCTGGGGTTAAGCGAGCGCGCGTCCCCCCTCGTCGCGCAAGCGCGTAAGCGGCGCGGCATTTGGCCTTCGCGCGAGGCGATGTTCGAGGCCTATCGCGGACGTGGGGCGTTTCGTACGTGGCCGGAAGAGGTTGTCCGCGACTACATCACGGCTGGGACGGTTGACTTTGTCGACGACAAACAGGTCCGGTTGTCGTGCACGCCCGGCTGGGAGGCGGCCAACTACAGCAGCAATGCGGTCGACGTTTGGCGCGAGCTCGACGCGTTGCGGTGCCCGACGACCGTGATCGCCGGCGACAAGCGGTCGACCTGTCCCGATCCCGTGATCGAACTTCTCATCGCGCGGCGGCCGGATATCCGTGTCGTGAAAGTTCCGGGTGCGAGCCACTTCCTGCCGATGGAGCGGCCCGATGTCGTGCAGCGGGAGATTCGCGCGATGGCGGGGCTGTAGCGGACGTCAGAAACAGGGATCAGGAATCAGGGATCAGGGATCAGGGATCAGAAGGTGCTCTTTCTGATCCCTGATCCCTGATCACTGTTTTCCGTTACGCCGACAACCCCGGAATCACCAACCGCTCCAGTTGCACGCGCATATCCGGCGGGATTTCGATTGCTTTGCGCGTGGTCAGATCCATGGCGATCGCGACGGCTTCGGCGGTGGCGAAGCAGTCGCCGGTTTCGCCGTCGAACAGCCAATGGCACCAAACGTAGGTCTTTGACGAGACCGATCTCAGGCCGCTTTTCAGAACCAGCAGATCGCCCTCGCGCGCGGGGGTGCGGTAGACGAAGCGGTACTCGAGTGCTGCGCCGCCGGTCGAACTGGTGGAACGGTCTTCGCCGCGGGTCTGGGCGATCAGGTTGGGGATCGCGTCAGACACGCGGCCCATGTAGTGGCGGGTCGTCATGAAGCCGTGCGTGTCGCAATGTTCGCGCAACACCGTGCCCCGCAGCGTCGTGATGAGGCCCAGATCCTCGGCATCCGCGAGTGTCGGCGCGGGGCGCGCGGGCGCCATATCGAGGCCGCGCGGTTGGCCGTGCTCGGGCAGGTCGATCATAAACGGGGCCGCGTTCGCGACCGCGATCACCGGCAACGGCAAGCCGCCGCGTACCATCGCATCGGCCCATTCGGTGCGCGTGACGAATGTCGCCGCGACCGTGCGGGTCGCTATGTTTTGCATCTCTTCGTAGAGGATGAGGCCTTCGCTTTTGGCCGTGAGTACGCCGGCCCGCACAACATACGGCGCGCCGGGGCGGAGTTCGCGGTGGAAGCGGATGTGTTGTTCGCGCGGTACCAGCAGCGCGCGATCGCTGCCTTGCCGGCGCGGGCTCAAGCCCAAGGTGGAGGCGGTCGCCGTCATGCCTTCGTCGGCCTTGGCCACGTAGAACTGGACGTTCATATGGCCCATTTGATCGCACTCCCAGGTCTGAACGCTGGAGCGCGCCACTTCGATCA
>CAZXAQ010000116.1:0-10419 GCA_964638635.1 uncultured Flavobacteriaceae bacterium
TCCAGAAGGGCGACCAGATCGAGTGCTTCGAGGTCGAGACGATCAAGCGGACGCTCTGATTGTTTCTGCGGATCCAAATTAAGTCGTTACGGCCGGGTCGCGCTGCGCTTGCTAGGCCGCCTTCACCGGCCAGGGTCCTACATAACGCGACTGTGGGCGGATGAGGCGGCCGCCGGCTTCTTGTTCGCGGATGTGGGCGACCCAGCCGGCGGTGCGGGCGAGCGCGAAGACGGGGGTGAAGGCTTCGCGGGGGATGGCCAGCGCCTCAAGAAGCAGGGCCGTGTAGAACTCGACGTTCGTGTCCAGACGGCGCTCGCTTTTGAAGTCTTTGAGCGCGCGTAACGCTGCAGCTTCAACCGCCTCAGCGAAGGCGATGCGGTTCGCTCGTCCTTTGAGTTTGGCGACGGCTGCCTTCAGGACGCTCGCGCGCGGGTCGCGCACGCGGTAGACGCGATGGCCGAAGCCCATCAGACGCTCACCGCGCTTCAGCGCGTCCGCGATCCAGGCGTCGGCGTTCGCGGGCGTTGCGATCGCGTCGAACATGTCGAGCACGGGGCCGGGCGCGCCGCCGTGCAGCGGGCCCTTCAGCGCGCAGAGCGCCCCGACGACG
This sequence comes from uncultured Flavobacteriaceae bacterium, assembly GCA_964638635.1. Taxonomy (GTDB): domain Bacteria; phylum Pseudomonadota; class Alphaproteobacteria; order Micropepsales; family Micropepsaceae; genus SZUA-430. Next base: position 611 of record CAZXAQ010000116.1, read on the forward strand.
GCGGAGGGGAGACCGGCTGCGGTCGAGGCGACAACGCGGGCCGCGAACGTCGAGGCGTTCAAGCCGTGGTCGATGACGGTGACGAGATAGGTTTCAAACGCTTGGACCTCGTCCGCGTCGCCCGGCGCGCCGCGCAGCATCCGCAGAACGTCGGCGGCGTGCGAGAGGTTCGGGTCTGGTGCGAGCGCCATGTGGCCGGAGGTGACGCGCGCCGCGATTGCGGCTGCGACCGCGGCGGCCGCCAGCGTGTCGATGGGTTCCCTGTTGCGTTCGCCGTCCGGGATCGCTGCCAGCAGCAGGCGCATCGCTTCGACAGCGGTGAGGCGGCTGGCTTGGTCCGCGAGCGGTTTGAACCGCTCAAAGGCCCGCACACGAGCGCGGCCGAGTTCAGTGCGGAGGTCGGCCGTGGGCGCAAAGCCGTCCCAGAGCAGAGCGGTCGCATCTTCGTATGTCGCTTTGCCGGCCAAATCCTCTAAGTCGTGGCCGCGGATGATGAGGCGGCCGGCTTCGCCGTCGACGTGGCTCAAGACGGTTTCGGCGGCGATGACATTGTCGAGGCCCGGACGCATGGGACAACTCCTTCACTTGCAATCTGTCGTAAAAGGTGGATGCTCGGATCAATATCGTCAATCTTGAATCAAGATATCAATATGAACAGCAGCGCAGGCAAACGGCCGGTTCCCAAGCGCCCCGATGCTTTGATCGACGCCGCGGCGGCGACCAAGGTGTTGGGGGTGAGCCGGAACACGCTCTATGCCTATGTCAGCCGGGGGCTTATCCGCTCGACGGAACACCCGACCGTCGCGAAGGCGAGCCTCTATGTGGCGGCCGATGTGCAGACGCTGGTCGCGCGCAAGACAAAGATGCGCCGGCCGCGCACTGCGGCGGCGACAGCGCTCGACTTTGGGCTGCCGGTTCTGAAGACACGGCTCACACATTTCGAAGACGACCGGCTCTACTACCGGTCGGAAGATGCGATTGCGTTTTCGCGCAAGGCGACGCTTGAGGAAGCGGCCCGGCTGCTCTGGCAAACCGAAGACGACCCGTTTGCCGGCGTCGTATTCGATCCGGGGAAGATCGCGGGGTGGGTCGAAATCGCTTCACGCTATGCGCCGGGACGCGCGACGGACCGAGCGAGTATGCTGTTGCCGCTGTTGACGTCGAGCGAGGCGCCCAACGTCGGCAAGGCCGGTGCACATGCGTTCGGCGCGGCGGCACGGCTCGTGCTTGCGGTTGCGGCGGCAGTGACGCCTGTGAACGGGCCGCTCGCGGGTCCTATTCATCGTGCCGTGGCGCAGGCATGGATGAAACCGAAAGCATCCGAGGCAATCAGGCGCGCGTTGGTGCTCGTCGCGGATCACGAGTTGAACGCCTCGACATTCGCGGTGCGGGTCGTCGCGTCGACGGGCGCGCGGCATACGCACTGCGTGCTTGCGGGGATTGCCGCGCTCAGCGGGCCTTTGCACGGTGCTGCGACGGAGCGAACGCGTGCGTTCTTGAGCGGCATCGAACGGCCCGGCGATGCGGCGGAAGCGGTCGCGACCCGTCTGCAGCACGGCGAGTTGCTGCCGGGGTTCGGCCATTTCCTCTACCGCGAGGGCGATCCGCGGGCGGCGGAGTTGCTGGAGCAGATCAAGCTCGATCCCATTGCCGCTGCCGTGCTGCAGGCCGGGCGATCGATGGGCGGGGTGGAGCCGAATGTCGACTTCGCCTTGGTGGCACTTGAGCGAAGTTTCGAATTGCCGCCGGGGGCGGCGTTGGCGCTCTTTGCGATCGGGCGCTCGGTCGGGTGGCTTGCGCACGTGTTCGAGCAGCGGGCGAGCGGGCGCTTGATCCGGCCGCGGGCCGAGTTCGTGATTGAGTGAGGGCCACGTGAGCGGCGGTGCGATCCAACTCCTGCAACGTGCGACGGCGGCGATGGAGCGCCGCGCGTTCGGCGAGGCCGTTTCGCTGTGCGAGCAGGTGATCGCGCGCTACGGCGAGGAGCCGAACGCGCTGATGCTGCTCGGCTTGGCGCGGATGGAGCAGGACGATGTTGCCGGCGCCATCGGCCTCTACGAACGCGCGCGCCGGTTGATGCCGGAGCATATCCACGTGCTGACCAATCTGGGTGCCGCCTATCGCGCATCCGGACGGCTGAACGACGCGCGCAATGTGTTGGAGGAAGCACTGCGCCTCGACCGGCGTCATGCGATCGCGCAGAACAGTCTCGGCAATGTGCTGCTTGACCTTGGCGTCCGCGACGAGGCGAAGCGCGCGTATGAACGGGCGATTGCCGTGCAGCCGAACTATGCGGATGCGATGGCGGGGCTTGCGCGGATCGCGGAGGAAGAGCACCGGCTCGACGACGCGCTTCGAGCGGCCGATCGGACGCTGGCCGTGGCGCCCCAGAATGTGTCGGCGCAGCTGACGCGCGCGAAGGTTCAGTTGCGCGGTGACGAAGCGGCTGCGGCGGCGGCCGGATTGGAGGCGTTGCTTGCGCGCGCAGTTCCCTCGCCCACGAACCGTATCGTCGCGCAGGGGCATTTGGGCGAGGCCTATGAGAAGCTTGGCCGCTTCGACGACGCGTTCGCTGCGTTCAGGCGCGCTAATGAGTTGCTCGCCGGCGCTGCGGCCGGATTTGCGCACGACCGGAGTTATCTGGCGCCGCAAGCGGTCGCGCGGATGACGGCATTCGTCGCGTCCCTCGACGAGAAGGCTTGGCGTCCGGCACCGGTCGCGCCGCGATCGCCGGTCTTTTTGATCGGCTTTCCAAGGTCGGGGACCACATTGGTCGATCAGATTTTGGCGTCGCATCCGGGCCTTTCGACTTTGGAAGAGCGCGACTCTTTGATTGAGGCGGGACGCGCGTTTGCCGACATGGACGCGGACCTCGCGCACTTGCCGCAAGTCGGCGACGGCGAGATCGAGCGGTTGCGGGCCGGCTATTGGGCAAATGTTGCCGCGGGCTTCGGCGGTGCGCCGATCAAGGATGTCTTTGTCGACAAGCTGCCGTTGAATGCTGTGTTGCTGCCCGTGATTTATCGGTTGTTCCCGAACGCGAAGATCGTGCTCGCATTGCGCGATCCCAGGGATTGCGTGCTGAGTTGCTACCAACAGCGGTTTGGGATGAACGCGGCGATGTTCCAATTGCTGCGGCTCGATACGGCGGCCGCGTACTACGATGCGGTGATGCGGCTCGTTCAGACGTGCAGGGCAAAACTGGCGCTCGACGTTCACGAGGTGCGGTATGAGTCCGTTGTTACCGACTTCGACGGAACCGTGAGGTCGCTGCTTGCGTTTCTGGAGCTCCCTTGGGATGACGCGGTGCGCGGCTATGCCGAGACTGCCAAGCGCCGGGTGATCGCGACGCCGAGTGCCGCGCAGGTCGTGCGGCCGCTCTATGCCTCGTCCATCGGAAAGTGGCGGAATTACCGGCGATTCTTGGAGCCGGTGTTGCCGGTGTTGGAGCCTTGGGTTGCGGCGTTTGGGTATGAGGCCTCGTAAGGGCTTGGACTTGGACGCCAAGCGCTTTAGAAGCCCGACGCCATGAAGCGCAGAACGACGAAACCCGAGCACGGACCGAGCCAGCGGCAGCTGCGCGTCGCGGAGGAGATCCGCCATATCTTGGCGCGTCTGCTCATGCGCGGCGAGTTGCATGATCCGGCGCTGGCCGGCGTGTCGGTGACGGTGTCGGAAGTGCGCATCAGCCCGGACCTCAAGAACGCGACGGTGTTTGCGATGCCGCTCAGCGGCAAGGGTGTCGAGGATGTCTTGAAGGGGCTCAACCGGTCGGCGCCCTATTTGCGCTCGCTCGTCGCGCAGGAGATCCAGCTGCGCTATGCGCCGTCGCTCAACTTCATCGCGGACAAGTCGTTCGACGAGGCGCACCACATCGAAGAGCTGCTGAGGTCCGAGCGCGTGCGGCGCGATTTGAAGCGCGACGATGGCGAAGCGTAAGGGCGATCCGGTTCACGGTTGGCTGGTGCTCGACAAGCCGGTCGGGATGACCTCGACCAAGGCTTTGGCGATCGCGCGGCGGTTGCTCAACGCGTCGAAGGCAGGGCATGCGGGGACGCTCGATCCGCTGGCCGGCGGCGTGTTGCCGCTTGCCTTTGGGGAAGCGACGAAGACGGTCCCCTATCTCGTCGATGGGCGGAAGGCCTATCGCTTCACCGTGCGCTGGGGGGCGGAGACGTCGACCGACGACGCCGAGGGGCCGGTGACGCGCGAGAGTTCGGTGCGCCCGACGGCGGAGCAAATCGTGCGCGCGCTGCCGCAATTCGTGGGCGAGATCATGCAGGTGCCGCCGGCGTTCTCGGCGATCAAGGTGGACGGCGAGCGGGCCTACGACTTGGCGCGGGACGGCGAGGTGGTGGAGCTTCAGCCGCGGCTGACGCACATCCACCGGGTGGAGTTGGTCGAGGCTGGCGCCGACAGTGCCGTGTTCGAGATGGGCTGCGGCAAAGGGACATACGTCCGGGCTTTTGCGCGGGATTTGGGGCGGGCCTTGGGGTGCCTTGGGCATGTCATCGCCTTAACCCGGCTTGCCGTTGGGCCGTTTGGTCTCAAGGACGCGATTTCGCTGGAAACCCTAGAGAAATCTGCTACAGACCCGTCCGCCAAGCGCTTGCTCATGCCGCTTGCGACCGCCCTGGACGACATCCCGGGGCTGGCCGTGACGGATCAGGAAGCCGCCCAGCTTCGGTTGGGTCAGGCGATTCTCGCGCGAGGCCGAGTCTCTCTCCGTGCAGAGGCTGTAGCGGACGGCGATGCCCCGACGGGTGTCCCCGTGTACTGCCGCAGTCGCGGTGGCGATCCGGTTGCGATCGGCACATTCGAACGGGGCGAAATTAGGCCTACGCGGGTGTTCAACTTCTCACATTAGAGGAACCCCGATGTCGTTGAATGCAGAACGTAAGACCGAAATCGTCAAGCAACACGCTACGAAGGAAGGCGACACCGGCTCGCCGGAAGTGCAGATCGCGATCCTGTCGGAGCGCATCAACACGCTGACCGATCATTTCAAGGCGCACGTGAAGGACAACCATTCGCGCCGCGGTCTTCTCAAGATGGTGTCGACGCGCCGCCGGCTGCTCGACTACCTGAAAGACAAGGACAAGAAGCGTTACGACGCGATCATCGGCAAGCTCGGCCTGCGCCGGTAACGGCTGCATGAGGCTTCGCCTCACACACACCGCAACCCACACCGCGGGAACGCGCGCAAGCACTGCGCGCGGCCGCGGTTCGTTGCGCTTAGACAAACAAGTTTCCCTGCAAGCAGCAGCGAATGGCCTACCGCAATCCGGCGGGGGCAAGAGGTAAGGACTGACGTACATGTTCGATATACAACGCGAGGAAATCGAATGGGGCGGGCGTAAGCTTACGCTCGAAACCGGGCGCATCGCGCGCCAGGCCGACGGTGCGGTGCTCGCCACGATCGGCGAGACCACGGTGATGGCCACTGTCGTTTCGGCGAAGAGCCCGCGGCCCGGCATCGATTTTCTACCGCTGACGGTGGATTATCAGGAAAAGACGTTTGCCGCGGGCCGCATTCCCGGCGGCTATTTCAAACGCGAAGGACGCCCGACGGAGCGCGAGACGCTGGTTTCGCGGTTGATCGACCGGCCGATCCGGCCGCTGTTCGTCGACGGCTACCGCAATGAGACGCAGGTCATCGCGACGGTTCTGTCGCACGATCTCGAGAACGATCCGGACATTCTGGCGATGGTCGCCGTGTCGGCGGCGTTGACGCTGTCGGGCGTGCCGTTTCAGGGGCCGATCGGCGCGGCGCGCGTCGGCTACATCAACGGCGAATACGTGCTCAACCCGCTGATCGAGAAGATGGCGGAGTCGAGCCTCGATCTCGTCGTGGCCGGCACGGACGATGCGGTGCTGATGGTCGAATCGGAGGCGAAGGAGCTTCCGGAAGACGTGATGCTGGGCGCGGTGATGTTCGGGCATCGCTCGTTCCAACCGGTCATTCAAGCGATCATCAATCTCGCCAAGCGCGCGGCGAAGGACCCGCGCGATCACGAGGTGCCGGACAATTCGGCGCTGCTCGGCAAGATCAAGGCGATGGCGGAAGGCGATCTGCGCGCCGCTTACGGCGAGCGTCAGAAGCAAACGCGCTACGGCAAAATCGATGCGGTCAAGAAGCGCGTCGTCGAGGAGTTTGCGGGCGAAGGCAAGGCCGATCCGTTGCTCGTCACGGGGCTCTTCAAGGAGCTCGAAGCGTCGATCGTGCGCAACGATATTCTCGACACCGGCAAGCGCATCGACGGTCGCGACGGTAAGACCGTGCGTCCGATCTTGGGCGAAGTCGGCGTTCTGCCGCGTACGCACGGGTCCTCGCTGTTTACGCGCGGCGAGACGCAGGCGCTGGTCGTGACCACGCTCGGCACCGGCGAAGACGAACAATACGTGGACTCGCTTGAAGGGACGTACAAGCAGCACTTCATGCTGCACTACAACTTCCCTCCGTACTCGGTCGGCGAGACCGGCCGCATGGGCGGGCCGAAGCGCCGCGAGATCGGCCACGGCAAGCTTGCCTGGCGCGCGATCCATCCGTTGATGCCGGAGAAGGACAAGTTCCCGTACACGATCCGCGTGGTTTCGGAGATCACGGAATCGAACGGCTCGTCGTCGATGGCGACGGTGTGCGGTTCGTCGCTCTCCATGATGGACGCGGGCGTGCCGCTAAAGGCGCCGTGCGCGGGCATCGCGATGGGTCTTATCAAGGAAGGCAACAAGTTTGCCGTTCTGTCCGACATTCTGGGCGATGAGGACCACCTCGGCGATATGGACTTCAAGGTTGCGGGCACCACGACCGGCGTGACCGCGCTGCAGATGGACATCAAGATCACCGGCATCACCGAGGAGATCATGCGCGTCGCGCTGAATCAGGCGAAAGATGGGCGGTTGCACATCTTGGGCGAGATGTCGAAGGCGCTGACCGGTGCGCGCTCGGAGCTCGGCGAGCATGCGCCGCGCATCGAGGTGATCAACATTCCGACCGACAAGATCCGCGAAGTGATCGGTTCGGGCGGCAAGGTGATCCGCGAAATCGTCGAGAAAACGGGTGCGAAGATCGACATCGCCGATGACGGCGTGGTCAAGGTCGCGTCCGCGAACGGCGAATCAATCCGCGCCGCGCTCAAGTGGATCAAGTCGATCGTGGCGGAGCCCGAGGTCGGCGAAATCTACGAAGGCAAGGTTGTGAAGACCATGGACTTCGGCGCGTTCGTGAATTTCTTCGGCGCGCGCGATGGGCTCGTGCACATCTCGCAGCTCGCCCGCAAGAAGGTCGCGAAGACGACCGACGTGGTCAAGGAAGGCGACAAAGTGTTCGTGAAGCTTCTCGGCTTCGACGACCGCGGCAAGGTGCGGTTGTCCATGCGCGTCGTCGATCAGACGACGGGCAAGGAAATCGCCGACGATGGCGATAAGGGTGAGAAGTCGGCGGAGGGGTAGGCTCTTCGCTGAGCGACTGAAAGTTTGGGGCCCGGGGCAGCAATGCGCCGGGCCTTTCCGTTTCAGTTGTTGGTCAGCATGTCGAAGCGGCGCTGTTCGACATCGGCGCGTTCATGGAGGCCGGCTGCGCGGCAGAGTTCGGGGGCGTAGAGCTGGCATGGGCTCAGCTCTTTGATCCCGGCGTCGAGTTGCTTCAGGAGTTCGTCGGCGCTGATGTCGGGAGGCGCTGCGATCTTTCCCGCGACGACATGTTTGGCGTCCTCGTTGCTGTGGCTGTGCGGCTTTCCCGGGTTCGCCCAGCACTCATTGCAGAGGAGGCGCACGTTGTCGGTGTGAGAATAGACAGCCGCGTCGCCTATTAGACGCGCGTTAATGCGCATGATCCGTTGGGGCTGGTCCTGTGTGCCGGCGAAGCGGAAGAACTTGTATTGCCTGCGCAACAGCGTGGCGAGGTGCGGGAAGACCGGGATCTCCTTGTCGCCGAGCATGTGATGCGTGATTGGCGCCCCGTCGAATAGGATAACGTCGCCGTAGTTCACACCAAGATCGTGGTAGAGCACGCTGGTGATGATGCCGTGGCAGCCGCTGAGGCGTTCGATCCAGACTGTTTCCTCTTGGCCGGGGTCGTCGGTCGCGCTTGCTCGTTCCGCGAGTGGGCGCTCCGCCAGGCGGACTTTGCATTCGGGATAGCGGCCCTCAGGCAAGCCGAACCGTCCCATTTCGATGTGATGGCCAAGGACCTTCCAGACCTTGAGAGCAACATCGCCAAGCCCGGCACCCGTGGCGCAGATGCCTAAGTTCCACTGGATCGCTTCGTCGGGCTCATCGGCTAGCCGAGAGGCCGCCTCGTTGGCGCGCATCGCTTCTTCGAAACGGCCGCGTGTCTTCAGGAACAGGCCGTAGTTGTAGTGTTGATAGGATCGCGAGGGGTCGATCTCGATCGCGCGTTTGTAGGCGCGTTCGGCGATGTCGTCCTTTTGGCGGCCGAATAGGCGTGCGGCGCCTGCAAGGCCCTCGACGAGCCATCTTTCGTTTCCGCCATGCTCTCCGTCGGCCCAGGCCTTCTCCAGACGTTCAATTGTGCGTGCGAAGATTGGATGGTCGAACGGCGGCTGGTTCAGGAAGTCGATGTTGAACGCCTTCTCAAGGAGGTGGGCAATCGCGCTTGCGACCTCCGCGTCGTTGCCGCGCGAGGCGTCTATCGCCTCAAGTGACTCTAATGCTTGTTCTTTCGATAGGCAGCTTTGGTTGATCAGATCGAGCAGCGAGAAGGCCGCGTACTGATCGTGCACCTGGGCGTGGAGCAGTGGCGCCACTGCGCTCCCCACAGCGTCTTGGTCGCCGCTTGCGGCAAGCTCTGCTGCGCGCTTGCAAAGCGCATCGATTTCGTCGCGCGTCAGAACCTTGCTTAACGCCATTACTCGCCGTCGTTGCCGCCCATCAATGCTTTCACGTCGGGGGCCGAGGGCATGCCCATGACGGAGAAGCCGGCGTCGATGTGGTGGATTTCGCCCGTCACGCCGGCGGAGAGGTCGCTGAGGAAGTAGAGGGCGGCGCCGCCGACGTGGGCGAGTTCGACCGTCTTCCGCAGGGGCGAATAGTTTTTGTACCACTTGAAGACGTTGCGGCTGTCGCCGACGACCGAGCCTGCGAGCGTGCGCATGGGGCCCGGCGAGAGGGCGTTGATGCGGATGTTGTCGCGGCCGAGGTCGGCGGCGAGATAGCGGACTGACGCTTCAAGCGCGGCTTTGGCGACGCCCATGACGTTGTAGCTCGGCATCACGCGGGTCGAGCCGGCGTAGGTCAGCGTGACCATCGCGCCGCCGTTTTTCATCAGGTGGCTCGCGCGCCTTGCGACGTCGGTGAACGAGTAGCAGCTGATTTCCATCGACTGGCGGAAGTTTGCGCGGGTCGTGTCGACGTAGCGGCCTTTGAGTTCGTTCTTGTCGGAATAGGCGATGGCGTGGACGAGGAAATCGAGACCTCCCCACGTGCGCTCGATTTCGCCGAAGGCGCGCTCCAGCGACTGGTCGTCTTGGACGTCGGCTTGGACGATGAGTTTAGAGCCGATGCTGTCGACCAGCGGTTTCACGCGTTTGCCGAAGGCTTCGGTTTGGTAGGTGAACGCCATCTCCGCGCCGTGTTCGTGCAGCGTCTTGGCGATGCCCCAAGCGATGGAGTGGTCGTTCGCGACCCCCATGATTAGGCCGCGCTTGCCGGCCATCAGTTTCGTGGTCATGTCAGTGATAGCGTTGGAAGACGAGACAGGCGTTCGTGCCGCCGAAGCCGAAGGAGTTCGAGAGGATCGTGTCGAGCTTGGCGTTGTCGATGCGCTTCCTCACGATGTTTGCGGCGGC
>CAZXAQ010000117.1:0-10139 GCA_964638635.1 uncultured Flavobacteriaceae bacterium
TTTCGCCGCTTCTAGGATGTTTCCTCGGACTGTGTCTTTGCACAACATTTGTGCGTCGAATGTATACGTCCCGGGTAAATATTCAACAAAACATTCACTTCGTGACCCAGATGTGATGGGAAATCGGGCAAGCGCCTCGGGAATAAGCCATATCGGCGTTATCGGCGCCGGGGCTTGGGGCACGGCCCTGGCGCAGGCGTCAGCCGCGGCCGGGCGACGGGTCACGCTCTGGGCGCGGGAGGCGGAGGTCGTTCGCTCGATCGCCGCCACACATGAGAACACACTGTTTTTGCCTGGCGTTTCGCTGCATCCCGCGATTGCGGCGACGGGCGATGCGGCGGCGCTGCAAGCGGCGGATGCGATTTTGCTCGTGTGTCCGGCGCAGCATCTGCGCGCGGTCGTGCAGATGTTCGCGGCGCATGTGCGTGCCGGCGTGCCGGTTTTGATCTGCGCGAAGGGCATCGAGCGGGCGACGGGTTTGCTGATGCCGGAGGTCGCGCGCGCGGGGGCGCCGTCGCTGACATTCGGCATGTTGTCGGGCCCGAGCTTCGCCGCCGAGGTTGTGCGCGGGCTTCCGTGCGCGGTGACGCTGGCGCTCGATGATGCGGCCCTGGCCGAGGAGGTCGCGCGCGCGATCGGGTCGTTGGCGGTTCGCCCCTATGTTTCGAGCGATGTCGTCGGCGTCGCGATCGGGGGCGCGGTGAAGAACGTGCTCGCGATCGCATGCGGGATCGTCGAGGGGCGCGGGTTCGGCGAGAGTGCGCGCGCGGCGCTGACCACGCGCGGGTTTGCCGAGATGACGCGGTTCGGGCTCGCGCTGGGGGCGCGGGTGGAAACGATGGGTGGTTTGAGCGGGCTCGGCGATTTGATGCTGACGGCGTCGAGCCGGCAGTCGCGGAATTTTTCGCTGGGCGTCAGGCTCGCGCAAGGCGGGCGCGCCGACGACGGCGGACCGCTTGCCGAAGGCGCGGCGACGGCCGAGGCTTTGGTGATGCGTGCCAAGGCCGCTAATGTCGAGATGCCGATTGCGGAGGCGGTGGCCGAGATCGTGGCGGGGCGCGTGGGCGTCGATGCTGCGATCGGCGCGCTGCTGTCCAGGCCTTTGAAGAGCGAGCACTGACGATGCTGTTTGCGGTGATTTGTAAGGACAAGCCGAACTCCTCTGCCGTGCGTGCGGAGGCGCGGCCGAAGCATCTTGCTTATGTCGAGGCGCAGAACGGCGCGGTGAAGGTCGCGGGGCCGTTCCTGTCCGACGACGGCCAGACGATGATCGGGAGTTTGCTCATCGTCGAGGCTGCGGATTTGGCGGCGGTGCGCGCGTTTGCGGCGAACGATCCTTATGCGCTGGCCGGGTTGTTTCAAAGCGTGGAGATCAAACCGTGGCGCTGGGTGATCGGCGCGCCGAAAGGGTGATGCGATGGCGTATTGGCTGCTGAAGACGGAGCCTGAGACGTTCGGGTGGGAGCATCAGGTCAAACGCGGCGCGAAGGGTGAGCCGTGGAGCGGCGTTCGCAATTTCACGGCGCGTGACAATCTTCGGGCGATGAAGAAGGACGATCTGGCCTTCTTCTATCACACGGGCAAAGAGAAGGCGGTCGTCGGGATCGTGAAGGTCATCAAGGAAGCCTACAAGGATCACACGGCGGAAGAAGATTTTTGGTCGATGGTCGATGTTGTCGCCGTGGAGCCGTTTCCAACGCCGGTGACACTGGCGCAAGTGAAGGCCGAGCCGAAGTTGAAAGACATGGCGCTGACAAAATACTCGCGATTGTCGGTGCAGCCGGTCACGGACGCCGAGTGGAAGCTCGTGCGCAAGATGGGTGGGTTCAAGGGGTGATCGCTGAGGAACCTGTCATCCGCCGGCATTGGTGGATCGCCGCCCCTTTGGGCCTTGTGGCACCTGGTTTGGGGCAGTTGTACACGGGGCGGGCACGTCTGGCCGGCTATGTAATGGCGGCGTTCTTAGCTTTGTTTGCGCTGTTTCTGACAAGCGTTCCGATGACGTTTGTCGGCTTTGTCGTTGCATTCGGCGGCGGGGTTTTGGTGTCGTGGGGTGGCGCGATTGAAGCGGCGGTGCATGCTTGGCGTCGCGCGACGGTTCAGCGGCGCCCTTATCATCGTTGGTACGCCTATATGGCGTATGGAACGGCGTTCACGCTCGTCACCCAAGGCATAAACATGGGCCTCTTAGCTGGCATCGGACTACCCTCAATGTTTGGTTTCTATCAACCTTTTCGAACGAGCAGCGAGTCGTCCCTACCCAACCTGATCCCTGGCGAATATTTCCTTGCTGCAAGAGCTTCCCAACGGGACAACGGCGAGTTGCTGAAAGCCGTTGGGTCGGTTGCGGTGTTCCGGTGGCCCGATGTCGAGGGGACATATATCTACCGACTCTTTGCCGTCGGCGGGCAGAGAATCGCCATGCGCGACGGGGCCGTCAGCGTAGATGGAAGGGCACTTCCGCGCCGCGATCTCTGTTCGACACCCGATGCCACTGTCGGTCTGACGGTGCGCCGCGCGGTCGAGACGGTCGCTGGGCACAGTTACGTCGTGCAAAATCTGGACAATGGGAGCGACTATACCCGCAACACTGATGAATTGACCGTTCCCGATGGCCGGTTTTTCGTGATGGGAGACAACAGAGACAACTCCAACGACAGCCGGTTTCGAGGAGCGGTCGCAAACGAGAACTATGCGGGCCGCGCGCTCTACATTATTTGGTCGAAAGACTGGAACCGGATCGGGAGGTCGTTGACACCGGGCGCCGAAATCGAAGCGGCGGACTACTGTCCTGCGACGGCGAAATGAAGCACGCGGGCGAAGCGGCGCTCGACGCGTTGGAGCCGTTGCTCGCGGAGCTGCGGACGTTGCCGCGGCTGAAGGAGAAGAAGCGCGGAACGTTCTATGTGGGGTCGAAGGCGTTTTTGCATTTCCATGAGGATCCGGCGGGGCCGTTTGCGGATTTGAAGACGTCGCTCAGCGGCGACTACGAACGGTTTCGCGTGCGGACGGCGGCGGAGCGGAAGCGGCTTGTGTCGCTTGTGCGGCTGGCGCTGGCGTGAGCGGCGTCGTGTTGTGCCGCGCGTATGAGATTGCCGAGGGCCAGGCGCGGGGGTTTCTGATCGGCGAGGCTGTCGCGCGGCGCGACGTCGTTGTGGTTCGACGGGGCGGTGTGGTGCGGGCCTACGTGAATGCGTGTCCGCATCAGGGGACGCCGCTGGAGACGTTTCCGGACCGGTTTTTGGATCAGGATGGGTTGTTCGTGTGCTCGACGCACGGGGCGCGGTTTCGCGTCGAGGATGGGTACTGCGTCAGTGGGCCTTGCGAAGGGAAGTCGCTTCAGGCGATCGCGTGTGCGGTCGAGGATGGGGCTGTTGTGATTGATCTTCGTGACGCTTAGCGCGTGGTCTAGCGCAAGATTTCAACACGAAGAACACGAAGGACGCACCAAGCTCCACCAAGACGCTGCGGCTACGTCGAGTCCTGCTGTCTGACCGCGGATGTTTGGGCGCGAAGCGCCCAGTCGAGGGTTGACGGTTCGCGAACGAGAAAGAATGGGCGCTTCGCGCCGAAAGATTCTTTGTGGTTAGACAGCAAGACCCTCCATGGCACTAGTGTCTTGGTGGGGCTTGGTGCGACCTTCGTGTTCCTCGTGTTGGAATCTGAATCGATCAGTGCGCGGCGCTCAGCTCGCCGCCATGAACGCTTCGAAGTCGCGGATCAGGGCTTTCGTTGCGGCTTCGACGATGCGTTTGCCTTTTTCGGGCGTTGCTTGGCTGGGGTCGGAGCCGATGCGGCCGTCGGGGAATTGGCGTCTGTAGTCGTCGGCGTCGCGGATCGAGCCGTTGGGGGCGATCTTCGGGTGCATCTCGACCTGCTTCTGCGCTTCCGGGTAGGCGAAGTAGGTGACGGAGACTTCGGAGGCCGTCGCGTGGCTGCCTTCGCCGACCGGGAAGAGTTCGCGGCAGAGATCACCGACGCCGGGGAGTTCCCACCAGTTGCGCAGAAGCAAGCGGATCGGTTTGCGGTTCGAGCCAGCGCGACCGAAGGAGAACTCCGAGTAGATTTCGCTGAAGGCGGAGTTGACCGGGGCGATGTTGCCGCCGTGGCCGTTGAACCAATAGATGCGGTCGAAGCCGTGGCGGGTCAGCGATGTCGTCCAGTCCTGCATCGCGGCTATCATCGTCGAGGGGCGGAGTGTGATCGTGCCGGGGAAGCCCAAATGGTGCTGGGCAGAGCCGACGTTGAACGTCGGGCCGATCAGGATGCCGCTTTCATCGCCCGCGGCTTTTGCGATGACTTCGGGGCAGATCGCGTCCGTGCCGAGCAGGCCGTTCGGCCCGTGTTGTTCGGTCGAGCCGATCGGGACGATGAGGCCGGTCGATTGCTTCAGATAGGCCTCGATTTCCGGCCACGACGATTGATGGAGTTGCATGGTTCCCCTGGCGTTTTTTGCTCGCGCGAGGCTAGGGTTAGCGCGTCACGCCATTTGAAGCAAAGAGCTGAATCCCATGACCAAGAGTGAAGCTAAACCCGGGCCGCTGCACGGGGTTCGGGTGATCGATCTGACGCAATTCGTGCTCGGACCTTATGCGACGCAGACGCTCGGCGATCTCGGCGCCGACGTGATCAAGGTCGAGGATCCGTCGGGCGGGGACCGCCAGCGTAATCAGGGCAAGGCGCCGAAGTCCCAAAACATGGGGCCGCTGTTCGTGGCATTGAACCGGAACAAGCGGTCGGTGGCGATCGATCTGAAGACGGAGGAGGGGAAGGCCGCGCTCAGGAAGCTCATCGCGACGGGCGATGTGTTCATTCACAACATGCGGCCGGAGGCGATCAAGCGGCTCGGCTTCGGCTATGCGGATGTGGCGGCGTTGAAGCCCAGCATCATCTATGTCGAAGCGGTCGGGTATGGCTCCGGCGGGCCGTATAATGGGCGGCAGGCGTTCGACGATTTGATTCAGGCGGCTTCGGGGGCGTGCGATTTGCTGCCGCTCTATGACGGGAACGATGAGCTCAGGCCGTTTCCGTCGATCATCGCGGATAAGACGTGCGGGTTGTTCGCGGTGATCGCGACGCTCGCGGCTTTGCAGCATCGCGCGCGCACGGGTGAGGGGCAGTTCGTCGAGGTGCCGATGCTCGAGACGTTCACGGGGTTCATTCAGGCCGAGCACATTTGGGGGCAGACCTATGTCGATCTGCCGGGGAAGTTCGGGCATCCGACGACGATCACGCCGCACCGCAAGCCGTACAAGACGAAGGACGGGTACCTCGTCGTGCTGCCGGCGAGCCGCGAGGGGTCGGTGAAGTTTCTGGAGCTTGGCGGTATTCCCGATGCCTACAACAGCGAGCGGTTCTTGTCGGCGGAGGGCGGCAAGGCGCGCGTGAACGCTTACTACGGGATGATGTGCGATGCGGCCGCGACGCGCACGACGGACGAGTGGATGGCGCTTTGCGCGGAGCATCACATTCCGGCGATGCGGGCGAACGAGATGACGACGCTGTTCGACGATCCGCATTTCAAGGCGGTGGGGTTCTTCGAGGAGCGGGAGATTGCCTCGGAGGGCAAGTATCGCGCGATGCGGCCGGGGCTCAAGTTTGCGAAGAGCCCGTGCGCGATCCGCCTTGATCCGCCGACGGTTGGCCAGGATACGGCTGAGGTGTTGCGCGAAATCGAGTGATCGACGTAGGGTTCGCCCGCGAAAATGCCCGAGGAGACGCCATGTCCGACCAACTCATTCCCGTGACCGCCGAATGGGCGAAGAGGGCGTTTGTGGACAACGGGAAGTATCTCGATCTCTACAAGTCTTCGGTGGCCGACCCGGTTGGGTTTTGGCGGGAGCAGGGGAAGCGCGTCGACTGGATCAAGCCGTATACGAAGGTGAAGAACGTCTCTTACGACGCGAAGAACTTGTTCATTCGCTGGTATGAAGACGGGTCTCTGAACGTTGCGGCGAATTGCATCGACCGGCACCTCGCGAAGCGCGGCGATCAGACGGCGATCATCTGGGAAGGGGACGATCCTAAGGATTCCAAGCACATCACTTATCGGCAGCTGCATGCGGAGGTTTGCCGGTTTGCGAATGTGCTGACGGCGAACGGGGTCAAAAAGGGTGACCGCGTTACGATCTATCTGCCGATGATTCCTGAGGCGGCCTACGCGATGCTCGCCTGCACGCGGATCGGGGCGGTGCATTCGGTCGTGTTCGGCGGGTTTTCACCGGACAGTTTGGCGGGGCGGATTCTCGATTGCGCGTCTACGGTTGTCGTCACGGCCGATGAGGGGCTGCGCGGCGGGAAGGCTGTGCCGCTGAAGCAGAACACGGATGTGGCGCTGACGCAGTGCCCGGACGTGAAGCGGGTTGTCGTCGTCAGGCGCACGGGCGGCAAGGTTTTGATGCATGGGCCGCGCGACGTTTGGTATCACGAAGAGGCGGCGAAGGTTTCGGCCGACTGTCCGCCGGTCGAGATGAATGCGGAGGATCCGCTGTTCATTCTCTACACGTCGGGATCGACGGGAAAGCCTAAGGGCGTGCTGCACACCACCGGCGGCTATCTCGTTTTCGCGTCGATGACGCACAGTTATGTGTTCGATTACCACGACGGCGACATCTATTGGTGCACGGCGGACGTCGGTTGGGTGACGGGTCATAGCTACATCGTCTATGGGCCGCTGGCGAACGGGGCGACGACGCTGATGTTCGAAGGTGTGCCGAACTATCCGACCGTCTCGCGGTTTTGGGAGGTGATCGACAAGCACAAGGTCAACATCTTCTACACGGCGCCGACGGCGATCCGCGCGTTGATGCGCGACGGCGAGGCGCCGGTGAAGAAGACGAGCCGGGCGTCGCTACGCCTGTTGGGGTCGGTGGGCGAGCCGATCAATCCGGAGGCTTGGCTTTGGTATCACCGGGTCGTCGGCGACAGCCGTTGTCCGATCGTCGATACGTGGTGGCAGACGGAGACGGGCGGCATCCTGATCACGCCGCTGCCGGGGGCGACGGCGCTGAAGCCGGGGTCGGCGACGCGGCCGTTCTTCGGCGTGGTGCCGCAGGTCGTCGATGCCGAGGGCAAGGTGCTGGAGGGCGAGACGACTGGAAACTTGGTCCTTGCCGACTCGTGGCCGGGGCAGATGCGCACCGTCTATGGCGATCATCAGCGGTTCATCGATACCTACTTCAAGACCTATCCCGGCAAGTACTTCACGGGCGACGGCTGCCGGCGCGACAAGGACGGGTACTACTGGATCACGGGGCGCGTGGACGACGTGATCAACGTGTCCGGGCACCGGCTTGGGACGGCCGAGGTCGAGAGTGCGCTGGTTGCGCATCCGAAGGTCGCGGAATCGGCGGTTGTCGGCTATCCGCACGACATCAAAGGGCAGGGCATCTATGCCTATGTGACGCTGGTGTCGGGTGAGGCGCCGACGGAGGAGTTGCGCAAAGA
The DNA here is from genome assembly GCA_964638635.1 of uncultured Flavobacteriaceae bacterium. Classification (GTDB taxonomy): domain Bacteria; phylum Pseudomonadota; class Alphaproteobacteria; order Micropepsales; family Micropepsaceae; genus SZUA-430. The sequence continues at coordinate 7,447 of CAZXAQ010000117.1, forward strand.
GCTGATCGCGTGGGTTGCCAAGGAAATCGGTGCGATCGCCAAGCCCGACGTGATCCAATGGGCGCCCGGTCTGCCGAAGACGCGGTCGGGCAAGATCATGCGGCGGATCTTGCGCAAGATCGCAGAGGGCGACACGTCGAATTTGGGCGATACGACGACGCTCGCGGACCCTGCGGTCGTGCAGGATTTGGTGGCGAACGCGCGGCGGTGAGCGTAGAAGCTTCCCCTTCAAACCTGGGGAGGTTTCTTATGCCGAAGATACAGAAGCAGCTCGTGCCTTATCTGACCGTTGCCGGTGCGGTCGCCGCTATCGCGCATTACAAGAAGGCTTTCGGCGCGAAAGAGGTGGAGCGCATGCCGGCCGAGGACGGTAAGCGGTTGATGCATGCCGAGATCGAGGTCAACGGGCATGCGATCTATCTCTCCGACGATTTTCCGGAATATGCGGGCGGGGCGTCGCGTGCGCCCGACAAGTCGCCGAGTTCGCCGGTGACGATGTTCGTGCAGCTTGCGGCGCCCAAAGAGGTCGATCAATGGATTGCCAAGGCGGTCAAGGCCGGCGCGACCGTGACGATGGCGGCGGCCGATCAGTTCTGGGGCGATCGCTTTGGGGCGATCCGCGATCCGTTTGGGCATCATTGGGCTTTCGGCGCGCCGTTGCCGAAGGCAAAGAAGGCGCCCGCGAAGAAGCCGGCCAAGAAGAAGTAGCAAAAGGGCGCCGTTGCGGCGCCCTTATTCACGGCGGCTGTGACCGGCGCACGCGCACGGTGTTGGTGTGCGGCAGCGAATCCGGGTTGAATGGCGTTGCCTTCGAAGGGGTTCGCGCGTTTGCGGCGGTTCGATCTGATCATTGTCGGCGGGAGTTTCGCGGGCCTCGCGTGTGCGAGGACGGCGGCGCTTCGCGGCTTGAAGGTCGCCGTCGTGGAGCGCAAACGCGATCCGGGCGAGCGCGTGCGGACGACCGGCATCCTCGTCAAGGAAGCGGCGGAGGAGATGGACGTTCCTTCGCACCTGACGCGTCTCGTGCGCGGCGTGCGCCTCTATGCGCCGAACGGCACGTTCATCGACCATTCCTCGGCCGGGTACTATTTTCTGACGACCGATACGCCGAATCTCCTGCGCTGGATGGCGGATGAGGCTTCGCGCGCCGGTGCCGAGCTGATGCTTGGGGCCGCATTCAAGCGCGGCGAGCAGAACGCGGACGCGGTGACGCTGCCCGATCTCGGACTGTCGGCGCGGCTGCTGGTGGGCGCGGACGGCGCCACGTCGGCGGTGGGACGCTTGTTCGGGCTTGATGCAAACAGGCGGTTCCTGGGTGGCGTCGAGTTCGAGTTGGAGCCGGAGCCCGCGCTCGACGGACGGTTCTTGCATTGCTTCCTCGATAGCGAGCTTGCGCCGGGCTACATCGCCTGGGCCGCACCAGGTGTCGGCGTCACGCAGGTAGGGCTCGCGGCACGCCATGGCGTGCGGCCGGACGCGCGCGCCTTTCTCGAGGTCTATCGCAAGCGGCTCAATCTGCCGGAACGGCGCATTGTTGCGCGGCGCAGCGGGCTTATTCCGGCGGGCGCGACGCTCGCGCGCACGCATGCCGGCCGCGTGATGCTGATCGGCGACGCGGCGGGGCATGTGTCGCCGCTCACGGGTGGCGGGATCGTTCAGACGCTGAGGCTGGGGCGGCGGACGGCGCAACTCGCGGCCGATTGGATCAACGCCGGCGGCGAGCATCCGGCGCTGGCGCTGGCGCGCGAGGCGCCGCGATTTCGGACGAAGCTTTGGTTGCGACGCGCGCTCGACCTTGCCCCGCCGAATTGGCTTTGGAATCTGGCCGTCGGCACGGCGCCGTTCCGGGCCTTCGCGCAGCGGGTCTATTTCCATCGACGGGGCGACGCGGCGGCCGAAGCAGCGCCGCTGCCTCAGGGCGAACGAAAGGAGCCATCGACATGAGTGCACCCGAATTCTTCAATCCACCGATGATGGCACCGCCGGTCGGGCAGTACAGCCATGGCGGCATCGTCAAGGCGGGGTCCGAAATCATCTACATCGCGGGACAAGTCGGGATGCTTCCGGACGGCGTGCTGCCGGCCACAATTGCCGAGCAGGCGGAGCAGGCCTACGCCAACGTCGTGCGCGTCCTGGCCGCGCGCGGGATGACGCCCGCGAACCTCGTCAAGACGAACACGTTTCTCGTGATGGGCCAGGACTTGCCGCCGGTGAGGGCGGCGCGGGTCAAGCATTTTGGCGATGCGGCCCCGCCGTCGACGTTCATCTTCGTACCGCAGTTGATCGAGCCCAAGTACCTGATCGAAATCGAAGGCGTGGCCGCGCGCTGAATGCTGCCGTAACGAAAACCGCCTCGATCCGGCGGACCGAGGCGGGAAATGGGGCTAACAGGAAACTCGACGCTGCCTAGATCTGCGACGGGGGCGTGGGCGCGTTCTTTTCCTGCATGTCGAAGATGGCCAGGCAGAGTTCCGCGCCGATCCGCAGGCTGAGGACGCCGAAAATGACGAAGATGACGGCGGCGATCATGTCCCAGACGCCGGTGAAGAAGCCCACCGTGAAGAGCTTGCCGAAACCGGCGAAGAAATAGATCACGCCGAGCAGCGGGATCAGCATGAGGCCGATCCAGTAGACCGGTTTGATGATCGTCGGCGTGATTTTCTTGTCGAAGCTGAAAAGATCGCCGAATTCCA
>CAZXAQ010000118.1:0-5401 GCA_964638635.1 uncultured Flavobacteriaceae bacterium
TGTTCGTGCTCGATCGCGATACGGGCGTGCCTGTGTTTCCGGTCGAGGAGCGGCCGGTGCCGCAGGGCGGCGTCGCGGGCGAAGTGTTGTCGCCGACGCAGCCTTATCCGACGCTCATTCCGGCGCTGGCGCCGCAGAAAATTTCGGCGGACGAGGCTTACGGTCTCACGCCGTGGGATCGCGAGGCGTGCCGCAAGCTGATTGCCGAGACGCGGAATGAGGGGCTCTATACGCCGCCGTCGGAGAAGGGGACGCTGATGTTCCCGTTCACCGGCGGGGGCATGAATTGGGGCGGCGTTGCGTTCGATCCGGTTAAGCAGATCGTCTATGCGAATACCAGCCGGGCGCTGCATCGGATCACGCTGTTTCCGGCTGCCGACTTCGAGAAGCTGGACGAGAAGTTTCCCGATCGCGAAGTGTCGCCGCAGAGGGGTGCGCCGTTCGGGATGATCCGCGACACGCTGCTGTCGCCGCTCGGCCTTCCGTGCAATCCGCCGCCGTGGGGCGTGCTGGCGGCGGTCGACTTGAAGACCGGCAAGATCCTCTGGGAGTCGACGCTTGGGACCACGGAAGAGTTGGCGCCGCTGAACATTGCGCTGAAGACGGGAACGCCGTCGCTGGGCGGGCCGCTCGTGACGGCGGGCGGGCTCGTGTTCATCGGGGCGACGCTGGACAAGTATCTGCGGGCGTTCGATGCGGCGAGCGGCGCGGAGCTTTGGCAGGGGCGGTTGCCGGCGCCGGGGATTGCGACGCCGATGACCTATGAGTGGAAGGGGCGGCAGTTCGTCGTGATCGCGGCGGGTGGGCACGGCGATGTCGATGTCGCGGGGCGGAGCGACACGTTCGTGGCCTTTGCCCTGGCGAAGCCCGGCGAGTCCAAGGGCACGTACTGGTCTCGCAAGATCGACCGGCCGGGCGGGCGGATGTGGATCAATCTCGCCCTGGTGTTTGCCGGTTCGTTTGCCGTCGTGTTTGGCGGCTGGTGGTTCATCAAGCGCTGGCGGCGCTGATGGAGAAGGAAGAATCTCACGCGAAGCCGCGAAATGCGCGAAGGTAGGGCGCGAAAAGGGAGGGTAGCGCTTCGCGCCGGAATCTCTTTTCGCGGCTTTCCTTGTTTCGCGCCTTCGCGTGGAATCTCTTCCTTCTAGAGTGGGATGGCGCGCACGGCGAGGCCGATGCCGGCGCAAGTGGCGAGAAGCCAGACAACGGGTACCTTGAAGCGCACGAGCGCGATCAACGCGCCTGCGGCGATGGCGAGCGCGATGGGGTCCAACGTTGCGGCGTCGGGGACTTGCAGGTGAAGCGGGCCGATGTCGCGGGTTTCGACTTTGGCGAAGATCACGTGCAGGGCGAACCAGATCGCGAGGTTTAGGATAACGCCGACGACGGCCGCCGTGATTGCGGCGAGCGCCGCTGAGGCGCTGCGGTTTTCGCGCACGCGCTCGGCGTAAGGGGCGCCTGCGAAGATCCAGAGGAACGACGGCGCGAACGTGACCCAAAGCGTGATCGCGGCGCCGGCGATACCTTGCAGCATGCCGCCGGTGCGGAAGCCGGCCAGGAAACCCACGTGTTGGAGCACGAGGATCAGCGGGCCGGGCGTGGTTTCGGCGAGCGCCAGGCCTTCGAGCATCTCCGGTGCGGTCAGCCAGTTGTAGGTGGCGACCGCTTCCTGCGCGACGTAGGCGAGCACTGCGTAGGCGCCGCCGAACGTCACGACCGACATGGTCGAGAAGAACGTCGCGAGTTTCGTGAAGACGCTGCCGGGGCCCATCGTGAGCGCGATGGCGAGTACGGGGGCGAGCCAGATCGCGAGCCAGACCAGCACCGTAACCGCCGTGCTGCGGCTCGTCGCCTTTGTGTGGGCGAGTTCGCCGCGGGCGAAAGCCTCGTCAACGGCGAACGATGCGTTTGCCGTGCCGCCGTGTGCGGCGTGGCCCTTTGAGCGAAACTGGTCGGGCGCGTATTTAGCGCCGATGATGCCGACGATTGCGGCGGCAAGCACGACGAGCGGGAAGGGGACGGCGAAGAAGAAGAGCGCGACGAAGGCTGCGGCGGCGATCCAGATCATTGCGGGGCCGGTGAAAGCGCGTTTGGCGATGCGCAGGATGGCTTCGATGACGATTGCGAGCACTGCCGCTTTCACGCCGTAGAAGATCGCGTTCACGACCGCGAGGTCGGCGTAGTTCACGTAGAGGATGCTGAGCGTGAGCATAACCAGCGCGCCCGGCAGGATGAAGAGGAGGCCCGCGGCGAGGCCTCCCTTCACACCGTGCATCAGCCAACCGACGTAGGTTGCGAGCTGCTGCGCCTCGGGCCCCGGCAGAAGCATGCAGTAGTTCAGAGCATGGAAGTAACGCGCGTCGCTGATCCACTTCTTTTCCTCGACGAGGAGTTTGTGCATCAGCGCAATTTGCCCCGCCGGCCCGCCGAAGTTGACGCAACCGATATAGGCCCACAGTTTGAACGCCTCGCCGAAGGTCGGGAGTTGCGTCACTTCTTCGTCGCCGCGAATAGTTCGCCGACGTTCGACCAGTTGATTGCGCTCATGAAGGCGTCGACATAGGTGGCGGCTTTGGCGCCGTAGTCCATGTGGTAGGCGTGTTCGTACATGTCGAGCGCGAGGATCGGGGTTGCGCCGGCGACCGTCATCGTGTGGTCGGCGGCCCAACTGTTGATGAGCCGGTTGTCGCGCGGTGCGTGACACAGGAGGACCCAGCCTGAGCCGCCGCCTTGCGCCTTGCCCATGGCCGCGAACTCGTTGCGCCAAGCGTCGGTGCTGCCGAAATCGCGTTCGAGCGCGCGCGTGAGTGCGGCGGCGGGCGCGCCCCCGGAGCCCAGATTCGCGAAGTAGAGTTCGTGCAGGAGCATCGAGTTCATTGCCACGAGCTCTTCGCGCTTCAAGCCGTTGATCGTGAAGTTCGACACCGTTGGCCAATCGAGCGTTTTGAGTTGGGCTTCGATGGCGTTCAGGCGTTTCACGGCGCCGCTGTAGTTGTTGTCGTAGTGGCTAGTCAGCAGTTTGGCCGATAGACCTTTGATCGCATTCGGATCGAAGGGCATGGGTTTTGGATCATATGTCATCGGAGAGACCTTGGTCGCCGCGTGTACCGCGGTTGGATCGTTGACGATGGCGGCAGCCGTGGTGGCTGCTGCCGCGAGCAAGACTTGGCGCCGGTCCGGTTGGTTTGGCATGGGTGCTCCCTTCGGCGCCGCGAGCTTATGCGATTTTTGGCGGCCAGGCGTGGGTTTCGTCGCGCGCAACGCCCGCACGGGCGGCGGTTCAAGGGTCGATCAGAATCGGCCGCCGCGGTTCACTTGGATTTCCTGGGACGCGGCCAAGATCAGCATGAGGCCGACGAGGGCGGCGAAGAACGTGAAGTAGATTCCCTGAATGCCCATCGCGACGAGCAAGAACCCGATGCCGACGCCGATATAGGCCGTGATTAAGCGGGCACGGTTTGACGGCATGAAGTTCGAGAGGAGGGCGGCTGTGATGTGGCCGCCGTCCAGCGGGTAGCCGGGCAGCAGGTTGAAGAGGCCCAAGAAGATGTTCACAAAGCCGAGGTTTGCGACCAGCCGGCTCGCGCCGTCAACGTTCGCCGCGTACCAGATTAGCGCTGCGCCGATAGCCAAGTTTACGGCCGGCCCTGCGAACGAGACGACGACCTGCTGAAACGGCGTGCGCGGGTTGCCGAGCAGCCTGGCGTAGCCGCCGAAAAAGGTCAGCGTCACGTCGAGCGTGCGGATGTTGAACAGCCAGCCGCCGAACGCGTGTCCCATTTCGTGCAGATAGATGCAGAAGAACAGCAGGACCGAAAACGTCGCCGCGTCGATGGCGCCTTGCACGCCGCTGTCCCGCAGGCCATCGACGACGTAGAAGGCCGCGAGCAGGAACAGGCTCACGTCGAGGCGGACCATGACGCCGAAGATCTTGCCCAGTGCGACCGGCGTTCCCATGCCCATGCGGTGGTTCCCTCAGCCGAAGACGCGGCGGAAAATCGTGTCGACGTGCTTCAGGTGATAGGCGAGATCGAACAGGCCTTCAAGCTCGCGGGGCGGAAGTGCCTTTGTGACCTCGGCGTCCGCTTTCAGGTTGTCGAGGAACGACGTGCCGGTGCGGCCGTGGTGCATGTTCTGCCAGACGGGCATCGCGTTGCGCTGGACCAGGCGATAGGCGTCTTCGCGGGCGACGCCTTTTTGCGTGAGCGCGAGCATCACGCGTTGCGAATGGATGAGGCCGCCCAGCAGGTCCAGATTGCGCTGCATGCGCTCCGGATAGACGACGAGTTTTTCGATCACGTCGGCGAGGCGGTTCAGGGCGAAGTCGAGTGTGATGGTGGCGTCGGGGCCGATCATGCGCTCGACCGAGGAATGCGAGATGTCGCGTTCGTGCCAGAGGGCGACGTTCTCCAGCGCTGGCTGGGCATAAGCCCGGACCATGCGGGCGAGGCCGGTCAGGTTTTCGGTCAGCACCGGGTTGCGCTTGTGCGGCATGGCGGAGGAGCCTTTTTGGCCTTCGGAGAAATACTCCTCGGCCTCAAGCACTTCGGTGCGCTGCAGGTGGCGGATTTCGGTGGCGACGTGTTCGACGGAGCTGGCCACCACGGCGAGGGCTGCGAAGAAGGCTGCGTGGCGGTCGCGCGGGATCACTTGCGTCGAGACGGGTTCGGGTTTGAGGCCGAGCGCTTTCGCGACATGTTCTTCGACGCGTGGGTCGACTTGCGCGAACGTGCCGACGGCGCCGGAGATGGCGCAGGTCGCGATCTCGTCGCGGGCCGCGATCAGGCGTTGGCGGGCGCGTTCGAATTCGACGTAGAAGCCCGCGAGCTTGACGCCGAACGTTGTCGGTTCGGCGTGGATGCCGTGGCTGCGGCCGATCATCGGCGTGTTCTTGTGTTCGAGCGCGCGCTTTTTCAGTGCGGCGAGCAGCTTGTCAGTGTCGGCGATCAGGATGTCGGACGCGCGCTTCAGTTGGACGCTGAGGCAGGTGTCGAGCACGTCGCTCGACGTCATGCCTTGGTGCACGAAGCGGGCGTCGGGGCCGACGAACTCGGCGAGGTGGGTTAGGAACGCGATGACGTCGTGTTTCACTTCGCGTTCGATCGCGTCGATCTTGGCAACGTCGAACTTCGCAGCGCCACCTTTTTCCCAGATCGTCTTGGCGGCCGATTTCGGGATGACGCCGAGGTCGGCCAGCGCGTCGGCCGCGTGCGCCTCGATCTCGAACCAGATGCGGAACTTCGTCTCCGGCGACCAGATCGCCGTCATCTCGGGGCGGGAATAGCGTGGGATCATGCTCTCAAGACCGTCATGGCCGGGGGGGGGGGGGGGCCCCCCGAGGGGAGGGGGGGGCGGGGGGGGGGGGGGAGGAGGAAAAAAAAGGGGGGGGGGGGGGGGGGGG
>CAZXAQ010000118.1:5411-10007 GCA_964638635.1 uncultured Flavobacteriaceae bacterium
CGGGCTTGACCCGGCCACCCAGTTGCCGCGCGGCAGCGCGAGGAAGGAGTTCAGTTCACCAGTTTCAACGCTCTGCCGTGCGTCCCTGGGTGGCCGGGTCAAGCCCGGCCATGACGAGTTTTTTTAGGCTACTGCCTTTAGGGATTCTTCAAGAATCGAGAGTCCCTCTTCCAGCACTTTGTCCTCAACCGTTATCGGCACGAGCACGCGGATGCCATTGCCGTAAAGGCCGCAGGTGAGCAGGATCAGCCCGCGTTTCAGCGCTTCGGCGGTTAACTTCTTCGTGCGGTCGGCGTCGGGTTCGTGCTGCCCTCGGGTTTTCACCAGGTCGAACGCGACCATGGCGCCCAAGCCGCGGATGTCGTCCATCGGCGGCAGGTCGTTGCGCATCGACATTTGTTTGAGGCGCGCGATCAGCTTTTCGCCGAGCGTGACCGCCTTGTCGAGGATGCGTTCTTCTTTGATCACGTCGAGCACGGCGATGCCTGCGGCGCAGGCGACGGGGTTCCCGGCATAGGTGCCGCCGAGGCCGCCGGGGTCGGGTGCGTCCATCAGCACCGCGCGGCCGATGACGGCGGAAAGCGGCATGCCGCCGGCCAGGCTTTTCGCGGTCGTGATCAGGTCGGGTTTCACGCCGGAGTGTTCGATCGCGAACAGCTTGCCGGTGCGGGCGAAGCCGGATTGGATTTCGTCGGCGATCAGCATGATGCCGTGCTTATCGCACACGGCGCGCAGGCTACGCAGCAAGTCGAACGGTGCGGTGTAGAAGCCGCCTTCGCCTTGCACGGGTTCGATGATGATGGCGGCGATGCGCGTGGGTTCGACGTCGAACTTGAACAGGTTGTCGAGGGCTGCCAGTGCTTCGGCCGCGGTGTGGCCGTGGCTCACCACCGGGAACGGCAGGCGATAGACATCGCCCGGCATCTCGCCGAAACCGGCCTTATAGGGCACGACCTTTCCGGTCAGCGCCATGCCCATCATCGTGCGGCCGTGGAACGCGCCGGAGAACGCGACCACGCCGGAGCGCTTCGTGGCATAGCGCGCGATCTTCACCGCGTTCTCGACCGCCTCGGCGCCGGTGGTGAAGAAGATTGTCTTCGCGGGGCCGTTGATCGGCGCGGCCGCGTTCAGCCTTTCGGCGAGCACGATGTAGCTTTCATAAGCGTTGACCTGAAACGCGGTGTGCAGCGCGTTGCCCATCTGCGCTTCGATCGCCTTCATCACCTTCGGGTGGCGGTGGCCGGTGTTCTGAACGCCGATGCCGCCGACGAAATCGATGTAGCGCTTGCCTTCGACGTCCCAGAGCTCGGCGTTCAACGCGCGCGCCGCGAAGACGGGGTGAGCGGTGTTCACGCCGCGCGGCACGGCGGCCTGACGGCGGGCGAGGAGTTCGGCGTTGGTGGTCATGTTTTGGCGGCCTCTTTGGCTTCGATTTCTTGGGCGCGTTTGAAGGCTGGCCTCGCGCTGGCGCGCTCGGAGAACTCGACGAAGGCCGGGCGTTTGTCGATCATGCCGAACATCATGCCGAAGCCGAGCGTGGAGGCGATGTAGAGGTCGGCCGCCGTGAATTGATCGCCGAAGAGCCAGGGGCCGGGTTTCAGTGCGGCTTCGAGTGCGCCGAGTGCGCGATCATAGTCGCCCCAGCCGGCGGCAACCGTGTTCGGCGTCGCGCCGGTACGCTTTTCCATCATCGCGGGTTCGATCGTCGTCGCTGGGAACATCAGCCACTGCAGGAAGCGGCCGCGCGCCGGATCTGTCGGTGGCGGCGCGAGTTTCTTCTCGGGGAATTTGTCGGCGAGGTAGAGCAGGATGGCCGCCGTTTCGCCGAAGCCGATGCCGCCGTCTTCGAACCCCGCGACTTTGCCCATCGGGTTGATCTTCTTGTAGGCCTCGGTCGGATGGCCGGGCTCGCGGATGTTCACGCGTACGAGATGGTAGGGCTCGCCTACCTCTTCCATCATCCAGAGCGAGGTGAAAGCGCGCGTTTGCGGGCAGTAGTAGAGGTTCATGATGAGGTTCCGTGTTGAGGAGGTCGCTGTTCCAGGGCAGCCAGAAACTCGCTCGAGTTGCAGGTCCATCCGAACAGAAGTTCAACAGCGAGAAGCGTGGCGTCGTGGTTGCTGCGCGGCGCATCGCTGGCGATCGGTTCGGCCATGCAGTCCCTGAGCAGCACGCAGTGATGGTCGCGATAGAACGCATCGCGCACTGTCGAGTCCACGCAGATGCTCGTGGTGCAGCCGGTGACAAAGAGATGTTTGATATTGGCGCTCTTCAAGATTGCGTCCAAGTCGGTTTGATAGAAGCCGCTGTAGCGGTTTTTCCAAACCTCAGCATCGTCCGGGCTTGGCTTAAGCGCGTCGACGACATCGGTGCCCCAGCCGTCGCGAACGAGAATGCGCCATTCGCGGCCGTCGGCGTTTCGTGCGACTTGGCCGACGCCAAGACCGTCATGGCGGAGGCGGTTCGGCGCGTCGGCGGCACCCATGTCGGACAAGTCGGGACGAAACCCCATCTTGATGTAGACAATCCTTAGACCTGCGGCTCTAGCAGCCTCCAGCGCCGTCGCGATGTTTGGGACGACGGCGCGAATTCCCGCGATTGGGATTCCGGCGCGATCAAACATACCGCCTGACGATCCGAAGTCGTTTTGCATATCCACGACGAGAACGGCGCTGGTTTTCGAGTCGAATGCAATGTCGGCCGGTTGGGCTTTCAGGTTTCGCATGCCTGAGATCGGTTGCTCGTTGGTCACGTCCCGATGCCACCCATCGCCAAGTACTTCATCTCCAGGAAGTCTTCGATGCCGTATTTTGAACCTTCCCTCCCGATGCCGCTTTCTTTCATGCCGCCGAAGGGGGCGACTTCGGTCGAGATGATACCTTCGTTGATGCCGACGATGCCGTATTCGAGGGCTTCGGCGACGCGCCAGACGCGGCCGATGTCGCGGGCGTAGAAGTAGGCGGCGAGGCCGTATTCGGTGTCGTTCGCTATGCGGATCGCGTCCGCTTCGGTTTTGAAACGGAAGAGGGTGGCGACCGGGCCGAAGATTTCTTCTTGGGCGATCGCCATTTGTGTGTTCACTTCGGTTAGGACCGTAGGCTCGAAGAACGTGTGGCCGAGCGCGTGGCGCTTGCCGCCGGTGGCGAGCTTCGCGCCTTTCGAGGTTGCGTCTTTGATCAGGCGTTCGACCTTTTCGACGGCTTCCATGTTGATGAGCGGGCCTTGCATCACGCCGTCCCCGGTGCCGTCGCCGACCTTTAGGGCGGCGGTGGCGGTCGCAAGCTTTTGCGCGAAGGCATCGTAGACTTTGTCCTGCACGAACAAGCGGTTCGCGCAGACGCAAGTTTGGCCCATGTTGCGGAATTTCGAGAGCATCGCACCGGTGACCGCGCTGTCCAGGTCAGCGTCGTCGAAGACGATGAACGGCGCGTTGCCGCCGAGTTCGAGCGAGACCTTTTTCACCGTCGAGGCGCATTGGCGCATCAAGAGCTTGCCAATCTCGGTTGAGCCGGTGAACGAGAATTTTCGCACGATCGCGTTGCCGGTCATTTCCTGACCCACGCGCGACGAGTGCTTTGTCGTTACGATGTTGAAGATGCCCTTCGGGATGCCGGCGCGCTCGGCCAACACCGCGAGCGCGATCGCCGAGAGTGGAGTTTCGGCCGGCGGTTTAATCACGATCGGGCAGCCGGCGGCGAGTGCGGGGCCGCATTTGCGCGTGATCATCGCGTTCGGGAAGTTCCAAGGCGTGATCGCGGCGACGACGCCGATCGGTTGCTTCAACACCACGATGCGGCGGCCAGGTTGGGTTTGCGGGATGACGTCGCCGTAGATGCGTTTGCCCTCTTCCGCGAACCATTCGATGAACGAGGCGCCGTAGGCGACCTCGCCGCGCGACTCGGCGAGCGGCTTGCCCTGTTCGCTCGTCATGATGACGGCCAGGTCCTCTTGGTTCGCCATCATCAGGTCGAACCATTTGCGCAGGATGTTCGCGCGTTCCTTCGCCGTCTTTGCCGCCCAGGCGGGCCACGCGGCGTTCGCCGCTTCGATCGCGCGGCGGGTTTCGCCTTCGAGCATGTCGGGCAGGCGCGCGAGCACGGCACCGGTTGCCGGGTTCGTGACTTCGAACGTCGCGCCCGAATCCGCGTTCGCCCATTCGCCGTTGATGTAGGCCTTATCGCGTAGAAGTTGCGGGTCTTTGAGGCGCATTGGCGGTTCTCCGGAGGGCGTTCGTGAAAGGTCTTTTAGACCCTTCCACCTGCCTTGCGGAAGGTGGGGGCGGCGTGCAAGTTGCGCGCTCTTTTCCGGCACTTTCTAGGATCAGTTTATGCGCCTCTTGGGCATTGTGGTTATGAGTTCTCTGCTCACCATCGTTTCGGCCTGTGCGACGATCGAGGACATGATGCCGTTCGGTCCGTCGACCGGCGTCACGCCCACGACGGCCACCTCGACCACGCCCGGGCTCGCGATCGACCGCAAGACCGGCTACCCGCCCTACGCGATGATGAAGGGGACCGTGTTGATTGCCCCGCATGGCGGCAAGCGCACGGACTATTACTTCTGGCTGAACGAGAAGAACACCGAGAAGGTCGTCCG
>CAZXAQ010000119.1:0-9907 GCA_964638635.1 uncultured Flavobacteriaceae bacterium
GGCCGCGCGCGATCTCGTCGTCGACAAGCGCTGCGATGTCCTCGTCGAACACGTGTTTCTTCTTGTCCGCGAGGTCTTTGAATTTCTTGAACGCGTCTTCCAGCGCGTTCGCGCCGAGCTCGTAGCCCATCGCCTCGAGCTTGTCTTTGAACGCGTGCCGTCCGGACAATTTGCCGAGCACCAACGAAGTCTTCGAGACGCCCACCGACTCCGGCGTCATGATCTCGTAGGTCTGCGTATGCTTGAGCATCCCGTCCTGATGAATGCCCGACTCGTGCGCAAAGGCATTCTTGCCGACAATCGCTTTGTTGAACTGGATCGGGAAGCCTGTAACGTTCGACACCATCTTCGACGCGCGCGAGATCGACACGCTGTCGATACCGGAAGAAAACGGCAGAATGTCGGCGCGCACTTTGAGCGCCATGACGATCTCTTCGAGCGCGGCGTTGCCCGCCCGCTCGCCGATGCCGTTCACCGTACACTCGACCTGCCGCGCACCGGCCGCCACACCCGCAAGCGAGTTCGCGACCGCGAGGCCGAGGTCATTGTGGCAATGCGTCGAGAACGCAACCTTCTCCGCCCCCGGCACCTTCCCGATCAACGCCCGGATCAACGCGCCGTACTCGGACGGAATGGCGTAACCGACAGTGTCGGGGATGTTGATCGTCGTCGCCCCCGCCTTGATCGCTGCCTCGACGCAGCGGCAGAGGAACTCGAACTCCGTCCGCGTCGCGTCCTCGGCCGACCACTCGACGTCGTCGACGTGGTTCCGCGCCCGCGTCACGCTGCCGATCACGGCTTCGAGCACCTGATGCGGTTCCATCTGAAGCTTGTGCTTCATATGAACCGGACTGGTGGAGATGAACGTATGGATGCGCGCACGCTTCGCCGGTTTGAGTGCTTCCGCCGCACGATCGATATCCTTCACCCCGGCCCGCGCAAGACCGCAGATGACGGCCTTGCTTGCACGCTTGGCGATTTCGTTCACGGCCTCGAAGTCGCCGTTCGACGAGATCGGAAAGCCGGCTTCGATGATGTCCACGCCGAGCTCTTCGAGCATGTCGGCGATCTTCAATTTTTCGTCGAGATTCATCGCAGCGCCGGGAGACTGCTCTCCGTCGCGCAACGTGGTGTCGAATATCAAGACGCGGTTCGAACTTGGCATTGTCTTCTATCTCTAAAGCCCGCCAGCGGCGGTTTCGGTCCTTGCCCGGGTCTTACATCTCGCTTCCTCTAAGCACCGACCGCATCGCCTTGGGGCTTTGATGCGGCGTTTGGCGTGCCTAGAGGCAGCTAAGCAGAAGTAGTCCGAGGTCGTTCCGAAGAGACAGGTGAGACGGCGCGAGCGCGCGCGAACGAGCGCAGGGAGCATCAGCCCCCGCAATCTCATTCGTTGCACGCACTGCACGCATACTTGTCTTGCCTCACACGCCGGCGAGCTTTGGCCGGCATTCACCATACGCAGGTGCCGTTAAGACCCCGTGAAATTCACAGCCTAAACCCGCACCATCGTTGGAGAATCAATAGGCCGAATCAAAAGCGGGGGCAACGACAAACCTCGCGATTTTGCTACATTTCGTGGGCCTTCGACCGAAAGGACTCAGGTGACGAAACCTGCCCCAGACATGGCAAACGCGATCGAACGCGACGGCTTCGCGCTGGTCGGCGACGTGTTGACCGCAGCCCAGATCGCCCGCCTGCGGACGGTTGCGGGCCAGGGAACCGCCCTCCGCCGCAGCGGCAGCGCCTATGGCGGGCGAAACCTCCTGGACCTGCCGGACGTGAGGAAATTGGCCGCCGATCCGGCGCTGCGGCGCTTGATCGAGCCGGTCGTCGGCGCCGAGGCCATTCCGGTTCGGGCCCTATTCTTCGACAAGACACCGGAGGCCAACTGGCCTGTACTCTGGCACCAAGATTTGACGATCGCCGTCGCCGAGCGGCGAGACATCGCAGGCTGGGGCCCCTGGTCGGTCAAGGCGGGCACCACGCACGTCGAACCGCCGGTTGCAGTGCTGCAGGGGATGCTGACCATCCGCCTGCATCTCGACGACTGCGGCGCCGACAAGGGCCCGTTGCGCGTGCTGCCCGGTACCCATGCCTTGGGCCGCCTGAAGCGCGATCGGATCGAAGCCCTACGCCAAACGATCGCCGAGACCGCGTGCATCGCCCCTTTGGGTTCGGCGCTTCTGATGCGGCCCCTCCTGCTCCACGCATCGTCCGCCGCGACGCGCCCGGACCACCGCCGCGTCCTGCACATCGAGTACGCGGGCGCACATGCGCTGCCCCCGCCATTAGCCTGGGCCGCGACCCGGCAAACACCGGCGAATGTGCCAATTTAGGGCGCCCCACGCCCTGTCCTTAACGCGATCGAAAGCAAACTTCGCGCATATGGAGGCCAACAAAACACAAAATCTGGCGTGGGGACATAATGACGGACATCGGCTCAACGGATCTGCGCGCCGCGCCGGCGGCCGCGAGCGGCGCGACCGTCCTCACCGTCGTTGCGACATCGATCTTCACCGCCGCAGCCCTGCTGTTTTGGGTCCAGCCGATGGTCGGCAAAATGGTCCTGCCCCTGCTCGGCGGATCGCCCGCCGTCTGGACAACGGCACTGCTCTTCTTCCAGACCGCACTCCTCGCCGGCTACCTCTACGCGCACGCGCTCGGAACCCTGCTGCCGGTTCGCGCGCAGATCGCCGTCCACGTCGCCGTGGTTCTGCTTGCGACGCTGGCGCTGCCGGTCGCAATCCCGAAAGGCTCGATCCCCGACGGCACGGAACAACCGGTGCTGTGGCTCATCGGCCTGTTCATGGGCACGGTGGGCTTGCCCTACATCGTCGTCGCCGCGACCTCGCCGCTCCTCCAGCGCTGGTTCGCCCTTTCCGGCCACCCGAGCGCGAAAGACCCGTACTTCCTCTACGTGGCCAGCAACGCCGGCAGCCTGATCGGCCTGCTCAGCTACCCCTTCATCGCCGAACCGCTGATCGGCGTGTCGACGCAAAGCGGCGTCTGGACCGTCGGCTTCGTCATGCTGACCACCCTCATCGCCACGTCGGGCGCGCTCATCTGGAAGTTCGTGCAAGTCCAAGACATCCCCGCCGAGCCGCAAGTCAAAGCACCGGTGACGCTGTTCGAACGCGTGCGCTGGATCGCGATCGCCTTCGTGCCGTCGAGCCTGCTTCTGGGCGTGACGACGCACATCACCACGGACATCGCGGCGATCCCGCTGCTCTGGGCCGCACCGCTTGCGCTCTATCTGATCACGTTCATGGTCGCCTTCGTGCAGAAGCCGTTGATCTCGCGCGAGCGGCTGCTGAAAATCGAGTGGTTCACGATCATCATCCTGAGCGCGCTCGTCTGGGCCAACCCGCCGGGTGTCTTCGGCATCGCGACCCACCTGACCGGTTTCTTCATCATCGCCGTCGCGCGTCACAGCATGCTGGCCGAAGCGCGCCCGGACGCGACACGCCTGACCGAGTTCTACCTTTGGATGTCGTTCGGCGGTGCGCTCGGCGGCGTCTTCAACGCGGCGATCGCGCCGCAGATCTTCAACACCGTCCTCGAATACCCGCTGGCCATCGTGGCGGCCGCCGCGACGCGCCTTCTCATCCCCGGCGCGCTGAAAGGCGCTGCCCCGCGGGACGACGTACTCCTGACCCTAGCCGCGATGCTCGCGACCGTGGCGGGCGCCTTCGCCCTCTCCGGCGTCGGCGGGTCGCTCGTCATGCAGATCCTGATCGTGCTGCCCATCATCCTCTTCGCCTACGTCTTCAAAGCCAACCCCATCGGCTGCACCGTTGCAATTGGCGTGATGTTCGCAGGCCTGCAGATCGCGCAAACGAACGTGCGCTACGAAGGACGCAGCTTCTTCGGCGCCTATCGCGTCATCACGGTCGACGATGGCCGGTATGTCGAATTTGCGCACGGAACCACGATCCACGGCGCGCAGGCATCGGAGCCCGCCCGCCACTTGCAGCCGCTCGCCTACTACACGCCGGCGGGCCCGTTCGGCCAAGCCATGAAAGCGATGCAGTCGACGCACGAGAAGCTCCGCCTCGGCGTCGTCGGTCTCGGCATCGGCGGCTCCGTCTGCTACAGCCGCCCCGGCGACGAATGGACGCTCTACGAGATCGACCCCCTGGTCGTGCATATCGCCAAGGACTCGGGCCACTTCTCGTACTTGAACAAATGCGTTCCGACTGCGCGCATCGAAGTCGGCGACGCCCGCATTTCGCTCAACCGCGAGCCGAACGGCATCTACGACGTCTTGATCCTCGACGCCTACACGTCGGACTCCATCCCGATGCATCTCGTCACGCGCGAGGCGATGGCGCTCGTGCGCTCGAAATTGGCACCGCACGGCGTCGTGCTGTTCAACATCTCGAACCGCTACCTAAAGCTCGAGCCGGTGGTCGCCAGAGCGGCCGAAGCGGCGGGCCTCGTCGGCATCGCCCAATTCTATCCGGGCACGCCCAAGGCGGATCACGAACCGGCCGACGCCTCGCAATGGCTGGCCCTCGCGGCCGATCCGGCCGACCTGAACGCCATCGCGGCGACAGGCCGCTGGCGCCAGCTGAAGGCCGAGCACAACACGCCGCTATGGACCGACGACTTCTCGAACCTGGTCGGCGTGGTCTCGTTCCGCTTGCGCTGACGCCTTCGTCGAAACCTTGGCACCGGGCAGTTCATAGACGCTCGCGTAGAGCACCCAAAACCGCTGCCCGTCGCGGCGCACCAACCAGGCGCTGCCGAAAATCGAAATCAAGGCGACGACCACCGTCAGCCACGCGAAGGCATCACCGGGCAACAGCTGAAGCGCCAAGACGACACAGAGCACGAGGCTCACCAACACCACAATGATGAGTTCCCTCAAGTCGTGCTTAAGCCAGGCAGCGAAAGTTTCGCCAACGGACTTTAACTCCGGCGAATAATCGTCGAGATTGACGAACCGCGACGCCTGCCAAATCGTGGCCGCGCCCATGATCGCACTTGCCGTATAGGCAAAGTACCAAAGCTCCCACGGCGCCACGCCGTTGGCCCGAGGCGACAGGCAGGCGAAACTCACGAACTGCGCGAGCCCCATCAGCATCAACGGCCATACGTCGCTAACCCCGCCCCGCGGCGTCGCCAACGGCAAATAGAGCTGCCGCTCGAACGCCAAAACCGCGAACACGAACGCGCCAAGCCACAGCAACAGCAAGATCGGCAGATCGCGTTCGGCATAGAGAATGTCGATTAGCACGATCGCGGCCAGCGCCAGAACGCCGCTCTGCACCAAGCTCGATGCAATCTGAAACACGACGACATTGTAGTCGCGCAACCGCGCCCTGAGCGTCTCGCGGTCGAAGATGTGCGGAACCGGTTCGCCCGTCATACCTGCGCCACGCACCTAACCGCCGCGGCAACCTCTTTCGCCTTCGCACGCGCCTCGTCAATCGAAGCGCCACGCGCAAGCGCGACCCCCATGCGCCGCTTCTTGAACGCCTCCGGCTTGCCGAACAGCCGCACCTCGCTCCCCGGCACGGAAAGCGCCGCCGCGACACCGTCGAACACAATCCCCTTCGCCTCCATGCCGCCATAGATCACAGCGCTCGCGCCCGGCGCGCGCAGCGACGTATCGACCGGCAGCCCCAAGATCGCCCGCGCATGCAGCGCAAACTCGCTCTGATGCTGCGAGACGAGCGTGACGAGACCCGTATCATGCGGCCGCGGACTGACTTCTGAGAACCAAACCTCGTCGCCCTTGATGAACAGCTCAACGCCGAAAATGCCGGCCCCGCCAAGCTTGTCGGTGATCGCCTTCGCCATCGCGCGCGATGTCTCGAGCGCCGCCTTCGACATCGGCTGCGCCTGCCAGGACTCCACGTAGTCGCCGTCCACCTGCACATGCCCGATCGGCTCGCAGAACGAGGTGCCCCCCGCGTGGCGCACGGTGAGCAACGTGATCTCGAAGTCGAACTTGATCTCGCTCTCGACGATCACGCGGGCCTGTTTCACGCGTCCCGCCGCCATCGCATAGTCCCAAGCCTTCGCGACTTGATCCGGATCCTTGATCTTCGACTGCCCCTTGCCCGACGACGACATCACCGGCTTCACGAAGCACGGATACCCGATCCCGCCGTCGATCGCGCGTTGCAACTCCTCCAGCGACGAACAGAACGCATATTTGGACGTCGCCAACCCGCACTCTTCCGCCGCGAGCTTACGAATGCGCTCCCGGTTCATTGTGATATGCGCCGCGTTCGCCGTCGGAATAACCCGCGCAAGCCCCTCTGCCTCGATGCGCACCAACTCGTCGGTCGCGATCGCCTCGATCTCCGGCACGATGAGATGCGGCCGCTCCTTCTCCACCAACGCGCGCACCGCCTTAGCATCCGTCATATCGATCACATGCGCCCGGTGCGCCACCTGATGCCCCGGTGCATCCGCATAGCGGTCGACCGCGATCACCTCGACCCCAAGCCGCTGCAACTCGATCACGACCTCTTTGCCGAGTTCGCCCGCCCCCAACATCATGACCTTCACGGCCGACGGCGACAGCGGCGTCCCAATGCGCATGGCGTTCACTCCCATTCATCCTCATCGCGAAGGGCCTCGTAATACGCGCGCCCCGTCCACAGGGCAAAGCCGAGCGCCCCCACCATCAGCACAATCCAGAACCAGGTGACCACGTTCTTGGGGATAGCGAACGCATCCTCAACCCAAGCCACGCCAAGCCCAAACGCGACACCAACGGCCGCGAGCAGAACCCATTCCCCCGCCCGCCGAAGCATCACGCACCATAGATGCGCTTGAACGCATCAAATAGGGCGGCGCGATCCATCGGCCGGCGGGCAGCACCAACGCATCGTCCTGAATGACGACGCCCGGCGAAACACTGCGTGTGAAGATATGCGACGTCGGCACGACCCAACCCGGATCGTCGAGCGTGCCCGCCGCGAAAATCACAAGCTGCGGCGCACTCAACGGCTCATGCCACATCCGCACGCCGCACGTCACGCAACGCACAATGTCGACCTCATTGCCGGAGTCCGCTCGCTTGCGATACCGCGCAACCGGCCCCTCGAACGAAAACGCCTCGCGCGGCCCCAACACCATCAACAAATTCGTGGCACCGGTGAGCTTCTTGCAATCCATGCAATGACAAGCATTGAGCGCCAAAGGCCGCGCATCGAACCGATAACGCACGGCCCCGCACAGACAACCACCCAAATGCGGCGGCGCAGGAAGTGGCGGACGTGTCATAACGCGCTCCTCGAACGGCCGGGCGATCGTACTACGAAAACCGCTCCCACGCCGCTTGGCGCGAGATGCCGAGCGCCTCGCCGATCTGCGCCCAACTGACCTCACGCTTGCGCAAAATATCGATCTGACTTTGCAAGATCCCGCGCGCCGCCTCGACGCTCGCCTCCGACGGCGGTAACGCTTCCAGCAAACGCTCGGTCGAAAGGCTCTCCCACCCGGCAAAGCCGCTGGTCGGCTTCCCCGCGATCACGAGCACACACTGATCGATACAAGCGTCGCAAATATGCACCCCCGGTCCCCCAACCAGCTTCGTGACCTCTTTGTCGGTCTTCCGACAAAACGAGCAAAAGAGCTTACGCTTCAACCGCGGCAACATGACAAGATCTCCTTGACATGACGTCAAGGTGGGCCTGACGCTTACATATGTCAAGACAATCCTGACAAACTCTCGGGGCGCGCATCCCGGGGAAGGCAAGCCGGCCAAGGAAAATCGCCATCTTGACATGCAAGCAAGCGCTTGCTTTCATACGACCATGGCCAAACCCGCCCCCCGCACCCAAAGCCCACGCACGCGCATCCTCGCGCAAGCCGTCGACCTCTTTGCCATCCAAGGCTTCGACGCCGTGACGATGCGCCAGCTGGGCGACGCGGTCGGCCTCGACAACAGCAGCCTCTACCGTCACTTCCCGAGTAAGGCCGCCCTCGTGGATGCCGTGCTTGACCACGTGGCGGCGGAGGTCTTCACAACGGTGGCACCGCTGATCGACCCCACGGCGCCGCTGACGTTGACAGCACTCGAGAACATCTGCGCGACGGCCGGCACCTATCTGTTCGACAACCCGTCGGCCGCCCGCCTGCTCGTGCATTGGATCATGTCGACCGGCGGCGAGGGCGGCATGTTCAAAGTTGCCGTCGCAGCAACCGACAAATCCCGCCCCGGCGGAAAATTGCTCGCCGCCTTGCGCGATCGCCTCGACGACGCCGTGAAGCACGGCCGCATCCGCAAGCACGCGACGCCGGACGCACTCGTCATCGCACTCGCCGCCACAATCGTTCGCCCAGCGACTTATGGCCACTTGTTCAAGACCCTTGAACCCAGCCGCCGCCGCGAAGCCGCACGCGCCGCTTGGGAACAGGAGCTACGCGCGGCCATTCGCGGAGCCTTCGCACCATGACCCACGCCCCCGTCGCCGAAGCCGAACGCGCCGACGTGCTCGACGCCCTCAGAGCCTTCGCCCTGCTCGGCATCTTCATCTCGCACGTTCCGGGTTTCTCCGGCTTCGAGTTCATGAGCACCGCCGAACAAGCCGCCCTCGACCGCTTCGGCGCGAACGCAGCGCTCGATGCCGCGTTGCAGTTCTTCATCGACGGAAAGTTCTTCTCGCTGTTCTCGCTCCTCTTCGGCATCGGCTTCGCCGTTCAGATCGAAAGCGCCATGCGTGCCGGTCGCAACTTCACCCGCCACTTCTCGCGCCGCCTAGCGATCCTGTTCGCGATCGGCGTCGCCCACGCGCTGATTTGGTACGGCGACATCTTGAAAGACTACGCGCTGATCGGCTTCCTGCTGCTCGTCACCGCCCGCTGGACGCCTAAGTCGACCGCCTTCGCCGCCGCCGCCGTACTCCTCCTGCGCGCCCTCTGGCCCCTCGCGATCTGGATGCTGGTCGCTCAAACCACCCCGCTCGAAGCAGGCGCGAACCCCAAAGGCGACTTCTTCGCCCTCACGCAAACCTTCGCCGGCACCAACCCCGCCGCCATCTTCGTCGCCAACCTGGAACTGCTCCGGTTCAAGGCGCTGCAGATGCTCTACGAAGGCAAAGCAATCTCGATCCTCGCCATGTTCCTTGTGGGCGCCTACATCGGCAAGCGCCGCCTCTATCGCGACCTCACTTTGCACGAGCCGCTCTTGCGCAAAGTGTTTGCGGTCTGCCTCCCCATCGGCATCATCGGCAACGCCCTGCTCGTTCCGATCAGCGCCGCGACGCCCGCGTACCCACCGTCGCCGATGTGGGTTTTCCAGCACATGGTGTTCGCTGTCGCGGTCCCCGCCATGACGCTCGCCTACGTCAGCGGCTTTGCGCTTCTTTGGACACGTCGCGCCGGCATGTTCCTACGCGCCCTCGCCCCCGCAGGCCGCATGGCGCTCACCACCTACGTCAGCCAATCGCTCATCGGCGTCTTCGTGTTCTACGGCATCGGATTGAGCCGGCACGGCACGTTCGGCCTCGCCGAATGCATCGCCTTCGCACTCGCCGCGTTCGTGCTCCAATGCACAGCGAGCGCCCTCTGGTTCAGCCTCTTCCGCTTCGGCCCGCTCGAGTGGCTTTGGCGCCGGACCACCTACGGCACACCGCTTCCGATGCTCAGACGCACCTCGGCCGTGGCGTAACTGCCGTTGCCGAAGCCTAATTCTTGCTCTGATCCACGAGCTTGTTCTTCGCGATCCACGGCATCATCGCGCGCAGCTTCTGGCCGACGTCTTCGATCGGATGCTTCGCGAGATTCGCGCGCGTCGCCTTGAAGCTCGCCTGCCCGGCCTTGTTCTCGAGCACCCAGTCGCGCGCGAACTTGCCGGTCTGAATGTCGGCGAGCACCCGCTTCATCTCAGCCTTCGTCTCCGGCGTGATGATGCGCGGCCCCGTGACGTATTCGCCATACTCGG
>CAZXAQ010000120.1:0-9845 GCA_964638635.1 uncultured Flavobacteriaceae bacterium
CTTTGTGGTGAAGGCTGACTCGCCATCGATTCCAGGTCGGCCGAACCTGCTCTAGTGGGCGTGCGCGGGGCGGTCTTGTTGTTCCAGGTATGCGATCACCGCCGCGGCGTCGATGTCGTTCAAGCTTAGATTCGGCATCGGCAGGTTGCGGTAGCGCGCCATGAGCGCGAGGGCCGATGGGTCCTTCTCGGCGATCATCTTGTCCGGTTCTTTGAGCCAGCGCGTCAGCCACGCGCGGTCGCGCGCCGCGGCAACGCCTTTGAGGTCCGGCCCCAACTTGTCGCCTTCGCCGATCGTGTGACAGGCCTGACAGCGCGTGCGAAACAGGTTTTGCCCGCGCGAGAGGCCGGTGATTCGTCCTGCCGCCGCGTAGGACTGGCGGTCGGCGCCGCCCGCCGTCACATAGTTGCTCAAGCTTTCGCTCAGGAGGTTCGCCAATATCTTGGGGTGGTCATAGGGCGAGCGCTTGATCCATTGCGCCGTCTTTTCGTTGCCGATGATGAGGCTTGTGGCGTGTTGCTTCAGCGTCTCCGGGTTCGCGCCGATGAGACCGAGCTTGCGGCGCAGCGTATCGATCTCCGCCTTGTCGCCGGTGAGAAACGTCCACCCCTTCGACGGAACGTCGAACGTGTGCATGTAACGCTTCAGTGCGTCGGGCGTGTCGTTCTTCGGGTCGATCGAGATCGAATAGAAGAAGATATCGCGGCCGAGACGATCGCCGAGCAGTTGGGCCACTTGGCGCATCTGCGCCGTGTCGACGGGGCAGACGTCGGTGCACTTCGTGTAGATGAAATTCAGCGCGACGACTTTGCCCGCGATCACGTCGTCGTAGAAGCGATGCGTCTTGCCGTCCTGATCGGTGAGTTCGATGTTGGGAAAGTAGCCACCGTGCCAAGCCTGGCCCGCGCGCACGGGTACGAGCGCAGCGATCAGAGCCAACAGGACGGCAAGCGCGGAACGCATGGTTCGAGCGTTTCTAGTTCCCCGGAACGCCGAAGGACGGTTCGTAGAACGTGCCCTGCCACGTCTGCACGGGCGTCGGGATCGCGATGGCGGAGCCCGGGTTCTTGATGTCCCAGCGCATCAGCATCGCGTTGTCCTCGTGCTGCGTGTTGTGGCAGTGCTCCATGAACGAGCCCATGAACTCGCGGAAGCGGATCGCTAGGTCGACGCTGTTGGTGGAGTCCGCGAACGTGTGCAGACGGTAGACGTCCTTGCGCGCGCCTTGCTCCCACAGTGGCGGCGCAGCGCCACCACGCGTGAGGATTTGACCTTCCTCGAAATGGATATGGATCGGGTGCGCCCAGCCACTGCCGCCGCGCAGGCGCCAAATCTCGACCGAGCCTTTAACGGGGCTCGAGGTGATGCGGTGCGGGTCCATCGTCAGGCCTTGGCCGCCGTCGGTCGCGATCGTCCACGGCTTGTCGTCGGTGCCGTTCGCTTTCGAGAACTGGAAGGTGCGGATGCGGGCCGCCGCGAGCTCCGCCGGCGTGAATGTCGGCGGCGGGATCATTTCCTTGCCGCCGGCGACGTACTGCGCCGGATCCATGCTGAGGTCGACGGCGCCGACGGGTTGCGCCACGACGCGGAACTCAAGGAACCTGCCGACCGCGGGGTCGCCCGCATAGGTCCCGTTTAGGACGCTTGCCAGCGGGACTTCAGCCGCCGGGCCGGCGCCGTTGCGATGCTCCATCAGGTTGATCATGTAGATCTTCGTGCCGGGCGCGAAGTTCTTGAAGTCGACGACGATGTCGTAGCGCTCGGCGATGCCCTGGCTCGGAAGGTCTTGGCTTTGGGCGTTCGGGAACGGCACGGCGTTGCGCATCAGGTTGCCGTCGTTGCCGACCATGTGGAACGGCACGCGGGCACCCGCTTCTGTCACGATCGCGATCTTGAAGTAGCGCGAGACGGCGCCGTTCAAGATGCGGAAGCGATAGCGGCGCGCGCGCACTTGCATGTAGGGCTTGTAGGCCCAGTTCACGAGCACGCGGTCGCCCAGGAAGCCGTCTTTGTTGAAGATGTTGAAGAAGAGCTGGCCGTTCGCGTCCCACGCCTTGTCGGCGATGAGCAGGTTCACGTCGTAGTCGCGGTTGCCCCAGTCGAGCGCGGTGCCGGACGGCAGACATAGGTTCGCGTTCGCCGGGTTCGCGTAGTGGCACTGAAAGCCCTCGCGGCCGCGGTCGATGGCGCTGTAGTAGTTCATCATCGCGGCGCTGCCTTTGTAGACGTTCTGCGCCGTGAAATCGAGCATGTGGTCGTGGAACCAGTGCGTGCTCATCGTCTCGCGCCAGTCGCCGCGAATGCGCGTCGTGCCGCCGGCGCCGTTCGGCATGCCGGCACGGGCGTCCAACGCCGTCGTGTTGATCGAGTCGTGACCGCCCAGCAGCATCGGCCAGCGGTAGTCGTAATATTGTCCGGGGAAGAAGAACGCTGCCGTGTAGCCGTCGCTCTCGGCGGGGTTATGGCCGTTGTGTTCGTGCGTGGTCAGCGTGTGCATACCGAAGCCGCCATTTGCGGCGACGTCGATCGGCAGGCCGTTGTAGTGGCGGAACAGGATCGGCTCGCCGTAGCGCGCCATCAAGAGCTTCGGCGGCATCGTGCCGTCGAACGTCCACACCGCGTTCGGGCTTTGCGCCGGGAGCGCCGGATGGAAGCGCACCTGCGCGCCGCTGTTCGTGCCGCCCTTGTAGTAGAGACCGCCAGGTTTGAATTCGCCGACCGCCCAGTGGTGGCGCTGCAGAGAGTCGCGCAGGCCGCCGTTCGTCCGCGCGCCGACCGTCGCCGATTGGAAGAAGACTTTGGGCAGGAACTCCGTCCAGCGCTGATGCGCGAACCATTCGCCCGAGGGACGGCCTTCGATCGCGCTTTTGGTCAGCGGCGCATTGAGGCAGCCCGGTCCGTTGCTGCCGATCTTTGCGGCCCATGGGTTGGGAAGCGTCGTGTTCGCGGTGCGGCTTGCGGCGGGAAACAACGGCTGCTTCAAGAAGTTGTCGAGGGCTGTGCCGTCGGGACTCGCGTCGCAGGTCGCGGGTACCGGCATCTGCACGCAGGTCGGACAGGTCGAGGTCGGGACGGGCTTCGTGCCGAACTCCTCGAACAACGGCATTTCCTGTGTGAACGGTTGCGCCGTCTGACCGTTGAACGTCAGCGGACTCGCCGGCGCGTCGGTCGGCACGTTGAAGCCGGGTGCGGCCTGACCGAATGCTTGCGGCGCTGCCGCCAAAACGATTGCCAGCGCGCTTGCCGTGGCCGCCAGCGACATGCCCCTCAGAGTCTTAGCCATTTCTGTCCCCATTCGTTGGAACACGGATTTCGCCGCGCTCTCGGTATCTCGTTTCGCTGCCGGCGTTTTCCGCCGCCGGAAGCGTGTTCGTTGTGTGTCCGCCTAGAGGATGAAGTCGCCGCCGACGAGCGGACTTGTGAATCCTTGGAGGACGATTTCGAAGTCGGGCGCCAGGTCGTTATTGAAGTTGCCCTGGATCAGCGTCGAATCGAGGGTTCCGTTTCCGTCCGAGTCGAAGAGCTGGTAGCGGACCTGACCCGCAGCCAAGTTTGCTCCCGCCGTCGGATCGCTGAACGCGGCGGTCCCGATGAAGTTGAAGGTTTGGTTCCCCGCGACGGTTGCGTTTGCATCGATCGCGGACAGGTCGATGTCTTCGTTTCCGCCGCCACCCAAGAAGTCGAGAATGATGTCCCGATTTCCCGCGCCGACGCCCGTATCACCGGCCGCGAAGTTGAAGTCGTCGAAGCCCGCACCGCCCGTCAGACGATCCGCGCCTGCTCCACCGTCCAGTTCGTCGTTGCCGTTGAAGCCGAACAACAAGTCGGCACCCGCTCCCGCGTTGACGTTGTCGTTCCCGTTGCTGCCGAAGGCCAAACCGAACGTCTGAGAGCCGAACTGAATGTTCTGAATGCCATTCAACGTGTCCGTGCCGTCCGGGCTGCCCCCGCGATTGTCGGTAACGACGAGACTGCCGCCGGCGTTGAGCGAGAAGCCATAAGCGCTGAGCGGTCCGCTGAACACGGCGGTGTCGTCGCCCGCGCCACCGTTGAGTGTGTCGTTGCCGGCGCCGCCGACCAGAACGTCCGCACCTGCGTTGCCGTTAATCGTATCGTTACCGAGAAGGCCGAGCAGCAGGTCCGCGCCGTTGCTGCCGTTCAACGCACCACCGCCTGCGTTGTTGCCGTTCGTCCCAACCACGAGGTTCAGCGCCAGATTGCCGAACTGGATGGTGTCCATGTTGATCAGCGTGTCGATTCCGTCCGGACTTCCGCCGCGCGCATCGGTGACGACAAGGTTCGCGCCGCTCAGCGAGAATCCATAGTCGCCCGCCGTGCCCGAGTAGACGGCCGTGTCGTTGCCGCCCAACCCGTTCAGCGTGTCGTTGCCGCCGCCACCGGTGAAGATGTTGGCGCCATTGTTGCCGGTCAGCGTGTCGGTGCCGGAGCTGCCGACAACGTTCTCGATAGAGACCAGCGTGTCCGTACCGGTCTGTGCACTCGCCGCCGTACCGCTTCCGCCGCCGTTCGCGAGCGTGACGGTGGCACCCGCAGCCGTCAGGCTGAGATTGTACGTATCGTTGCCGTTGCCGCCGTCATACGTGTCGTCACCGTCGGCAACCGTCGCGAAGAACGTGTCGCCGCCGCCGCCGCCTTGAGCGAAGTCGTTGCCGCCTTGCGCCGTAATCTGGTCTGCGCCGCCGTTGCCGAAGATCAGCTCCGCAAACGCCGTTCCCGAGAACGTGTGGGTCTGACCGTTGTCAACGATGTAGCGAAGGGGCTCGCTCGTCGCCGTGTTCAGATTGCCGAGCACGTCGATAAACGTGACCGTGAGCCGGACATAGCCGCTGCTGGGCGGCGAACCCGGCGGCGGTGCCGGCGGCGTAAACGTCGTCGTGTCGGCGCTGACGCCAGCGGCTGCCGGCGAGAAGTTGACCCCGTCCGTGGAAGTCTCCCACGTGTAGGAGACGGTGTCGGCCTGGATGCCGCCGTCCGGATCCGACAGCGTGTTGACGGCCAGAATACGCGACGGGGTTCCGCCACCGGAGATTCCGGTCGCGGTAAGGACGCCGATCGGAGCGGTGGCAGCGCTCGCGATCTCCGAGGCACCGCTATACACAAAGCCTTGCGCGTCGGTGTATCCCGCGTGCACCGAGAAGCTGTGCCCGATGTCGCTTTGGGTGAGTTGAAGATCGGCGCTTGTGGCGCCAACGATGGCAACGCCGTCCCGATACCATTGGTAGGTATCGCTGCCCCCGATCCAAAGTCCGTCCGGATCGGCGCCGATCAGCGCACTCAAGGTGCCGCCTGCGGCCGCGGTGCCGGTGATCGTCACATCGGCTTGACCGTCGTCAACGGCGTTGACGTCGATGGTGACGGTTTTCGGCGCGGAGTAGCTCAAGCCGTCGAACAGCCGGTACTGGAAGCTGAAGACGGGCGTCGGTCCTGCGATGTCGTCGCTCGACAACTCTGCCGTCGGTGTGAAGACGTACTGGCCGGTGGTGCCGTTGAGCGCGACCGTGCCGTTCGTCACCGAACCTTGCACCAGGCGCCAAACCGGCGTCGCCGCAGGCCCGTCGGGATCGGGGACTTGCGGTCCGAACAACTGTCCCGAAGCTGCCGTGTCCTCTTGTGTTGTCGTGTCTTCGTTCGCGGTGCTGATGACGGGCGCCAGGTTGCCGGTTTGCACGTTGATGAGAAACGTATCGGTCACCGTGAGCGGCGCGCCGGGTCCACCATCCGTTGCCGTAACTCGAACCGAGATCTGACCTGGGTTCGCGACGTTACCCGTGATTGTGGCGCCGCTGACCCCGCCATTCACCGTGTCGGGAATGAGCGTGAACGTCAGACCCACACTCGATAGAGGTTGGCCATTCGACAGCGTTGCCGTGAACGTCAGCAAGTTCGATGCCGTCTCGTTGTCACCGAACACAGTCGTCAGAGGTAGCTGGATGTTCACAGGGAAGCCGGTACGGGCGTTCGTGTCGGGCAGGCCGAGCGGTGCTTGCTGACCGACGATGAACGGCGCCGTGTTGACGACCGGCGTCGGATTCACGATCGTGAGTGCCGTCGGCAGGGAGCTGATGGATTCGACCAAACCTTTGCCATCGGTGTAGGTCTCGACCACGCGGATCGCGTTGCCCAGATGCGCATTCGTCGGTGTGAACGACGTGTTTGTGGCACCGGGGATGTTGATCCAGGACTGACCGCCACCCGCTGTGATGATCTCCTGCTGCCATTGGAAGTGAACCGTGCCGGCCTGGATCCCATCCGGATCGCTGACCGTGCTGTTCGCCAGGTCGACGGTAAGTGCCGTGCCTGCGATCGCCACGACCGCCGTCGCCGGATTTCCGTCGTTGTCGGTAATCAGCAGAGAACCCGTCGGCGGAAGATTCGCCGTTGGGCTTTGGTCGATGTTGATCACGCCGTCTGCAAACTGCAGGCGTTCGATGTTGCGGATCCTGTCGGTGCCCTCGTTGACGCGCACAGCCACCCCGCCGACGGCTCCGTTTACCGTGCCGTTGTGCGTGACCGTGATGAAGCCGTTCTCGTCCGGCGTGAGGTTGACCGTGTAGTTCGCCATGACGTCGCGGAAGAGCGCGGTGTCGATGTCGCCTTCCGTGGTGTCCCAACCGATTTCCCGGTGGATCTCCGAGCCTGCGCCGCCGTTGCCACCTAGGTAGACGTGCAGATAGGCATCGCCATCGATGATATCGTTGCCGCCACGGCCCACGATCGTGTCGCTGCCGTCGCCGCCAAGCAGGATGTTGCCGGTGTTGAAGCCGGTGCCATTGTTGAGAATTGCGCCGGTCGCGTCCCAGTTCGCCGCGACGCCGCCCGTGAAGAACGTGTCGAGGTTGAAGATCAAGCCGACGTTCTGTAGTTCGTTGAAGACCCCGGCCGCCAGGCCTCTGTCTTCAGTGCCTTGAATGAAGTCGTTGAAGCGCGTGCCGCCCAGGGCTTCCGTCTCGACGAAGAAGTCGCGGATCGCATCGCCCGCCGGGGCGATCTGGTTCGCGACAAACTCGCGACGCTCCATGTCGACGCTGACGCCGTGGCTCTCTTTTTCGAAGTCGGCCCAGTCGAAACCAAGCAAGCCGTTGAACTTGTCGAAGCCTCCCTCGCCCAGCATGATGTCGTCGCCGGAGAAGCCGACCATCTTGTCGCCGTTGCCGCCACCGTCCAGGACGTCATTGGCCGCGAACAGCGGCACCATGCCGGTGGGCGCGCCGGTGTCGCCGACGAGGCCGTCGCCGCCGTCACCGCCTTCGATCCAATCGTCGCCTTCGTTGCCGATCAACGCGTCGTCGTCTTCGCCGCCCTTGATGATGTCGTTGCCGGCGCCGCCTTGGATTTCGTCGATACCCATGCCGCCTTCGGCGTAGTCGTTGCCGTCGCCGAGGAAGACAATGTCGTCGCCCAGGCCGGCGTAGACGCTGTCGTTGCCCGCCTCGCCATGGATGACGTCCAAGCCTGCCGCGTCGACGATCGTGTCGTTGCCGGTGCCGCCGTACAGGAAGTCGTCGCCGTTGCCGCCGTCGATCCAGTCGTCGCCGCCGTCGCCCCAGACCGTGTCGTCGTCGGCGTGGCCGGCTTGCAGGCGGTCGTTCCCTTCGGTGCCGCCCAACACCATCGTGTTACCGAAGAAGTTGTCGTCGCCGATGAAGTGCACGGTGCCGTCCGGCAGTTTCTCTACGAGATAAGCGCCGGTCACCGGGTTCTTCAGCCACGTGGCCGGGTCATCCGTCACGCTGCCCGCTTCGACGGTGTATTCCGGCGTCAAGAAGATCGATGCCGAGATATGCTTCGCACCCGTGTTCGCGATAATCATGTCCGCGAACGAGTTGTTCTCGATCTGTTGACCGAAGTCCAAGCCCTCGATACGCGGCAGATAGTAGAGGCGGTCGCCGTCTTGCAGGTTTTCGAGCTGCGTCTCGAAGATGAAGTTGAACGTCGAACCCAGGAGGCCGCCGAACAGGTTCTGCTTCTCGGCCAGGCCGCCGATCCAGAGGTCGATGTTGTCTATGCCGGTGACCGAACCCGTTGACCACTGCGCATGCACCGCGACCGGGCTGTTCACGTTGTTCGCGTAAGCGCCCAGGCTGTGCATGAAGTTGTAGGCGTCCGTTCCAACATTCGCCGGGTTCAAACCCTGCTCGATGAGCGTTATCGCCGCGGCGCGCTTGTCGGCCAGCGTGGCCGCGCCGGTAATCGACGTGTGCGTGCCGTAGGCCGCGACGAAGTTGGCCAGCGATTCCGGATGCTTCAGGAACTGGCCGAACTCCAGCCAGTTCGCGTAGGGCTTCAGCGTCACGTCGTGTGTCGCGTCGTAGATCTGCGCGCGCACCAGGTTCAGCGGCGCTACGCCCGTGTCGCGACCGCGCGCAATGTTCAGGGCCGCCAAGTCGAGCGGTAAGCCCAACAGATTGTTGCGCAACGCGCCCGTGACAAACTCATCGATCTCCGAGCCGATCTGGTGCGACGTGCCCTGGATAATCTGCGCTGCGCCGGTATCGCCCAGCGCCGCGAAGGCAAGCGGATTCGTGAACGCCTGAATCAGACCCATATCGGTCAGGATTGGCTGGCCGTTCCCGTCCAGCGCCATTGTGCCGTCGGCGTTCAGCTGAAACAGCGGAACGTTCTCGTCCAGCATCGAGTGGCCGA
Organism: uncultured Flavobacteriaceae bacterium; assembly: GCA_964638635.1. Taxonomy (GTDB): domain Bacteria; phylum Pseudomonadota; class Alphaproteobacteria; order Micropepsales; family Micropepsaceae; genus SZUA-430. Next base: position 8,665 of record CAZXAQ010000120.1, read on the forward strand.
AGCGGTAGACCGCGTTGGCGAACTCCGACGTGATTGCCGGGTCGAGATGGATGTCGACATTGCCGAACAGATGGATCGTGGGCGCAACCTTGCGCGCAAACTCTTCGAACACCAAGTGCTGGTACTGCGTCTCGGTGCCGAACTTCGCGACTTGCATCAGCCGCTCGCCGTTCCATGCGCTATCGGCGATCGCGATGCCAGGCGTGAGCACGGTGCCTGCTAAGACCCAGTTCGACGCGAACGCGGTGTCTCCGGCGTCGAGCTGTGCCTGGATCAATGCCTTGACGGAATCAATCAAACGGTTGTGCTCGTCGTGGAAGATCGCGTGCACTGTGGTGAGCGCGATGTTCTCGTTCACGCGACCGTCACCGGCCACGTAGTGGGCATCGAGCAACTCGTCGTCGTAGTAGCCGGCGGTGGATCCGCCGCCATTGGATAGACCAACGTCGTTGTCCGTGTCGGCAAGGAGCGCCGCACCACTGTCGCTGAACGGTGCGGCCGCATGTGCCTTGTCGTTGATGAACGCGTGCCCGGTGTACATGACCGTGCCGCCGGCCGAGGTCTCGATCTGCGCGAGCGTTTGGGCCGCCTGCGGGTTCAGCGATACGTGGGTCGGCGTGCCGGCGATGTTGACGATGACCTGAACGTGGCCCGATCCGTCGAGGATCAGATTGCCGTACGCGTCCGTCGCGAGCAGCGGAACGTTGTCGACGTCATGATCGGTCAGAATCAAACCGAACTTCAGCGCGTTTGCCTTCAAATCGGCCCACGTCGCCATGCCCGAGCGAACGTCATCGATGCTCTCGTCGACGCCGACCGTCGATTGGTCGTCGCCTCGAATGCCGTCAACGCCAGCGCCCGTCGTATGTTGAAGCATCTTACCGCTTGAGTGCAGGCGGCCGTCCGCGCCGATGAGATACTCGCGCAGGAACGCATTGTGCGAACCGTCCGAGGCATAGGTTTGGTTCTGGTCTACGAACGGGCTGATCTGGTTGACGTGGTGGTGGATGTCGTCCGACGTGCCGAGTTGACCGTCGGCGCCGGGCAAGATCTCCACGTCGCTGGCGCGCGTAAGAATCATGAAATTGGCGTGCCCGCCCTCGACGTAGAGCGGATCGCCGGGTTGCAGCGGGATGTAGACGTAGCCGTTGCCACCCTTCGAAATCAGGTCGAGGCCGTGA
>CAZXAQ010000121.1:0-9502 GCA_964638635.1 uncultured Flavobacteriaceae bacterium
GCCTTCGTCTCCGGCGTGATGATGCGCGGCCCCGTGACGTATTCGCCATACTCGGCAGTGTTCGAGATCGAGTAGTTCATGTTCGCGATCCCGCCCTCGTAGATGAGGTCGACGATCAGCTTCACTTCGTGCAGGCATTCGAAATACGCCATTTCCGGCGCATACCCCGCCTCCACCAGCGTCTCGAAGCCCGCGCGGATCAGTTCCACCAAACCGCCGCACAGCACCACCTGCTCGCCGAACAGATCGGTCTCACACTCCTCGCGGAAATTCGTCTCGATGATGCCGGCGCGCCCGCCGCCGATCGCGCTCGCATACGAAAGCCCGATCTCCTTCGCGTTCTTGCTCGCATCCTGATGCACCGCGATCAGACACGGCACGCCGCCGCCACGCTGATACTCCGAGCGCACCGTATGCCCAGGCCCCTTCGGCGCCACCATCAGAACGTCAAGATCGGGCCTCGCCTCAATCAAGCGAAAATGCACGTTGAAGCCATGCGCGAACAGCAGCGCGGCGCCCTGCTTCATGTTCGCGTGTAGCGACTGGCGATAGATGTCGGCCTGCAACTCGTCGGGCGTGACCATCATCATCACGTCCGCCCATTTCGCAGCGTCTGCGACATCCATCACTTTGAAGCCCTGCGCCTCGGCCTTTTTCGCCGATGCGCCGGGCCGGAGCGCCGCCACCACGTCCTTCGCGCCCGAGTCGCGCAGGTTCAGCGCATGCGCATGGCCCTGGCTGCCAAAGCCGATAATCGCGATTTTCTTGCCCTTGATCAGGTTCGCGTCTGCGTCGCGGTCGTAATAAACGCGCATGTGTCTTGAGTTCCTTCAGTTGGTGGTCGCGTGACGGCGCTCACTTGTGAAAACCGGGGTCGCCCCCGATCTTCCCCGCCTATCAAGACCGCGCGGCGGAATATCGCAAGACGCGGTTTGTAACGGGAGAGAACGCCGATGAAATGGAAACTGGGCCTCGTCGCCCTGAGTATGGCCGCTGGCATGACCGTCGCCGCAACGACGGCCTCGGCCGAACCGCCGAGCTATCCGCTGCTCTGCCGCGGCGGCGGCAACATGAAGATCATGACCAATCACGACGTCGACGGCGCGGGTATCCCGGGTGCCACCCATATGACGATCTACTTCCGCGCCGCAGGCGTCGCCGGCAGCGTCATGCCGCCGCCTCCGGGACACTGCGTGTGGATGGATCGCACGTTCCGCCCGGGCGAGCCGGAGAACATGTGGATCAAATCGCCGAACATCGAATTCGCGTTCCAAGTCACCGGCAACGGCCGCGTGGTCTATGACGGCACCGGCGCCCGCGTGAACGTCGAAGGCGCCCACATCTCGCCCGAAGCGCAAGCTTGGGACTCGGTCGTCAGAGCCGTCATGAACAGTCAGCTCTTCACCGTGCAGGTCTACAACGAAAGCGGCCGCACGATGGTGATCACCCGCATCGGGCCGTAACCGGCAGCGAAAAGCGGGGAGGAGCGCGGCGCGGAAGGGTCCACGACTTCCGCGCCGATGCATTTTGGAGGGCGGCGTCACATCGCCTCCGCACCGCGGCTGATGGCGACGACGCCCGTTCGGGACACTTCGACGAGCCCCAGCGGCTTCATCAAATCGACGAACGCGTCGATCTTCTGCTGCGTGCCGGTCAGCTCGAACACGAAGCTTGTATGCGTCGTATCGATGATGCGCGCACGGAACACCTCGGAAAGCCGCATGGCTTCGACCCGCTTGTCGCCGGCACCCGCCACCTTGATCAGCGCCATCTCGCGCTCGATCCCGGGCGACTCGGTGCTCAGGTCGACCACCTTGTGCACCGGCACCAGCCGTTCCAGCTGATGCCGGATTTGTTCGAGCACCTCCGGCGTCCCCGAGGTCACGATCGTAATCCGCGACGTGTGGTCGAGGTGGTCGACCTCCGCCACCGTCAAGCTTTCGATGTTATAGCCGCGCCCGGAAAAGAGGCCGATGACGCGCGCCAGAACGCCCGCCTCGTTATCGACCAACACCGACAACGTCGTGCGAATTTCCTTCGCCTTCGTGTCGACCAGAAAATAGGCGGAACCCGGTTGCTTCGACATTAGACCAACACCTTTCCCGCTTCGCTGACCGTGGGATCGCTGGCCGCGTCGCCCAAAATCATCTCGTTATGCGCCGCCCCCGACGGGATCATCGGGAAGCAGTTTTCGTTCTGATCGACGACGCAGTCGAACAGGACAGGACGGTTCACGTCGATCATGTCCTTGATCTTGTCGTCAAGCTCCTCCGGCTTCGTCGCCCGGATGCCGACCGCGCCGTAGGCCTCGGCCAATTTCACGAAATCCGGCAACGCCTCCGAGTACGAGTGCGAATACCGCCCGCCATGCAGCAGCTGCTGCCACTGCCGGACCATGCCCATGTATTTGTTGTTCAGAATGAAGATCTTGATCGGCAGATCGAACTGCACCGCCGTCGAAAGCTCCTGCATCGTCATCTGCACGCTGGCCTCACCGGCGATATCGATCACGAGCGAACCCTTGTGTGCGACCTGTATGCCGACCGCCGCCGGCAAGCCATACCCCATCGTGCCGAGGCCACCCGACGTCATCCAGCGTTTCGGCTCCTCGAACCGATAGAACTGCGCCGCCCACATCTGATGCTGGCCGACCTCGGTCGCGATGTAGGTGTCGCGCCCCTTCGTCAACTCGTAGAGCCGCTCGATCGCGTACTGCGGTTTGATCACGTCGGCCGACGACTTGTAGGCAAGGCACTTGCGCGCCCGCCATGTGTCGATCTGCATGGTCCAAGCGCTGAGCGCGCTGCGATCCGGCTTCAACAGCTTCGCCTTCCACAGCCGGATCATGTCTTCCAGCACGAACGCGCAGTCGCCCACGATCCCGACGTCCACGCGCACGTTCTTGTTGATCGACGACGGATCGATGTCGACGTGAATTTTCTTCGAGTTCGGCGAGAACGCATCGATCCGCCCCGTCACGCGGTCGTCGAAACGCGACCCGATGGCGATCATCAGATCGCACCCGTGCATCGCCAAATTCGCTTCGTACGTGCCGTGCATGCCGAGCATGCCCAACCACTGTTTGTCCGACGCCGGATAGGCGCCGAGCCCCATTAGCGTCGACGTGATCGGATAGCCCGTCATGCGCACGAACTCGCGCAGCAGCTGCGTCGCCAGCGGACCCGAATTGATAATCCCGCCGCCCGTGTAGAACACAGGTCGCTTCGCCGCCGCGATCATCTCGACCGCCTGCTCGATCTTCTTCAAGTCGCCTTTGACACGCGGCTGATACGTCTTGTGCTTGATGTTCGACGGCCCCACGTAAGGCCCGCGCTTGAACTGCACGTCCTTCGGAATATCGATCACGACCGGCCCCGGCCGCCCCGTCGTCGCGATGTAAAACGCCTCATGCATGATGCGCGGCAGATCGCGCACATCGCGCACCAGCCAATTGTGCTTCGTGCACGGCCGCGTGATGCCGACCGTATCGGCCTCCTGAAACGCGTCGTTGCCGATCAGATGCGTCGGCACTTGCCCCGTGATGCAAACGAGCGGAATGGAATCCATCAATGCGTCGGTCAAACCGGTGACCGCATTCGTCGCCCCAGGCCCCGACGTCACCAACACGACACCCGGCTTGCCCGTTGAGCGCGCATAGCCTTCGGCCGCATGCGTCGCGCCCTGCTCGTGCCGCACCAGAATGTGCTCGATGCCGTCGTCCTGAAACAGCGCGTCATAGATCGGCAGCACCGCGCCGCCCGGGTATCCGAAAATGTGCCTGACGCCGTGGTCCTTCAGCGCGCGGATCACGATCTCGGCGCCGGTCGGGTCTTGGGGTCCACTCATGTTCAACTCGTTCGGTTCGTCTTCAGCCAAAAGAAAAGGCCCCGTCGGGGCCTTCGGACACGCCGCTGCACCACAACCTGTTTCAGGTCCCGGGCTCAGCGGCGCAACGAATTACAAGCACAAAATTCCGCATAGGGGCATTTTCCAGCAACAATATTACCAAACCTCTAACCGATCATGCTGCACCGCGTCAAGCATGGTATTTTGGACTCCCACCTACCGCGCGGGAAATCAGCCCATGCAATCGCCTATGGCTTTCATCTCCATGGTCTGCCTGCTGGCGATCGCGGCGTTCATCTACTTTTCGACGCCATCGAAACAACCAGAAAACCTGCCGTCAGCCGCAGCGGAGGTGGCGTCCGCTATTAGCACCAAGGTGCAGCTGGAGAGCTTCGTAAGCTTCCACCAAAAGGTCTCGCAATTCGAGTTGCGCCTCATGGCAGCGATGAAGGCTCTCGAAGACGACGGTTGGAAAAAGGCCGTGGGTCGCGAGAGCTACTTCGTGCTCTACGAGGCCGCCTTCCAGCACAAGCAACTGGTCGAGCAGATACGCAAGGAGGCCGACGAAGATCTGATCATGCCGGCGCTAACGATAGAGGGCGCCGAGGATAAGTTGACCACCATTCGAGGTGCCGTTCTGTCTCGATGCGACAGGCAGATTAAGGTCGCGCAGATCACAATGGACGGAGCGGATGTAAAGGAATTTCGCCCTTCCCAGATAACGCAAATCAAGCAGCTGAACGCTGAAACTGCGCTGGCCTTGATGTTAGAAGATGATGCTGCTCAAAAAGTCTACCTTGCTCTCGGTGCGGACCCGGAGCTGATTGATTTCAAGAGCGGTTTTCCAGTCTCCAATACCAATGTCATGAGCGATAACCCTGAGCCCGCTGAACCGGCGCGCCGTGTAGACAGGGCGCCGTCGACCGACGCTGCGGCCCAGCCAGATGACACCGCCGACGACGTTGAGGCGGTAAGGTGAACCGACAGTTTGGGGCGGATAATGTCAATTGTCGCTGACGATCGTCACAGAACGCGATCAAAATCCATGCTGACGCGTTTGACAATCAACTCGGCGTTCTGCTGGAGAACGAAAAGGCCAGGCTGAGCTAGAGCTTTGTGCGCACGATGTTTTTGCCGGCAATCGGTTACTCCAAATCCCCACTGATCACCGCGAGCTGTGCGCTAACTTCGCTGAGTTCCAACACCCGCCAATCCGGCATCTGATGCCGGAACCATGTCATCTGCCGCTTCGCGTATTGGCGCGTTTGGATGATCGCCTGCTCAACCGCTTGTTCGAGCGTAAGCCGTCCATCGAGATGCGCCAGCAGCGACGGCACGCCGAGTGCCCGCGCGGCCGGCAGATCGGCTTTGAGGCCGCCGTCGCGCAACGCCCGCACTTCATCGAGCGCACCTTGCGCCATCATCTGATGAAACCGCCGCCCGATCCGCTCGATCAACCAATCCCGGTTCGGCTTCAGAACGAACCGCGCAAGATCGCCGGTTAATACAGGCTCGCCCTTCAGCGCCTGCCATTCGGCGAGTGACTGGCCCGTCGCCTCGATCACCTCCCACGCGCGTACGAGTCGCTGACTGTCGCCCGGATTGAGCCGCTCGCCCATCACCGGATCGCGCGTGAGCAGTGCCGCGTGGAACGCCTCGTTCCCAAGCTCCGCCAACTTCTGCCGTGCCTCCACGCGGATCGACGCGTGAATTTCCGGGATCGGCGAAAGCCCGTTCAGAAGCGCCGCGAAGTAAAGCCCTGTTCCGCCCACGACAATCGGCACCAACCCTTTCGCGCGGATATCGTCGAGCGCGTTACGCGCCGCATCCAACCAACGCCCGACCGAAAACGGCTCGAACGCGCTGACGAACCCGTAGAGATAGTGCGGCGCCGTCGCCTCCGCCGCCGCATCCGGCCGCGCTGAGAGCACGCGCAGCTCGCGATAGACCTGCATCGCATCCGCGTTGATGACCGCCCCGCCATAGTCGCGCGCGAGCGTCAGCGCCAACGCCGACTTGCCGCTGGCGGTGGGCCCTGCAATAAGAACGGCATCCGGTCCGGCCACTCGAACTCCTCGAAACGTCCATGAATCATACGCTGGTTTTGACAGCCGCGCTCGGGAACTTGCAGGACGACGCGGTGATCGCCGCCGCAAAAATCGTGCGCGGGACGCCGCATTGGCTTTCGCCGGGTACGGCTTGCGAATTTCGGGTCGAAGACCCCGGGATCGTCGCGGCCGTCCGAACCGCACTTCACGGTCAAAAGGTCGACGCCAACGTCATCCCGAACGCGCACCGCAAGAAGCGCCTGCTGATCGCCGACATGGACTCCACGATCATCGGCTGTGAGTGCATCGACGAGATCGCCGACTATGCCGGCGTCAAGCCCCAGATCGCCGCCATCACCGAGCGCGCCATGAAGGGCGAGATCCCGTTCGAAGGGGCCCTGCGCGAACGGGTCGCTCTTCTGAAAGGGCTGCCCGAGGCGACGCTTACCCGCGTCTATAGAGAGCGCGTCCGGCTGAACGACGGCGCGCGCATTCTGGTGCGCACGATGAGCGAATCCGGAGCAACGACAGCGCTCATCTCCGGTGGTTTCACGTTCTTCACTGCGCGCGTCGCCGAAGCGGCCGGCTTCGCCGGTCACAAAGCGAACGAATTCAACATCGAAGACGGCAAGCTTGCAGGCACCGTGCGCGAACCGATTTTGGGCCGCGAGGCGAAGCTACAGTCGCTCGTCGCGCTCGCGCACGAAAACGGCATCGACATCAAAGACACGCTTGCCATCGGCGACGGCGCGAACGACCTCGGCATGATCACGGCATCAGGCCTCGGCATCGCCTACCGCGCGAAGCCGATCGTCGCCGAAGCGGCCGACGCACGCCTCGACCACAGCGACTTGAGCGCCGCGCTTTACCTGCAGGGATATCGGGAAACCGAACTGGTGCTCGACTAAGTGCCTGAGCATCCGTATTGGCTCCTCGATTTTAGCCAGAAGAAACAGTCTGGCAAGCCACTTTTTTAGGTACTAAGTGGGTGTCCCTTTCAACCAACGGGGACACCAGAAACATGCGCGCAGCAGGCTTCGACTTCGGCACCTCCAACTCGGCGATCGGCATCATCAAAGGCAACGGCGCGATCCTCGCGCCTGTCGAAGGCGACGCTGCGATGATTCCGTCGGCTGTCTTCTTCGACTTCGCAGAAGCCGACAAACCCTACTACGGCCGCAACGCCGTCGATGCCTACGTCAACGGCAACGACGGCCGCCTGATGCGTGGCCTAAAGACGATTCTCTCGACCTCACTCATCGATGAACGCACGGCGCTGTCGAAGCGCTCGATCAAACTCACCGATGTGATCGCAATGTTCTCGCGTCATCTAAAGGCGAAAGCCGAAGACGCAGCCGGCACCGCCATCGACGCCGTCGTGCACGGCCGTCCTGTGCGCTTCGTCGAAGGCGATGACGCAGCCGACGCCCGCGCCGAAACCCGGCTCGCCGAGCTCGCGCGGCAGGCGGGCTACAAGGAAGTCTCGTTCGTCTACGAACCGGTCGCCGCCGCCGCGCAATACGAACTCACCGCCTCGCGCGAGGAGACGATCCTGGTCGCCGACATCGGCGGCGGCACGTCCGACTTCTCGGTCGTCCGCATCGGACCGGATCGCCGCGGCCGCGCCGACCGCAAGAACGACATTCTCGCAAACACTGGCGTCCGCGTCGGCGGCACCGACTTCGACCGGAACCTGAGCATGGCCGCCGTCATGCCGGAACTCGGCCTCGGCACCGAACTCGTCGACAAACAACTGCCGATGCCGCGCTCGATCTTCGCCGACCTCGCCTGGTGGCCGACGATCAACCTCTGCTACACGCCGAAAATCCTGCGCGAGGCGCAAGACGTCCACCGCCTTGCCGTCGAACCGGAGAAGACGCAGCGCCTGCTCACGGTTCTGACCAAGCACCTCGGCCACCGCATCGCCTTCGCCGTCGAACGCGCGAAGATCGCGCTCACTGACGCCGAGCAAACCGCGATCGATCTCGCCTTCGTCGAGTCAGGCTTGAACGCGCCCGCGACGCGCAAGGGCTTCGAGGAAGCAATTGCCGCCGAGCTGATGCGCTTGCGCATCGCGGTATGGAACTGCCTTGCGCTGGCCGATGTGGAGACGATCGACACCGTCTTCATGACCGGCGGCTCAAGCCTCGTCCCCGCCGTCGAAGCGGTGCTGCGCGACGAACTGCCGGACGCCGCGATCAAGCGCGGCGACGACTTCCTCTCCGTCGCGCTGGGCCTCACGTTGGAGGCCCAACGCCGCTACGGTTAACTCAATCGCAGATCAGCTCGCCCCATTCGCTGCGCTTGTTGCGCTTGCGGCATTCCTCCGACGGCCCCACCCACTGTCCGTCTTCCGTCCAGTTGTTCTTGCCGCGCTGCGAGGCCCGATAGGAATCCTCCTCGCACTTCTTCGAGCTCAGCGCGCCCGTCGCGTCAGGCCTAAAGCCCATGAAGTTGCACAAGATGATGTGCCACCACCGATCGCTCGGCGAATTCAGCACGTGCTTGCGCAGATAGTCCGGCGCGCGCGCCCACCACTCGGCCAGCGACGCCTTGCTGAACGAATTGGGCAGCCGCTCGGCCGACAGGGCAATGAACTCCGCATCCGTGTAGGGCGGCCCCTTGTCGACCATCGCGGCCGAAGCCCCGGTCGCGAGCAGTGAAAGCGCGAGGGCCAAAACCGATAAGACGCGCAGCATGTATCCTCCAAATATCCCAGCGCGTCGGACCCTACTCGATCCGGACACCCAAGCCAACGAGGCCCGCCCCTCGCGAGATCGACGGCATGTTCCGTAAGGCGATCCGGCCAACGGGCGCTCTAGAACCGCAAGGCGCCAACCCGCTAAACTGCATCCGCACGCCACTCAAACCGGACACAACCCCCATGACCATCCGCACCCCGATCTGCGATCTCCTCGGCATCAAATATCCGATCCTCTTAGCCGGCATGGGCGGCGTCTCCTATGCCGAGGTTTGCGCGGCGGTGTCCGAGGCAGGCGGCTTTGGCACGCTCGGCATGGCTGGCCGCAGCCCCGACGAGATCCGCACACAGATGCGCCGCGTGCGCCAACTGACGAAGAAACCGTTCGGCGTCGACCTTCTGGCAGCCGTTCCCGAGTCCCTCGAACGCACCGCCGACATCATCATCGAAGAAGGCGCCGCCGCGTTCATCTCCGGCCTCGGCGTCCCGCCGCGCCACCTCGTCGATCGCTTCCACGCAGCGGGCCTCAAAGTCATGAACGTCTGCGGCACCGTCCGCCACGCGAAGGCCGGCGAAGACGGCGGCCTCGACGCGGTCGTCGCCCAAGGCACCGAAGCCGGCGGCCACACCGGCAAGATCGCGGGCCTCGCGCTGATCCCGCAAGTCGTCGACGCCGTGAAAGTCCCGGTCATCGCCGCAGGCTCGATCGTCGACGGCCGCGGCCTCGCCGCCGCGCTGGCGCTCGGCGCCCAAGGTGTGTGGGTCGGCACGCGCTTCATCGCTTCGACCGAAGCGCACGCCGGTGACATGTATAAGCACGTCGTCGTCGACGCGACCGACGAAGACACGATCATCACCAAGGCCTATTCCGGCAAGCCGATGCGCGTCTTCAAGAACGACTACGTCG
>CAZXAQ010000122.1:0-9493 GCA_964638635.1 uncultured Flavobacteriaceae bacterium
CTGCGCATGCCGCAGCCGCTGATGGACCGCATGGAGATCATCCGCATCCCCGGCTACACCGAGGATGAGAAGGTCGAAATCGCGAAGCGTCACTTGCTGTCGAAGCAGGTCGAAGCCCACGCCCTGAAAGAGGGCGAATGGTCGATCACCGATGCGGGCCTGCGCGACCTGATCCGTTACTACACGCGCGAAGCGGGCGTGCGTAACCTCGAGCGCGAGTTGGCGAGCCTGGTGCGCAAAGCCGTGCGCGAGATCGTCTCCAAGAAGACGAAGTCCGTGCAGGTCACGCCGAAGAACCTCGAGAAATACGCGGGCGTCCGTAAGTTCCGCTACGGCGAGATGGAGGGCGAAGACCAAGTCGGCGTCGTCACCGGCCTTGCCTGGACGGAAGTCGGCGGCGAGACCTTGACGATCGAAGCCGTCATGCTTCCGGGCAAAGGCCGCATGCAGGCAACCGGCAAGCTCGGCGACGTCATGAAGGAATCGATCGACGCCGCCCGTTCGTACGTCCGCTCGCGCTCGACGAGCATCGGCGTCACCCCGCCGACGTTCGACAAACGCGATATCCACGTGCACGTGCCGGAAGGCGCCACGCCGAAGGACGGGCCGTCCGCCGGCGTCGCGATGACGACGGCGATCGTGTCGGTTCTCACGGGTATTGCCGTGAGGCGCGAAGTCGCGATGACCGGCGAGGTCACCCTGCGTGGGCGCGTCCTGCCGATCGGCGGCTTGAAGGAGAAGCTGCTGGCGGCGCTGCGCGCCGGCATCAAGACGGTTCTGATCCCCTCGGAAAACGAGAAGGATCTGGCCGACATTCCCGACAACGTCCGCAAGAGCCTGAACATCATTCCGGTCGCCACCGTGGACGATGTGCTCGCAAAGGCTCTCGTCCGAGCGCCCGTTCCCATCAAATGGGAAGAACCGCCCGACGAGCCGCCGCACCGCGGAAAAGGCGAGGGGGAAGATCACGAAGGCGTGGTCGCCCACTAGGCACTGCCCAAAAACCAGGCAAATCCGGGCCGCCGAGGGTAAACTCGGCGGCCTTTTCGTTGTTATCCAGCGGCATTTTGCCCGGATTTCTGCGGATTCGCTTTGACAGGCCCCCCGAAACCCCTAAATTCCGCGCCCAAGTTCCAGGGGCAAAACCGCCCGTTTCCGTCAATCCCAAGAAAACCCGCGAGGACTCATGAACAAGAACGATCTGGTCGCGGCCGTCGCTGAAAAGACGAACGTGCCAAAGGCTGAGGCCGAGAAGATCATCGACACGGCGCTCGAAGTCATCACGAACACGCTGAAGGGCGGCGACGAAGTCCGCCTCGTCGGCTTCGGGACCTTCGTGGTCACGACCCGCAAGGCCGGTACCGGCCGCAACCCGCGCACGGGTGAGGAAATCAAGATCCCCTCGTCCAAGCAGCCGAAATTCCGCGCGGGCAAGCAGCTCAAAGACGCGGTGAACTGAGTTTTCCGCCAATCGGCGGATTTCCGAGGGGCGCGGATGAAAATCCGCGCCTTTCGTTTTTTGCGGGGTCTGCTATTTCCGCAAATTCAGGGCGATTAGCTCAGTTGGTAGAGCGCATCGTTTACACCGATGATGTCGGCGGTTCGAGCCCGTCATCGCCCACCAGCCTTCGCTTGCGAAGCAAGTGAAGGCTGCCACGCCGAAGCCCGCAGGGCGAAGGCGGGCGAAGCGTCCGCAAGCTACGGCTCGGCAAGCCGGCCGGGTTTTCAAGAGGGGACCAAATGCTACGCATCACCACCGCCGCGATCGCCGCACTCGCACTCGCCTCCACCACCCAAGCCGCCGTCACCTCCCAATCGCCCACCGGCTTCACCATCACCCACGAAGCCGACGTCACGGCCACGCCGCAAGCCGCCTACGACGCGTTCGTCCAAGTGGGATCCTGGTGGAACGCCGCGTCGCACTCCTATTCCGGCGACGGCAAGAACATCACGGTCGACGTCAAACCCGGCGGCTGTTGGTGCGAGGCGCTGAAGAACGGCGGCTTCGTCCGCCACATGACCGTCGAGCAAGCAAGCCCCGGCGCGCGCCTCGTCTTCAGCGGCGGCTTAGGTCCGCTCGCCTTCATGGGCGTCGATGGCCGAATGATCGTGAGCATCGAAGCCAAAGGGACCGGCGCGCACGTCAAGCTCACCTACGCCGTCGGCGGCCACGACCCGAAGAAGTTCAAGGACATCGCCAAAGCCGTCGACGGCGTCCTCGCCGAAGGCTTCAAGCGCTACACAAGCTACGCCTCGACCGGAAAACCCTAAGCGACGGCGTCGTCCACCCACGCCCGCGCCAGCATCACCCGTAACTGCCAGAGCCGCAGCGCCGGAAGTGGAAAGCGCGGTGGCAATCCATGAATCGGAGCGGGCAGGGGAGCGGCGCCGCCGGCGATACGCCGGGCAAGCTCCCGCCCCGCCCAGGTCATAAACGCCACGCCGTTGCCGTGACAGCCGAACGCGAACGAGACGCTCGGATCGTCGGGCAACTCGCCGACGGCCGGCGTCAGCCGTCGGGTGGCGGCGATGAAGCCGCGCCAGGAATGCGTGGTCTCGGCGCCCGCGCACGCAGGAAACAGCTTCCCAAGCCGCTTCGTCAGCAGCCCCCGCATCGCGGCCCCGCCAGCCGGACTCCCCGTCGTGTCGCCACGGCCGCCGAAGAGCAACCGCTTGTCCGGCAGCATCCGCAGATAAGCGAGATGTGCCCGCGTGTTCGAAGCCGGCGCCTCGGTGCGCCACGATTGAGCGCGCAACTGCTCGTCGCTGAGCGGCCGCGTCGTCACGATGTTGGAGAGCACCGGCATGACCCGGCCTGCAAGCGCCGGATGCAGCTCCTCCGGCAGCCATCCGTTCGCGGCCACGATCACCCGCTTGGCGCGCACGCTTCCGCTCGCCGTGACAAGCCGATGCGTGTCACCTTCCTGATGCCACGCCGTCACCCGTGACAGGGCGTGAAGCTTCGCCCGGCGCGCCGCCGTCGCGCGCGCAAGCCCGAGGCAATAGGCGAGGGGATTGAGCCCGAATCCGACCGTCTCACGCAGCGCGCCGAATTGCTCGGCGCACGCGAACGCTTGCCCCTCGAAGCCCGGCGCATCCACCACGCGCGCTGAAACGCCAATCTGCGCCAACACCCCCGCATGTGCCTCAAGCTCAGCGACACGGCTCGGCTTGTGCGCGAAGGTCCACACGCCGTCGCCTTGCCGTTTGAGGTCGATCGCTTCCTCCTGCGCCAGCGTTTCGACAAGCCGCACCGCGTCGACAAGCGCACGGTAAAACGCAAGCGTGTCGTCCTCGCCGTAGATGCCCTTGAGTTCGGCGGCGCCCAGGAACGACGCGCCGACGCTGCAAAACCCGCCGTTGCGTCCGGACGCGCCCCAGCCGATCGGGCCGGCCTCCAGCACGCGCACATCGACCCCCGCACGCGCCAAGTGATACGCCGCCGAAAGCCCGCAATACCCGCCGCCGATGATCGCGACATCCGCCCTCTCGTCGCGCACCAGCATCGGCGCGACGACGTGATCGTGCTGCGCGCGCTGCGTTTCCCAAAAACTGTCGACCGGTTTTGACCAATCGTATTGCGAGGCGTGAAACAGCGTCACGCGTCAGCCCTTGCCCGGAAACGCCGTGTCGTCGGCATACGGGAACCACGACGCCTCTTCGGGCGTCGCCTTCGGGTTGATGACGACGAACTTCGTCGAGCGGAACTGCTCCAAACCCTCAGAGCCAAGCTCGCGCCCGATCCCGCTCCGCTTGCGCCCGCCGAACGGCGCCGCGTCGTTGTCCAGCAGCGGATTGTTCACCCACACCATGCCGCTGTCGATCTCATCGACCGCGCGCATCGCCTCCTCGAGGTCCTTCGTATAGACGTTCGCGCCGAGCCCGTACTCGCTCTGGTTCGCAAGCGCGAGCGCTTCGTCGAAGTCCTCGACCTTCACCAGCGGCGCCACTGGCCCAAAGCTCTCGCTGTTCACGATCTCCATTGAGGGCTTCACGTCGACAAGAACGGTCGGCTCCACAAACCAGCCGTGATTGAACCCCGACGGCCGCTTGCCGCCGGCAATCGGCTTCGCGCCGCCCTCGATCGCGCGCTTCAGAATGGCCTCGTACCGGTCGCGCGAACCGCGCGTCGCCATCGGCCCCATATCGACCCGTCCAAGCCCATTGCCGAGGCGGAGCTTCTTCGCCTCGCCCGCCAGCCGCTCCGCGAACTCGTCATAAATGGTCCGGTGCACATAGAGCCGCTCCGCCGACGTGCAGACCTGGCCGCAGTTCAGAAACGACGCGAACGCCGCCCCGCGCACCGCGACATCCATCGGCGCTGACGGCATGACGATGAACGGGTCGTTGCCGGAGGTTTCCATCAGCACCGGCTTGAAGCGCTCGCCGCAAATCCGCCCCACGATCTGGCCCGTCGCGACCGTCCCCGTAAATGCCGCGCAATGCGTGCGCGGGCTTTCGAGCAGCTGCGTCGCCACCTTCGCGCCGCCGGTCACGCACTGCACCAACCCCGCGGGCAGCGGCGAAAACACCTCCATCATCAACAGCGTCGTCAGCGACGTGATCTCGGACGGCTTCACGATCACCGCATTCCCGGCGCCAAGCGCCGCCGCCGCCTGCCACGCGAACAGCAGCAGCGGATAGTTGTACGGCATGATCAACACCGCGACCCCCAGCGGCTCTTTGATCGAGCAGTGCAACTGTCCCGACATCGACGGCGCGTAAATGCGCCCCATCTCGTGCCGCCCGATCTCCGCGTAGTAGTCGAACGCGCTGATCGTCCAACCGATCTCGTCGATCGACTCTTTGTAGGGCTTACCCATCTCCCGCGTCAGCGCTTCGGCGAGCCGCGGCTGCGCTGCTTTGATGTTCAGCGCCACCTCGTGGAGCTTTTGCGCCCGCTCAAGCCCCGACAGCCCGCGCCACCACGTCTTCTGCACCTTATTGGCGACCGCGATTGCATCTTCGATTTCGCGTGGCCCCGCTTCCGCGGCGGCGCCGTAGCGCTGCTCCGTCGCCGGATCGATCACCGCGTACTCGTGCGAGCCGGTCGCCGGCAGCAACTGCCCATCGATAAACAGACGCCGGTCGACGCCGCGGAAGATGTCGGTCATGCAACTCCTTAGTTTTCGTCGTAGGCGGCTTTCAGGAACGCCTTCGCGTCCGCATCGAACGCCCTCGCCGACGCAAGCACCAGCGCCTTCTTGTTGCGCTCGCCACCGCCGAGATTCTTGACGTCGATCAACCGCGACGACTTCGGATATTTCTGCATCGCAAGCCCGATCATCAGACCCTGTTTGCTTGGCTTGATCGCGCCGTACTGCTTCAGATGATAGAGCGCGACATAGCTCTTGCGCGGGCTCAGCGTGCCGGCCCCGAGCTTGGTCACAAACGTGGCGACCTTGTCGTAGAGCGGCCGCTGCTCGGCGTATTTCGCGAACAGGCCGTCCATCAGCTTGTTCGGATCCTCTTCCCCCATGCTCCCGTTCCCGAACGCCCGCCACAGGATCAGCCCCGCCCGCGACTGCCCGAGCCCGTGCTTCTCCTTGAACCACTTCAGCCGTGCGCGCGGTTTTGTCTCGGGGCAGGTCTTGGCGATTTTGACCCACTGGGCGACGGTCTTGCCCGTGGCGGTCTCGATATTGGCCTCCAGCGAGGCGAAGTATTTCTGCAGCCTGTCCGGCTCTTTGAACGTCTCAGCCATGATTCCCTTGGGTTTGCTTGACACTCAGGGGTCCGTTCAGTACACCCACCGCCTTCCGGCGGCCAGCCAGTTGGGCCGCCCTTTTGCCCTTATGCGGGGGGCGTAGCTCAGTTGGTTAGAGCGCCGGCCTGTCACGCCGGAGGTCGCGGGTTCGAGCCCCGTCGCTCCCGCCAGCCTTCGCTCGCGAAGCGAGAGAAGGCTGCCACGCCGTAGCCCGCAGGGCGAAGGCGGGCTGACCGTCCGCGAGCTACGGCTTGGCGAGCCACTAAAGGCGGGCAGCCGGACCGACGCGCAACCTGTTTCTGTTTCTCCAAATCTGTCGCACGAACCACACGCCAAAGCGCTTGCTTTGCGTTGCACAATCTTTAGGTTCCGGGCCGGAATTTGGGCTGATTTGTGGGCCTGCGGCGAGTCTGCCCGCGGGTGCCACCAAAGAGGGCAGGGCGCGCACGGCGTGCGCTCCTGTTGGGCACCGATGACGGACATCCTCCTCGACTACTTGCCGATCGTGATTTTCTTAGGCCTATCGGGCATCTTGGCCCTGGTGCTGATGGTGCTGCCGTTCTTCATCGCGCCCTCGAAACCCGACCCCGAAAAGCTCTCCGCCTACGAATGCGGCTTCAACGCATTCGACGACGCCCGCATGAAATTCGACGTCCGCTTCTACCTGGTCGCCATCCTCTTCATCATCTTCGACCTCGAGGTCACGTTCCTGTTCCCCTGGGCGATCACATTGAAAGAGATCGGCCTTTTCGGCTTCTGGTCGATGGTGGTCTTCCTCGGGATCCTGACCGTCGGCTTCATCTACGAATGGAAGAAGGGCGCGCTCGAATGGGAATAACCCCGGCGATGGGCGCGGCCCGTGCAGGCGTCGAGGGGGCGGGCCCCATCGACCCGAACGACCCGTTCTTCCTGAACGCCCGCGAAGAGCTCGACAACAAGGGTTTCCTCGTCGCCCGCGCCGACGACCTCATCACCTGGGCCCGAACCGGCTCGTTGATGTGGATGACGTTCGGCCTCGCCTGCTGCGCGGTCGAGATGATGCAGGCCTCGATGCCGCGTTACGACCTCGAGCGCTTCGGCTTCGCGCCGCGCGGCTCGCCTCGCCAATCCGACGTGATGATCGTCGCCGGCACGCTCACGAACAAAATGGCCCCGGCCATGCGCAAGGTCTACGACCAGATGCCGGAGCCGCGCTACGTGATCTCGATGGGCTCCTGCGCGAACGGCGGCGGCTACTACCATTATTCCTACTCGGTCGTGCGCGGCTGTGACCGCATCGTGCCGGTCGACATCTACGTGCCGGGCTGCCCGCCGACGGCGGAAGCGCTCGTCTACGGCGTGATGCTTCTGCAGAAGAAAATCCGCCGCACCGGCAACATCATCCGCTGAGGGGCAAGATGGCAGACCTGGTCAAAGCCCTTGGCGAGCACATCCAAGCCCAACGAGGCGGCTTCGGAATCACGACGAAGATCACTTACGGCGAGCTGACGGTGACGGCCGCGCCGGACACGCTGATCGGCTTGCTGACGTTCCTCCGCGACGATCAGGCCTGCCGCTTCTCGGTGCTGATCGACATCTGCGGTGCCGACTACCCGAACCGGCCCAAGCGCTTCGACGTCGTCTACCACCTGCTCAGCATGCACTTGAATCAGCGCGTCCGGATCAAGATCGAAACCGACGAGGCGACACCGGTGCCCTCCGCCGCCGCTATCTGGCCCGCCGCCAACTGGTTCGAGCGCGAAGCCTTCGACATGTACGGCATCCAATTCTCCGACCACCCGGACCTGCGCCGCCTGCTCACCGACTACGGCTTCACCGGCTATCCGCTGAGGAAAGACTTCCCGCTCACCGGCTTCGTCGAAGTGCGTTATGACGACGAGCAGAAGCGCGTCGTCTATGAGCCCGTGAAACTCGTCCAGGACTTCCGCAAATTCGATTTCATGTCGCCCTGGGAAGGCGCGAAGCACATCCTGCCCGGCGACGAAAAGGCCGCGAAACAATGACCACCGCGACCGAGCCCAAAATCCGCAACATGAACCTGAACTTCGGGCCGCAGCATCCCGCGGCCCACGGCGTGTTACGCCTGGTTCTAGAACTCGACGGCGAAATCGTGGAGCGCGTCGACCCGCATATCGGGCTGCTGCATCGCGGCACCGAGAAGCTGATCGAAAACAAAACCTACCTGCAAGCGGTGCCATATTTCGACCGGCTCGACTACGTCGCGCCGATGAATCAAGAGCACGCCTTCGCGCTCGCCGTCGAAAAGCTCTGCGGAATCACCGTGCCGCCGCGCGCGCAATACATCCGCGTGCTCTACAGCGAAATCGGCCGCATCCTATCGCACATGCTGAACACGACGACCCAGGCGATGGACGTCGGCGCCTTGACGCCACCCGTCTGGGGCTTCGAAGAGCGCGAGAAGCTGATGATCTTCTACGAGCGCGCGTCGGGTTCGCGCATGCACGCGGCCTTCGTGCGCCCCGGCGGCGTGCATCAGGATCTGCCGCAGAAGCTGCTCGACGATATCTACAAGTGGTGCGATGAGTTCCCGCGCACGGTCGACGACCTCGAAACGCTGCTCACGAACAACCGCATCTTCAAGCAGCGCAACGTCGACATCGGCGTCGTGACGCCGGAAGTGGCGCTCGCCTGGGGCTTCTCCGGCGTGATGGTGCGCGGTTCGGGCATGGCCTGGGACTTGCGCCGCGCGCAGCCGTACGAGTGCTATTCCGACCTCGAATTCGACATCCCCGTCGGCAAGAACGGCGACTGCTACGACCGCTATCTCTGCCGCATGGAAGAGATGCGCATCTCCGCCAAGATCATGAAGCAGTGCATCGAGAAAATGCCGAAGGGTCCGGTGCACGAAGGCTCCGGCAAAGTGATCCCGCCGAAGCGCGCCGAGATGAAGCAGTCGATGGAAGCCTTGATCCATCACTTCAAGCTCTACACCGAAGGTTATCACGTGCCGGAAGGCGAAGTGTACGCCTGCGTCGAAGCGCCGAAGGGCGAGTTCGGCGTCTATCTCGTCAGCGACGGTTCGAACAAACCCTACCGCTGCAAAATTCGCGCGCCGGGCTTTCCGCATCTGCAGGCGATGGACTTCCTCTGCAAAGGCCACATGATCGCCGACGTCGCCGCAATCCTCGGCTCCCTCGACATCGTGTTCGGGGAGATCGATCGATGAGCCTCCGCCGCCTCGCACCCGATCAACCCACGTCCTTCGCGTTCACGCCCGAAAACTTGGCGTGGGCGCAGAAGCAGATCAAAAAATACCCGGAAGGCCGCCAAGCATCCGCCGTCGTGCCGCTGCTCTGGCGCGCGCAGGAGCAAAACGGCGGTCACGTGACCGAGCCGATGATCCGCGTGATCGCCGAGATGCTGGGCATGTCGCCGATTCGTGTGCTCGAGATCGCGACGTTCTACACGATGTTCAACCTGAAGCCGGTGGGTCAGCATCTGCTGCAGGTCTGCACGACGACACCGTGTTGGCTGCGCGGCTCCGACGCCGTCGTCGCCGCCTGCAAGAAGCACATCCACCCCCACGCCGAAACCGTCTCCGCCGACGGCAAGCTGTCGTGGATGGAGGTCGAGTGCCTCGGCGCCTGCGTGAACGCGCCGATCATCCAAATCGGCGACGACTTCTATGAAGACGTGGACGGCGCCCGCACCGAAGCGATCATCAACGACCTGCGCGCCGGCCGGAAGCCGAAGCCGGGCTCGCAGATCGGCCGCCAGACGTCGGCGCCCGAAGGCGGGCCGACGACACTCACGACGGTGACGTCA
>CAZXAQ010000123.1:0-9441 GCA_964638635.1 uncultured Flavobacteriaceae bacterium
CGCCGTGCTTCAGCTTCGTCTGAAAGCCGACCATGTTGTAAAGCGTGCCGAGCGCATTGTCTTGGCGCAGCTGCACGACCGCATAAGCGCGCCGCCCCGTATGCGGATTGGTGAGCCCCACCGGCTTCATCGGCCCGAAGCGCAGCGTCTCTTCCCCGCGCTCCGCCATCACTTCGATGGGCAGACACGCTTCGAAATAAGGCGTGTCCTTCTCCCAGTCCTTGAACTGGGTCTTCTCGCCCGCGAGCAGGGCCGCGACGAACGCCCGATAAGCGGCCTCGTCCATCGGGCAGTTGATGTAGTCGGCCCCGTCGCCCTTGTCGTAGCGCGACTGAAACCACGCCTTGGAGAGATCGATCGACTCCTTATGCACGATCGGCGCGATCGCATCGAAGAACGCGAGCGAGTCCTCGCCGGTCAGTTCGCCGACCGCCGACGCGAGGGCAGGGGAGGTCAGCGGCCCGGTCGCGATAACGACGCTGTCCCAGTCCGCCGGCGGCAGCCCTGCAACCTCCTCGCGCGCGATCGTGACCAGCGGCTCTGCTTCGAGCGCCGCCTGAACCGCGGCGGAGAAGCCGACACGATCGACGGCGAGCGCGCCGCCCGCGGGCACCTTGTGCGCATCGCCGGACCGCATGATCAGCGAGCCCGCACGGCGCATCTCCTCATGCAGCAAACCGACCGCGTTGTTCTCCCAATCGTCGGAGCGGAACGAGTTCGAACACACGAGCTCCGCCAAGCCCTCGCCCAGATGCGCAGGCGTCATCCGCGTCGGCCGCATCTCGTGCAGCACCACGGGGCAGCCGGCCTGCGCGATCTGCCAGGCGGCTTCGCTGCCCGCCAAACCGCCGCCGATGACGTGCACGGGGCGCATCATGCGAACGCCGTCACGGTGGAGGCGACCGCCGTGTTGTGGAACGCCGCAATGACCCACGACCGGCCCTGCTTAACGAGCGTCAGCGTCGCGCGCGCCTCGCTGTCATGCATCTCGTCCGACATCTGCCGCTGGCGCGCGGTCGAAATCACGACATGCGGCGGCAGGTAGGACCGCATCTTTTGATGCAAAATCACGACCGCCACATCGGGCCGCAAAAACCGCAACTGCTCGATCGTGTAGACAACGCGGCTGTCCTTGTAGATCGTCTCGAAAATATGCCGGTGGCCGAGTTCGACGACATCGCGCCCGTGATACCGCTCGCCGAGCAGGCCAACGACGTCCACATCGTCGGCCATGCACGAAGCGTACGCCGTCGCGTCGGCGGCGTTCCAAGCCTTCTCGGCGCGAGTAACCGCCGCGCGCACGCCGTGTTCGTCAAGCTGCGGGGCAGGGGAGGGGGCGTTCTTGGTCATAACGCCGGTATTGCTATACGCTCGCACGCGCGAACGGTAGGGCGGCAAAATGAACACCTTGCGAGCGGCGATCAAATTCGCGTTGCTGGCGGCCATGGCGGCGGCTTTGGGCCCCGCCACCGCCGCGACAAAGCTCAAAGCCTGCACGCTGAACGGCAAGCAATTGTTCGGCAAAGTCCAAGTCGTAAGAAGCTTTCCCGACTTCCGCGTCCAGCGCGTGACGAGCTTCCCCGACCTGAAGGTCGAGGTGGTGAAAAGCTTCCCCGAAACGTGCGGCAAGTGGATGTGGGTGAACAGCTTCCCGGACTTCACGATCGAATACGTCGAAGCCTTCCCCGACTTCACGATCGAGTTCGTCGACAGCTTCCCGGGCGAGCCTTAGTTCCAAACCCCGGGCTTGCGCCCGATCCACGGATGCGCCTGTTCGAGCTGCCCGGCCAGCCGGTAGAGCGTCGCCTCGTCGCCCCACCTCGCGGTGAACATCATGCCGATCGGCAGTCCGTTCGCCGAATGCGCGAGCGGCAGCGACAGCGACGGCTGGCCCGTCATATTGAACGGCGGCGTGAAGCCGAACGTCTGCGCCTGGCGCTCGTCGACCTCGCGCGGCTCCAGCCGCACGGGATCGATGAACCCGATCTTCGGCACCGGCGTCGACAGCACCGGCGTGAGCAACACGTCGATCGAGGTGAACACGCGGAAGATATCGCGCGTCATCGCCTTGAGCGTCTGCCACCCGCGCATCACCTCGTGCCCCGGAATGTGCTCGCCGCCCTTCCAGTTGCGCCAGGTGAGCGGCTCCAGTTCCTCCGGCCGAGGCTCGCGCCCCATCTTCGTCGCGCGCTCGCGCATCGAATGCGCGAAGTTGGCGGCCAAGACCGCGCGGCTCGCCGCATAGAGCTTGCGATAGTTGATGCCGAGCCCGCGCTCCTCGACGTGGTGCCCGAGCGCCTCAAGCTGCTTCGCCGTCGCAAGCAACGCCGCCTTGATCTCCGGATCGATCGGTTTCCCGCTCGGTGTCTCGTCCGTGAACGCGATGCGCAACCGCCCCGGCGCGGTCGCAACCTCCAGCGCATAAGGCCGCGTCTTCGGCGGCATGGGGTAGGGCGAGTCGGCTTCGGGCATGTCGACGCAGTCGAGCATCGCCGCCGAGTCGCGCACGGTCCGCGACACGACATGATGCACCGCGTAGCCGTGCCCGATCTGCGTGTCGTGCTCCGGTCCGTGCGGCACGCGATACTGCGTCACCTTCATGCCGACGAGCCCGCAACAGGCGGCCGGAATGCGGATCGAGCCGAGCCCGTCCGACGCATTGGCAAGCGGCACGATCCCCGCCGCCACCGCACTCGCCGAACCGCCGGACGATCCGCCGGTGATGTGCTCCGTGTTCCAAGGGTTTCGGCACGGTCCAAGCCGCGCGCTCTCCGTCGTGCCGGTGATGCCGAACTCCGGCGTGTTCGTCTTGCCGAAGATGTTCACGCCGGCGGCCTTGTACCGCTGCACCAAGAGACCGTCGTAAGTGTCCGCCTTGTTCGCATTGAAATGCGTGCCGTCGCTGCGCGGCAATCCTTGCACCTCAAGCCCCAGATCCTTGATCAGGAACGGCACACCCTTGAACGGCCCGTCCGGCAGCGTGCCCTTCGCCGCCGCCCGCGCCTGATCGTAGGCCTTATAGACGAGCGCATTGAGCTTGCCGTTGTGCCGCTCCGCCCGCTCGATCGCGGCCTCCAGCAGCTCGGCCGGCGACGCATCCTTGTTGCGTACGAGTTGTGCGAGGCCGAGGCCGTCATAGTCGGCATATTGCGGGAAGCTCATGGGCGCGGGTCTCCAAGTGGCGGGTAAGCCCCATGAGCATAATGCGAAACGGCCCCGGGGAAACCCCCAGGGCCGTCGTTATTCTCTTATGCCGGACCGTTTAGAACGCGATCTGCGCCCGGAACTCCAGCGCGTTCGGCGATTCCCACAAGCCGACCGAGTTCGGGTCCGCGTCAACGATCACGTAGTTCGCCATCAGCCGGAAGTTGTTGCACGGGTACCAGTTGATGCCGAGCGTGACGTTGTCTTCCTCGCCGCCAGTGACACCCGAGTCTTCGAGGTCGATCGTTGAGTAGCGCGCGCCGACTTCGATCGCGCCCCAGTCGCCCTTCGGCTCCACGCCGCCCAGCACCGCACCCTTGCGCTTGTAGTCGTACTTCTCGCCGGTCACGATCCAGCTCGCCTGAACGTAGGCGCCGCTGAAGTCCGGATCGGGGTTCAGGCTCCGATCGACGTTCGACCAGATGTATTCACCCTGGACGGCGATCGAGCCCGCGGCCAGCGCCGCTTCGAGGCCGTAGGTGAGCGACGAGTCAGCGTCCGCCAACCCGCCCGTTCTGACCAAGCTGACGTCGCTGATGCCCACTTCAGGACGCGACCCGAGCGAGATGCCGCCGCTGTCCGCATCGAAATAGGCGATGTTGGCGCCGAGATGCAGCGTCATGCCGTCGTCATTGATCGGCGTGAACGTGGCGCGGCCCACGAACGAGGTGCCCTTGTTGCGAATGCTCTCTTCCGCCTCGATGCCCTCTTTGTAGACGCCGGCCGAAATCGTCCAGCCGGTGCCGTAGAAGTCGACCGTGCCGCCCAGCAGGAACTGGTTGTCGAACGCATAAGCGAGCGAGCGTTCCATGAACACGGTGTCGTTCGAGCTCGTCGAGTTCTCAAGACCGAACGGCGTCGGCTGGTTGCCCAGCGTGATCTTCATGTTCTCGATGCCGTCATACGCGACCCAGAGATTGCGCCAGCCGTCATGGCCCGGACGGAACTCGTACTCGACCTTCGCCGAGAAGTCCTTGCCGAGCTTCAACGACAGCGCCGGGCGAATGCGGCGCCAATCCACTTCGTCCTGAAACACGGTCAGGTCGTCGTCGAACGACACCGCGTCCAGATGGAGGCGCCCGCCGAGCACCGCTTCGAAATCGCCGTCGGAAACGAGCACGAGGCCCTTGCCGGTGAACTTCATCGCGTCCGCATCGGCGCCGGCGATTGTCATCGTGGCCAAAACGACCGCACTCGCGGACATCAAAAACTTCGTCTTCATATACCGACCCCCGGTAAGGTGTGTTGAGCGAACTATACCGGCAATGACGTCCGGCTAAGGCACGCGATTGATAAAAGCATTCCTATTGTCTAGGCACTGTGTTGCAAACTCAACAAGAACATCATCGAGTTTACGTTTCGTTACGCATTCCTTAAGCGCGTGGCCCGCGCCCTTGAGAAGGTGAATTCGCGCCGGAGGTGGTGTGATTCCCCTGTCGGCAGCAGCAGTGTTTATGGCCGCGACCCAGCGTTGAGCCCGCACGACTCGGTTCAGTCCCTGCCGCTCGTCGACTTCGGGGCGCTGGTTCAGCGAGTCGTTGCGTTCCGTATCGCGCGATCCCACGGCGACAAGCGTCGGTACCCTTAGGAAACCATTCAGGTCGGGCAGGATGCGCTTGTTCCGGTCGGGCCCAGTGCCCAAGGGAAAGGCGGTCGCGTCGTCCGGAAACGTGTACCAGCCGGCGGCGACGCTGACGACGCACGCGACATGCGAGGGGTGCAGCATTGCGAATCGGTGACAGAATTGCCCGCCGCCGGAAAAGCCGAACAGAATCAGCCGCCCGGCATCGCCGCCATAGTCGGCGGCGATCTTCGCGATGAAAGCGTTGAGCAGAGTGTCGGCGCGCGCGCCGCCCTTCCACGTCTCAAGCCACTGGAACCCATGGTGCCGTTCCTTCGAGAAGAACGGCGCGACCAAGATGGCGCCGAGCTGGTCGGCCGCATGCGCGAGGTAGATGAGGTTTTGCAGCGGATTGCGCGCGAGCCCGTGCGTCGACACCAGGATCGGCGCGGGGCGCCTCGGCTGCGCGGGCAGCCGCACGAGGAAGTCGGTGTTCGGCGGCCCGGCAAGCCGCTCACGGAACATCGCGGCGGGCTGCATGTCGGTCGTTGCCAGCATCGAAGACATCACGGCGCCCGAAACGGAATGATCTCGGCCGACGGCAGTGCGCCTTCCCCGGCGCGAGCCGTGACGACCGTCATGCTCGTGGCGGCGGTCAGTTCGGCATCGTCGGTGGCGATCACGATCGTGCCCTTGTACTGCTGCAACAGCGTGCGCAACAGCGCCTTGAATGTGACGTCGCCGCCCAAGCTCATCTGATCGATCAGAAGGATGGGCGGCTCGCCCATCAGCGCGCGCGCAAGCGCGATGCGCACCCGGAGCGCGGGCGTCAGGTTGGTGCCGCCTTCACTGACGCGCGTATCCAGGCCGTCGCTGAGTTCCTGAACGTCGCTGGCAACGCCTGCGCGCTCCAACGCTCTCAGCACATCGTCGTCGCTCGCGCGCGGATGTCCGTAAGCCACGTTGCGCCGGAGCGTTCCGCGAAGCAGCGGAACCTCGGCGCTTAATAGCGTGACAAGGCGGCTGCGCCGCCGTGGCGAAATCGTCGTCGCAGCCACCCGGCCGATCCGCACGCGCCCCGCCTCGGGTTCCGACAGGCCCGCGATCGCCGTCAACACGGCACCGGCGAACGGGCCGCTCAAGGCCACTTTCTTGCCGTGCCCGATGCGCGCGGTCAGCCGTTCCGCATCCGGTGCAAGACGCGCGCGGCGAATGGAGATCGTCGCACTCTTCGGCTTGCCGCCGGTCCCGTCTGCGGCGCGCGGCAGAGCCAGCAGAGCCTCGATCTTCTCGTGCGCCACGCGCGCGGCGAGGAAGTACTCGAATACGCGCTCCAAGTGGCGGGCCGGCACCGTCAGAAGCCCGATCACGCCGACGGCCGCTGCAAGCGAGCCGACCGACATGCCGCCGAACTCGACAAGCCACGCCCCCGCAAGCAGTGCGCCGCCAGTCGCGATCCCGACCGCCGCCTCCGCGATACCGCGCAAGATGCCGGCATACTGGGCGCGCTTCACCATCGAATTCATGACCGTTTTGCTGTGCCGCCGGATGCGCCGCGCTTCGCGCTGCGACTGCCCGAACACGGCGATCGTCGCACTGGCGGCCAGGCGCTCGGCCAAATCGTTCGCCATGCGCCCGCGATCGCGCCGCGCGGCGCCGACCGCACGCCCGAACCCGCCGCTGGCCAGCGTCGACAGCGTGGCGCCGCCCGCAATCGCGACGATCGCCACCACGGTCAAGCGCCAATCGATGAAAGCGATCGCAAGCAGCGTACCCACGATCGTGAGGCCCGCAACAATCAGGCGCGCGACGCCGAACGTTACCCACTGGCGCATGGGGGTCACGTCGTTCGACAGTCGAAGCGTCAGCGCGCCCTTCGAGCGCACGCGAAGCATCGGCTGATACATGTTGCCCAAGTGCTCGAATACGCTAAAGCGCAGCTCGTGCGCGAAAGCTTGGCCGAGCCGCTCGCTCCGCGAGGCTTCGTCATAGACCAGCATGGCGCGTGCGCAGACGAGGGCTGCGAGCGCTACGCCCAACGTGAGCAAATCGGGAGGAGCTGCGGCGGTGCTGGCCGCCGCGTCGAAAACGTCGCGAACAATTAAGGCCAGCGCGACGTTGCACGCCGCCTGGCCGAGACCGTTCGCCGCAAGAAGCCCGACGCCCGCCTTATTGGCGCTGAGATAGCGTCGGACGAGATGCATACGTAATTCCGTTGTTCGCAGGCACGGCCTGCGCCGCCGTCGGCACCAGCCGCATGAAGGCTTCGCCTTCGAGAAGATCGTGGCGGCTCAAAACCGGCATGCCGGTCGACGCCCGTGTCGATTGGCGGCCGAGCGCC
Source organism: uncultured Flavobacteriaceae bacterium (assembly GCA_964638635.1). Taxonomy (GTDB): domain Bacteria; phylum Pseudomonadota; class Alphaproteobacteria; order Micropepsales; family Micropepsaceae; genus SZUA-430. The sequence goes on from CAZXAQ010000123.1 coordinate 7,107, forward strand.
GATGCCGTGACCAGGCCGGACACCGCGACAATCGGCAGTCCGCGCTGACGCAGCCACTCCACACCGGCGCTGGCACCCATAGAGTCGCCTGCCGCAAACACGATCGAGGTGACGTATTGGCGGAACACGCGACTTGTCAGAAGCGCGCTCGTCTCCCTTTGCATCAAGCCGTCGGCGATTTCGATGACGACCGCCTCGGGCTCGTCGCTCATCAAATTGCCGAGAATGGAAAGGAACACGTTTTCGAGTTCGGTCAGGCTCAAGCCTGCGGTCGACGCATGGCCGGCGTCGACGAAGTCGAGCACGCGCGCGGCACCCGCATCGACATATTCCCAATAGTCCGTGGCTGCACCCGTGCCCGTGACCTTCGCCGCCGTGACATGAATGCCCGCAAGCATGAGCCCGCGCACGATATGCGTGACCGTCGTCGTTTTGCCCGCATCCATTTCCGAACCGACGACGACAACCACGAGCGGCTGACGCTTCGGATCCGGGGCCTGGAACGGCATCGCAAACTGGTTGAGGTTCAACACCTCACCGTTCTCGTTGCCGACGAGGCCGATCGGCTCAAGCACCGTCGCAGCGCGAACCGAATCATGTTGCGAGGTGACTTTGCCGGCCACGCCGCCCGCGGCCACCAACTGGCACTCGCCGAGCGTTTCGGGAACGACGGCCTCAAACTGATGGACGGCATAGCGGTTGCCATAGGGGACGACGACTTCGTTGCCCTTGAAGAGCCGCGAGCGGCGGCCGCAGGGCAGGTGAATGCGCGCTTGATGGCCGACCTGCTTGACACGCGCTAAAACCAGGTCGCCCGCGCGCGGCCGAACGCCGACACCGGTAACGAGTGTCTTCATCGCGTCCAGCGCCACCCGGCGCGTCGTCGAACCGAGTTTGGCGGCCCGCGCCTGCGAAGCGGGGAGCGGCTTGACGATCCGATGCTCCGAAAAGAGCCCGTCTCTTTGCGCGGCGTACTGATCTTCCGCGATGCGAATAACCATTTGTGACCCTGGCCCTTGTGCGTGTAATGCCCCGACAACACACAACGATGGCGGCCCGTCATTTATTCCCGGGCGCCCATTAATTATGGGTCAAATAAGCAGCTGAAGTTGTAGCTTTGCGATTACGGCGCCACACCAAGTGCGCTGTAGCGGCCCGCAAGACCGCCATCGAGTGCCTTGGCTGCGGCTAAATCGGCATTTCCGCCGGTCGTGTCACCCTTCTTAAGTTTCACCACCCCGCGCACGTACAATGAACTTGCAGACTTTGGCAGGGTGATGATCGCCGCGTTGAGGTCGCTCAGCGCTTTGTCGAACTCGCCGTTACGGAAATAAACCAACCCGCGTGCCCCGAGAGCCCGGGCATTGCCTTTGGGCCTCAAGGTTAGCGACTGATTGCAGTCGGCCAACGCCTTCGCGAGCTCCTTCGCCGCGAGGGCCCGGGCGCGGCACCTGTTGGCCAGCGCGCGCGCATGCTTTGGCTTCAGGCCAAGCACGCGGTCGTAGTCAGCGATCGCCTGATCGAACATCCCCTTGTCCGAGTAGACATTGCCGCGCTGATACCAGGCACGGCTGAATTTCGGCTTCAGCGTCACCGCCTGATCAAGATCGGCCAATGCCTTGTCGTGGTCGTCGATCCGATTGTACGCGACGCCGCGATGAAACCTGGCCGCAGCAAGGTGCTTCGCGGCCTTCTTGTCGCCTTTCGCCGCCGCGTCGATCACGGCGGTGCACTTTTGGATCTTCTCGCTGTCCGGCACGCTTTCCTTCTTCGCGGCTGTCTTACATAGCGACCAAAGCGACGGTGTCTTTGCGGCGGCGAGCGCAGGCCCCGCCGCCATCCCGCAACAGAGGACGCTGACGGCGACGGCGGAAAACCAACGGCGGTACATGACCGAATCCCTCGAAATCAATTTCGCGCGCGACGCTAGCGACGGCGCACGAAAGCACAAGAGCAAATTTTCCGCCCGCAAAGGCCGCCCGCTCAATTCCAAATTGCGGGATGACGGTTCGCCCAGGGCTGCGCCGTCTCGAGCTGTCTTGCGAGTTTGAGCAGCGTCGTCTCGTCGCCGAAGCGTCCCGCGAAGTGCAGGCCGATTGGTGTCCCGTTCTGAGCCCACGCAAGCGGCAGCGAGATCGCAGGCTGCCCCGTCGCATTCTGAATCGCTGTCACCGGCAGATAGTCGATGATCGGCGCGAACGCCTTTATCGGATCTTTCTCGTGGAAATCGAACGTGCCGTTACGCACGACCGGCGCGCCCAACGTCGTCGTCAGCCAGGCGTCGTAGGTCTGATGGAACTGCGCGATCTGGCGGCTGATCGCGTGCACCTGGAAC
>CAZXAQ010000124.1:0-9324 GCA_964638635.1 uncultured Flavobacteriaceae bacterium
GTCGGCATCGACCCCGACAAAGCCAACCTCGACGCCCCGAACTTCGGCGACCCGAACATCGCCTTCAAACGCTGGAAAGACACCTGGTCCGCCGGCCAAAGCGTCGACCTCGTCCAACGCATCGAACCGGCCGCCGATATCGTGGCAAGGTTTGTGCGGGAATATGGGGCGGCGGCCTAAACCACTGCATTCGAATGCGCGCGGCCCACGATCTGCGGGTCGGGCGGTGGCAGGTTCTTCGCGTCCTTGCCCTTGTAGTCGGGCTTGTTCAGCACATAGCGCATCGCGGTAAACCGCGCGCGCTTTGGCGCTCGACTTGCCTCTGTTGACGGCGTACGGTGTCGTCGGGTGGCAATCGCGCGACAGCGCTCGCCATCCGACGAGCGATTCGACGAAGAGAGCGTCGACGCCTTTCTTCCCCGCACAGCAATCTGCTTGAACCAGTCCGCAGTCCGTCCCGACACCGGGCGCGGCGACTGCATCGCGCTCGACATCTTCACAAAGGAATTGACAATGAAACAGAGCATTTCGACTTTTGTATCAAGACGCGCCGTGGTCTCAGGCCTGACGCTGGCTGCCGCTACAGCTGCTGCTGTCGTTGCGAGCGCGGCGAACAAGGCGCCAAACGCCCCACAGTCTGTCCCGGCGACAAGTCTCTACGACCGGCTGGGTGGTGTCTTCGCCATCGCGGCGGTGATAGATCACTTTAGCGACGCGGTCGTGAAGAACCCCATCGTCGGCAAGAAATCAAAGAACCCTCAGCTGCGGGAGTGGCATACCAAGAACTTGGGAAGGCTGCCGGGCCTCAAGTTCATGCGCACGCTTTGGGTCTGCAACATTTCGGGTGGGCCTTTCCAATACACGGCGACCAAAGCAGGTGCGACTTCGCTCGGCCTTGAGGAGGCCCATCGCAAGCTTCGGATCTCTCCCGCCGAATTCGATGAGGTCGCAGCTGAGCTCGGACGAACCTTGGACTTTTTCAAGGTTCCGAAGCCCGAGAAGTCTGAAGTCCTGGCGGCATTCGCTGCCCACAAGGGCGAAGTAACGGCCGGTTCCCGCAGTCCCTAGGTGCCTGACGATGCTCGCACCACAAACGGCTAAACAAAAAGGCGGCCGAACTTGCACGCGGCCGCCCGCTCAATTCACGCGAGAACCTAGTCACCACAGCGGCAGTGACCGGCGTCAAAGCGAACCTAAGCCAACGCGTTCAAATGCGCGCGCCCCACGATCAGCGGATCGGGTGGCGGCAAGTTCTTCGTATCCTTGCCCTTGTAGTCGAGTTTGTTCAGCACGTAGCGCATGGTGTTCAGCCTCGCGCGCTTTTTGCAGTCCGACTTGATCACGATCCACGGCGCTTCCGACGTGTCCGTGTGCAGGAACATCGCCTCCTTCGCCTTGGAATACGCGTCCCACTTGTCGAGCGCCGCCATGTCGATGGGGCTGAGCTTCCATTGCTTCAGCGGATGTAGCTCCCGCTCGCGGAAGCGCCGGCGTTGTTCCTTTCGGCTGACCGAGAACCAGAATTTGAACAAGTGAATGCCGCTGGCGACGAGGTTGCGCTCAAGCTCCGGCGCCTGGCGCATGAACGCCTGATACTCCGCGTCGTTGCAAAACCCCATCACGCGCTCGACGCCCGCGCGGTTGTACCAGGAGCGGTCGAACATCACGATCTCGCCCTTGGTTGGTAGATGTTCGATATAGCGTTGGAAATACCATTGCCCGCGCTCGAACTCGGTCGGCTTCTCGAGCGCGACGACGCGTGCACCGCGCGGGTTCAGGTGCTCCATAAACCGCTTGATCGTGCCGCCCTTACCGGCCGCATCGCGCCCTTCGAACAGAATGACGACGCGCTGACCCGTCGCCTTCACCCAGGCTTGAAATTTCAACAGCTCCACCTGCAGCCGGTACTTCTGCTTCTCATAGGTCTTGCGCGACAACCGGTTCTTGTACGGATAAACGGCATTTCGCCAGTCGTCGACCAGCTCGTCGTCGGGGCTGACCGGCATGCGCGTGTCGAGCTTCTGCCAACGCATCAGCGCCGACTTGATCGCGTTTGCGTCGTCGGGCGACGCGCCTTCGAGAATGGACTCAAGCGCCTTAAGTGCAACGGCGCCGTCCTCCGCCTGCTTGGCGATGTCTTTCGCAGCGGCGAGCTGCGCGGTACGCTTTTTGCGCACGTTTTGTGTGACTGTCGCGGTCTCGACCTGTTTGGCCGCCGCAGGTTCCGCGGTTGCGACTTGCCCCTTCGAAACGCCGTTACGCATGCAACAAAAAATCCCACCTCCGGCAGTCGCGGCCAATCCGCGCCCGGTTCGCAAAAACATCACAAATGTGCAGGCGCCGCATTGACCTGGGTCAAGCGGTGGACCGCCGTTGATACGGATCAAGGCGGAAATTGGCGTTGTCTGGCGAACTCGCCCCATTCGCCATTCCACATCCAAGGATCGCCCACATGGCCCAAGCCGCCACCGCCGCAAAACCGAAACCGCAAAAGGCGGAGCACTTCGACGTCTTGGTCATCGGCGCCGGCATCTCCGGCGTCGGTGCCGCCTATCACCTGACGAAGCAGTGCCCCGGCACCTCGTTCGTCGTGCTCGAGATGTACGAGAATTTCGGCGGCACGTGGTGGATGCACCGCTATCCGGGCATCCGCTCCGACAGCGACCTCTACACGTTCGGCTATCGCTTCAAGCCGTGGGTCGGCAACCCGATCGCCACAGGGGAGGAAATCCTGAAATACATGGGCGAGGTGATCGAGGAGAACAACCTCGGCAAACACATCCGCTACCAGCACAAGATCACGTCGGCGACATGGGACTCGAAGACGAACACCTGGACGCTCGAAGGCATCCGCACCGATACGAACGAGCCCGTCACGTTCACCGCGAACTTCCTCTGGATGTGTCAGGGTTATTACCGCCATTCGCAGGGCTTCACGCCGCAATGGAAGGGCATGGAGAAGTACAAGGGTAAGATCGTTCACCCGCAAACCTGGCCCGAAGACCTGGACCTCAAAGGCAAGAACGTCATCTGCATCGGCTCCGGCGCCACGACTGCGACCGTGGTTCCCGCAATCGCCGCCGACTGCAAGCACGTCACGGTCATCCAGCGCTCGCCGACCTACTTCATCCCGGCGCGCAACGCGAACGACCTCGCCGACGTCCTGCGCCAAATCGAAGTCAGTGAAGAGTGGATTCACGAAATCGTGCGCAAGAAAATCCTCTTCGATCAGGCACAGCTCACCACGCGCTCGTTCAAAGAACCGGAAGCGGTGAAGGCCGAACTCCTCGCCGCCGCCGAAATGTTCTTGGGGCCCGAGGAGGTGAAGAAGAACTTCACCCCGAAATACCGCCCGTGGCAGCAGCGCATCGCCTTCATTCCCGACGGCGATCTGTTCCAGGGCATCCGCGCCGGCAAAGCCTCCGTCATCACCGACGAAATCGAAAGCTTCACCGAAACGGGCGTGCTGCTCCGCTCCGGCCAGAAGGTCGACGGCGACGTCATCATCACCGCGACCGGCTTCAACTTGAGCGTCCTCGGCGACATCGCCTTCACAATCGACGGCAAGAAGCTCGACTTCCACGACACGGTCACCTATCGCGGCATGATGTTCACCGGCATCCCGAACATGCTCTGGATCTTCGGCTACTTCCGCGCCAGCTGGACGTTGCGCGTGGACCTGCTCGGCGACTTCGTCTGCCGTCTGCTCAACCACATGAAGGCGAAAGGCAAACATCGCGTCAGCGTGGCGCTCCGCCCAGAAGACAAGGACATGCCGATCCTCGACTGGATGGACCCAGACAACTTCAACCCGAACTACCTGATGCGCTCCATGCACCTGCTGCCCCGCCGCGGCAACAAGCCGGAGTGGCAGCACACGCAAGACTACTGGGTCGAAAAAGACCAAATCCCGGCCATCGACCTCGACGGCAAGGAGTTCGTCTACGCCTGAGCGAGCCACCCCGCGATCGCATCGGCAACCGCGGGGTCGCTTTCGTCGGAGAGCGCGAACGCCTCCATCGGGTTCAGCCCCGGCGCGGCGCGCTTGTAGAAGTGCTGCAGTTCCGGGAACCGCGCGTTCGCGGTCGGCAGCCCCTTGCGCGCCGCGGCCAGCTGATCCGCTTGCTCCGGCGTCACCGAAGCATCCCGCCCGCCCTGCACGATCAACACGGGCTGACGCACCGCCGCGATCGCCGCCAGCGGATCGACGGCATCGACGCTGCGCAAGTAAACGTGCGCCTCCGGTGGCATCGACGCCAGCATCTGCGTCTGCGGGTTGGTCTTCGCCGCGTCCGGCATCGGCTGCCCGGCGCGGATGGCAGCGATGCACGCGTCGAGCGCAGACAAATCCGCGCCCAGCGTCATGCCCGCCATCTGCCCGCGCATAAGATCGAGCAACCGCAGCGCTGGCCCCGACAGGCTGACAACACCTGCAATCGCATCGACGCGTTTCGGCGCAAGGAGAGAGGCCACAAGCGCGCCTTCGCTATGCCCCGCGACGTAGCACCGGACATCCGGCAGCGCGCGCCGCAAGTGATCAAGCGCAATGGAGGCCACCTCGACCCGCGTCTCGAAAAGCCGATGCGCCTTCGCCGCCTCCGGATCAAGCGTCTCCGATCCCGTCCCCGGCCCGATTTTTGCCTGCCGCAAAACGGCAACCCCGCGCGCCGCGAGCTGCAACGCCAGATCGCGATAGGCATGAGGCGACATATTCCACGTCGGATAGTTCCCATCGACGTCGCTATAGAGCGACCCCGGCAGCAACAGCACGGCCGCCTTCGCGCGCCCGGCCGGCTGCGTCAGCCGCCCGACAATCTTCACCCCGCGAACGGTCAATGTGGCATCGGTTTCATGTGTCATCGCGGTCGCTCCAATTCGCGCAAACGGAGCAGCCGCAAACGCAGTGACGAAGGCACAGCGATTCACGGCGGCGCTCCTGAAAACCGCCGCCGTTATCCAGCCTCACGCCACGTGAGGGTCAAGCCGCTGCCGGCATCGCCCGCGCGACAATCGCGCGCACATCGATCTCCGCATCGAACGCACCATAGGTACGCCAAGGCATATCGCCGAGCCGCGTCGCGACGAAGGCGTCGGCGACAGGCTTCGGCGCATGGCGGGCGAGCAGGGCGCCTTGCAGCGCCAGCGCCAACTCTTCGACGAGCACGCGCGCATGCGGTTCGGTGACGGTCTTGAGCCGCGCCTTCGCTCCGTCGATCGCGCGGTCGAGGGCAGGGTAGGCGCCGCGCGCCGCCTCCAACTCCGCGAACAGCGCGGCCACTGTATCGGGCTCACGCGACAGCGCCCGCAGCACGTCGAGGCAGATGACGTTGCCCGAACCTTCCCAAATCGAATTGAGCGGCGCTTGCCGGTGCAGGCGCGGCAACACGGACTCCTCGATGTAACCCGCACCGCCGTGGCACTCCATCGCCTCATAAACGAAGTTCACGACCCGCTTGTTCAGCCAGTATTTCCCGATCGGCGTGGCGAGCCGCGAAAACAGCGCCGCCTGTTCGCTCCCCGCCTCGTCGAACGAGCGCGCGATCCGGAACGCAAGCACGGTCGCCGCCTCGCTCTCGATCGCAAGATCGGCGAGCACGCGCGCCATCAGCGGCTGATCGACCAGTTTCTTCTGAAACGCAGTCCGGTGCGACGTGTGCCACAACGCCTGCGCCAACGCCTGGCGCATATAGGCGGCGGGTGCGACCGTGCAGTCGAGCCGCGTGTGATGCACCATCTCGATGATCGTCTTGACACCGCGGCCCTCCTCGCCGACGCGCTCAGCATAGGCACCGTGATACTCGATCTCCGACGACGCATTCGCGCGGTCGCCGAGCTTGTCTTTCAGCCGCATGATGTGCATCGCATTGCGCTCGCCCGCAGGCGTCCAGCGCGGCACCAAGAAACACGTGAGCCCGCCCTCCGCGTACGCCAGCGTCAGGAACGCATCGCACATCGGCGCCGAGCAAAACCACTTGTGCCCCGTCAGCGTGTACGACCCGTCGCCGTTACGCACCGCCTTCGTCGTGTTCGCGCGCACGTCGGAGCCGCCTTGCTTCTCCGTCATCGCCATGCCGATCGTAGCGCCGCGCTTCTGCGCAGCCGGCGCCGACATTGGATCGTAGACGCCACCGGTGATCCGCGGCGCCCACGCCGCCGCAACGTCCGGCTGATGCCGCAGCGCCGGCAACGCCGCATAGGTCATCGTCATCGGACAGCATACACCCGGCTCGACCTGCGCCATCATGTAGAGGACGGCCGCATGCGCGACATGCCCGCCGCTCTGTTGCCCCCACGCGACAGATGCAAACCCGCCACCAAGCCCGAACTCCATCAGCTTGTGATACGACGGATGAAACACGACCTCATCAATCCGCCGCCCATAGCGGTCGAACGTCTTCAGTTCTGGCGTGTTCTTGTTCGCCTCGAACCCCCACTGGATCACCTCCGCCGACCCCGCCTGCTCGCCAAATGCCGCAAGCCGCGCGTCGTGCCCCTTTGCACCTTCGCGTGCGACAGCATCCTTCAGCACGACATCGCTCGCATAGAGACTAATGTTCTCGAACGGCGGCGGCTGGTTGGTCACCTCATGCGTCGAAAGCTGCGTGCGCGGATTTAGCGGTGCCATTGCATCCTCAAGTCTACCCCCGCGGCGCGTCAGCGCCGCAATATCTCACGCGAAGCCGCGAAAGGCGCGAAGAAAAGACGCGAAAATTGAAGCAGCGCTTCGCGCCTTATCTTCGCATCCTTCGCGGCTTCGCGTGAATCATCTTCCTTCGGCATCAACGACCTGCCCAAACACATCCTCAAACGCCGCCTTCAGCGCCAAATCCACATCGGCCATTATGGCCGTCAGCCCCAGGTCGGCCAAACTCGTGACACCGTGCTCGGCGATCCCGCACGGCACGATGCCCGAGAAGTGCTCCAGCTCCGGGTCCACGTTGAACGACACGCCATGATAGCTGACGCCGCGCCGCACGCGAATGCCGAGCGCCGCGATCTTGTCCTCGCGACCTTGCCTGCGCACGACCCAGATACCGACGCGCCCCGCGCGCCGCTCGCCGCGCACGTTGAACGCTGCCAGCGTGCGGATCAGCCACTCTTCGAGATCGCGCACGAAGCGGCGCACGTCGTTCCCGCGCCGGCGCAAATCCATCATCACATAGCCGACGCGCTGTCCCGGCCCGTGATACGTGAACTGCCCGCCGCGTCCCGTCGGGAACACCGGGAAGCGATCAGGCGCGAGCAGATCGCTCGCCTGCGCGCTCGTGCCGGCCGTATAGAGCGGCGGATGCTCAAGCAGCCAAACCAACTCACGCTCGCGCCCTTCAGCAATCGCACCCACGCGCGCCTCCATCGCCGCGACGGCGTCGGGGTAGGGGACGAGCCCGGGGCTGATCCGCCATTCGAGGGGTAGGGCGTGGGTCACGGGAGCGAAAGTGGGTCGCAAGGCCGCCCAGGATCAAGGTTTCTATAATTCACGCGAAAACATGAGAATTAATTTAATTCACGTCGAAACCTTGAGTAATGCCCCAGGAGGCGTTATCTCAGATTCCTGAAGAACAAAGGACGCGCTCGGTGCTGCCGATCGTTCTCGACCTATCCAACCGCCGGATCGCCGTCGTTGGCCGCGGCCTCGCCGCCCAACAGCGTTACGAATACGCGCGCGACGCCGGGGTGGAACAGCTCTCGCTCTATGTCATCGACCAAGACGGCTGGGCCTGCCACGCGGAAGCGGCGATCTACGAACGCCTGCCCGTGAAGGCCGACCTTGAAGGCGCCGCCGTCGTGCTGATCGCGGGCTTGCCCAACGAAGAGGCCGCCCGCATCGCCGCCAACGCGCGCGCCGTGGGTGCGCTCGTCAACGTCGAAGACGTGCCCCACCTCTGCGACTTCCACGTCCCCGCCATCGTGCGCCGCGGCGAGCTGCTGCTCACCGTTTCGACCGGTGGCAAAGCCCCCGGCCTCGCGCAAAAACTCAAAGCCCATCTCCAAACCCAGTTCGGCCCCGAATGGACCGCGCGCATCCGCACCGTCGCCGACGCCCGCGCGCGCTGGCGCGAAGAGGGCAGGGCGAAGACCGAGATCACGCGCCTCACGAACGAACTCGTCGACCGCGAAGGTTGGCTGAAGGAGCGCGCGCCCGTATGAGCGACCCCGCCACCCACCTGCGCCCCACAAAGCTGAAAGCGCCGCCGCCCGCACCGCGCATCTTCGACCAAACGGAGAAACCCGCCGACGCGCTGCGCCTTCGCCTCGAAGCCCTGCGCGCGAAATTCGCGAACGCCGACGCGCGCACGCTGCTCAAGGCGATGATCAAGGACGAATTCGCCGGCCGCATCACGACGGTCTCCTCGTTCGGGTCGGAGTCCGTCGTGCTGCTTCATCTGATCGCGGAGATCGACCCGTCCGTCCCGGTGATCTTCCTGAACAGCGGCAAACTGTTCGGCGAAACGCTGCGCTATCGCGACCGCCTGCAGGAGAAGCTCGGCCTCACCGACCTGCGCGCGATCGGTCCGCACCCGGACGACACGCGCACGTTCGACCCCGAAGGCACGCTCTGGGCCCGCGACCCCGATGCGTGCTGCAATTTCCGCAAAGTGCTGCCGCTCCGCCGCGCGCTCGCCGGCTTCGACGCCGAAATCACCGGCCGCAAACGCTTCCAAACCCAGGCCCGCACCGCGATGGCCCCGCTCGAACTGAACGGCAGCCGCTTCGTCGTGAACCCGCTCTGGAATTGGAGCTTGCAGGATCTGAAAGAACATATCCTGGCAAACGACCTGCCGCGCCACCCGCTCGTCGAAGACGGCTATCTCTCGATCGGCTGCATGCCTTGCACGAACCGCGTCAAAGACGGCGACGACTACCGCTCCGGCCGCTGGTCAGGCACCGGCAAAGACGAATGCGGCATCCACGAAAACGTGGAAGGCGACGGGATTTAGCGGTTAACTCGACGCCCCAGCCCATTTGTGGCATGCAGCACGCATGAACAAAGTGCTTCGCACCTTTGAGATTCCAGCCGAACTCGACGCCGCCATTGAACGGCTGGCGAAGGAGAGCGGGCGCACGCGCGAAGAGATGCTCACCGAAGCTATTGAGCGCTACGTCGCGGACCCGGACGACATCGCCATCGATCTCGACAGGTTGGCCGAATACGAGCGCACCGGCGAAGCGTTGAGTTTGGAAGAAGTCAAAGCGCGTTTGGACAAGCTTAGGCAGCGCACGGCCCGCGCAACGTGAGAGTCGAGTTTCTGAATTCCGCCTACCGCGATCTAGAGCGGTTTGCGGTTTTTGAGAATCGAAGGGATTCCCAAGGCGGGTTTGAGG
>CAZXAQ010000125.1:0-9002 GCA_964638635.1 uncultured Flavobacteriaceae bacterium
GCCGCCGGCCGAGGCCTTCACCATCACCGGATAGCCAATCTCGCCCGCAATCCGGGCTGCTTCCTTCAGGTCCTTGATCTCGCCGATGTAACCCGGAACGCAAGACACTTTCGCCTTCGCCGCGAGCTTCTTCGACTCGATCTTATCGCCCATCGCCGAAATCGCATGCGCATTCGGCCCAATGAACGCGACCTTCGCCTTCGCCAACGCCTCGGCAAACGCGGTCCGTTCCGACAAGAACCCATACCCCGGATGCACCGCCTCGGCGCCGGTCTTCTTGCACGCCTCGACGATCTTCTCGATCACGAGATACGACTGCGCCGAAGGCGCGGGCCCGATCGCCACCGCCTCGTCCGCCATATCGACATGCAAAGCCGCCGCATCGGCGTCCGAATAAACCGCCACGGTCTTGATGCCCATCTTCCGCGCCGTCTTGATGACTCGGCAGGCAATTTCACCCCGATTGGCGATGAGGATTTTCTTGAACATTTCTTCTTTCTACTTCGCCCGAAGGCTCTTTTGGCGAATGCTCCGGAACTCGTTGCCCTTGTACCAAGTCGGCCAATCGTTCGAGTTGGCGATCGTATTGCCGACGTCGTACGCGACCTCCATCGTCTCGACCGGCCCGCGCAAGTCCCAGCTATCGCTCCATTCGTCCGACGGCTGGTGATAGCGCTTCGTGCGATAGTCGTCGCGCAACGCCATACCCGCCGCCTTGCCGCCTTCGACCAGATCGATCCCCTGCCCCGCATAGAGCATCGGCACGCCCACTTTCGCGAGGCTGATGTGGTCCGAGCGGTAGAACGAACCCTTCTCCGGCTCCGGATCGGGCGACGTCACACGCCCGCGCGTCTTCAACGCGGCAGCCAGAATGTCTTCAAGCTGCGAAGCGCCCGACCCCACGACCGTCATGTCGCGCGACGGCCCCGACGGCCCGACGCCATCGAAGTTCAGCCCCGCCACGATCTTGTTCAGCGACACCGGCGGGTGCTTCGCCAGATACTCCGAGCCGAGCAACCCCTGCTCTTCCAGCGTCACAAACCCAAACATCACCGACCGCTTCGGCGGCGCGGCGGCGAACGCCTCCGCCATCTCCAACACCGCCGCGGATCCGCTCGCATTGTCGACCGCGCCATTATGAATCTTGTCCGCGCCCGGCACGTCCTGCTTCACGCCGAGATGATCCCAGTGCGCCGTATAGAGAACATACTCATCGGGCTTCGCCGTCCCCGGCACGACGCCGATGACGTTGCGCGTCTTCATCCGCGCGACCGCCGAATGCGTGACCGCGTTGAGCTTCAACCCCTTCATCGGCACCGCACGGAACCCGCGCTTGTTCGCGGCCAGCCGCAGCTTGTCGTAGTCGAGCCCCGCGCGCGCAAACAGCGTCTTTGCCGCCTCCGTCGTGATCCACGAATGCACGGTCGCGAGATCCGCGTTCCCGTTCTCCCTGTCGAGGTAATACTTCGCGCCGGTGTTCGAATTGCGCACGACCTGCCAGCCGTAGGCCGCCGGTTCCGTCTCGTGAATGATAATGACGGCGGCCGCCCCGCGCCGCGCCGCTTCCTCGAACTTGTAGGTCCAGCGGCCGTAATAGGTCATCGCCCGGCCCTTGAACATACGCGTGTCGCCGGTGATGAACCCCGGATCGTTGATCATGAGCACGATCGTCTTGCCCTTGACGTCGATCCCCTTGAAGTCGTTCCACCGCTCCTCCGGCGCATTCACGCCGTAGCCAACGAACACGAGATCGGAGTTCTTCACCGCCTGATCCGCCTTGTCGAAGCGCGGCGTCCAAAACGCGACCTCATCGGCGATCTTGAGCTGCTTCGCACCATCCGGCCCCACGATTTCAAATGACGACTTCACGGGATCAAGCGCAATCGAAGCCGCCGGCACATCCTGGAAGTAGCTGCCACCCGCACCGGGCTTCAGCCCCATGCGCTTCAGCTCATCCGCAATCCAATCGGCAGCGGCCTCGCCCTTCGCCGTCCCTGGTCCCCGCCCCTCGAAGTGATCGCTCGAAAGCGCCTTCGTACGCCAAGCAAAGTCAGCCCCGTTGATCTTCGCCACCGTCGGCTGCGGCGCGGGACCCATCGTTGGAGTTTGCATGTCCGCACAAGCGGCAAGCAGCAAAGCAACAGCGGCAAAAGTAGTTGTACGCAACATAGAAACGACCTTCCTGGGACCGCGGGCGTCCCGCCCGCTCTTTCTGACGTTGAAGCGCCCTAAGAGCGGGCAGGATGCCCGCGGTCCCAGGAACGCAATGTAAATTCTCTGCATCATCACAACGGAATGTTGTCGTGTTTCTTCCACGGCATCTCCACCCGCTTGTTCCGCAAGGAGCGCAACCCCCGCGCAATCCGCCGCCGTGTGCCGTGAGGCATAATCACTTCGTCCAAATACCCGCGCTGCGCCGCGACGAATGGATTCAGGAACCGCTCCTCATACTCCTTCGTGCGTTCCGCGATCTTCGCAGGATCGTTGATGTCGGCGCGGAAGATGATCTCGACCGCGCCCTTCGCGCCCATGACCGCGATCTGCGCCGTCGGCCAAGCGTAGTTGATGTCGGCACGCATGTGCTTCGACGCCATGACGTCGTAAGCCCCGCCGAATGCCTTCCGCGTGATGCAGGTAATCTTGGGCACCGTCGCTTCCGTGAACGCGAACAGCAGCTTCGCCCCGTGCTTAATCAACCCGCCGTACTCCTGCGCGGTGCCCGGCAAGAACCCCGGCACGTCCACGAACGTCACCAGCGGGATGTTGAAGCAGTCGCAGAACCGCACGAACCGCGCGGCCTTGCGGCTCGCATCGCTGTCGAGCACGCCGGCCAGCACCATCGGCTGGTTCGCGACAAACCCCACCGTCGATCCCTCGATCCGTCCGAACCCCGTGATGATGTTCTTCGCAAAGTTCTCCTGAATCTCGAAGAAGTCGCCCTCGTCCGCGACCTTCAGGATCAACTCCTTCATGTCGTAGGGCTTGTTCGGGTTCGCCGGGATCAACGTGTCGAGCGAGATGTCGTCTTTGTCGACCTCCTGAAACGACGGCCAGGACGGCGGTTGTTCGCGGTTCGACGATGGCAGGAAATCGATCAACCGCCGCATCTGCATAAGGCACTCGATGTCGTTATCGTAGGCCCCGTCCGCGATCGACGATTTCGTGGTATGCACCTTCGCGCCGCCGAGCTCCTCTGACGACACGACCTCGTTCGTCACCGTCTTCACGACGTCCGGCCCGGTCACGAACATGTAGCTCGTGTCGCGCACCATGAAGATGAAGTCGGTCATCGCGGGGGAATAGACGTCGCCGCCCGCGCACGGCCCCATGATGATCGAAATCTGAGGGATCACCCCCGACGACAGCACGTTCCGCGCGAAGACCTCGCCATAACCGGCGAGCGCGTCCACGCCCTCCTGAATGCGCGCGCCGCCGGCGTCGAACACGCCGATCGCCGGTGCGCCGTTCCGAAGCGCCATGTCCTGGATCTTCACGATCTTCTGCGCATGCGCCGCCGATAGCGACCCGCCGAACACCGTAAAATCCTTCACGAACAGATAGACCAGCCGCCCGTTGATCGTGCCCCAACCCGTGACGACGCCGTCGCCGGGCACGCGCTGCTGATCCATCCCGAAGTCGGTCGAGCGGTGCTCGACGAACGTGTCGAACTCCTCGAACGACCCCTCATCGAGCAGGATGTCGAGCCGTTCCCGCGCGGTCAGCTTGCCGCGGGCGTGCTGCGCCTCGATGCGCTTTTCGCCGCCGCCCATTTGCGCGGCCGCACGGCGGCGTTCAAGCTCCTTGATGATCTCGTGCATGCGGGCCCCAGCCTTGAGTCTTGGCGCAAATCTGCACAGTTTGGGGGGGTGTGCAACCGCACAAAGCCCCCGTTTGCCAGCCCACTGCGCATAACTTGACGCTGCGGCAGCGGTCAGCCGAGCAGCTTCAGATAAGCCTCAGCCGCCTTCAGGTCCGCCAAGCGGTGCGCGCGCGCCTTCTCGGCTTCCGCATCGCGGCCCCAAAGCTCGGCTTGATAGGCGGCATCCACCTCGGCCGCCGCGAGGACATCCGCCGCGCCGATCGCACCCGCCGCGAACGCCAAGCCAAGCACCGCCGAGCCCGTGATCGTCACCCCCGGATGCAGCACGACAAGCCGATGCTCATCGTGCGCTTTGATCGCACGTCGGATCGCCGCCAAAGCCTCGTCCCATTGCGCGATATGAGAGACACCCGTCGTGACCGCCAACCGCGCGCCAAATTTGTCTGCCGCCCACGCAAGCCAAGGGTCCCACGCCTCACGCTGCCGGCGCACCAATTCCGCAGGCGTTTCCGCCCGATAGCAAAGCAGATCGCTCCCCGCATACTTCGCCAAATCGTCGGCGATCGCAGCCCGGTTCGCCGCCACCCGGTCGAGCGCCGTGTTCAGCGACTTCGTCAGCGCCATCGTCTCCGGCAGCAGCATCTCGCCCTGCCCGCGCCACTCCGCCGCGATCGCGTCGCCCAGCGCCCGCGTCGGCGCCAGCATCACCGCGCCCGCCGGTGTCTTGATCGGCCGCCCGTCGAGCAGCACCGCAAAGCCGCCGCGTTCCTCGCGAACGCCGACGTCTTTGTAGAAGCGCTTTGCCCCGGTCTTCAGCATCACTTCTTCCGCCGCTTCGCCTTCATCTCCGCCCGCCGCATATCCGACATGCCGTCGTGTTGGCCAAGCTCGTGCCGCGGCGCATCTTTCCAGAGGAAGTCGCCGATCTCTTTGTTGCGCTTCGGATGCAACGGATAGACGCACTTCGACCGGCTCCGCGACGCCTCCCCCACGACGATCAATCCCACCGGCTTGTCCGTATTGTTAATCAAGCAATGCGCGATGCCCGTGCGGTCCGGAAACCCCGCCGCGTCGCCCGGCTTCAAGCGATGCAGATGCCCGTCGATCCAGGCATCCGGCTCGCCCTCGACGACGTAGACGAACTCTTCCTCGTCGAATTCAGCATGCGGCCACGACGACCGCCGCCCCGGCGCCAGCAACGCGTACCCCGCCCCGATCCGCGTGAGGCCCAGCGCCACGGACAGATGCGCCCACTCCCCCAACTTCTCGTCGTCTCCGGGATAGGGCTTGCCGGGCTTCAAAATCTTGCGCCAATCGACCACACAAGCGGGCTTGCGCGTCGCGCGCCACGACTCCGGCGTTGCCCGCCCGCGCACCACGTCCGGCAGCCCGTCATGAGCCCCGAGCTTGCGCTTCGGCGCATCCGTCCAGCGCTTGCCCATCCCGTCGAGCCAACCGTCCATCGCGCGCGACAGCGGGAAGTGGATCAACGAATTGCACCGCGACGCCTCGCCGATCGTCAGCATACGGACGGGTTTGTCCGTGTTGTTGATCAGGCAATGCGCTTGCCCATCCCGTCCGGGCCAACCGACCGCATCGTCCGGCTTCAGCCGATAGGCATACCCGTCCACCCAAAGATCCGGCGTGCCTTCGAGGATGAACACCATCTCCTCTTCGTCGCGCTCCGCGTGCGGCTGCGACGAGCGCCAGCCGGGCATGATCGTGTCATGCCGTATGCCGAGCCGCCGAAGCCCAAACCGGTGCGAGAACGCCGCCGGGCGCACCATCGGTTCCTTCGTATGTGGATGCAGATGCGGCGCCGGCCGCTCGATCTCAGACCAATGCCGGATAAATGACGGGCGTTGCGGCATGCCTCACCTCCCGCGCCGCAGACGGTCCTTACCCCGCCGGCCGTGGTGCTGCGTGTCCTTCTTGTCGCGCTTGCGGTCGTTCGGGCGGTACTCCGCGACACCCGTGGGTACACCTTTCTCCGGTTCAAAGTTCTCGAACGGATCGCGCTTGTCGTTCTTGTCGAAGCCGAACATGTCCCAAACCTTAGCCATGTGAGGCGGCAGCGGTGCGCTCACCTCCAGCCACGTCCCCTTCGGATGGCGGATGCGCAGGCTGCGCGCATGCAGCATCAGCTTCTTCGGAATCTCGCCGTGCGCCCGCGCCGGTTCCTTACCGTACTTCGGATCGCCCACGATCGGCGTGTCGATCGCGGCCATATGCGCGCGCAGCTGGTGCGTGCGTCCTGTCAGCGGCATCAACGCGACCCAGGCCATCGTGGTCACGTGATCCAGCATGTCGAACAGCGTGACCGCGCTCTTGGCGTCGTCTTCGTCACCCTCTTCGGCAATCCGTACCCGCTCGTTCCCGTCCGCCGCCGCGCGCTTGACGAGCGCGCCGTCGATCTTGCCGCGGCGTGGTGTGGGAACGCCGGTCGTGAGCGCCCAATAGGTCTTGCGTGTGTCGTGGCGACGGAAGGCCTGTGCCAGCGCGGCGGCTGCGCGCGCATTCAACGCCACGATCATCACGCCGGACGTGTCGCGATCAAGCCGGTGCACCAACCGCGGCCGCTCCTCACCCTCGTCCACCAGCCCCGGCAACAAGCCGTCGATATGCCGCTCGGTCTTTGTGCCGCCTTGGACCGCGATCCCCGCAGGCTTGTTCAGCACAATGACGTCGCTATCCCGATACAACACCATGCTCTCGATGAACGCCCGATCCTTCGCCGGCAGCGACGGCTTCGGCTTCTCGACCAAAGGCGCCTCAGTCTTGGGTATCGGCGGCACGCGGATCGTCTCGCCCCCGGCGACGCGATGGTTCGCCTTCGCGCGCGCGCCGTCCACGCGCACCTGCCCAGTCCGAAGCAGCTTCTCCAGCCGCCCATGCGTCAGCTGCGGATAGTGCCGCTGAAACCAGCGGTCGAGCCGCAAACCCTCTTCATCCGGCTTGATCTTGCGTTGAACAACACCCGTCATGACGCAAAGCCCCGCACAACCGCGAGCCCCAAGAACAACGCCGCAATCGACCCCAACACCGACGCCGCGACGTAGACCATCGTCGACGCCCAATCGCCGCGCTCGATCATGACCGCGCTATCGAGCGCGAACGCCGAGAACGTCGTGAACCCGCCCAAGATGCCGGTCGTCAAGAATGCGCGCATCTCGCCCGACAAGTTCAGCGTCAAAGCGCCGAGCTCCACGATCACGCCCATGGCAAAGCAGCCGGTCACGTTCACGAGCAGAATCCCCCACGGAAATCCCGGCCCGATCCAATGCGTGATCTGGCCCGACAAGGCATAGCGGCCGACCGCGCCCAGCGCGCCGCCCAAAGCAATCGCAATCACCGTTCCCATGGGGCGGGATATGGCATGGCGCTGAGCCGCGCTCAAAGCGGTATCTCCTCCGGTCCCCGCGACCCATTCTTCAGGAACGCGTCAACCAAGTAACCAAACCGCGGCGGAAAGATCGTCTCCGTCGCCGCGATCAGCTCCGGCACCGTCCACCAGCGATGCGCCCGCATGACGTCTTTCTCGATGTCGGTCCAGTTTGCGCTATTCGGCGTGGCGGCCGGGCACCGCACCAGGAAGAAGCGCTCATGCGTTTTGACCGGCTCGCCTTTGAACGTCAGAACGTTGGAACCGAACCAGAGCTCGCGACCGTAGATGCAGCCGCCAATGCCAGTCTCTTCTTGCACCTCCCGAACAAGCGCGTTGCGCACCTCCTCGCCAGGTTCGATCTCGCCGCCGGGCGTCGCCCAAAACCGGCGCGGCCCTTCGGACAAGAAACCCGCCGGCAGATGAAACTCGAACAGCAGCACGCGGTCTTCTGGATCGAGCATGACGGCGCGCGCCGTGTTGCGCTCTCTCACGTCTTCCCCCGCAGTGCAGCCCAGCGGTCGAGCCGCGCCTTGATCTCTTTCTCCAAACCGAACTCCGTCGGCGCGTAGTAGGCCTCGCGCGCCATACCGTCCGGGAAATAGTTCTGCCCCGAAAACCCTTCCGGCGCGTCGGGGTCGTAAACGTAACCCTTGCCGTAGCCCAAGTCTTTCATCAGCCGCGTCGGCGCGTTCAGGATATGCAGCGGCGGGGTCAGCGACCCCGTCCGCCCGGCAGCCTCTTTCGCCGCGCCGTACGCCGTGTACGCGGCATTCGACTTCGGCGCACAGGCGAGAAAAATCACCGCCTGCGCGATCGCGAGTTCGCCCTCCGGCGAGCCCAAGAAGTCGTAAGCATCCTTCGCCGCCAGCGAGAGCGTCAGCGCGCGCGGATCGGCGAGTCCGATATCCTCCACCGCCATCCGCACCACGCGCCGCGCGATGTAAAGCGGGTCCTCGCCGCCAGAGAGCATGCGCGCCAGCCAATAAAGCGCCGCGTCCGGATCCGACCCGCGCACCGACTTATGCAGCGCGCTGATCAGGTTGTAGTGCCCCTCGCGCCCCTTGTCGTAAATCGGTGCCCGCTTCTGCACCGTGCGCGCCAAATCGGCGGTCGTCAGTGGCTTCGCCGGCTTCAGCGCCAAAACCTCTTCAACGAGGTTCAACAGGAAGCGCCCGTCGCCGTCCGCCATCGCCTTTAACGCCGCGCGCGCATCGGCATCGAGCGGCAGCGTCTCCTTCGTCAGCGCCTCCGCCCGCTCCAGCAGCAACTCCAGATGCTCCGTACTCAGACGATTGAGCACCAACACTTGCGCCCGCGACAGGACCGCGGCGTTCAGCTCGAAACTCGGGTTCTCCGTCGTGGCACCGACCAGGATGACGGTTCCATCCTCCATCACCGGCAAAAACGAATCCTGCTGCGCGCGGTTGAAGCGGTGGATCTCGTCCACGAAGAGCAGCGTGCCCTTCCCCTGCGCCCGCCGCGCGCGGGCCATGTCGAACACTTTCCTGAGTTCCGCCACCCCTGAAAAGATCGCCGACAACTGCTCGAAGTGCAGCGCCAAACCCTGGCTGAGCAGCCGCGCGATCGTGGTCTTGCCCGTCCCCGGCGGTCCCCACAGGATCATCGACGACAACCGCTTCGCCGCCAGCATCCGCCCGATTGGTCCTTCCGACCCAAGCAGATGATCCTGCCCGATGACTTCTGCGAGCGTCTTCGGGCGCAGCCGGTCGGCAAGCGGACGTGGCCCCGCGCCCTCCTCCAACCCGGCTGCCTCGAACAGCGTCGCCATAAACCCTC
>CAZXAQ010000126.1:0-8939 GCA_964638635.1 uncultured Flavobacteriaceae bacterium
GGGCGTATGGGGCTGTAGCTCAGTTGGGAGAGCGCCTCGTTCGCAATGAGGAGGTCAGCGGTTCGATTCCGCTCAGCTCCACCATGCGCCCCGAACAAGATGACGGCCCGGGCAATTGCCCTTAGCATCGTCCTCATGGACGGGCCGCACGTTACCTTCGATGCCGTGATTCATCCGTACCGGTCGCTGGGGCCGTTCGGGTTTCGCCTGTTCATCGGTGTTCTGGCCGGCGTCAACCTGCTGTTTGCCGGCGTGATGATTTCGCAAGGTGCCTGGCCGGTCGCGGGCTTCATGGGGCTCGACGTGCTCGCGGTCTATGTCGCGTTTCGACTGAGCTATGCGCAGGCGCGTGCGTTCGAGCGCTTCGTCATCAACGGCGAGACGCTCGTCGTCGAACGCGTCGATAAAGACGGCGCGCGCCGGGAATGGAGCTTTCCCGCCTACTGGGTCAGCGTTTGGTTCAAGGATGACGAGGTGCGCCCGACCGTGACGTTGCGCAGCCACGGGCGGTCGCTTGAGATCGGATCGTATCTCTCACCCTTCGAGCGGAAGGACTTCGCCGACGCGCTGCGCAAGGCGCTTGGCGAAGCGAAAGCGTCACCCGCGGTGGCGCAAGCCTAGCACGTCTTGCATGTCGAAGAGGCCGGGGCCTTTGCCTTGGCCCCAGAGCGCAGCACGTAGGGCGCCTTTGGCGAAGATCGCGCGGTCTTCGGCACGGTGGGTGAGTTCGATGCGTTCGCCGTCACCCGCGAGGATCACCGCGTGATCGCCGACGACGGAGCCGCCGCGGAGACTCGCAAAGCCGATGGGACCGGGCGCGCGGGGACCGGTGATGCCGTCGTGCGGCTTCAACTTGAGTTCGGAGAGTTTCTTGTCGCGGCCGTGGGCTGCCGCTTGGCCGAGCAGCAATGCCGTGCCCGATGGCGCGTCGGCCTTGTTGCGATGATGCATTTCGAGGATTTCGATGTCGAAACTTTGGCCCAGCGCATGGGAGGCGAGTTCGACGAGGCCCGCGAGCAGGTTCACGCCGAGGCTCATGTTGCCCGATTTGACGATCGTGGCGTGACGCGCGGCCGCCTTGATGCGGGTCTCGTCGGCGTCTGCAAAACCCGTCGTGCCGATGACGTGGACGATGCGGGCTTGGGCCGCGAGATCGGCGAGCGCGAGACTTGCTTGCGGCCGCGTGAAATCGATCAGCGCGTCGGCCTTGGCGAGCACGGTAAGCGGGTCGGCTTCGACGCTGGCGCCGACGGCGTCGATGCCGGCGAGGGTGCCGAGGTCTTTGCCTTGCGCCGGATTGTCGGCGGCTTCGAGGCCGGCGATCAGCTTCACGCCTTGCGTCTTGGCAGCTTCGCGGATGACGGCGTGCCCCATGCGGCCTGCCGCGCCGGCGATGACGAGTCTGATGTCGCTCATGTGCTCACAATTGGCTGTAGTCGCCGTCGAGGCCTAGCATGTGACGGCCTGCGGTTTCCATCGTTGGGGTTGCGACCTGCATGTGCTGGGACGCGACGTGCACGTCGCGGAAGATGCGCTGCAGCGGCGAGGTCTTGTACACCGACGTGCCGCCGCCGAGGTTGTACATGAGGTCGACTGTGCGCACGGACGATCGGGCGGCGTGTGTGATCGCGAGGCGCAGGTCGCGGCGGGTTTCGGTCGACGCCCTGCCGTTCGCTTTCGTCTCGTCCCAGGCCTTGTGCATCATCTCATAATAGAACGCGCGGCCGGAACGCAGAATGGCCTCGGCCTCGGCGAGATGTTCTTGCGTTTGCGTGCGCTGGGCCAGCACGCGGCGATGAGCTTCCGGGATTTTTACGCTGGCGAGCGCCGTCAGTTCACGGACCGATGCGCGCGCCGCGCCCATCATCACGGCGGTGACGCCGCAGGCGAGGAGGCCGAACGGCGGGAAATGATAGAGCGGTCGGTCGGTGTAGACCTTGAACGCGCCGAATTCGGCGCGCGCTTTGGGTACGCGCACGTTCTTCATGACGAAGTCTTGGCTGCCCGTACCGCAGAGGCCGGAGGTGTCCCAGTTGCCTTGCAGTTCGATCTCGCGCGTTGGCGCGAAGATCGCGCCGGTCGCGGGTGTTTCGCCGTCCATCACCGGCTTGCCGTCGCGGTGGAGCACGCAGCCTGCGGTCATCCAGTCGGAGACGTCGCTCGCCGAGCCCCATTGCCAGCGACCTTCGACGCGGTAGTGGTCGCCTTCGTCGTGCGCCTTGCCGCGACGTGCGAAGACGCCACAGACGACATTGTTCGCGGCGAAGATTTCGCGGGCGCCCGCGGGCGACACCCAGCTTGCGGTGACGCCGGTCGAGCCGCAGATCATCGCGACCCACGCGGCGGAGGCGTCGGCTTCGGCGAGGGTTTCGACGATTTGCGCGAAGGTGAGGGGATCGGCTTCGAGGCCGCCGTAGTCCTTGGGCACGAGCATGCGCAGGAAGCCCGCTTCGTTGAACTTCTTGGCGAGGTCGGCGGGCAAGCGGCGCGCGGCTTCGATCTCAGGCGCGCGGCGCTTGAGTTCGTCTTGGAAACCGCGGGCGGTGGCGATGAGGTCGGTCATGGCGTAGCTCCGTCGGCAAAAAGAAAAGCCTCGCGCGAAGCCGCGAAGACGCGAAAAGAAGGTCTCACACAAAGACACAAAGAAACGAAGGGTGACCTTCCGCGTGCCGCAGGCGCGCAGTCAACGTTGGGTTGGCGTTTCGCGCCGAAGGAGTGCCGCTTTGCTGCTTTGTGTCTTTGTGTGAGATTCTTGTTCTTCGCGGCTTCGCGGCTTCGCGTGAGATTTTTCTTCATTCGGCTAACTTCAGGCGGTTGGCGATGTTGTTCTTCTGCATGTTCGAGGAACCGCCGACGATGGGGAGGGAGATGGCGTCGCGGACGTAGCGTTCCATGTCCATGAGGTCGGAGAGGCCGTAGGCGCCCATGATGCGTTGGCAGGCGAGCGTTACCTCGGAGGCGCCTTCGCAGCAGAAGAGCTTGGTCATCGAGGATTCGAGGGCGCTGGGTTTGCGGTCCTGCACCAGCTGGGCGGCGTGATTGAGCATGAGGCGCATCGCGAGCGTTTTCGTCTTCGCGTCGGCGATGGCGTGACGAATCGCTTGGTGGGCGCCGATCGGTTTGCCGAATTGGATGCGGGTTTCGGCGTAGTCGAAGGCGTCGGCGCAGGCGGCTTCGGCGAGACCCAGCGCGCAGGCGGAGAGTTCCAGCTTTTCGACTTCGAGGGCGCGACCGGCGAGCTGTTTCCAGCCTTGGTTCCACTTGTCCGGGCCGCCAAGGATCGCGTCTTCGCCGAGCTCCACGTCCTCGAAGATCGCGTCGTTCGTTTCGACGCCGCGGATGCCGAGGTGGTCGAGGGGTCTGATCGTGACGCCCTTCGACTTCGGCGGCACGAGGAAGATCGTGAGGTTCTTGTAGCGCTCTTCCTTTGGGCCCGTGCGGGCGAGGCAGAAGACGTAGTCGGCGATGTGGGCGCCGGTGCACCAGCGCTTTGTGCCGGACAAGAGGATGCGGTTGCCTTCGCGGCGGGCGCTGGTTTCGACCATCGCGAGATCGCCGCCGACGTTCGGTTCGGAGAGGCCGTAGGCGAACAGCAATTCGCCTTTGGCGACCTTCGGCAGCAGGGCGCGCTTTTGGCTTTCCGAGCCGGATTCGACGAGGTTCATGCCGGCGTAGCAGGCGGCCATGATGTAGGGGCAGGCGACGGCCGTGGAGCGGCGCGCGAGTTCCTCGATCACGACCATCGTCGCCGGGATGTCGACGCCTTGGCCGCCGTATTCGGCGGGGATGGTCAGGCCCATGACGCCCATTTTGCCGAGCGCGTTGTGGACGTCGCGCGGGAAAATGTTCTCCTTGTCCCATTTGCGCGCGAGTTCGCGCGGCATGTGCTGATCGACGAAGCGGCGGACGCTGTCGCGGAGGAGGCGGACGTCTTCGCGGTCGTCGATCATCGGGCGCGTCTCAGGGTCAGGTTGATGCGGCCGCCTTCGGGCAGCGCTTTGTGGGCGATCGGCGAGGTGCCGGGGCGGATGCGTTTGACGCCGTGATAGCGCAAGCGGCTTTCGCCTGCGAGTACGAAGACGTCGCCGGAGTGGAGCGTGAAGGTTTGGCTCGGGCCGGTGCGCTTCAGGCCGGCGAGCTGGAAGTCGGCGTCGTTGCCGAATGAGAGCGAGACAATCGGCCAGGCGAAATCGGCTTCATCGTAGTCGCGGTGGAGGCTGAGCTTGCCGTCGGCGGCGTAGATGTTGACGAGGCAAGCGTCGGGTTCGAAGGCGTAGCCTGTGTCGGCGGCGGCTTGTTTGGCGAGGCTGAGCACCGCGGGCGGGATTGGCGGCCACGGTTTGCCGGTCGCGGGATGCGTCGGCTCGTAGCGATAGCCGCGTTTGTCGGACATCCAGCCCAGTGGACCGCAGTTCGTCAAGCTGTTGATCATGTAGGGGCCCGTCGGCATCTGCGGGCGGAACGGCGGGGCCTCTTCCATGATCGCGGCGACGTCGTTGAGGATCGCGAGCTGTTCGGCCGTGCTCAGGCGGTTGCGGAAGAACTTCGCGCCCTCCGGCAATTTCTCCTCGAGCTCGGCGAACAGGGTCTGCATCAGGTGCCGGTGAAGCTTGGTTTGCGCTTTTCGAGGAACGAGGCGACCGCTTCCTTGTGGTCGTTCGTTTTGAACGTCACCATCTCATAGGCCATGGAGGCGTCGAGGATCGTGTGGGCGATTTCCTTCAGGCGCAGGTTCACCGCGACTTTCGTGTACTTGATCGCTTGCGGCGCGCCGGCGGCGAGCTTCTTCGCGAATGCCTCGACGCGGGCGTCGAGTTCGGCGTCGGGGACGACGTGATTGATGAGGCCGATGCGCTCGGCTTCGGCGCCGGAGAGCGGGTCGCCGGTCATCAGATACTCCTTCGCGCGGGCGTAACCCACGAGTTGCGGCCAGATGACGGCGCCGCCGTCGCCCGCGACGACGCCGACCTTCACGTGCGGGTCGGCGAAGCGGGCGGTGTCGGACGCGAAGATCACGTCGCAGAAGAGCGCGATCGTGCAGCCGAGGCCGATCGCCGGGCCGCGGACTCTTGCGATGATCGGCTTTTCGAGGTCGAGCAGGCCGAAGACGATCTTGCGGCCTTCGATCAGGGCGGGGCCCTTCTCCTTGCCTTCGTTCGAGCGCTTCATCCAGTCGATGTCGCCGCCGGCCGAGAACGCTTTGCCTTCGCCGGTGAGCACGACGACGTCGACGCTGTCGTCTTCCTGGACATCGTAGAAGATGTCGGCGAGTTCGCGGTGCATGCGGCCGTCGACCGCGTTCATCTTGGCGGGGTTCGAGAGCGTGAGCGTCATGATGCGCCCTGCCCGCTCGATCTTGATGCGTTCGTATTTGGCGTCGTTCATGGCGTTGCCTCGCAGGGGCGCACCAGGCCCCGACGAAGCTCTACACCATGTCGCGATTGCGGGAGAAGCGGTCTAGTGTTCCGCGCCGTTCGGCACGGGTTCGGTCAGAACCGGGCGCGGCGTTGCGGTTTGCGCTACGGGTTGGGCCGTGCGGGCGTGCGCGAGGATGCGGTCGATCAGGATATCTTTCTTCGAGAAACATCCGAGACCGGCGAGCGGGTCGTTTTCGACGCCGTCGATGATCGCGCGAACGGATTCCTTTGTCATAGCGGGTCCGGCCATGGCACCCAAAACTCCTCAACCCAAGCGGGACGGCCGGGATACTCGCGAGAATGGCGCGCGCTGTCCACGCGCGCCGCTTGCGTTGGTAAACGGCTTAACCAGCGGCACGGCGCGTTACCGTGTGCGCGGCGCCATCGTGTGCGCGATGAGTGCTGCCGCCGTGAGAGCGGAGAGGACCGCCATGTTGTACCAGGCGACGGGTGCGTTCGTGAGTTCGTTCAGGCGGATGGCCGTGTAGCCTGCCACGCCGAACGCGATCCAGTAGGCGACCGCCACCAGCGTCGCGGCGCCGCGCACGCCTTGGCGCATGGGGCCTAAGATCACGTAGGCGCCAAGGAGCCCTAAGCCGATCGAGGCGCCGCCGATGAGCTTCATCAGGGCGAAGTAGAGCGGGCGCACTTTCTCGAGCGCGTCGGGCGGAACGGCCGCGGCGTGGAACCAGAGCAGGTCGTTGACGTTCGAATAAAGCAGTCCGAACGCGACGAGGAACGCGCTGACGGCCAAGAACAGGATGACGCTTGTCCATTGGAGTTTGGTTTGCATGGGATGGGCCTCCGAATTTCCTGGACCGCATTATCCGGTGCGCCCGCGCGTAGTCATTGCCGCGAGTGATATGGTTTCGATGTTCGTTGGCCATTGGGTCGAGCGCAGTCTGGGAGCGCGGGCGTCCCGCCCGCTCTTTCCCGACTCTTCGCGCGCCGTGCGATCGAGATCATAAAAAGAAGAGCGGGCGGGACGCCCTCGCTCCCAGACCGCGCTTCAGCAAACGAAAAAGCAGCGCCTCTGTTGGCGCCGCTTAAGCCGATCGCATGAGAGACGAGTCTACTCCGCGGCTGCGAGGCCCATGGGGGTGCGGCCTTGGCCGCCATTGAGTTGCATTAAGTATTTGATGCCTTCTTCGGCGATGTCGTCGCCGACCATGCGGTCGCCTTCTTTGTGCAGTTCGGCCATGTCGACGAAGGCAGCGTAGGTGCCGCGCGTTCTGTCGGTGATGATGCCGGCTTTCAGCAACGTCTTGATCAACACGCGGAAGATGTTCGTCGAGTCCTTCAGGCGTTCGCGCACGCGGGCGTTTGTGAACGCTTCGCGGAAGGCGGCTTGCGCCCATTCCCAGTCGATGCCGAATTCGGCGTAGATCGGCTTTTTCTGCTCGGGGCTGCCTAAGTTGAACAGCAGGCCGGTGAAGACTTGCGCCGCCCAGTCTTCGATCATGTCGCGCTCGGTCTGCGAGAGATGCGGGATCGTGCGGTCGGCCCAGATCTTTCCGAATTTGTGGTGGAAGGCCTCGTCCGTCATCACGAGCTGGCAGAGGCGCTTTAAGAGCGGGTCGTTCGTGTACTGGTAGTTCGTCGCGAAGGCGCCCATGGCGAGACCTTCGACCAGCATCTGCATGCCGACGAGCTTTTTCCAGACGAACGGCGACAGCACCATTTCGGTGAGCAGGTTGCCGAGCGCCGGGCCGACCGGCAACGGTTTGCCCCAGCGCGCTTTGATGTACATCGCAAAGCCCGTCACGTGGCGGGCCTCCTCGCGGGTTTGGTTCGCGGCGTATTCCTGGGCGCCCGGATCGCGCAGCACGTGGCAGAGCGAGGCCGAGAGTGAGAGCGCGCCTTGCTCGCCGTGCAGAATAGACGACAGACCCCAGCGCATGGAGGAATTGACGAGGCGGATCTTCTGCTTCTCGTCGAGGCGCTGGCCGATCTCGGTCTGTAGATCGAGGTTCAGCCAGGGCGGCATCATGTACTCGTTCTCCATGTCGAACTTTTCGGAGAAGTCGATGTATTTCTTATCGAGCGGGTCCCAGAAGTGGTCGTGGGTCGCCGAGATGATCTTGTCGAAGGCGGTCGAGCGGGCATTGTAGCGGTCCACGTCCATCATCGACTTGAAGTCGTCGGGCGCGACGGCGTCGTAGGCAATGTCCTTGGTGATGTTCCCCATCGGTCTTCTCCGGTGCTGCTATTCGGCGGCGATGCTGGAGGGCGTGCGCAGGATTTTGCCGCCGTTCAACTGCATCAGATATTTGATCCCTTCTTCCGCGATGTCGTCGCCGATCATGCGGTCGCCTTCGGCGTGAAGTTCGGCCATGTCGATATAGGCCGCGTAATTGTTGCGCGTGCGGTCGGTGATGATGCCGGCTTTGAGCAACGTCTTGATCAAAACGCGGAAGATGTTCGTCGTTTCCTCGAGCTCCTTGCGGATCTCGGCGTTGGTCAGCGCCTCCATGAACGCTTGCTGGACCCAGACCGGATCGAGGCCGAGTTCACGGTAGATCCAACCCTTTTGCTCGGGACTCGCGAGGTTGAAGAGCAGAACTTGGAAGACCTCCCAAGCCCAATCTTCGATCTTTTCCGCTTCGCCCTTCGAGAGATGCGGGATCGTGCGGTCGGCCCAGATCTTTCCGAATTTGTGGTGGAACGCCTCGTCCGTCATCACGAGCTGGCAGAGCTTCACGAGCAGCGGGTCGTTGCCCTTTTGGTAGAGCGTCGCGAAGGCGCCCATGGCGAGGCCCTCGACCAGCATCTGCATGCCGACGAGCTTCTTCCAAACGAACGGCGAGAGCACGAGTTCGGTGAGCAGATTGCCGAGCGCCGGACCCACCGGCGCGGGCTTGCCCCAGCGAGCCTTGATGAAGCGTGCGAAGCCGGTGACGTGGCGGGCTTCTTCGCGCGTTTGGTTGGCGGCGTATTCCTGCGCGCCGGGATCGCGCAGGATGTGGCAGAGCGAGGCCGAGAGCGAGAGCGCACCCTGCTCGCCGTGCAGAATAGACGACATCGACCAATGGATATTGAGATTGGTCAGCTTGATCTTGCCGCGCTCGTCAAGCTTGTCGCCGACGGCGGTGCGCAACTCGGTGATGATCGCCGGGTCGACCATGTAGTCCTTCTCCATGTCGAACGGCTCGGAGAAGTCGATGTATTTCGTGTCGAGCGGGTCCCAGAAATGGTCGTGGGTGGCCGAGATGATCTTGTCGAAGGCGGTCGAGCGCGCGTTGTAGCGGTCGACGTCCATCATCGATTTGAAGTCGTCGGGATCGACCGCGTTGTAGGCGGGATCCTTGGTGATGTTCGTGAGTTCGGTCATCGGGCGCGGCCTTCGGTTGGAGGGTCGCCCTTGATGCTAGGCTCAAATCGTCAGTTTTCAAGAAAAATGACGCGCCCGTCATCGTGACGAGCGCGCCAAAATGGCTTCAATTCCGCGCGAGGCGGCCGGTTACTGCGCCTCAGTCGCCGGCAGCGGCACGTCGATCTCTTCGGGCTTTGGGGTGATGGACT
>CAZXAQ010000127.1:0-8635 GCA_964638635.1 uncultured Flavobacteriaceae bacterium
CCCGAAGGCGAGATGTTCCGCGCGTTGCAGCGCATGGGCATCCAGATCGGCTCGAACGCGAACGCCGCGACCGACTTCGACAACACCTCATTTACGATCTCATTGCCGAGCGTGCGCCCGACGACGCTCGACACGGGCCTCAACATCCTGCGCGAGATGGCCGACCGCCTGACGCTGTCGGAGCAGGCGATCAAGAACGAGCGCGGCGTCATCCTCTCCGAAGAACGTTCGCGCGACACGCCCAGCCAGCGCGCGAACGAAGCGCAGATCCGCTTGCTGTTCGCCGGTCAAAAATACCCGACGCGCTTTCCGATCGGCGACACGAACTTCATCCGCAACGCCGGCCCGAAAGAGTTGCGCGGCTACTACGAGCGCAGCTACCGCCCGGAGCGTTCGCTGCTGGTCGTGTCCGGCGACGTGAATCCGGCCTTGTTTGAAGCGAAGATCGCAGCCGTCTTCGGCTCCTGGAAATCCGCAGGGCCGCTGCCGCCGGAAGACTTCGGCAAACCGAAACCGCGCGGCCTTGAGGTCGCGCAGTCTATCCAGCCCGGTCTCGACGAAAGCATCGTGCTGAGTTGGGTGGCGCCGGAGGACACGCGGCCGGATTCGACCTCCCGCCGCCGCGAAGTCCACGCGCGCCTGGTCGCGTTCACCGTTCTGAACCGCCGCTTGAGCAAACTCGCGCGCCAGGCCAACGCCCCGTTCATCGAGGCCAATATCGGCCGCGAGCAGATCGGTGGCGCGGGTATCGTCACCTCGCTGCAAATCCGCACGAAGGCCGGCGAGTGGCAGAAAGGCCTCGCCGCCGCCGAGCAGGAACTGCGCCGCGCGCTGGTGCACGGACTGCAACAAGCCGAAGTCGACCGCGAAGCGCTGGAGCAGCAGTCGCCCTACAAGCTCGTCGCCGCGAATGAGAACACGCGTTCGAACGCCGACGTCGCCGATCTCATCATGGGCTCGCTCGAGGCGAACCGAGTCCCGACCGACGCCAAGACCGACCTGGCGCTCTATTCGGCCAGCATCAAGGGCCTGAAGGCGCAAACGACAACGCAGGTTCTCAAGTCCTCGGTCGGCAACGGCGCCCCTCCGCTGATCTTCTTCACCAGTTCGCAAGCCCCTGCCGGCGGCACCGACGCCATTCGCGCGGCCTATCTCGCCAGCGCCAAGGTCCCGGTGACGGCACCGCCCGCCAGCACGATCAAAGAGTTCAGCTACCGCGATTTCGGTCCGAAAGGCGCGGTCGCCGAGCGGCGCACGATCGCCGATTTGGGCGCGACCCTGGTGCGCTTCCAGAACGGCGTGAAGCTGAACGTCAAATCGACGACGTTCGAGAAGGATAAGGTCAGCGTAATCGTCCGCTTTGCCGGCGGCTACCTCGCGTTGCCAAAGACGAAGCGCGGCGTCGGTTGGGCGCTGCCGTTCGCCTTCGTCGAAGGCGGCCTCGGCAAGCTTGAGATCGGCGAACTGGAGCAAACCGAACCCGGCCACTTCGCTGGCATCAACCTCGACCTCGACGAAGACGTCTTCCAGCTCGCGGGCGACACCGTCGAACGCGACGTGCTGCTGCAGTTGCGCGTGCTCGCGGCTTTCTTCACCGACCCCGCCTATCGCCCCGATGGTCTCCGCCGTCTGCAATCGGCCGGTGACGGACAACTGCGCGAACAATCCTCGACCCCGATGGGCGTCCTCGCGCGCGAAATCCCGGCGATCGTCCACGACGGCGACCCGCGCTGGGCGCCGCCCTCGCTCGACGACATGCGCGCGCTCACGATGGACGACATCAAGGCCGCGATCGCCCCGTCGCTCGCCGGCGCACCGGTCGAAGTCACGATCGTTGGCCACGTGAAGATCGAAGACGCCATCAACGCCACCGCGCAGACGTTTGGCGCGCTGCCGCCGCGTCCCGCGACGTTCAAGCTCCCCGACGGCGCGCGCGACGTGCGCTTCCCGGCGAAGCGCCGTACGATCGAGCTGCGCCACAACGGCCGCGACGACCAAGCCGCGGTCGCCGTCGCGTTTCCGGGCCCCGACACGTTCAGCGACGTGCGCCGCGAACGCGCGCTCGCGATCATGAGCGAGATCCTGCAATTGCGCCTGCTCGACGAAGTGCGCGAGAAGCAGGGCGGCACCTACGTGCCGTTCGGCACCGCCTACGCGTCGCAAGCGCTCAAAGGTTACGGCTACATCATCGCCGGCGTCGAACCGAAGCCCGATCAGGTCGATCTGTTCTTCACGACGCTCGACGAAATCGTGAAGGAGCTGGCAAGCGCACCCGTCGCCAAGGACCTGCTCGATCGCGCCCGCAAGCCCGTGCTCTATCAGCACTACGCCTCGGAATCGACGAACGCCTACTGGATCGGCGCCCTGCAAGACCTGCAGTCCGACCCGCGCAACCTCGACCGCGTCCGCACCGTGATGGACGACTACGCAACCGTCACTGCGGAAGAAGTCGCCGCGGTCGCGAAAGCGTTCCTGGACAACAGGCGCCGGATCGATATCCGCGTGCTACCGCGCTGAAGAGTCAGTGTGCCCGTCACGGCAGGCCATCAGGCCTGCCGTGACGGATGAGGGAGACGCGCCAACCTATCCCGCATAGTCGTGCCACGTCCCGTCATCGTCCCGTACCCGCAAGCCCTCGTCGCCGCGCTCCACGTCGCAGAGCTCCAAATTCGCCTTCGCGTGGCCACCCGGAATATCGAGCACATAAGAGGGCAGGGCGATCCCCGACACTTGGCCACGCAATGCGCGCATCAGCGCCTGACCGTCCGCGATGGTGGTGCGGAAATGCGCCGTGCCTGGTGCCAGGTCGGCGTGGTGCAAGTAATAAGGCTTGATCCGGTTCTCGACGAACGCGCGCATCAGCTCCGCCAACGCGCCGACGCTGTCGTTCACGCCTTTGAGCAGCACCGACTGACTCAGCATCGGGATACCCGCATCCACGATCCGCGCGATCGCCGCGCGCGCCGCTGGCGTGAACTCGCGTGCATGGTTCGCATGCAGCGCGACATAGACCGCCGCGCGCTTGGTCTTCAGCGCCCGCACGAACTCGTCGCTCGCCCGCTCCGGATCGACGACCGGCACGCGCGTATGCCAGCGCAATACCTTCACATGCGCAATTGCGGCCAACCGTTCCGTCAACTCCGCCGCCCGCCGTGGCGTCAGCACGAACGGATCGCCCCCCGTCAGAATGACTTCCGAAATCCCATCATGCGCGGCGATGTAATCGATCGCCTTATCGAGCGCGGCCGGTGTCAGTCCGGGCTCCCGGTCCGGCCCCACCATCTCACGCCGAAAGCAGAAGCGGCAATAGACCGGACAAACATGCACGACTTTGAGCAGCACACGATCTGGATAACGATGCACCACGCCTTCGACCGGCGAATGCGTCTTGTCGCCGATCGGGTCGGCCAACTCCTGCGGCAGAACCTCGAGCTCCCGCACATCCGGCACGAACTGCCGCGCGATCGGGTCAGCCGCATCGTCCGCGTCGATCAACGCGTCCATCGCGGGCGTGATCGCGACCGCATAACGCTCCGCGACTTTGCCGAGCGCCGCCGCTTGCGCGGACTCGACGAGCCCCGCATCGACCAAGTCGCCGACCGATTTCAATGTTCGCGCGCTCATGTTCGCCCTATCGGCGGCGTCCATAGCACATGCTCGATTGCCGGCGCGCCTGTCGCCAGCATCACCAACCGGTCGAAACCCAGCGCGACCCCGCTGGCGGAAGGCATCTGAGCCAGCGCCGCCAAGAAATCATCGTCAATCGGATAACGCTCGCCGTAGATGCGCTCCTTCTCCGCCATCTCGTGCTCGAACCGCCGCCGCTGCTCGATCGGATCGGTGAGCTCGCCAAAGCCGTTCGCAAGTTCAACCCCGCACACGTAAACCTCGAACCGCTCCGCCACGCGCGGATCGCGCGCCGACGCCTGCGCCAGCGCGGCTTCGACGCGCGGATACTCGTCGAGAATCACCGGCCGCTCGAACCCAAGCTTCGGCTCGACCCGCTCACTCAACACGCGGCTAAACACATCCGACCAGGTATCGTCGGCCGCAACGTGCACACCGGCGCGCGTCGCCTGCGCCGCCAGCGCCGCACGATCGCCGTGCTCCGGCGTCAATGTCGCGAGCAAATCGACATCCGCATACCGGCGGAACGCGGCCGCCACCGAGAGACGCTCCGGCTCCGCGTTGGCGTCGATCTTGTGACCGCGATAGGAGAGCGGGCCGCTCCCCGCCACCTTCGCCGCAAGCCGGATCAGCGCGATACAATCCGCAATCACCGCGTCGTAAGGCTCCTCCGCCCGATACCACTCGAGCATCGTGAACTCGGCGACGTTCACCGGCGCGTGCTCGCGGTTCCGAAACACGCGCGCAAAATCGAAGATCCGCCGCTCGCCCGCCGCCAGCAACTTCTTGCACGCAAACTCCGGCGACGTGTGCAAATAGTGCCGCGTCGTCGCGCCATCCCGCCCGATCGCCTCGGTCGCGAACGCATGCAGATGGGTCTCGTTCCCTGGCGACACCTGCAGCTGCGCGCACTCGACTTCAGTGAACCCGTCCGCCTCGAAATGCTGACGAATGGCCGCTTTGATGCGATTGCGCGCCAGCAAAAACGGCCGCCGGTCCGCATGTCGCGCTTTTGACCACCAAGGCGAGGGCGTTACCACGTCGCACCCCTGAGCCGCCGGGCTTGGCGAAGCGGCCAAGCGCTGCTATCACCCCACGCAAATTCGTGCCCGGCACGCCGGCCTTGAAGGCCAGGCATGAACCGGGCGCTCTTATTTAAGGAGTGTCGCGTGGTTTCGGTCATCGCCAGCAACGTGCGTAAAGGCAACATCATCGATAAGGACGGCAAGCTCTATGTCGTTCTGACGGCGGAGAACTTTCACCCCGGCAAGGGCACGCCCACCACGCAGATCGAAATGCGCCGGATCAGCGACGGGGTCAAGGTAAACGAGCGCTACAAGACGACCGACAGCCTCGAGAAGGCCTTCGTCGACATGCGCACGCACAACTACCTGTACCAGGACGGCGACGCCTACGTCTTCATGGACCCGGAAAACTTCGAGCAGGTCCACGTCTCAGCCGACATTCTGGGCGACGGCGCGAAGTACCTGCAAGAAAACATGGAAGTGACGCTGAGCCTGCACAACGGCGTGCCGATCTCGATCGAACTGCCGCAACGCGTGGTGCTCGAAATCACCGACACCGAACCGGTCGTTAAAGGCCAAACCGCCTCATCTTCGTTCAAACCCGCAATGCTCTCGAACGGCGTGAAGACGGCGGTGCCGCCGCACATCAACGTCGGCACGAAGGTCGTCGTCAACACCGAAGACGGCAGCTACGTCGAACGCGCGAAGGATTAAGCGCACCGCCAGAAAGTGTCTCACGCGAAGCCGCGAAGGACCCAAGGCAAGACACAAACTTCAAGTGTCATGGTCCGCCTTCGCGGACCAAGACACAGAGAGATTGCATGGCTGTTCGGACGAGCGCCCGCCTGGCTACGCACGAAGGCGTGATCGCCACCACGAACGCGCCAAGCCGCTTGCCCGCTCGAGAATCCTGGCGTCGGACGCTCACGAACCCGTCAATTGTATTCAGGTTCGGAGCGCGGAATGCTCACGGTCAGACGGATCGAGCGGGGCTTATGAGCGGCACGACGGGACTCACACGAAGGAAATTGGCGGCCCATGCGGCGGCGCTCGGCGCAGCGCTCGCCTTTGGCGGGACCGGTGCGCAGGCAAGCCCGGGCGGCATCACGGAGCGGCGCGACCTCTACCCGCAAGGTGTCGCCTCCGGCGATCCGGCCCCTGACAGCGTCATTCTCTGGACGCGGCGCGCGCCCACGCCGAACGCGACCGAACACAAGCTGATCGTCGAAGTGGCCAGCGATCCGAACTTCGCGGGCATCGTGGCGCGCGGCACCGCACGGGTTAGCGCGAAGACGGACTGGACCTGCCGCTTCTTGGCCGCAGGCCTCCGCCCCGCCAGCGAATACTGGTATCGCTTCGTCGACGAAACCGGCGCCGCCAGCCGCATCGGCCGAACGCTGACCGCGCCCGCCGAAAACGACGGCCGGCCCGTTCGCTTCGCCTTCGTCAGTTGCCAAGACGTGACGCAAGGCGCCTGCAACGCCTATCGGCGCATGATCTTCGAGGACGAACGCCGGCCGCCGGCCGAACGTCTCGGCTTCGTGCTGCATCTCGGCGACTTCATCTACGAAATCGTCTGGTATCCCGAAGACAGCCCGAACGGACGCAAACGCGGCCGACGCTTGCGCGATATCGTACGCTTCCCGAACGGCGAGAAGATGCGCGACTTCCACGTGCCGACGGACCTCGGAGACTATCGCGCGTGCTACCGCGGTTACCTGACGGATCCCGACCTGCAAGACGCACGCGCCCGCTGGCCGTTCGTCGCCGTGTGGGACAATCACGAATTTTCTTGGCAAGGCTATCAAAGCCAGCAGTTCTTCTTCGGCGAAGCGCGTCCCGCGCAGCGCCTCAAAGTCGCCGCCAGCCAAGCCTGGTACGAGTACCAACCCGCCCGCGTCGTAAAGCCCGGCGCCGGCGACGTGTTCGAAGCGCCAAAGGTCGCCAATGTCACGCTTGGTGACCTCGATAGGCGCGGCGTCAGCCGGGAACCGAACAACCTCGCTGCGATCACAGCGCTGAAAATTCACCGCGCGTTCCGATACGGACGCAACGTGGACATGATCCTGACCGACAATCGCTCCTACGCGTCGCCGCCAGGGCCGAACGGCCCGTTCGGCGCCGACACGGCGCCTTTCATGGTCGACGACAACGCGAACACCATCATTGATCAGGGCCGCGAGTACAACGGCGGCCACCCGCCGGCGACGATCCGTTTCAACGGCACCGACATCCCGAACCCGGCCACCAAAGCACTGCCCCAGTCGTATCTCGGGCTTGAGCAAATGGCATGGTTCAAGAACCGGCTCCGGCACTCGCAAGCGCCGTGGAAGATCTGGGGCCACTCGTTCGGAACACTCGGCTGGCGCGCCGACCTGCAAAACCTGCCTGAACCGCTCCGCAAGGAGTGGCCGGGCGAGGGCTACGCCGCGGTGAACGGCGGCTACGGCGTCGAACACGCCGAAATCTTCGACATGATCCGCGCCGAAGGCATCACCGGATTCGCGGTCGTTGCCGGCGACAAGCACTCGTTCTGGGCCGGCTACCCCAGCAAGTCGCTGCCGCCCGCGCCGTTCGATCCCGTGGGCGTCGAGTTCATCACCGGCTCGATCTCTGCACCCGGCCTCGCCGAGGTCATGGAAACGATCATTCCCGCCAAGCACCCGCTGCGCGCTCTCTACGTTCACGACGCGCCCGGCCGCGGCCTGGTGCCGGCGCTCAACATGACGCTGCTGCACGGCGTGCAATCGGCGCTGAAACTCGCTGCCACCGGCGACCCAAACGCCGCCCGCGCCGTCAGCAACCCAAACGTCGCGCCGCACCTGAAGTTCGCCGACTACGCCGGCCACGGCTATGCCACCGTCCGCGCCACAGCCGGCGAACTGGAAACCGAATTCGTGTGCATCCCACGCCCCCTCGAACGCAACGAAGCCCCCGACGGCGGGCCACTTGTTTACCGTGCCATCCATCGCGTCAAAAACTGGCGCCCGGGCGAACGGCCGGAGATGAGACAAGAGATCGTGGAGGGTAACGCTCAATACTCGATCTAGGCACCTCTGAGGACCGCGCGGTTGCGCGCTTCCGGCGCGGAACGCGCCCATTTTTTCCTCTTGGTGAACCTTGGTGCTCCTTCGTGTTCTTGGTGGTAAGAAGCTGACTCTCTGGCGCACAAGCCATTGGAGTTAGTCCCCCGATGCCCTCTGCCTGGCTGTCCTTCAAAGAACGCCTGACGATCCCCGCGATCGCGGCGCCCATGTTCCTCGTCTCCGGCCCAAAGCTCGTGACCGCCGTGGCGAAGGCCGGCATGGCCGCGGCGTTCCCGGCCCCGAACGCGCGCACGATCGAAGACCTCGACCAATGGATGGGCGAGATCAACGACACGCTGGCCCAGGCCGATCGCCCCTGGGTGCTGAACATCGTCGCGCACCATTCCTACGCGCGGCTGAAGGAAGAGCTCGAACTCATCGTCAAGCACAAGCCGCCGCTGGTCATCACCGCGCTCGGCAGCCCGCACGCCGTCATCGACGCGGTGCATTCCTACGGCGGCCTGGTCTTCGCCGACGTGATCGACACGCGCTTCGCGAAGAAGGCACTCGAAGCCGGTGTCGACGGCCTGGTGCTGATCTGCGTAGGCGCGGGCGGCCACACCGGCGCCTTGAGCCCGTTCGCCTTCGTCAGCGCCGTCCGCGGCATCTTCCCGGGCCCCATCATCCTCGGCGGCGCCATCGGCACCGGCCGCGCGATCAAAGCCGTCGAAGTCCTGGGCGCCGACCTCGCCTATATCGGCACGCCGTTCGTGGCCGCGAAGGAGTCGCTCGCCCCCGACGCCTACAAACAAATGCTGATCACCGCGACGCACGAGGACCTGGTCACCACAGCGGCGGTGACCGGCGCCAAAGCCAACTGGCTCAAAGGAAGCTTGCAAGCGGTCGGCATCGACCCCGACAAAGCCAACCTCGACGCCCCGAACTTCGGCGACCCGA
>CAZXAQ010000128.1:0-8510 GCA_964638635.1 uncultured Flavobacteriaceae bacterium
CGCTACTTCCAGATCGCGCCTTGCTTCCGCGATGAAGACGCGCGCGCCGACCGCTCACCGGGCGAGTTCTATCAGCTCGATTTGGAGATGAGCTTCGTTACGCAGGAGGACGTGTTCGCGGCTGTCGAACCCGTGCTGCGCGGCACGTTCGAAGAGTTCGCGAACGGGCGCACGATCAATCCGGGGCCGTTCCCGCGTATTCCCTACGCGGAGTCGATGCTGAAGTACGGATCGGATAAGCCGGACTTGCGCAACCCGATCGTGATCGCGGATGTGAGCGCGGAGTTCGCGGACGCGAGCGTCGAGTTCAAGGCGTTCAAGAGCGTCGTCGCGGCGGGCGGTGTTGTGCGCGCGATTCCGGCGCCTGGTGCCGGTTCGCAACCGCGTTCGTTCTTCGACAAGCTGAACGACTGGGCGCGCAGTGAGATGAAGGCGCCGGGCCTCGGCTACGTCACGTTTGAGGACGAGGGCGGCAAGCTCGCCGGGAAGGGACCGATCGCGAAGTTTATTCCCGAGCCCGTTCTGGCGCGGCTGGCGCAGAAGACGGGCGTGAAGGCGGGCGATGCGCTGTTCTTCTCGGCCGGCAAGGCGGATGCGGCGGCGAAGCTTGCGGGTGCGGCGCGCACGCGGATCGGCAACGAGCTGCAGCTGAAGGCTTCGCCCTATTACGATTTCCATTTCTGCTGGGTCGTCGATTTCCCGATGTACGAGTGGAACGAGGAAGAAAAGAAGATCGACTTCAGCCACAACCCGTTCTCGATGCCGAACTTTGCGCATGACGCGTTCTTGAAGCTCGACAAGGCGGACGAGAAGACGATTCTCGGCATCACGG
This sequence comes from uncultured Flavobacteriaceae bacterium, assembly GCA_964638635.1. Classification (GTDB taxonomy): domain Bacteria; phylum Pseudomonadota; class Alphaproteobacteria; order Micropepsales; family Micropepsaceae; genus SZUA-430. The sequence continues at coordinate 833 of CAZXAQ010000128.1, forward strand.
CGTTCCAGTACGACATCGTGTGCAACGGCATCGAACTGTCGTCGGGCGCGATCCGCAACCACAAGCCCGAGATCATGATCAAGGCGTTCGACATCGCGGGCTATCCGCAGTCGGTGGTCGAGCAAAAATTCGGCGGTATGCTGAACGCGTTCCGCTATGGCGCGCCGCCGCACGGCGGCACCGCACCCGGCGTCGACCGCATCGTGATGCTGATCGCGGGCGAAGAAAATCTTCGCGAGGTCACGATGTTCCCGATGAACCAGCGGGCGGAAGACCTGATGATGGGTGCGCCGAGCGAACCGCTGCCGAAGCAGCTGCGCGAGGCGAACATCCGCGTGGTGCTGCCGGAGGCGGCGAGAGCATCGTCATAGAGCGAGGCCTAGAACGTGGTTCGCTGATCGTGGGAGCGCGGGCGCCCCGCCCGCTCTTTTGGGCATCTCGATCGCTCCGTGTACGGAGATTCAGCAAGTGCGGGCGGGACGCCCGCGCTCCCAGGGCCAGCGCCTCGCTTCACATGCGGTGCCCTACGAAAGACGTCGGAGGTTACGGTGGCACGGATTGGACGCATCTTTTTGGCGGGCGTGTTGGTGCTGTTGCCGCTTGCGGTGACAGTTGGCGTCATTGCGTGGGTGGTATCGCTGCTCGTGACGTACGCGGGGCCGAACAGTTGGTTCGGGCGGGTGTTGGTGTCCGTCGGGCTGAAGGTCGACGACGATGTGGTTGCGCCGTACGCGATCGGATTGCTGCTGGTTTTGAGCGTGATCTTTCTGATCGGTCTGTTTGTCGAGCACGAGATCGGAACGTGGGTCGGTGCGTCGTTCGATCGGCTGATCCGGCGCATTCCGGTGGTGTCGAGCATCTATGATCTGTCGGCGCGCTTCACGTCGATGGTCGACCGGAAGGGCGGCGGCGAACTGAAGGGCATGAGCCCGGTGTGGTGCTTCTTCGGTGGCGAGAAAGGCGCTGCGGTGTTGGCGCTGCTGGCGTCGCCGACGCCGATCAAGATCGGTGGGTTGGACTACATGGGCGTGCTTGTTCCGTCAGCGCCTGTGCCGGTCGGCGGGGCGCTGATCTATGTGCCGTCGTCGTGGATCAAGCCTGCGGACGGCGGCGTCGAGAATTTGATGAACGTGTATGTCTCGATGGGCGTCACGCCGCCGAAGGGGCTTGCCTAGCTGCCGAAGCAATTGAGCGAGGCGTGCAACTGCCTAGTGCCGCCCGACGCGGCGAAAGAGAGGCGCGCGCACTCCCTGTGCACGCGCCTCAATCAGTCAGTGATAGAAGTACGGATCCAGCACGCGCACTTCGGTGATGCGCGTGATGGGAAGGCCGTTCTTTTGTGCCACGGCGCGAATCGCTTCCGGGTTCGGGCCGTCGTAGATGCAGTAGGTGTGGCGCTTGTCGGTCGAGACGTAGGAGTGCACCCACGTCACGCCGTTTTCGGCATTGCGGCCGACGACGCCGCAGACCGCCTTCTCGCCGTCGTTGGTCATGGGAATGTTGAGGCCGTCCGGGAACGTGCGTTCGATCAGATAACGGGTCATTTCAAGTCTCCTTGGTTTGCGGTAAGGCGAGTGAGAAGATGGCCGAAAGGGTGCGCCGGCGCGTCGGCGGCTCTCCCCATTTTGCGGTTCGCAGCTCCCTAATTTGCGGATTCCGGGCGGCTTTTCTTCGCCATCCGAGGCCTTATTCTGGCGAGCATGCACCTTTTGGAGCGCGATACACTGCTGGCCCAGCTCGACGACTGCCTCGCCGCAGCACGCGCCGGCCACGGGCGGCTTGTCTCTCTGGAGGGCGAGGCGGGGGTCGGCAAGACTGCGCTTGCGCAGGCGTTCGCGGCGCGGGCCCGAGGCCAGGTTCGCGTGCTTTGGGGGGCTTGCGAGGATTTGTCGACCCCCGATCCGTTGGGACCGCTTTACGACATTGCGCGAGACGCAGGGTGGCGCTTCGCAGGCGACGCCGGGGCATCACGACTTGCTCTGTTCTCCGAAGCGCTCGGCGTCATCGCCAAGTCGCCGACGCTTGCGGTGATCGAGGACGCGCATTGGTCCGACGACGCCACATTGGACTTCGTGCGCTATTGCGGACGACGGATCGCGACCGTGCCAGTGCTATTGCTGCTCACCGCGCGGGACGAGGAAGCCGCCGCGCGAAGCAGGGTTCGGCGCGCGCTGGTCGATGTGCCGGCGGCGGCACGCGTGCGGCTGGAGGTGCCCCGGCTCAGTGAGGCGGCCGTTGCGGCCATGGCCCGGCCGGCGGGTCGTGACGGCGCGCAATTGTTCGCCGCGACCGCCGGCAACGCGTTCTTCTTGTCGGAGGCGCTTCGTGCGGACGGTTTGCCGGCGAACGTGCGCGATGCTGTGTTGCAGCGGGCCGAGCGCCTTTCCCAAGTTGGACGTCACGCGCTCGATGTCGCGTCCGTTGTGCCGCGGCGGATCGAAGGCTGGCTGCTGGAAGCGGTCGGCGGTGCGGGCGTTGCGTCGGGCGTAGAGGCGTGCGTGGCATCGGGACTGCTGATCGCCCAAGGCGACGCCTATTCGTTTCGACACGAACTTGCGCGCCGCGCCATCGAAGACGCGCTGACGGCGCCGGAGAGGCGTCGGCTGAATCGCTTTGCGCTGGACGCGCTACGCGAGCGGATGCCGACCGCGGTCGCGCGCTTATCGCACCACGCGCAAGCGGCGAACGACGTCGAGGCGGTACGCATGTTCGCGCCGCGCGCGGGGGCAGAGGCTGCGCGCGTGGGTGCGCATCGCGAGGCGGCGCGGCACTACGAGGCGGCGCTCGCACATGCGCAAGGCGCGTCGGCGGAGCTGCGGGCCGAACTCTACGAGAAGGCGGCGTTCGAGCTGCATCTGATCGGGCGTATGGATGACGCGATCGCGGCGCAACGCAACCTGCTGGCGCTCAGGCGCGCGAGCGGAGATGCGCGCGGCGAGGGCGACGCATTGCGCTGGTTGTCGCGCCTTTCGTATCTCGCGGGCGATCGAGTGTCGGCGGATACGTTCGCGGACGAAGCTGTCGGCGTACTCGAAAAGCTGCCCGAAGGGCCGGAGCTGGCGACCGCCTATGCGAACAAATCACACTTGGGCATGCTCGCTGACGACTGCGCGGACGCGGAACGGTGGGGCGAAAAAGCGATTGCGCTCGCCGAACGCTTCGGCCGTCAAGACATCGTCACGAGCACGCTGAACAATGTCGGGACCGCGCTTCAATGGCGCGACGAAGACCTTGGGCGTGCGAAGTTGGAACGCAGTCTGGCTCTGGCGCTTCAGCACGACTATCCGGAACATGCGGCGCGGACCTACACGAACGCGGCCTGCCTTGAGGTCAATCTGCGCAGGCATCGCCGTGCGCACGCGCTCCTTGACGCTGGGATTGCCTACTGCATCGAGCGCGATCTCGACACGTGGCGCGACTACATGAGCGGCTGGTTGGCGGAGCTGCACTTGCGCGAAGGAAATTTCGATGAGGCGGCGCAGGCGGCCCTCTTTGTGCTCAACAACCCGAACGCGTCGGCGCTGATGCGGTTTCCCGCGGCTGCGGCGCTGGCGCGCACGCGGCTCAGACGCGGAGATCCCGATGCCGATGGACCGTTCGGAGAGGTCGCGGCATTCATGACGAAGGGCATGGAGGCGCAACGCTTTCTGCTTTACGCGGCGATCGCGGCCGAGCGCGCTTGGCTGAGCGGCGAGAACGTCGATGAGGCGATGGCATTGCTCCACCGCGCGCAACCGATTGCTGACAAGGCCGGCAATAGCTGGGCGATGGGTGAAGTTGCGTTCTGGCGGTGGAAGTTCGGCGACAAGTGTGAGACGCCTCCGCGCGCGGCGCAGCCACACAAGCTTCAGTTGGACGGCGATTGGAAGGCGGCCGCTGCCGCGTGGGCCGCTCTGCCCGCGCCGTTCGAAGAGGCGATGGCGCTGCTCGACGGCGATGAGGCGGCGCAACGCCGTGGGCTGAAGCTCCTCGACGACTTCGGTGTGGCTGCGGCCGCGGAACGTGCACGTGCAGATTTGCGGGCGCGCGGCGTCAAGAACATCGCGCGTGGTCCGCGCGCCAGCACCCGCGCGAACGCGGCCGGTCTGACGAAGCGACAAATGGATGTGCTCGGCCTGATCGACCGAGGCTTGTCGAATGCGGAGATTGCCGAGAAGCTGTTCGTCTCGGCCAAGACCGTCGACCATCACGTGTCGGCCATCTTGACCAAGCTTGAGGCCGGCTCGCGTGGTGAAGCCGCGGCGATCGCACGCGAAGCGGGATTGCTGTCCAGCGCTGCGCCCGAACCGCGCTAAGGCGTCTCGCTGACCGCGGCGACGCTGTCCCATTTGCCGTGGAGGACGGCAAGGACGACGCCCGCGGTGTCGTTGATGGCGTCGGCGAGTTCGGCGCGGATGGTGCCTTCGCGGATGCGGTTCGTCCAGAGTTCGGGTTCGCCGTTCAGCTGGCGGAACCAGTATTGCAGCGCCTTGGTCGCGTGCTCGTTGTCGGCTCTTGCGAAGTCGACGATCAGCGGGGCGCGGGCTTGCGGGTCGTCGGGGTCCGTCGAGGGCCAGGTAATGAGCAGCGGGCCGCTGAGATACGCGATATCGGCTTTTGTGGCGATCGAGCGGGCGAGGCTGTGGTCGTACCAGTCGATCAGGTCGTCGCAGCGGCGGTTCTTGAACGCGTATTCGATCTGCCAGCGCTCGACGACGCCGGAGATCGGCCAATAGGTCATCAGAACTTCCGCGGTCTCGGCGCTTTCGGGGGCCATGTAGTCGAGTTGGGCGAGCGTGATTTGGCAGAAGCGGCGCTGTACGGCGCGATCGTCTTCGGTCACGGCGGCGCGCGGGATCAGCACGAAGCCGAACGCCTTTGTGGTGTCGATGCGCATCGTGCCGCGCTGGAAGTAGCTCACCACCTTTTGCAGGTTCGCGGTGCTGCTTGCTGCGAAGCCGGTGATGAGGCGGCCGCCGCTGCCGGTCGGTGCGGGCGCGGATGGTGCAGGCGCGGACGGCGCTGGGAGCGGCTTGGGAAGTGCTGGGTGCGCGCAGCGCGGGTCTTGCGCCGGGTTGCCGGGCGGGCAGTTGGGGGGAAGCGTCGGCGAAAGGATCGGCGCGTTGACCGGTTGGCCGGACGAAACGGATTGCGCGAATGCGGGCGTTGCAAGTGGCGCGAGCATCAGCGCCGCGACGGCAGCCATACGAAATGCGGTCATGGGTCCCTCGCCTTGAAGGCGCGCGAGAATCAATTCGTGCAAGGATGGGGGAGGGGGCGTGGCGGCGCAACGGCCGGTCTCCAAGCCTTTGACATTGTTTGGCTCTTGGCGCGATCTTGGGCGCGATCAGATAAGCGAGGAGCAATTCCATGAACTCGGCCGACGCCTTTAGCGCCACGTATGACGAGGCGCGCGCGAAGTTCCTGGCGTTGGCGAAAGACGGCGGCGGCGTGCTCGAGCGCGTGGTGCATCCGGAGAAGGGGCCGGAGGGGCAAGAGCTCTCGACCGACTTCGCTTGGTTCGGAGCGCGCGATGCTGATCGCGTGCTGGTGCTGATTTCGGGGACGCATGGGGTTGAGGGTTATTGCGGTTCGGGCGCGCAGGTCGATTGGCTGAGGCGTGGCGAGCAGACACGGCTGCCCAAGGGAACCGCGGCGCTCTTGATCCACGCGATCAACCCCTATGGCTTTGCGTGGAACCGGCGGGTGACGCATGAGAACGTCGATCTTAACCGCAACTGGATCGACTTCGGCAAACCGTTGCCGGAGAACCGCGCGTACAACGAACTCAGCGAAGCGATTTGTCCGCGGAGCTGGGATGCGGACGCTCAGCAACAGGCGATGGCAACGCTCATGGCCTACGCGCAGAAGAACGGCATGCCCGCGTTTCAGCAAGCGGTGAGCGGCGGGCAGTACACGCACCCGAAGGGCATCTTCTTCGGCGGCGTTGGGCCCACATGGTCGCGCAAGACGCAGACCGACATCTTTCGCGGGAAGCTCGCGAGCGCGGCGAAAGTCGCGATCATCGACTATCACACCGGCTTGGGCCCGTGGGGCTTTGGCGAGCAGATCGTGCCGGTCGCGCGCGACAGTGAGGCGTTCAAGCGCGCCGCGCGCTGGTACGGTTCGTCAGTGACCTCGCCCTCGGGCGGCACTTCGACGTCGGCCGATATATCCGGCGACGGGTTGAGTGCGGCAGCGGCGCTGCTACCGCAGGCCGAGGTCACGGGCATGGCGCTCGAAATCGGCACGTTGGCGGTGCTCGATGTGCTTGGGGCATTGCGCGCCGACGCGTGGTTGCATGCCTATGGCACATACGGCTCGCCGCAGGGGCGGGCGATCAAGAAGCAGATGCGCGACGCGTTCTACGGCGACGCCGACGATTGGAAGGGCATGGTCGCCGGACAGTCGCTGCTTGCCACGCGTCAGGCGGTGACGGGGTTGCAGCGGTCCTAGAACTTTCGGCTGTCGTAGGCCCAGTGCAGCAGCGCTTGGCGTTGCCGGCGGCGGCACGTGCAATCGCCTTCGTCGCAGTTGTTCCGGATTTGCGCGATATGGCGGCGCATGGCTTTCCAGCGCGCGATCTGGCGCCGATCCTCCTCCGGCAGGCGGCGGCCGAGATAGTAGCGGCAATACCATTGGAACCAGCCGCGAGGGTCGTCGGGATGAATCCAGCCGTTCTTGCGCCAGACGGATAGCGGTTGGCTCGCGCTCACGCCGAAATAGTTGAGCGTCGGGTTGGGCGCGCGTGGCGACAGTTTCGCGTGGCGGAACCAGCTTGCGGGAAACTCGCCGGTGCAGTCCGTCATGTAGGTGCCGCCGAAGATGCCGAGGGCGAGCAGTTCCTGCGGCGTCAGCTCGGGCGCGAACTCGGGGTCGAAGTCGCGTCCGGTTCGTGCGCTCAAGATGTAACGATAGCCGCGCTGCATGCGGTCGTTCACAACGATCGTCTTTTGGCGCACGGCTGTTCCTTGAAGCTACGCGGGTTGATACGTGCGTGCGGTGCAGCGGATCAGCGGTTGTGCCGCCTGCGTCACGGCGCGGCTTTGTTTGCTGCTCGCCGCGGGGCTCGATCCCGGGCTTTGGGCGGTTAACGGATCGTGAACGCTTTCATGGCGAAGTTGGGCTTGGGCGGCGTAGAGTCTTCGCCGAGCGAGGGTGCCATGCTCAAGTTGGTTGCGCCGGCGTTTGGTTTGGCGATGTTGGCCCAGGCGGTGCTTGCGGGTGCGGCCGGGGTGCAGGTGCGTTTGGGGACGCCTGAGGCGATGACGGCCGCGTGCCGGCTGTCGCCGGGGTTCCAATCGGCGCGGCTGTGGCAGAAGGCGCTCGGCCAAGATTCTCGGGACGAAGACATCTATGTGCGCGACGTGTTCGCCGATGCGCGGACGGCGTCCGACGTTCGTTCGGCGGTTGCGCGCTTCAAGGCGGAGTTGCAGGATCGCGCGCTGGCCGAGGCGATCGACACGCAGCGTATGGTGTTCGTGCCCGGGCGGCTGACTCTTGCGGGGTGCGCGACCTATGCGGCGGTCGATGCCGACGGCGCGATCGACGGACTGTTTCCGGCGATCCAGTAAGGTCGACTGGCCGGTCCGGCCGGTGCTATATGCGCCTCGCAATCGTTTGAGGCCAAGGCAATGGACATCTTCATCACCGGTGCGGCGCGCACGCCGATGGGCGGCTTTCAGGGCGAGCTTTCGGG
>CAZXAQ010000129.1:0-8467 GCA_964638635.1 uncultured Flavobacteriaceae bacterium
GCGCTCACATCCGCGATCACGATCGGGTTGCGCAGGTCGGGCTTGTCCGACCCATACTTCAGCATCGACTCCGCGTAGGGAATGCGCGGGAACGGACCCGGGTTGATCGTCCGCCCGTTCGCGAACTCCTCGAACGTGCCGCGCAGCACCGGCTCCACCGCCGCGAACACGTCTTCCTGCGTGACGAAGCTCATCTCCAAGTCGAGCTGATAGAACTCGCCCGGCGACCGGTCCGCGCGCGCGTCCTCGTCGCGAAAACACGGCGCGATCTGGAAGTAGCGGTCGAACCCCGCCACCATGATCAACTGCTTGAACTGCTGCGGCGCCTGCGGCAGCGCGTAGAATTTTCCGGGATGCAAGCGCGACGGCACCAAGAAGTCGCGCGCACCTTCCGGCGACGACGCCGTCAAGATCGGCGTCTGAAACTCGGTGAAGCCTTCGGCCACCATCCGTCGGCGCAGGCTCGTGATCACGTTCGAGCGCAGCAGAATGTTCTTGTGCAGCCGGTCGCGGCGCAAATCGAGGAAGCGGTACTTCAGCCGCACCTCTTCCGGATACTCCTGATCGCCGAACACCGGCAGCGGCAGCTCGCCCGCCGTGCCCTGCACCTCAACCTCGTCGATGCGCAGCTCGATCTCGCCGGTCGCAAGCTCCTTATTGACAGTCTCGCCAGGGCGCGCCACGACGCGCCCCGTCAACGTCGCCACGAACTCCGACCGCAACCCGTCCACAGCCTTGAACGCGGCGCTATCCGGCTCCACCACGCACTGCGTCAGCCCGTAGTTGTCCCGCAGGTCGATGAACACGAGCCCGCCATGATCGCGCCGCCTGTGAACCCAGCCGGAGATTCGGGCGCGGCCACCAACGTGCGAGGCGCGCAATTCGCCGCAGGTGTGCGTGCGATAGCGATGCATGGGAATTCCTTGATCTTCTGGCAAAACAGGGCTTAAAGGGCGCCCCTTGTGGGGTCGCCCCGCGCCACCTGTCAAGGGCACGAGATTTGGTCACAGTCATCACGTCGAACGACGCCCTTGCCGAGGCTTGCGCCCGCTTCGCCGAGGCGCCCTATGTCGCAATCGACACTGAGTTTATGCGCGACTCCACCTACTGGCCGAAGCTCTGTCTGTTGCAAGCCGCGATCCCCGGTTTCGCCGTCGTCGTCGACCCGCTGGCGCCGGGCCTGGACCTGAAGCCGCTTTACGAACTCTTCAAGTCGCCGACTGTCATCAAGGTCTTCCACGCCGCCCGCCAAGACGTCGAAATCTTCTTCCACCAGGCCGAGTTGATCCCAAACCCGCTGTTCGACACCCAGGTCGCGGCCATGGTCTGCGGCTTCGGCGATTCGGCCGCTTACGAAACGCTGGTGCGCGAACTCGCCCACGCGCAGATCGACAAGTCCTCCCGCTTCACCGACTGGTCGCGCCGGCCCTTGAGCGACAAGCAGCTGAACTACGCGCTCTCCGACGTGACCCATCTCTGCCGCGTGTACGAGTCGTTGCGCAAGCAGCTCGACAAGTCCGGCCGCTCGCACTGGCTCGAAGAAGAACTCGACGTCCTACGTTCGCCCGAGACCTACGAACTTAAGCCCGAGGACGCCTGGCGCCGCCTGAAGACCCGCGGCGGCAACCGCCGCTTCACCGCCGTGCTGATGGAAATCGCCGCCTGGCGCGAGCGCATGGCACAGGAACGCGACGTCCCGCGCTCGCGCGTGATGAAGGACGAAGCGCTGTTCGAAATCGCCGCCCAAGCCCCGCAAACGACGGACGACCTCGACAGCCTGCGCGGCATCCCCCGCGGCTTCGCGAATTCAAAAGCGGCATCGAGCCTGATTGACGCCGTCAAAGGCGGCCTCGCCCTCCCGGCCTCCGCAGTCCCCGACATGGACCGCGGCCCGCCGCCCGCCGTTCCGCCGGTCCTGGGTGACATGCTGCGCGTGCTGCTCAAAATTCAATGCGAAGCCCACGGCGTCGCGCAAAAACTGATCGCCTCGTCGAGCGACCTCGACCAAATCGCCGCCGACGACAAAGCCGACGTGCCCGCCCTCCAAGGCTGGCGCCGCGAAATTTTCGGCGATGCGGCCCTGGAACTCAAGCACGGCCGCATCGCCCTCACCATCCGCGACCGCAAGGCAAGCGTCGTCGCGGTGGAGAAGTGACAGTTAGGCTTTCTTCGCCGGGCACGTGCTGATGCCCAGAAGCGCATAAGCCGGGCAGTAACCGACAAGCCCTGTGATCAACGGAATGAGGCCCAGATAGCCCCACGGCGTCTGCGGCCCGATGAACGCGAGCGACAGTATCCCAACGCCCGCAACGACCCGCAGCACGCGATCCAAAGTTCCTTCATTGACACGCATCGTGATTGCTCCTTTCAAAGTACGAAAGGCAATCTGCGCTGTCCCTATCACCCGGTCTGTGACCAAGTCACACGGCCGGTTGCGCCAACCGTGCCAATGCCTCGCGGGCCAGAATTTTCACCCGTCCGCGGCCGGTCTCGACAAGCCCGCGCTCGGCAAAGTGGTGGAGCTGGCGGCTGACCACTTCGCGCGCCGAGCCGATTTCGACCGCGATCGCCTCGTGCGTCGCCTCGACCTCGTTCCGCGCGCCGGCAAGCTTAAGCAACACCGCCGCCAAACGTGCCTCCAGACCCGTGAACGCGAGCGTTTCGACGATGTGTTGGAACTCCGAAAAGCGCCGGGCCACGGCCGCAAACACTTCCGCCCGGAAGGCTGGCACCTCGGCCATCAACCGGTCGAACTGCGCGGGCGGCACGATCACGCCGCTGAGCGCATCCTCCACGCGCCCCTCCGCCGAATACGGCGTCTTGCGCGACAAGCACGAAAACGTCTGCAGGCAAACGTCGCCCGGCCCCACGCGATAAAGCACGATCTCGCGCCCGCTTTCCGACGTCAGCGACACCTTGATATGGCCGCGCTTGACCACGACGAAGCCCGGACAGTCGTCGTTCGGGCGAAACACAACGGCGCCGGCGGGCAGCGAGATCGGATAAGCACCTTCGATCTTGTCGATGTCGAAAGCGCCGGTCATGCCGCTACTTCAACTCGATCCGCGTCGTGCGGTCGAGCGCTTGCGCGAGCGCGTCAAGCCGCTTCGTAATCGCCTCCGCCACCAGCGCCTGATGCCCCTTCGGGATGCTCACGAGGAGCGAGTTCGGCGTGAGCCTCACCGACGTCTCGCTCAGCAGATCGGGCGCAGGCCCCGCCATCACCATCGCCGCGCGCAACGCCAGGCCGATCTGGCGCGCCATCTGCGCCGTCTCCTCGCCCACGAACCGCTGCACGCGCTTGATCACGCGCTCGTCGTTGCCGCCGTAGCGATGATGCATCGCCAGCGCCAGCATCCCGCGACCCTGATGGTCGATGCCGATGAACGGCGCGTTCAGCACCTCGATGAACGCCACTTCTGCGCGGTGATCGGGATGCCCGCGCCAGCCGGTGTCCGCGAGGTAGCACGCCGCCCGCCGCAAACGGTCCTGCGCCTTGTCGAGACCGGGAAACAACGGCGCCGACCACTTGTCGAGCGCGCGCCCGAGTGCCGCCTCGCGCCCTGTGCGCAAGGCCATATCCTCGCACGCCACGAGCAGCGGATCCTTCGCGCGCTCCTCCGCCGCCAGCTTCGCGAACAGCACGCCCTCGCGCAGCCCGAACGCCGAGATCACCACGCGATCGAGTTTGGCCGCCTTCAGCAACCGCTCCATCACCACCGCGCCGTAGGGGATCGCCTCCGCCCGCCGCCGCGTCGCGCCGGATACGGTCTCAAGCGACTTGCGCGACAGCCCGGAGACGAACTGCGTAAAGCTCACCGCCTTCTCGCGCGGCAATTCGTAATGATGCAACACGCGGATCGGATGCTGCTGATCCTCCATGTGGATGCGCGCGATGTTGCGCCACACGCCGCCGACGGCATAGAGCGCCTTGCCCTTCAACTTCTCGAGCCCCGCAATCTTCTCGAAGCCGGCATCGACGATGTCCCGTGCACGGTCGATCTTGCCACCGGAGGCATCCATCAGCCTGAGCGGCCCGAACGGCAGCGTCACGCCCTCCGCCTGCTTGCCGCCCGAAACGAACGCGAGTTCCAAACTGCCGCCGCCGAGGTCGCCGACCACGCCGTCCGCCTCCGGGATGGCGGCAAGCACGCCTTCGGTCGCAAATCGCGCCTCTTCCTCGCCGGTCAAAATCTTGATCGGCGATCCCAAGGCATCGCGCGCCCGCGCCACAAATTCGTTGCCGTTCTTCGCGTCGCGCACCGCGGCGGTGGCCACCGCTTCGACCCGCGTGATGCCAAGCCCCGCCGTGATCTCGCGAAACCGCTTCAGCGCCGCGATCGCGGCATCGCTGCCCTCGTCGTCGAGCTTTCCGGTCGTAACCATGTGCCGCCCGATCGCGCACAACGACTTCTCGTTGAACAGCGTCGCGGGGCTGCGCCACAGCCGGTCATAAATGACAAGACGTACCGAGTTCGATCCGATATCGACGACGGCGACCGGCGAACCCGCCATAACGAGCCTACTGCCCTTTGGTTCGGCCGCGCACGGCCTTGGTGTCTTTTGCAAGCCCCTTGCTGCCCCGCCCGGACAAGCTCGGATTCGTCATGAAGTAGTCGTGCGCGCTAAACGCGTCCTTCGCGTCGAAGCCGGGCACGCGCGTATACGTGCCGTCCGCATGCAGCTGCCAGCTTTGCGCAACGTCGCGCAGATTGGCGGTCATGATTTGGCCCATCACTTGCTCGTGCACCGTCGGGTTTTCGACCGGCACCAGCACCTCGACCCGGCGGTCCAGATTGCGCGGCATCCAATCGGCGGAGGAGATGTACACTTTCGCGTCGGGGCTCGGCAACCCGTGTCCGTTGCCGACGCAGACGACGCGCGCATGCTCCAGAAACCGCCCAACGATGCTCTTGACCTTAATGTTCTCGGACAAGCCTGGAACCCCGGGCCTCAGACAACAAATACCGCGCACGACCAGTTCGATCTTCACGCCCGCCTGGCTCGCTCGGTAAAGCTCGTCGATCACCGTCGCGTCCACGAGCGCGTTCAGCTTCGCCCAAATATGCCCAGGCCGCCCCGCCTTCACGTGCGCGATCTCGCGTTCGATATGCTCGATCAAAGTCGCCCGCAAATTCAGCGGCGAAACCGCAAGCTTCTCGAGATGCGAGGGCTCTGCGTACCCCGTAATGAAGTTGAACACGCGCCCCGCATCGCGCCCCAGCGCCTGATCCGCCGTGAACAGCGACAGGTCGGTGTAAATCTTCGCCGACGTCGCGTGATAATTGCCGGTGCCGAAATGCGTGTAGGTGCGCAAACCGCCACTCTCGCGCCGCACAACCAGCGAGATCTTGGCGTGCGTCTTCAGCTGCATGAACCCGAACACGACCTGGACGCCCGCGCGTTCCAGGTCGCGCGCCCAGCGGATGTTCGCCGCTTCGTCGAACCGCGCCTTCAGCTCGACGATCGCGGTCACCGACTTCCCGACTTCCGCCGCCTCGATTAGCGCTTTCACGACTGGTGAATCGTTGCCGGTCCGGTACAGCGTCTGCTTGATCGAGAGCACATCCGGATCGGCCGCCGCCTGCCGCAAGAACTGCACGACCACGTCGAACGACTCGAACGGGTGATGGACGATGAGATCCTTCGCCCGGATCGCCGCAAACGCGTCGCCGTTGAACTCGCGAATGCGCTCCGGGAAGCGCGGCACGTACGGCTTGAACGTCAAATCCGGCCGCTCTTCGATGATGAGCTGGCTCGTATCCGCCAAGCCCAAAATGCCCTCGACGTTGACCGGCTCGTGTTCTTTGAGCCCCATATGATCGGTGATGAAGGCGCGCAAATCCTCCGGCATCGAAGCGTCGTATTTGAGCCGGATCACGCTGCCGCGCTTGCGCCGCTTCAATGCGCCCTCAAACCAGCGCACCAAATCTTCGGCTTCTTCGGCAACTTCGATGTCGCTATCGCGCAGCACGCGGAAGCAGCCGCTCCCCACGACTTGATAGCCCGGGAAAAGCCGGTCCATGAACACGCCAATGACCTTTTCAAGCGCGATGAACCGCGCCACCGGCGTACCGCCATTCGTCGGCTGCTGCGGTAGGCGAATGAAGCGGGCGATCAACCCCGGGATCGGGATCAATGCTTCCATCTCGCGCCCGTCCTTGCGCTTCAGCTGCAGCGCCAGCGCAAGCCCCATGTTCGGAATGAACGGAAACGGATGCGCCGGATCGATCGCAAGCGGTGTCAACACCGGATAGATGTCCGCCATGAACTTCGCGTCGAGCCACTGCCGGTCGCTCTCAAGCAGTTCCTTAGGCTCAACGACGGCAACACCGGCCTTGCGCAGCAGCGCGCTCAACGACAGCCACACGCGTTGCTGCTGCGTCATCAAATCCGACGCCATCGCGTTGATCGCGTCGAGCTGTTGCTGCGGGCGGCGCCCGTCGTCCGAGAGCGTGCCGACATTGGCGTTCACCATGCCGCGGAGGCCGGCGACGCGCACCATGTAGAACTCGTCCAAGTTCGCAGCCGAGATCGAAAGAAAGCGCAGCCGCTCCAACAGCGGATGCCGCTCGTTCTTCGCCTCTTCCAACACGCGGGTATTGAACGCCAGCCACGACAGCTCGCGATTGATCAACCGCTCCGGAGCCCTTGGATCGATCGGTTTGACGCTCGCACGCGTCTCGCGCCGCGGCGCGGAAGCGGGCGCAGCTGACGCCGGCGTATCGCGCTTTGAAGACGTACTATCCATCGATCCACCCAGAACGCGGAGGCCTGCCCCAAACCCCGCGCGACCCTAAACCATACCCTTATCCGTTGTCAGCCGGACGCTCGGCCTCGAGTTGACGCAACGCCTGCGCGCCGATCTCGACGGAAATATTACGCTTTTGTTGCAGCGCCAGCGCGTCGATCAGAACGACGATGCGTTCCGCCTCGGCAAACGAGCGCTCAAGCCTGGGCACAAGATAGCCGATTAAGGCTTCGGGAAGCTTAAGTTGCCGGTCCGCGAAAAGCTTGAGCAAAACCCGCGCAAGCAACGCCTCGTCCGGCGCTTCCAGCGCCGCCCCGGGCACAGCGGTTAACCGGGAGTGAAGATCAGGCACAGCGGTCGGCCAACGCGGCGGCGCCTCCCGTCCCGTCATCAAAAGCCACCCCGACGTCTGATTGACGAAGTTGATCAGATGAAACAGCGCGGCATCACGCTCACTCCGATCCGCATCGTCTAACAAGAACGCACCGCCGGGCGGAAGTGCCGCCACACCCTCACGCGTCAATTCGCGTAACTCGGTCGCCTGAGCCTGCGCGCGCCAAATCTGCGCAAGATGCGTCTTCCCGCTCCCCGTCGCGCCCCACAACGCACACACGCGCTGCGGCCACCGCGGCCAAGCATCGACAAACGCAAGCGCCCCCTCGTTCGTCGCGCCAGGCACGAAATCCGCGCGCGCAAAACTGCGCCGCGCTTCAAACGGAAACGGAATTTGCGACGAAGATCGTGTCATCGATCCAGTATTTCACGCCAAGCCGCCAAGACGCAAAGTGGCAAGAAACCTCACACGATGACACGATGGAACGATGGGGGTCAGGCCGAACGAAAAAATCCAATGCCAATCAACAAACAGTCGTCATGGCCGGCCTTGAGCCGGCCACTCAGGGTCGCTGCCTCAGCGTTTCCACTGCGATGGGGGGCATAGTGCAGTTTCCCTGGGTGGCCGGCTCAAGGCCGGCCATGACGATCCACTGGGACGATGTGAGTGATAGTTCCATCGTTCCATCGTCCCATCGTGTCATCGTGTGAGAATTCTTCGCGGGCTTCGCGTGAAACCCTTCACACCCCCGGCGCGGCGTCCACCGTTCGCAGCGCCCGCAGCCCCTCAAAGAAATAGGCCACCCACGACGCCACTGTGAGCACCACGACCGCCCACACGAGCCCCATCCGCAAATCGCCCCACCCGAGCCCGAACGCCAAATCGGCAAGCGTCGCAAGCACGAGCCCGATCTGCGCAAACGTGGTCAGCTTGCTCACGAACAGCGGCTGCATCCGCAAGTCCGCTTTCTTCATCCGCGTGAACACCGCGACCGTCACCACAATCGCCACGTCGCGCGCCAGCACCAGCACCATCAACCACAGCGGCAAATGCCCCAAATAGGTCAACAACCCGAACAACGTCAGGATCAAGAGTTTGTCCGCCGCCGGGTCGAGATAGGCCCCCAGCCGCGACTTGTGCCCGAACGCCCGCGCGATGTAGCCGTCGACCGCGTCGGAAGCCCCCGCGATCACTGTCATCCAAAACGCGTGATTGTAACGCCCGTCGAGAAGCGCGATCGCGATGAACGGCACCAACACCAATCGCACAGCCGTGACGCCGTTCGCCGGCGTCAGGCCATAGCGGGATGGCTTAAGGAACCACCGAGCCGGGGTTTGCGGCTGTTGCTCCGGCATTTCGGCTCAGCGTCCAGTTACCTTGCG
>CAZXAQ010000130.1:0-8464 GCA_964638635.1 uncultured Flavobacteriaceae bacterium
AAAGTGGTGGGTGATGCAGGAATCGAACCTGCGACCCGCTGATTAAGAGTCAGCTGCTCTACCATCTGAGCTAATCACCCGCCGGTGCGATGGGCGGCCCGAAAGGGGCGCCCCGGCGCGAAGAGGGCGTGCGTATAGCAAGCCCACCCCCTTGTGTCCAGAAAGCGCTGAATCCGGCCGCGCGGCACGGCGCCGCTGGCGTTAATCCCCTCAGGCCAGCACCCGCGTGATCGCGACCCCGCCGTCCACGACCAGCGTCTGCCCGACGACGTAGTCGCCCGCGCGGGACGCCAGATAAATTGCAGCCCCCGCCATGTCCTCGTCCCGCCCGATGCGGCCAGCCGGCACCGACTTCGCCACGCGCTCGCCCTCGTCGCGCGCCATGATGTTCATGTCGGAGGGAAACGCGCCGGGGGCCAGCGACGAGACGACGATGTTGTCCTCGATCAGCCTCAACGCCATGCGCTTCGTCAGGTGGATCAGTGCCGCCTTGCTGGCGCCGTAGGAATACGTTTCCTGCGGTGTCACCGCGACCCCGTCGATCGACGTGATGTTGATGACCTTCGCCGGCCGATCCGGCGTCGCCGCCGCCTTCAGCAATCCGTGCAACGCCTGGGTCAGGAAGAACGGCGACTTCACGTTCAAATCCATCACCTTGTCCCAGCCCTTCTCCGGGAATTTGTCGAACGTCTCAAGCCACGCCGCCCCCGCGTTGTTCACCAGAATGTCGAGCCTCCTCTCGCGCGATCCCAACGTCGCGGCCAGCGAACGCGCCCCGCCCACTTCGGAAATGTCGAGCGCAAGCGGAATGCACGTGCCGCCGCCCTTGGACAACTCCGCCGCCGTCGCTTCGCACGCCTGCGCCTTGCGCGAGGAGATGTAGACCTTCGCGCCCTGCGCGACGAACCCGGCCGCGATCATCCGGCCGATCCCGCGCGAGCCGCCGGTGACGAGCGCGGTGCGCCCTTCGAGAGAGAACAGGTTCTTCATCTGCGTTAGCCTTCCGTTGCGACACGGCGCCACGTGTCGCCCACCGCCACAGGTTTGTCCAGCGCCCGCCACAATTGCGGGCATAGTGGCAGGACGCACGCCTTAAGGAGAGAACCTCATGTCACGCGCCGCCGTCGCCCTTCTGCTCTGTACCACCGCGCTCTCCGCCTGCGGCCAAAGCGAAGATCAAGCGCAAGACAAACGGAGCGCGGGCCAAGGCTACGCGGCCGCGCCCACCGACGCACTCGTCGCCCCCGAAATGGCCGTCGCAGGCGACGTCGGTGGAGGTGTCCTCGCACGAGGTGCGCCGGCGCCCAAAACCGGCGAGTCCTACGTGTACGACCACAACATGACGATCTCGATGGCGAGCGACTTTATTCGCCTGCGTTTCGAACGCGCGCGCGAAAAATGCCTGAACGACACCGCCTTGAAGTGCAAAGTCATGTCCGCCTCGTTCCAACTCTTGGGCGAACCGGATGCGCCGCTGCCCGTCGCGAACCTCTCCGTCGCCCTGCCGCACGACAGCGTCGAGGCGTTCGAGCGCAGCTTGACCGAACTCCTGCCGAACGAAAACAAGGACGACGTGGTGGTCAAGGCCCGCTCGACCTCCGCGCAGAACGTGACGAGCCAGGTGCAAGACTTGGACAGCCGCTACGCGCAGCTCACGAACTACCGCGACCGGATGATGGAACTCTCCAAACGCGGCGGCAAAACCGAGGACCTGATCAAGATCGAAGGCGAGATCTCACAAACCCAAGCTGCGATCGAACAGATCGAAGCGCAGAAACGCGACCTCGCCGAACGCATCGCGAAGGAGAATCTCGCGATCTCGTTCGAAGCCCAATCGACGGTCTCCGATGCGTTCCAACCCGTGCGCGACGTCTGGCAAAACTCGCTGCGCGTTATGGCCGCAAGCGGCGCCGCCGTGCTCGCGCTCATCGTCGGCATCATCCCGTGGATCCCGGTCTTCATCTTAGGCTTCTTCGGCATCCGCTGGCTCTGGCGCCGTGTGCGCGGGAGCTAACCTTCAACGCCGGTGGAATGCCGAATCAGCTCTAAACACGAAGGAGTCACCAAGGCCCACAAAGAGGCTGTTGCTATTGAGAGTCTTGCAGCCTGACCGCAAAGGATCATGTCGGGCGCGAAGCGCCCAAATAAGCAGTGGCGGTTCGGCAGCATGACTCCAAACGGCTGTAGCCTCTTCGTGAGCCTTCGCGACTCCTTCGTGCCCTTCGTGTTTAGAGCTGACTCGACACGGGCAGCAACGTTCCCAAGCTAAATCAACGCCGCCGCCGAGCGTGGAATGTCGATCGCCCGGTGCACCTGCACGCTGAGCAAGAGGCCGAACCCGAACAGCACGGTCAGCAGCGCCGTCCCGCCATAGCTGACCAGCGGCAACGGAATACCCACGACCGGAATGAGCCCCATCGACATCGACGTGTTGATGAGGATGTAGAGCAGAAAGTTGAGACAGACCCCCATCGCGACGAGCCGTCCGAACTGACTTCGGGTGTCGAGCGCGATTTGCACGCCGTTCCAAAGGATCGCGGTGTAAAGCCCCATCAGGATCAAGAGACCGAACAACCCGAACTCTTCCCCGAGCACCGTGAAGATGAAGTCCGTCTGCTTCTCCGGCAGGAAGTTGAGCCGGCTTTGCGTGCCCTCGCCAAACCCCTTACCGAAGATACCGCCGGACCCGAGCGCGATCTTCGACTGCGTGATGTTGTACCCCGCACCCAAGGGATCGCTCTCCGGGTCGAGGAACGTGTAGACGCGCTGCTTCTGATAATCCTTGAGCACGAACTCCCAGCCGACGGGCACCGCCGCGGCGATCAACGCCACGACCGGCAAAATGACCTTCCAGCTGAGCCCCGCAAGAAAGATCAGTCCGCACCCGCCGACGATCAAGATCATCGCGGTACCCAGGTTCGGCTGGATGAGCACCAAGCCCGCCGGAATCGCGATCAGCATCAACGCCGCGAGAAGCCGCGTCGGCCGCGACACGTCGTCGACCAGCACGCCGTGCAAAAAGCGCGACAGCGCGAGGATCACCGCGATCTTCATCAATTCCGAGGGCTGCAGCTGCAACGGCCCGATGTCGATCCACCGCTCAGCCCCCTTGCCCATGCGCCCCATGAACTCGACCGCGACCAGCAGCAGCAGCGAGACGCCGTAGATCGGATAGGCAAGCTGAAACCAAACCCGCACGTCGATGAGCGCAATCGCGATCATCAGCACAAACCCCACGCCGAAGCGCACGATCTGGCGCTCCGCCCACGGGTCGAAGCTCATCCCCGCAACCGAGTAGAGCAGCGCAAACCCGATGCAGCAGACAGCCGTGATCAACCCGACCAGCGTCCAGTTCAGCGACCTGAGCTTGCCCATCAGTCGCGTTTCGCGACCCATCGGTCCGTAGGCGTCGTTGAGCGGCATGGCCTAAGCTTTCGCCACGGGGCCGGCGGCGGTCCGCACCGGCGGAACGAAGTACTTCTGCCGCGCCGGATCGCGCTGCGCCACCACGGTCATGACTTCCTTGGCGATCGGCGCGGCCGCCTTCGATCCGCCACCGCCGTGCTCCACCACGACGGAGATCGCATAGCGCGGCTCCTTCACCGGCGCGAAGGCGATGAAGAGGCCGTGGTCGCGGAACTTCCACGGGATCGAATCCGAATTGCGCCCGCGCAAGGCGGCGGTGAGCTTGCGCACCTGCGCCGTGCCGGTCTTGCCGGCCATATCGAAGCCTTCGATGTCGATGCGCGAGCGCGCGCCCGTGCCGCCCTGGTTCGTCACCGCGTCCATGCCGCTATGCACGATCGCGACATGCGTGGGATCAAGTCCCATATCGTCGGGCCGTTGCAGCACCCGATCGACACCGCCGAACGAACGGATCACATGCGGGATGATCGCCTTGCCGCCGTTTGCAAGCCGCGCCGCCATCACACAAAGCTGCAACGGCGTGGTCAGCACGGCACCCTGCCCGATGCCGACGTTGAACGTGTCGCCGTCGCGCCAAATGTCGTTGCGCGCGCGCCGCTTCCACTCCGGATCGGGCATCAGCCCGCTCTTCTCTCCCGGAATCTCAAGCCCATAGGTTTGCCCGAGCCCGAACTTCCGCGACATCGCGGCGATCGCCTCGATCCCCGTGCGCCGCGCACATTCGTAGAAATAGCTGTCGCACGAGTTCTTGATCGCGAGGTGCATGTCCATCGAGCCGTGCCCGCCGCGCTTCCAGCAGTGAAACACGTGATTGCCGAGCACGCGCGCGCCCGAACAATGCACCCGGTCGCGCGGGCTCATCGCGCCCGACGCCAGCGCCGCCAGCGCCACGACCGGCTTGTACGTCGATCCCGGCGGATAGATGCCCGTGATCGCCTTGTTCAAAAGCGGCTTTAATTCGTCTTCGTTCAGCTGCTTCCAAATCGCGGGCGAAATCGTGCCCGTAAACGCGTTCGGATCGAACCCCGGCGCCGAAACGATGGAGATGATTTCGCCGTTATTCACGTCCATGACGACGACGGAACCGCTCTGCCCGGCAAGTTTCTCCTGCGCGACCTTCTGCACCTCCATGTCGAGCGACAACACCACGTCTTGGCCCGGCGAACCCGCCGTCCGCCGGAGTTCGCGAATGACGCGCCCGTGCGCGTTCACCTCGACGTGCAGCGCACCCGCCTTGCCGCGCAGAGCATCGTCGGCCGCCTTTTCGACCCCCGAGCGCCCAATCCGGAAACCCGGAAGCGACAGCAACTCCGGCTCTTTCTCGATGTCCTTGTCGGTGACGCCGGCGACGTAGCCCAACACGTGGCTCAACCAGGATCCGAACGGATAGGAACGCAACTCGCCCACGTCGGTCTCGACGCCCGGCAAATCCGGCGCGTTGATGTTGACCTTCGCGAAATCTTCCCAACCCAAGCCTTCGGCGACGAGCACCGGGTTGAACGCCTTGCTGCGCAACGCGTCGCGCAAGATGCGCTCCATACGCTGCGGCGACAGCGGGATCAGCTGCGCCAGTTGTTCGAGCACGGCCCGCACGTCCTTTGCCTGCTCCGGCACCAGCAGGATGCGGAAGTTCTGCGTGGTGTTGGCAAGCTCCACGCCCATGCGGTCAAAGACGCGCCCGCGCTGCGGCGCGATCAGTTGCAGATTGATGCGGTTGTCTTCGGCCAGCATCGCAAACTGCTCGCGCTGCAGCACCGAAAGCTGAAACATGCGCCCGGTGAGAAGCCCAAAGAGGCCGAGCGTGCCCGCAGACAAGATCGCCGTCCTGCGGGAGAAGGCTCTGTACCGTACGCTTTCACGTCCGTCCGACATGGCGCCTCACAACCCTTCGCGCGCGGTGGTCAAGAACCCGCGCACGAAGAAGAACGTCTTGGCGACCAACGGAAAGACGGCGATCGACACCACCGCTTGCAGCAAGATCGGACCCAGTGGCAACCAACGCATGAAGTAGGTCGATCCGGCGATCCATGTCACGAACGCCGTGACGAAAGCGACGATGACGAACCCCAGCCAAACGCCGCGCACGGTGCGGCCGAAAAAGAACACGCGCTGCGACAACGAAAAGCCGTAAGCGAGAAGGTAGATCAGCGCCCAAAACCCGATCGGCGCACCCGTCGCGAGATCTTGCGTCAACCCAAGCGCAAACACGGCCCACGCGGGCAGAAACTGCGGTCCGAAAATCGCCCAGAAGAACACGGACGCAAGCACGATGTCGGGCGCCGGCGCATAGCCTTGAAACAAATTGAGCGGCGCCATCGCGAGCAGAATGGCCGCAAGCGTGATGAAGAGCGGCAGCGAATACCAAATCTGGCGCGCCGCCCACAGAACCCCGATTTGCACATATTCAAGCATGCGCCACCGCCCTCATCCCGGTAGCAGCGCGGCGACGGGCGTCGTCTTGGCCGGTTTCGGCGCGCTGGCGGCGGGTTGCGAAGGTGCCCCGGTCGCGGCCGGTGCGCCGCCTTCCTTAGGCGGCACGGCACCCGGCAGCGGTTCCGGCGCGGCGCCGTCGACGTCGACCGACGGCGCGTACTTCAAGATGCGCACAAAATCGGCGCGCGCTTCACCGGTGAACAGATCGACGCGCGGCGCCTTAGACGCGGCGACAGTGCCGATGGCAATGCCCGGCGGAAACACGCCGCCATCGGGCGTCGTCACGATGCGCGCCCCCGCCGTGATGCGCGAACCCGGCGGCAGATACTCAAGCATTGGCTGTCCGGAATTGTCGCCGACCATGATCGCCTTCAGGTTCGAACCCTCGATCAGGACGGGGATACGGCTGTTGAGATCGGTCAGCAGCAGAATGCGCGCCGAGCGCTGACCTGCCGTCACCACACGGCCCAAGAGCCCGCGTTCGTCGACCACTGCCTGCCCTTTGGCAAGCCCTTGCTCGCGGCCCGCATTGACCAAAACCGTCCGCACGAACGGTCCGGTCGCGTCCGCGATCACCCGCGCCGCGACGAACGTAATCTTGTCGTCCGGACGCACCTTCAAAAGCTCTTCATAACGCCGCGTCTTGCGCTGCAATTCGGCGAGTTCGGTGAGGTTCGACCTGAGCCGCGCGTTCTCTTCGCGCAGACGCTGGTTCTCCTCGTACACGGAAAACAGCGACCCGACGCCCTCGCTCCAGCGTTTGAATTCTGCGGCCGGCGCGGCGACGACCTCCAGGACCGGCGCGCTCGCGTCCGTCACCGTCTCGCGCACGCCTTCGAAGATGCCGTCTTGCGCCCGCGCCACGACCAACGCGGCAAACGCCACAACGGTCAAGAACGTAAGCGACAGATTCCGAGTGATGAACCCCAAGGGGCTCGACTCAAAACCTCTCCGGCGCTTGCGGTCCCACGCCATACGCTGAACGTACCCTTCGCTTCATCCCGGCCACGGAAGATCCCACGAATCCGCGCCGCCCATCACAATAGGTCTAGTAGTAGACCGACGAAAGCACCTGTTTGTGCGTGTTGATGTGCTCCAGAACCTTGCCGGTGCCCAAAGCCACGCAAGACAGCGGCTCGTCTGCAATCGAGACGGGAAGCCCCGTTTCGTCGCGCAACACTTGGTCGAGGTTGGTGAGCAGCGCGCCACCGCCGGTCAGAACAATGCCCTTGTCCACGATGTCGGCCGCAAGCTCCGGCGGCGTCGCTTCGAGCGCAACCTTCACCGCCTCGATGATCTGGCTGACCGGTTCCTGCAGCGCGTCGGCAATCTGCGCTTGGCTGAGCGTGATTTCCTTCGGCACGCCGTTCAGAAGGTCGCGGCCCTTGATCTCGATCCGAATTTCTTGCGCCTTCTCGGGCGCACGCGCGCAGCCGACTTCCTTCTTGATACGCTCCGCCGACGCTTCGCCGACGAGAAGGTTATGGTGGCGACGGATGTAGGAGATGATCGCGTCGTCCATCTTGTCGCCGCCCACGCGCACCGAGCGCGCATAGACGATGCCGCCGAGCGAAAGCACGGCCACTTCCGTCGTGCCGCCGCCGATATCGACCACCATGGAGCCTGTCGCTTCGGTGACCGGCAAATCCGCCCCGATCGCCGCCGCCATGGGCTCTTCGATCAAATAAACGCGCCGCGCGCCGGCCGAGAGCGCCGACTCTTGAATGGCGCGCCGCTCCACCGCCGTCGCGCCCGAAGGCACGCAGATGATGATCATCGGGTTCGCGAATGAACGGCGATTGTGCACCTTGCGGATGAAGTGCTTGATCATCTCCTCGGCGACTTCGAAGTCAGCGATGACGCCGTCACGCATCGGGCGGATCGCTTCGATGTTGCCGGGCGTGCGGCCCAGCATCATCTTCGCCGCGTTGCCGACCTCGAGCACCTGCTTCTTGCCGCCCTTGTTCATGATGGCGACAACCGACGGCTCGTTCAGCACGATCCCGCGCCCTTTGACGTACACCAGCGTGTTCGCCGTGCCCAAATCGATCGCCATGTCCGACGACAGCATTCCAAGCAAACTCGAAAACATCGACTTCTTTCTCCGCCCTTATAAAGCGGACGCTCTCTTAAGCGCCCGCTCCCTGGTTGTTGGTACTCACACGCCTCGCAAAGCGACCAGCGCCTCCGGCGCCGCTTTCGTCCGCTTCACGAGAAGCTTGTTCAATGCATGCACGTAAGCCTTCGCCGCCGCGACCAGCGTGTCGGTGTCGGAACCGCGCGCAGTCACGCTTCTACCGTCCTCGGCAAGTCGCACGGTAACGCCGGCCTGCGCATCCGTACCCTCGGTGACCGCATGCACCTCGAAAATCATGAGCTGCGCCTCATGCGGGAACAGCTGCTTGATCGCGTTGAAGATCGCATCGACCGGCCCGTCGCCGCGCGCCACGCCCAGCTTCGTCTGGCCGTCGACCGAAAGCTCAAGCTCCGCGCTCTGCGGCCCAAACGTGCCGGCAACGACCCGCAGGTTCACGAACTGAATGCGATCCTGGCCGCGCGCGATCTCGTCGTCGACAAGCGCTGCGATGTCCTCGTCGAACACGTG
>CAZXAQ010000131.1:0-8410 GCA_964638635.1 uncultured Flavobacteriaceae bacterium
CGCAGGTCACGTCTCCGTGTGACGGGAAAATCGTCTTTGCGGGCACGTTTCGCGGGTACGGCAAAATGTTGATCGTCGCAGCCAACGGCGGCTATCATGTTCTGCTCGCTGGGCTTTCGAAAGCCGATGGGACGACCGGTCAAGTGGTGTTGGCGGGCGAACCGATCGGTCGGATGGGGGCCGGGCAGGCAAGCGGGGGCGAGAGGCTCTATATCGAATTCCGCCGCAACAACGTGCCGGTCGATCCGGTGCCTTGGTTTGCGGCGCTGAGACACAAAGTGAGCGGATAGGTCCATGAGAAAATACATGATTGCTGCAGTGTCTGCCCTCGGCGGTGCGATTGCCGCCGTGGTTATCGGGCAGGCCATCGCCGGTACCGACACCTACCGCCAGCTGAACCTGTTCGGCGACGTGTTCGAGCGGGTCAAGAACGACTACGTCCGCGAAGTGAAAGACGCGGAGCTGGTCGAAAGCGCCATCAACGGCATGCTGATGGGGCTCGATCCGCACTCGAGCTACCTCAACCCCAAGAACTTCTCCGACATGCAGGTTTCGACCCGCGGCGAGTACGGCGGCTTGGGCCTTGAAGTCACGATGGAAGAAGGCCTCGTCAAGGTGATCTCGCCGATGGACGGGACGCCGGCGGCGAAGGCCGGCATCAAGACCGGCGACCTGATCGCGACGATCGACGGAACGCAGATCCAGGGTCTGACGCTCAGCGAGGCGGTCGACAAGATGCGCGGGCCGGTGAACTCGCAGATCCGGTTGACGATCCTGCGCAAGGGCGAGAAGAAGCCGCTCGACGTCGTCATTACGCGCGCGATCATTCGCGTGGAGAGCGTGCGCTGGAAGCAGGAAGGCGACATCTCCTATATCCGCATCACGACCTTCAACGAGCAGACGGAAGACGGGCTCGAACGTGCGGTCGATCAGACGAAGGCCAAGATCGGCAACCGCCTGCGCGGGATCGTGCTCGATCTTCGCAACAATCCGGGCGGGCTTTTGGACCAAGCGATCGCCGTTTCGGATGCGTTCCTCGACCAGGGCGAAATCGTCTCGACGCGCGGACGGCGCGCGGGCGATACGCAGCGCTACAACGCGCGCTCCGGGCAGATTTTTCAGACGGTGCCGGTCATCGTTCTGGTGAACGAAGGTTCGGCGTCCGCGTCGGAGATCGTCGCCGGCGCGCTGCAGGATCAAAAGCGTGCGCGGGTCATTGGAACGCGTTCGTTCGGCAAGGGTTCGGTGCAGACGGTGATCCCGCTTTCGGGCGGCGTCGATGGGGCGCTGCGCCTGACGACGGCGAAGTACTACACGCCGTCGGGCCGTTCGATCCAAGCGACGGGCATCGATCCGGACATTCTGGTCGAACAGGAAGCCGATCGTGACAGCGAAGCGGACGCGAAGGATCGGCTGTCCGAAGCGAACCTGCCGAAGCATTTGGACGCGCAGGAAGGCGGGCGTAAGCCGCATGTCGGTCCGGTCGTGAAGCCGAAGGCCGGCGAAAAATTCGACGACTTCCAGCTGACCTATGCGCTGCGCCTGTTGCGCGGCCAGGAGATCGTGTCGAACGGCGCGCCGGCGCGGCCGAGGTAACGCCACACGACGGCGAAGGGACAAGGGCCGGGGCATCGCTCCGGCCCTTTGCTTTTGCGCGCAAAACCGCGCGAAACGCCGGGCGAAATGGTCGCAAGCGGCGCCCAAGCGCCGGGGCTTGCTTGCGCGGCCGTGCGGCGGCTGGTCAATTTGGCGGGCCTGAAACTTTTCGAGCGCCTTTTGCATGTCCTCGACGTGGATTCCCGCGCTGACCGCCAAGGTCGTGGGCGCCTTGGACAGACGGCGCTTGCCGCGCACGATCGGGGCAGCCGCTGCGCTGCTGGTGCTCGTCGCGATCGGCGTCGTGTCGCTTATCGGCGACGGCGAGGACGCCGAGCCGAAGCAGGTCATGAAGCTTGAGCACCGGCCGGCGACGGGCGTCGGCGGACCGATGGTGGAGGCGCCTTCCGCCGTTGCGGCGCCGCGCGCGGCGCTTAGCAGCGGCGATCCCGGTTTGATCGAGATGTCGCCGTCGGGTCCCCTGCCCCGCATCGCGCCCGACGGGCGCAAGCCGATGGCGGTGTATGCGCGGGCGCGCGATCTTAGCGCCGATCCGCGGCCGAAGGTTGCCGTGATCGTCGGCGGGCTCGGCTTCGGCAAGGCGCTGCGGGATGCCGTGATGGAGCGCATGCCGGCGGACGTGTCGCTCGCCTTCGCGCCGCAGGGACCGGAGATCGCTTCGGACGTAGCGGCGGCGCGCGCGAAGGGGCACGAGGTGCTGCTTGAGATTCCGATGGAATCGAGCGACCGGCCGATCACCGAAACGGGTTTGAATACGCTGGCGCGGAACGAGGACAAGAAGAACATCATGCGCCTGCAGTGGCTGATGTCGCGCGCCACCGGGTATGCCGGTTTGATCAACACGTATGGCGACAAATTCCTAGCGACCAATGACGAGGCGATCTTGATCATGGCGGAGACGGCGAAGCGCGGATTGTTCTTCGTCGAGTCCGGGGCGAGCGTGGAGTCGCTGGCGCAAACGGCGGCGAACAGGATGAGCGCGCCGTTTGCGCGCGCAGACAGCGTGATCGACAAGACGCCGTCGCGCGAGGCGATCGACGCGGAGCTTGCGCGCCTGGAAGCGGCCGCGAAGAAGAACGGGGTTGCGATCGGCGTCGCGAGCCCGCTGCCGAACACGGTCGACCGCGTGTCGACATGGATCGCGGGGCTCGACGCGAAGGGGATTGCGCTGGTGCCGGTGTCGGCGCTTGCGGCCTCCGCGCCGGCGGTCGAGCCGCTGCCGGTCGCGAGCGCGGAGCCGGTGCCGCCCACGGCAAAGGCGCGTCCGGCCGCGAAGCCACGGCTCACCACGCGACCGAAAGCGTCGGCGCGCGCGGTGCCGCCGAAGCGGACGACCGGACGGCGCTCCACGACGCTGAAGCCCGCGCCGTCAACGCCTGCCCCCGCGCCTGCGGGTCCGCCGCCTGACCCCGCGCCGATCCAACTTCCGACCCCGACGGCGGCGCCGCATCCGTGACAAAAGTCGATCCGAGCAAACTGCCCTACCGCAAGAGTGTGGGGATCATGGTGCTGAACGCGCAAGGCCTCGTGTTCATGGGGCGGCGCATCGATCAGGATATGGGCGAGGCGTGGCAGATGCCGCAGGGCGGGATCGACGCGGGCGAAGAGCTGCACGCGGCCGCGCTCAGGGAGCTTGCGGAAGAGACCGGCATTACAAAGGTTCAGATCCTGGGCGAGACGGACGAGTGGATCACCTACGACCTTCCGGCAGAAGCGATCGGGATCGCGCTCAAAGGCAAGTATCGCGGGCAGAAGCAGAAATGGGTCGCTGTGCGGTTTCTGGGCGAGGACCGCGACATCGACCTGAACCACCATCACCACGCCGAGTTCGACGCGTTCCGCTGGGTCGAGATCGACGCGTTGCCACGCCTGATCGTCGCCTTTAAACGCGACGTTTACGCCAAAGTGGTCGAAGCCTTTCGTCACCTCGCCAAGCCCGGATAGATTACGCGCATGAGTTCCACCGTTGTTTTGATTCACGGCGCGTTTTGCGCGGCTTGGGCGATGGAGCCTTACGCGCAGCTGTTCGCGGCGCAAGGGTTCAAGGTGATCACCCCGACGCTGC
The DNA here is from genome assembly GCA_964638635.1 of uncultured Flavobacteriaceae bacterium. Taxonomy (GTDB): domain Bacteria; phylum Pseudomonadota; class Alphaproteobacteria; order Micropepsales; family Micropepsaceae; genus SZUA-430. The sequence goes on from CAZXAQ010000131.1 coordinate 3,683, forward strand.
GGCACCACGATGTGCCGCCGGGTGTGCGCCCGTCGCGCGAATTGGGGCTGACCTCCACGCTCGACTATGCGGACGATATCGAGGCGCTGGTGCGCGGGTTGAATGAGCCGCCGGTGCTGATCGGGCATTCGATGGGCGGGCTGGTCGCGCAGATGGTGGCCGCGCGGTTGCCGGTGAAGGCGCTCGTCCTGCTCGCGCCCTCCGCGCCGTGGGGGACGTTGCCCACGAGTGCGTGGGAGATCATGTCGGCGCAGGGGCTCTATCTCGCGGGGCAGTTTTGGAACAAGCCGCTCAGGCCCGAAAGCTGGATCGCCGAGACGCATGCGCTGGACAACTTGCCGCCCGGTGAGCGGGAGGCGACGTTCGCGCGCTTCGTGCCGGAGTCGGGGCTTGCCACGTTCGAAATTCTGCACTGGGCGATGGACGCCAGGCGGGCGACGTTCGTGGATGCGCGAAAGATCGAGTGCCCGGTGCTGGCCGTCGCCGGCGAATACGACCGGGTGAACCCGGCGCGAACGGTTGCCTCGATCGCGCGGCGCTATCGCGAGCGGGGCGAGTATCTGGAGGTCAAGGGTGCGAGCCATTGGCTGATCGGCGAGCCGGGCTGGCAGAAGACGGCGTGGCATGTGCGCGAGTGGGTCGGCAACGTCACGAGCGGCGCCGCGCAGACGGCGTAGCCGCGGAAATCGGCGAAACCCGCGTGATGCAAAATCGAATCCGTTAGATGCGTTGGAACGGCTCATTTCTGCGGTTTCATCCGTTAGATATCCGTTAGAAATGCGTTCGGTATCCGTCCGTGACATTCTGGCCATTTTCTTATTCGTGCATCAATTTGGCTAATTGTGACACGTATGTTCGCAGACGCCCGTTTCAATGCGACGTATAGGTTGCGGCGTTTTGGCTTGGCACACATTTGCCGGCGCTGCGGCCGTGGCGAGTCAGCTTTCACCACCAAGCACACCAAGAAGCACCAAGGTTCACCAAGAGGCCTCCGGCGCGCGGCAGCGCGCCTTCGCCGTCTGCCAGGCGCTTCGCGCCGAAGAACATTTCTGCTTGGTGAAACTTGGTGCCCCTTGGTGTGCTTGGTGGTGAAGGCTGAATCGCACCAACAGCAACCGCGGACGGGTTCCACCGAGGGCGAACCTGATCTAATCTCCCGCCCGCAAAAAATGTGAGGCACGCTCATGGCGAAGCAGAAAAAGACTGCGGCGAAGCCGAAACGGACGGCGGCGAAGAAGGGCGTGACGTTGCTGGTGGGGACGCGCAAGGGTGCTTGGTTCTTTCATTCGGATGCGGCGCGCAAGACGTGGAAGGTCGACGGGCCGCATTTCCTGGGGCAGATCGTCAATCATCTGGTGCGCGATCCGCGGTCCGGCACGCTGTTGATGGCCGCGAAGACGGGGCACCTCGGCCCCACAATTTTCCGGTCGACGGACAAGGGCAAGACGTGGAAGGAGGCGGGCAAGCCGCCGGCGTTTCCCACCGTGAAGGACGGGAACGGGCGGGCGGTGTCGCATACGTTTTGGCTTTCGCCGGGGCATGCGGACGAGCCCGGCGTTTGGTGGGCGGGGACCTCGCCGCCGGGATTGTTCGTGAGCACGGACGACGGCGTTTCGTGGGCGAGCGTTCCGGGCTTCAACGAGCACGAGATGTATCTGAAGTGGTGCCCGCCGGACGGCGGCACGCCGGACGGGGCGCTGCTCAATCAGATCGTGATCGATCCGCGCGACGCGGCCCACATGTATATCGCGACGTCGACCGGTGGCGTGTTCGAGAGCCGCGATCGCGCGCGCTCGTGGCGGCCGCTGAACAAGAACGTCGAGGCGAGTTTCATGCCCGATCCCTATCCGGAGTTCGGGCAGGACGCGCATTACATCGCACTCGCCTCCACGAACCCGGACCGGCTTTGGCAGCAAAACCATTGCGGGATCTATCGTTTGGACCGGCCCGGCGAAAAGTGGGAGCGCATCGGCAACGCGATGCCGAAGAGTGTGGGCGACATCGGCTTCACCGTGCTCGACCATCCGCGCGACGAGGACACGGCGTGGGTGTTTCCGATGGACGGCTCGACGGTCTGGCCGCGCACGAGCCCCGAGGGCAAGCCCGCCGCCTATCGCACGCGCGATGCGGGCAAGACGTGGGAGCGGCAGGACAAGGGCTTTCCGAAACGCCAAGGCTGGTTCACGGTGAAGCGCCAAGCGTTTTGTAGGGACGGGATGAAGGCGGTGGGACTGTACTTGGGCACGACCGGCGGCGAAGTGTGGGCGAGCACGAACGAAGGTGGACGGTTCACGCAGATCGCACGGCATCTGCCGGAGATTTATTCGGTGGTCGCGGTGGACAGATTATGAAGGCACGCTCACCCGGGAGCGCGGGCGTCCCGCCCGCTCTTACTTCGTGGGAGCGCCGGCATCCTGCCGGCCCTTACTTTTCTTGCGGCGTCGGCGCAGCTCAAGCGCGACAAGAGCGGGCGGGACGCCCGCGCTCCCAGACTGCGCTCGCGCCATGATCACTATCTTCATCCCCCAACAACTGCGCAGCTACACCAGCGGCGCCACCACCGCGACGGCGAACGGCCGCACTGTCGACCAAGCGCTCAGCGACCTCGACGCCCGCTTCCCCGGCATCCGCTTCCGCGTGATCGACGAGCAGGGCCGCATCCGCGAACACATGCGCATTTTCGTCGACGGCGAGCGGGTGCGGGATATCGGCGTCGGCGTGAGTGCGCGTGGCGAAGTGCATATCTTTGGCGCGCTGAGCGGTGGGTGACATGAAACTCTCAATCAAGCCGCTGACGCTCGCCAACTGGGACGACATCGAGACCCTGTTCAACGCGAAGGGCTGTTCCGTCGCGAAGTGGTGTTGGTGTGTGCATTACCGGTTTGCGCGGGCGGCGATGCCGAAGGATCGGAAGGCGGCGTTGAAGAAGCTGGCGAAGGGGGCGCCGCCGCCGGGGTTGATTGCTTATCGCGGGACGGTGCCGGTCGGGTGGGTGTCGCTGGGGCCGCGGGCGGCGTTTGCGCGGCTTGCGACGTCGCGGGTGATGAAGGCGGTCGACGAGACGCCGGTTTGGTCGGTGATTTGTTTTGTCGTGCCGGCGCCCGAGCGGGGGCAAGGTATCGCGCGGGCTTTGCTTGAGGGGGCGATTGCGTTTGCGCGCAAGCAAAAGGTGACGGCGCTGGAGGCTTATCCGGTCGACAAGGCGGAGGCTTCGTCGCCGATGTCGATGTGGTTTGGGGCGGCGTCGATGTTTTCGCGCGCGGGGTTTGTCGAGATCGCGCGGCGCAAGCCGACGCGGCCGGTGATGCGGTTGGCGCTTTCCAAATAATTCGTCATGGCCGGGCTTGACCCGGCCACCCAGGGTCACTGCATCTGCGCCGTAAGAAGGGTTCACCACAAAGCCACGAAGGGCACCAAGCAGCTTCGTGTGCTTTGTGGCTTTGTGGTGAACCCTTTAGCGTTGTCGCAGCGCTCCTGGGTGGCCGGGTCAGGCCCGGCCATGACGAACTAAAATGGGTTGAAGAAAGGGCCGGCTGGAAGCCGGCGCTCCCAGGTTTATGGACTATAAAGGCGGGGGCTCTAGGTTTGGGTAGGTTGGGAGCCGATCACGTGTCGAAGAAATGCATTCTTGTCGGGGCGCCGGTGGAGTCGGGGCAGCGTGTGCCCGGGTGCACGATGGGACCTGCGGCTTATCGGGTGGCCGGGTTGGCCACGATGCTGGAAGACCTGGGGCACAGCGTCGACGATTGGGGTGATGCCGCCGTCGATCCGACCGCGATGCCGCCCGGTGCGTCGGCGCGCGTCGTGCATGCGGAGGCAGAGACGTATCGCTGGACCGTGGCGCTGACCGACGTGGCGCGGCGCGCGATGGGCGCGGGGTTTCCGATTTTTCTCGGCGGCGATCATGCGATGGGCTTGGGCACCGTCGCGGGCGTTGCCGCCTATGCGAAGGCCGCGGGCACGCCGCTGTTCGTGTTGTGGCTGGACGCGCATTCGGATTTTCACACGCCGGCGACCAGCAGCAGCGGGAATTACCACGGGATGCCGGTCGCGTATCTGGCGGGGCGCGAGGGGTTTGCGGCGCTGCCGCCGTTTCCGGCGCCAGTGCCGGATCAGAACATTTGCCTGTTCGGGATTCGCTCGGTCGATGAGAGCGAGAACGTTGCGCTGCAGCGGCGCGGGATTCAGGTGAACGATATGCGCGTGCTGGACGAGCGCGGGGTGATCGCGCCGCTCAGGGAGTTTTTGCAGAAGGTCGAGCATGCGAAGGGGCTTTTGCACGTTTCGCTCGACGTCGATTTTTTGGATCCGGCGATTGCGCCCGGTGTCGGCACCACCGTGCCCGGCGGGGCGACGTTTCGCGAGGCGCACCTCGTCATGGAGTTTTTGCACGAGAGCAAGCTTGTGACCTCGCTTGATCTGGCCGAGCTCAATCCGTTTTTGGACGAACGAGGGCGGACGGCGCGGTTGATGGTCGATCTGGTCGCGAGCCTGATGGGGCGCAAAGTGTTCGACCGCCCGACGCGGGTTGGGGGCGGCTGATGGCGCCTCCCTCAGACCTTGCGCTGGTGCCGTTCCTCAGCGTCGAGAACATGATGCGCTTTGTGCTGCACATGGGGCTTGAGCGCGTGCTTGTTGAGTTGGCCGGCGAGATCGAGGCGGACTTCTTGCGCTGGGAGGCGTTCGACAAGACGCCGCGCGTGGCCAGCCATTCGGCCGTCGGCGTGA
>CAZXAQ010000132.1:0-8363 GCA_964638635.1 uncultured Flavobacteriaceae bacterium
GGCCCCGCGCCCTCCTCCAACCCGGCTGCCTCGAACAGCGTCGCCATAAACCCTCTCTAGTTGCGCACCGTCAGCGTCAGCGTGCTGCCGCCGCGGTCCACAGAAATGTTCCAAACGCGTCCGCCGCGACGAAGCGCATCCTGCAACGTCGAGACGCTCGTAATCTTCCGCCCGTTTACGCCGACGACCACGTCGCCTGGCTCGAAGCCGAACCGCGACGCAAACGACCGTCCGTCGACGTCGGTCACAACGACGCCGTCCGTGCGCACAATCCCGAAATCGCCGGCGAGCCCAGGCGACAGGTTAGCGACCTTCGCACCCGCAAGCGGATTGTTCCCCTCGATCGCCGCGCTCGCGCGTGCGTTCGCAGGTTCGCTGATGAGACGCACCGACGCCGTTCGCGCCTGTCCGCCACGCAGGAAGGTGAGCGTCGCCGAGTTGCCCACGCCCTTCGTCGCTGCACGGAAATTCAGGCCCTGCTCGTCGTTCACTGAAAACTCGTCGATCTTCGTGATCACGTCCTGACGTTGCAGACCCGCTTGCGCCGCGGGGCTGCCCGGCGCCACGTCGCGCACCAGCACGCCGATCGGGCGATCCAACCCCAAACTCTCCGCAATCCTCGAGTCGACCGGCTGCACGTCGACGCCGAGCCACGGCCGCGCCACCTCTTTCGCGCCACCGAGCGCCGAGTTCACCACGAGTTTGACCATGTTTGACGGGATCGCAAAGCCGATACCGATGTTCCCGCCGCTCCGCGAAAAAATAGCCGAGTTGATGCCGATCAACCGCCCATCGACGGTCACGAGCGCGCCGCCCGAGTTGCCCGGATTGATCGCCGCGTCCGTCTGAATGAAGAACTGATAATCGCTGACACCCACCTGCGTACGCGCAAGTGCCGAGACGATCCCGCTCGTTACGGTCTGCCCGACGCCGAAGGGGTTGCCGATCGCGAGCACGATGTCGCCCACTTCCGCGTCATCGCTGTCGTGGAACGCCAGCGTCGGCAGCGGCTTGCCGCCTGTGTTCACCCGCAGAATCGCAAGGTCGGTGCGCTCGTCTGCCAGCAGCACCTTCGCCTCGAACTCCCGCCGGTCGGCCAGCGCCACGACGATCTCGTCCGCATTGGCAACCACGTGATTGTTCGTGACGATGATCCCGTCCGAACGCACGATCACGCCGGAGCCGAGCGCACTCTGCACCCGGTCACGCCCGCCGAACATCCGCCCAAAGAAAGGATCGTCCGCAAACGGATTGCGAACCTTCCGCTTCGAGTAAATGTTCACGACCGCCGGCGCCGTCTTCTTGACGACGGATGCGAACGACAGCTGCATCTGCGTGGCCGTCGTCGGCACCACGCGAAGCGGCTGCGGCTGCGCGAACGCCGCCGAGGCTACCACGACACTCAAAGCAAAGACTGAAAGCGACTTCTTCATCATGGCTTCAATGATTCCTGAAACATGCCACCCGGGGTGGTTTTGAAACGCGGCTCGGCCAACTTGCAAGCAGGCGTCCGCCGCCAAAAAAGTATGATACCGCGCGCACTCTTCGAGAGCCGGTTGATGCAACCAACGGCTGTACTCGCGGGATGCAAAATCGAATCCGTTATATCCGTTAACTTGGCTCAAATCCGCCGTTTCATCCGTTTGGAATCCGTTAGAAATCCGTTTGGCATCCGTCTGCGACAACCGCACCGAATGGCTGAAATCCGTCAGCGGCGTCAACCTACGCGCACAACCGCCGGGCGAGCCTGCGTTCTCGAAAGACGGCGACGGACGGGTTGGGGATGACATGGACTTCGAAATCCTGACACGCAAGCACAAGACAACGCGCAACCAGCATAAGTATGCCTTACGCCTTGGAAAACAAGCCCGGCACCCTGCCCAACCGTTGCCCGGCCTGGCAGGATGCCTGCGGCAAAGTGTGAGCGACCGAGTGTCCACGCCGAAACTGCCTGTCATGCACACGGTCCGGCAAGCTTACGATCAAACCGGGGTCCTCTCCCGCAAATACATACTCCTCACCGGCGCCCCGCCAACCACGCCGGGGGCCCGTTGAACATCACCCAAACGGTTTGGACCTCGTACCAAACGCCCTTCGTCAATCTCGGCACGTTCGCACCCGTAGCGGCGTTCTGGTCGATCGCGAGCGTTGGAGCGAAGGCAACCGCGCTCGTCCTGACCGAGGACATCGTTCCCGACGCCGGCGCGAACACGATCCTGGTCGTATTGGCGCCCTACCTCTTGGCCCTGATTATTTCGGTCGCGGGGTCCGTGTGCCTTTCAATCGTTTGGCACCGGTTTCTCATTCTTGGCGAAGCACCAAACCGCCTGTTTCCGGCAAACAGAGACGTGATCGGGCCCGATTTCGTCCGGTGCACCGCCGCCATGGCTCTTCCCATCGCCGTTATCCTTCTCGGTGCTTGGGCTTATCGCGAGAGCAGCGACAGCATCGTCCTCGCCGCTCTCAGCTACTTTGCGGCACCGGTCACTCTCGCGCGCCTTGGAAGGCTGCTCCTCATCCTCCCCGCAAGCGCGACGGGCGATAGAGAAACGACGGTGCGCGAGTCCCTACGCGCAACGAAAGGACGGACGACATCGCTGTTCCTCGCTTTGCTCGCATGCAGTCTGCCCTGGAGCGTGGTCAGGTTCGGCCTCGACCAATGGGCCCAAACCTTCGAGGAAAACTCGCTGGAAGAACTGAGCCTTCTCGCGGTCGAAAGCGTCGCCGACTTCGCCCGCAATGTGACGTGGACCGCCTTTATGTCGTTCGCCTATTTGGAGTTCGTCCGTCCTCCGGAAGCGCAAGCGCGTCACTTCAGTTAACGCGAGCGCAATACGCCCGACCTGTCGCACCAATCTGTAACCTTGAAGGCAACTCCGGCTAGTGACCGCGCGTCTGTCGCGGTTACCATCCAGATGTGAGCGATCAACACAAATACCCGCGTGGCGCCCAGTTCCCGGTCCTTCTCGCCACCGCTCGCGCGTACGACATGATCATTGCGGAAACGCCCAAACTCGTCGCTGCAGCACTCCCTTGGAACGTGCTGCTTGCTGGCGCCTTGGTCATGATCGCCGCTTTCGCACCAAGCAACATGCACAGCGCCGACGATCTGCGCCAAGTCGTAATACTCGGGCTTGTCCAGCCGATCTGCATTGCCGCGGCCACAGCCGGCATTACCCTTCATTGGCAGCGAATAATTCTGTCATACACCTCCCCGGTTAGCATCGGCGACTTTGTCCGTTTCGCCGGGCGCATGATGGCGTTCGTTTTCATTGTCGGAGGGCTCTGCCGGATCATCGTCTCCGGAGCCAACGCATTGATCCCGGGCGAACACACAGGCTCGCGTGCTCTTTATGCCAGCATTGCACTCAGCGCGCTCCTCAGCGCGCGTCTCGCCCCCGCGCTCGCTGCAGCCGCTATCGGCGAGCGCAAGATGAACTTTCGCACCTCCTGGAAACTCACGCGTGGCTGCAACTTTCGCCTGGCCGCCGCTGCCGTCCTTGCGGTGGCGCCAATCCAAGTCCTCTTGGTGATCTTTGCGAAGGCGACCGGCACCTTCCCGCCTCCGGGCCTTCCCATCGCCCATCCTGCGCCCGTGCAAATCATGTTGGCGGCTGCCTGGATCACGTCATTCTTGACTTTCGCAGCCTTCTCGGCGCTAACGTACAGGTACTTCGTGCTCCAGCGCGCGGACCTGTCCGGTGTATCCCTGCAAGCAATGCGGGAGACATTTCGCTGACGGGCGCTCATGTAATCCAAACCCCGCCCGCGTTGGAGCGACAACGCGCGGCTCACCCGCGCGAAGCGGGTGTTGGCGGCGGCACACGATCCAGCTTGTCGAAGAACTTCCGGCCCAGCGCCAGCAATTGCCCGTCGCTCAGATGCTCGACCGTTTCCCAGCCTTTGATATGGGGGCCAAGCGCGGCACGGTGCTTCTCGACGTAGTGGCGGAAGTCCGCTTGCGCCTGACGCGAGCCGGTCACCAGCACTTCTTCCACGCCCTTCAGCCCGTCACAGACCTGCGCGTAAAATTCGTGGATCGCGCGCACGTCGCTGCCATGCTGACGCGTATAGTGCGTGTGATCTTTCACCGTCTGTGCCTCGACCTTGCCGGCCGAGAACTGCTGAATCCGTGCGTTATGGTGATCTAACCAAACAACGGCGTGAAACTGTGTCATCGCGTGCCTCCGGCCATGCAGGCACGCCGGTTTGGCGCGCCGCCCTCCGTTACACGAGCACTGGCGCGGCCCGCTACGCCTTGACCTAAGTCAGTTCGCCTTTGCGCGCTGCTGACGTTCTTCTCCGTCGACCGGCTCAAGCACGGCGCGGAACTGTCCGGCTCCAAGCGGTCGGTCCGCGAGATTCTTCGTTATTGATCCGTTAAAGTGGGGCGTTTCCGAACCCGTCCACACACCGCCAATTTACACGTGTCGGCCTAATATTCAGAGCACGACAAGGACCTCAGATGCCCACGGAGCCGCAGAGCACCGGCCAAGTTGCCAGGCAGGTCAACCGCCGTCCGGTGAAGTGGCACGTCGTGTATTATCTCCTCGCGGCGTTCGATCTCTGCGCGATCGTCGGGAGCCTCTATCTCAGCCATCAGGTCATGGGGATCTTCCGCTCGTCCGTCGAAGTGAACCAGCACTGGGCCAACAAGCTCTCCGACCTATCGGACATCGCCGCCGCGGCCGGCGCCGTCAACGCGCCCGGCAACGACGTGTTCGACTCCCACAACGTGCGCGAGGAATCGGCGCGCCAGGCAACGGCACTCGTAGTCTTCCGCCAGCGCCTCGACGCGTTTCGCGCCGGCGCCGACAGCATCCCCGACGCAGCCGCGCGAACACAGTTGCGCGCCGGCATCGCCCGGATCAGCGGCTCGATGGAACAGATGACCGCCGAGGCGGATCGCATTTTTGCCTACTTCAGCCAGAACAACGCCGAAGCCGCCGGACGCCGCATGGCGACGATGGACCGCAAGTTCGCGGCCCTCGAACACGCGATTGCCGAAACGGCGCGAAACGTTCGCAGCATTCAACGCCGTCAGTTCCAGGATCAGCTCGGCGCGGCAACGTTCTTGGGCAACTTCGAATACATGTTCGGCGCCTTGATCGTCGTCATGGTGGGCTGCGTGCTGGCGTATGGCCACCGCATCGCCGCCGAATTCATTCGCTACGAGCAAGAACGCACCGCGCACACAACGCAGCTCGAAAACCTCTCCGCGCAATTGCAGGCGTCGCTGGTCGAGGCAAATGCCGCAAACGTCGCGAAGTCCGAGTTTCTGGCCAATATGAGCCATGAAATCCGCACGCCGATGAATGCCATCATGGGAATGACCGGGCTCTTGCTCGAGACAAAGCTAGCGGATGATCAGCGTCACTTCGCCGAAACCGTTCAAGAGTCGAGCGAGGCACTGCTGTCGACTATCAACAACATCTTGGACATCTCCAAGCTCGAATCGGGCAAGGTAGAGTTCGAGAAAATCGAATTCGACCTCTCCGCAATCGTGGAGAGCATCGTCGATCTCTTGTCCGTGAAAGCCCGGGCGAAGCAAATCGAACTGCAAGCCGACGTGGCCGCGTCCGCACGCGGCCACTTCATCGGCGACCCAACGCGCATTCGGCAAGTCATGTTGAACTTGGTCGATAACGCGATCAAGTTCACCGAGAAGGGCTCCGTGTCGATCCAACTGACCGCGCTCAGCGGTGTCGCCGCGGAACACGCGGGCATGAGCCCGATTGTCCATTTCGAGGTTACGGACACCGGAATCGGAATGTCCGACGCTGCGCGCGCTCGGCTCTTCGAGAAGTTCGCCCAAGCCGACAGCTCCTTCACGCGTCGCTTTGGTGGTACCGGACTGGGCCTTGCGATTTGCAAGCAACTTGTGACCTCCATGGGCGGCTCGATCGATGCGAAGACCAAGGAGGGCGCGGGCTCGACGTTCTGGTTCGAAATTCCGCTCAGCCGCGCTCGATCCGGCGCAGCACCGAAAACACAGTCGGTGTCGCTGATCAACGCCGGATGCCTCGTCGTTGGCCAAAGCCGAGTCGACTTGGCGGTCCTTGCCGGCCAACTCGAGCCGTTTGGAGTGTCCTTAAGTTCCGCCGACGACGGCTTCTCGGCACTCGCTGAGCTGGAGCGGGCTCGGCACCAAGGGCGCCCCTACTCCATCATGTTCGTCGGTCAGACGATCTTGGGCATGTCCGGCGACGAGTTGGCGCGAAGAGTTCGCTCGACGCACGCGATTACCAACACGCAGCTGGTTCTCCTCACTTCGGAAGGAAGAGACTTGCTGCCGCGCGCCTACGCGACGTTGTTCGACGCAATCCTCGAAAAACCGGTCAGCGAGCGCGAATTGGGCCAAGCCTTGGCTGTACTCTACGGCGCAAAAGCGGCGACACGAGTCGATCGCGCAACCGCTCCCGCGGTGCACGCAAGTACAACAGAACCGAAGGCGGCACCGACAATAAGCTCTCTCAAGATTCTCTTGGTGGAAGACAACAAACTCAACCTTCAATTCGCCGTGGCATTGCTGAAGAAATCGAAGCACGAGGTTGATGTCGCGGAGAACGGCAAGGAAGCGATCGCGGCGGTTCGGCAAAGCGACTACGACGTCGTACTCATGGACGCGCAAATGCCGGAGATGGACGGCGTGGAAGCAATCCGCGCAATCCGCGCCCTCAACAACCCCAAGCGCGAGGTTCCGATCATCATGCTCACCGCCCACGCGATGGCGGACGACCGCGCACGCTACATCGCGGCCGGCGCCGACGACTATCTCGCCAAGCCGATCTCCGTATCCCTATTGAATTCAAAGCTTGCGCGAATCGTGGGCACCACAAATGACCCCGAGCGCGAACCGAGTGGCCCGTGTTCCACGGATCCGCAACAAGTGTCGTGAGTCCAAGACTTAAGTAGTCCAAACCCCGCCCGCGTTGGAACGATAGCCGAGCGCCTTGTACGTCGCGTCGACCAAGCCCTGCCCGCGATCGTTGAGCAACAGCCCAAGCCCCATCTGGTTCATCGTGTAGCCGAAACTCATGCGCGTCTCTGGGCACGCAAACCCGATCGAACCGCCCGCACCCACATGGCCGAACGCGCTGTCGGAGAGCAGACAGCTCGCGCTGTCCGTGCCCGGCAGCCAGCGATTGTCCATCGACTTCATGTAGCCGAGCGCAAAGCGCGTCGGGATCATCAGCGTGCCATCTTGATGCGTGCCCATCGCGGTCCGGCTCATGCGCGCGATCGTGTCGCGCCCGACCAGCCGCTCGCCGTTCAGGGTTCCGCCGTTCGCAAGCGGCGCATACATGCCGGCCAAGCCCCGCGCGTTCGTCATGCCGTTGCCGGCGCCGAGTTCCGCCGCGCGCCCCTCGCGCGAGTTCGGGCTGAACGCCATGAAATCGCGCATGAAGAGATGCGAGGGCGACGAGGTGTCGCTCATCGCCTTGAGGAAAAAGCGCGACTGCATCACCTCCGGCGTCGGCATGGCTTGGATCATCGGCGCGATGCGGTGCTCTTGCGCCTCCGGCAGCCCGATCCAAAAGTCCAGCCCCAACGGCTTCGCGACCTCGTCCTGAAAGAACGCGCCCATGCGCTTCTTGGCCACGCGATGCACGATCTCGCCCACCGTCCAGGACAGCGTCACAGCGTGATAGCCGTTGCGCGTGCCCGGCTCCCAAAACGGCGCCTCTTTCGCCACGACGTCGACCATGTGATCCCAGTCGTAGAACGCGCCGGGCTTTTGCACCGCGCGCACATGCGGCACGCCGACCGAATGATCGAGCGTCATCGCAACGCGCGCACTCTCCTTCCCGTTCTGCCCGAACTCCGGCCAGTACTTCGTGACCAGCGCATCCAGATCGAGCAGACCGCGATCCGCCAAGATATGCGCGGTGAGCGCGGTCGCCCCCTTCGTCGACGAGAACACGCAAGAAATCGTGTCCCGATCCCAAGCCGCCCTGCCCGGCTCGCGCTTCCCGCCCCAAAGATCGACGACAGTCTTACCCTCAACGGTGATCGCGCAACTCGCGCCGACTTCTCCCCGCGCTTCGAAGTTCGTCACGAACGCATCAAGCACGCCGGAAAACTTCGGATCGCACGTGCCCTCGACGGTGCCTGCTTTGGTGGTCAGTGAAATCGTCATGGGAACCTCTCTGCCACGTCCACGCTAAGCGACGACGTTCGCCTTTGGCAATGCGCAGCCTGGGAGCGCGGGCGTCCCGCCCGCCCTTTGCGAACTCTTCGCACGCGGTGTTGCTGGAGATAATGCTAGGGGCGGGCGAGGCGCCCGCGTTCCCAGACTGCGTTTGAGAAGAATGGTCGGAGCGACTGGATTTGAACCAGCGACCCCCAGTCCCCCAGACTGA
>CAZXAQ010000133.1:0-8333 GCA_964638635.1 uncultured Flavobacteriaceae bacterium
CAGCAGCATGTTCATGCGCGCCAGGTTGTAGGTGGTGATGTTCTTCTCCTGGCCGAAAATCTTGCCGATGGTGCCGCCCGCGTCGGTCATGCGTTTGCGCACGTTGAGCAAAAGGGAGCCGGAGCCGCAGGCGAAATCCATCACGCGCTCCAGCCGCTTCTTCTTGCCCGTTTTTGGTTCTTGGCTGTCCAGCGTGACGATGGCGGACAAGATGTCGGAAATCTGCTGTGGCGTGTAGAACTCGCCCGCCTTCTTGCCCGACCCGGCGGCGAACTGGCCGATCAAATACTCATAAGCATCGCCCAGCGCGTCGATGTCGGTCGAGAACTCGTTTAGCCCTTCGGCGATCTTCTGGATGACGGTGCAGAGCTTGGAATTCCGGTCGGCGTAGTTCAGCGGCGTGCCGTCGTCGCGGGTGAAGCCATTGATTTCCCGCAGTCTCTTCGCCGCGGTGAAGACGTCGTCGGTGACGATTTCGTCCAGCAGGCGGGCGAACTCGCTGTTGGTGAGCTTGACGCGGTTCAAGGCCTCGAACTTGTCGCGGAAATTCTTCTCCAGCGCGGCACGGTCGTGGATGTCCTTGCGATATTCGTATTTCAGGCCCTGGAGCGTGCCGATGAAGCCGTATTCGATGGTGTCCTCGCGGACGGCTGAGGGCCGCGTAGGCGAGCCGGTCGGGTAGTCATTGCCAGAAGAAGGGGCCATGGTCGTCCGTTGAGAGAATCCGCGGACTTTCTAGCACACCAAGCGGCCCAAGCCCGCCTGTGGATAAATCAACTGATGGGCGAATTTCGTGGCCTATTGCTGCCGCGTCGCTACCGCCAAGAACTGCAGTGCCGTTTCAATATCGCCGTCATTGTAGATCTTCATCGCGAAGTACGACGGCGGGCGTTCGCTTTGGTAGGGCAGGCCCGCGCGCAGGAGGGCGTCTTCGTCCGTGCGCACCACGAGTTTGATCGCGACGGCGCGCGGTTGAATCTCCACGCGCCAGAAATTGTCGGGCGTCTCCACGAACAGGCGCGGGTTCGTCTGGCGCTTCAGCGCGCCTTTGTGCGTCGCGCGGATGCGGGCGATGAGGGCGCCGGCCACGCGCTCCATCTCGCTGCCCAGTTGCGCGCACTCGGCCACGAAAGCGGCGTCGTCGCTGGTGGCGGCGGGTTCGGCTGCGGTTGGCGCGGGCGCAGGCGTGGGGCCGGGTGCCGGCGGTGCCGGGTTCGCGGGCGGGGCCTTCGTGGCGCTTGGCGGTCCACACGCCGGTGCCGTCGCCGCGGTCGCCAAAAAGATCGCTCGCTCGCCCGCGCCCAACGCCACCACGCTCACGCCATCGAACGGCGCCCGTAGCTCCGCCCCGTTCCACGCCGGCGCGGTCAGCAGCACCACATGCGGTCCGGCGCTGCGCAACGGTGCGCCGGGCAGACGCCGCGCCTCCGCCTCCGACAGCGTGCCGGTCCATACGCCGTCGTCCAACGCGCGCGCGGGGCCGAATGAGATTTGCATGGGATGGGATCCTGGGTGTGGGGGCTTTGTCTTCATTCAATGGATCGTCATGGCCGGGTCCCGCCTTCGCCAAGTGGCTTCGGCGGGCAGGCAAGCCCGGCCATGACGAACTTTTTTTGCAGGCGAGCTTGGGCGAGGATCTTTGGGTTGGGTTACGGGCGTGAGTCTTGGGTTTCGGTCTTCGCCTTCGGTCTTGGGACTTGGGCTTCGGGTTTGGTCTTGGCCGTGTGTCTTGGGACGGTCTTGGCGTTTGGTCTTGGGCGTGAGTCTTGGATCTGAGTCTTGGCTCTCGGTCTTCGTGGCCGGTCTTGGGATTTGGTCTTCGCATTCAAGACCACCGGCGAAGACCGCCGGCGCGGGCTGCGCGCGCCAAGACTCACGCCCAAGACCGAGGCTCAAGACTCCAAACCCCTCACCCCTGCGTCAATCATGCCACCTTATCATGCGGCAATTTTGTTCGCAATTTGTTCTTTTGGCTTTCGGCGCGTTCGGCTATATTCGGCGCAATTCTCGATACAGTGGGGAAAGTGTGTGTCGACGGCGACAACAACGCATTGGCTACAGGTCGCGAAACGCCAAAACCTGGCCTCAAATCATCCCATCGTGTGTTGCGACAATTTGTACGCAAGTTGTTCTTTCAAGTTTCGGCGCTTTCGGCCCCGCTCGTCGTTCTTCCTCGTCAATAGGGGAGGTGGGCGTCGGCGGCTTCGGCGCATTGCTGTCGCAGGAATGGCGTTACAGCGCTCGTCGTGGCCGCCTAGCGGTGCCGTCCGCGCGCGCGGATGTTCAACTCGTGACTGCATTGGTATTCGGCACAATGCGGTTGTCGGTGGACGCCGCGTGGAGTAGTTTTGGACTACATACGTCGCGGATCTTTCGCCGCGCCACGACACCATCCAGTACCCACGTTCCATGCTCTGAAGGAGTGGCACATGCGGTTATCTGTGGTTATCGTTCTCATCGCCATCACAGCTGTCGCCGGCGCGAGCGCGTCGCGCAATCAGCCATTGCCCGCTGCCAGTGAGAAGTCTGCTCAGACTTCTACGCAAGGCCAACGTCAGAAGCCCGTGCTGCCACCCGCCGGTCGTGGCCGCGGTCAAATCAATATTCTACCGTTCCCGCTCGCGCGTGATCCGAAAACGGTTAACCGTTTGAATTTTCTTGAGCTCTACCAACAGTACTACATTCGCCCCCGCGCTTATCCCGACAAGACGCTCGATCCGAGCCGCCGCGTGCGCGCGTATGCCCAGTTGCTCGAGATGCGGCGCAAGCTCGGCATCCGCGAAGGGCGCCGGGCCTCGCAACGGCCGCGGCCACAGCCAGGCGGCGGACCGAAGGGCGATCGCGCGCCGGGCGAAGCCGATGTCGGGGGATGCGCCTGGTTTTCCAGGGGGCCGACAAATATCAACGGCCGCGTCACGGCGATCGCAATCGATCCGAACAACAATCAACGCATTTTTGTAACGACGGTCGGTGGGATTTGGCGTTCGACCGACGCCGGGCGCCGGTGGGAGCACGTCTCCGCCGATTTTCTCTCAACGGTGTTTTCGTCCGTCGCCGTGAACCCGAGCGACGGCAGCGAAGTTATCGCAGGCGGCGGCGATGCCAACTATTCGAGCGTCAATCCCGCCAACGGAATCGGCATCTGGCGCTCGACCACTGGGGGGGCGTCCGGCTCGTGGACGAAAGTAAGTCCAGCCGCGCTCGACAATCATGTCATCTACCGGCTACGGATCGATCCTGCGGCACCGAATAACGTCTACGCGGCGACGTCAAATGGCGTCTATTTGGGTACGCGTACGGGGAGCGCGCTGACGTTCGCGCGGCTTGGCGGCTTCGACGCCAACACGAACGATCTTGTCGTCGATTTTTCTGCGACACCGCGGCGCGTCTATGCGGGTGTGCGCGCAGCGAGCGCTTCCTATGGCAAGGGCATTTGGAAACACGACGGCACCACTTGGAACAAACGCGACAGCGGCATTGCCACCGCATCCGGCCGGACGATTGCGCTCGCTCTTGCGCAGAGCGCGCCCGCCACGCTCTATGCAAAGGTCGAGAACGGAACGAACGGCCGTCTGCTTGGCGTGTACAAAACGACCACCGGCGGTGAAACGCCGGCCGGCGGCGGCAATGCTTGGTCGCCGCTCGCTGCGGCCAGCGCTCTCGACGACTCGCTGTTCTCGGCGACGAATGGGTACTCTTGGTACAACAGCGTAGTCGAGGTCGACCCCAGCAACGCGAATATCGTGTGGTCGGGGGGGCTTTCCATCTACCGCTCGCCTGATGGCGGGGTGAGCTGGCCCAATGTCGGTGGCGGGACAGACCCCTCTTACGTCTATGGCGTCCATGCTGACCATCACGCGGTCGCGTTCGACCCAGTGAACCCGAAGATCGTTTACGTCGGCAATGATGGCGGCGTCGATCGTTCGACCGACACGACGCTTGCGACTTGGAGTTGGCGCGACCGTTCACACGGCATGATCCTGACCGAGTTTTACGACATGACGATGCAGTGGGCACCGGCCACCATCTTAGCCGGCGGTTCACAGGACAACGGTACAGAGATCACGTTCGGCAACCATACCTGGCACAATCCGGGCGGATGCGACGGGAATGACGTCGCCGTCGATGCCGAGAACTCAAGCACCCTCTACGCCAACTGCAATGGCGGCCTCTACGAACTGACCAACCCCGTGCCCGGCACGATGGGAGGTGGCGCGACGGCGGCATGGACGGCGCCCGCCGGCGTGGCAATCGTCCCGCCGCTCGTTACAGATTTTGCTACGGCCGGTGCGGCGCTCGCCGCCGGTAAGCGCGATCTCGCCGACCCAGCGTGGGATCCACAACGGTTGCTAAAGACCGCGAACGGGATCGCGTGGACCAGCGCCAGTCCCGAGCTTGGCACAAACCAAGTCATTGCATTCATCGCGGTCGCACCATCCTCGACGTTCCAGACATACTATGTGGGTGTCGCAGGCGGTGGAGCGCCGACCATCTGGCGCACCACCGTCGGCGGCGGCACTGCGGCCGGCGCCTGGCAAACCGCGACCACCGGGGTGCCCAACCTCTGGCCGACGAGTGCGGCCGTCGACTACACGAATGCTAGCCGCGCTTTCGCTTCCTTCGGCGGCACCGGTGCGGTCGCCATCACGACCGATGGCGGCGCCAATTGGATGCCGCTGCCCGGCAGCGGCGTCAACGCGCTGCCGACGGCTGCGGTCATGGGGGTTGCGATCGATCCCAACAACGCGAACGTCATCTATGCGGCAACTTCCATCGGCATGTTCAAAGGGGTGGTGACGACGCCTACGGGCGGGGCGCCCACCGCCTCGTGGACGCCGTTCAACCACGGGCTGCCTGACGGCATCGACGTCAACGGCGTCGTTGCGAACCCCGATACCGATATGCTTGCGATCGGTACGATGGGGCACGGCATGTTCGAACGCGACGTCTCGCCCGGCGCGACCTGTCCCGCGGTCTTCGCGCATGTGCGCGATAACGTGTTCGACCGCGGCCTGACGCCTTCGCCTTCCGACGTACCCGATCCGGAATATCCGATACCGGATCCCGCACGCCCCGGCTTCTATAAGCCCGATGATGCCAGTCGGTTGTTCTGGTGGACATCTGCCGACATCAAAGTCGACGTGCCGACCAGCAACCCGCCCGCCAACACGCTTTCGGATGTCGATCACGTTGAGTTCGACAGCTGTCCATCGCGCGTTGGAAATTGCCCCGCCGGTTTGATGATCGACTCCGATCCGAAACGCGGGCAGGTCGGGCGCGTCTACGTTCAGGTGCACAATCGCGGTCTGCAACCGACCGTCAATACGCGTGTCATCGCGCTGTGGGCGGACGCTACGACCGGTCTGCCGCTCCTGCCCAACAATTTCTGGACCACGACGTTTCCGGCCAGCGGCGCTTGCGGCCCGGTCGACAGCTCGACAGGCTGGAACGCGGCCGATCCGGCGAGCCCATGCCGAACCATTCCTTCAATCCACCCGGACGTACCTGAAATCGTGCGCTTCGATTGGACGGTGCCCCCCGGCGCCGCCGAGCACACTTGCATGCTGGCGATCGTCGAATCGGTGGAACAGCCGCTTGATCCGTCGATCCGTGCGACCAACGAGCGCCAACTCTGGGTGCTTGTCCCTAATCATCGGCAAATCGGGCTTCGCAACCTCCATGTCGTGGACAGCGCGGCGCCGGGTGGAACGTCGGGCGGCATGGGTGGAATGGGCGTACCCAATCCCACGCGCAGCAAAGAGCCTATCGAGCTGTTGATCTCGAGGGCTGGTATGCACAAGGGTGGCCGTGTCATTGTGATCATGCCGCAGGGTGTGCAGGGACCGCTCCGCGAGTCTCTTCGCGGGTGGCGAACAGTGCCACTGCCGAACGGGGACGCGGCGCTCCGCCTGGCGAAGGAGTACAAACTCGATCCGCGCCAGGCCTATGAGTCGGAGGCTGCTACGGCGACATTGCGCCTGCCGATCCCGCCCGGCGCAACGTGGAAGGTCGGCCTCGTATATGATTCCGGGCGCGGACCAAGCAATACGGCGTCGCGCTTCAACCTTGTGGCGCGGCAAGGCCGGACGGTCTTGGGCGGCAGCACGTACTTGCTGCGTATTCGCTAGAGGGACGGGATCGGCGCCGATCCGTGCGCCATCCCGGCCCACATGATTTCGCAGTCGGCTTCTTGGCCCACGAACGGCAGCGCCGCTTGCGGTGGCGGCCAGTAGGCGGACATATCGGTCGAATCCTTATGCTCGAATTTCGCCTAAGTTAGTCATTCAATTATAGTATCCCATGCACCAGACATCCCGTTTCTCGGTGGGATCGGCCGCATGCTTGCTGTCGCACGCCATGCTGCGCGATGCGCTCGACACCGGCGCCCTGTGGTCGGCGGCTCGCGACCGCCACGCTGCTCGACAAGGGCATCCGCACGTCCATGGGCGCGCCGCTGCGCCTCATCTTCTTCCTCGCAACCCTTGCCGGACGTCGCGCGCGTCGTGCAACGCTTGAGAAACCAGACACGAAGGCGGACAGCCTACCCTTGTCCGGATTGTCCGGCTTCACGGCACTGCGGAATCCGCGTGGCATCGCGGCGCGTCTGCGGGCATTGTGGCGCCACCTTATTGCGGGCGGCGGACATGACCACGATGAACGGAGCGAAGAACGGGGCCGGCGGGGCTTTGCCGGCGGACTATGACGAGCTTCCCTATCCGTCCATGCCGATCGCTTATGCGCAGCCGGGGGCGTTGGCGGCGATGGCGACATTGTTCGGGGCCTCGCCGGGCGATGCGGCGGCGGCGCATGTGCTCGAGCTCGGTTGCGCGTCGGGCGGCAATATCATTCCGCTGGCGGCGCGCTTTCCGCAGGGGCGGTTTGTGGGGGTCGATCTTTCGGCGCGCCATGTGGCCGAGGCGAACGCGCGGATCGCAAAGCTTGGCCTCAAGAACATAACAGTCCGGCAGGCGGATATCGCCACGGCGCCGTTCGAGCGCGCGGCGTTCGACTTCATCATCTGTCACGGCGTGTTCAGCTGGGTGCCGCGGGCGGCGCAAGATGCCGTGTTGCGGATCTGCGGCGAGAGCCTGCGGCCGTCGGGCGTTGCCGCGGTCAGCTACAACGTGCTGCCGGGCTGGCACATGCGCCGCATCGTGCGGGACATTCTGATGTTTCATGCGGACCCCAAGGCGGCGCCGGCGGCGCGCGTCGCGCGGGCGCGTGAAGCGCTGAGCGCGATCGCGGGCACGGTCGCGGGCAACAGTCCGTATGTGTCGTTGCTGCGCAGCGAGGCACAGCGGCTGGTCAAGGCGCCGTCGGCCTATGTTCTGGGCGAGTTCTTGGCGGCGCAGAACACGCCTTGCTATTTCAGCGAATTCGCGGCGCGCGCGGCGGCGGCGGGCCTGGCCTATATCTGCGACGGCGAGGTGGCGACCTCGCTTCCCGATTACTTCGCGCCCACCATCGCCAAACGCGTGCGAGAGATGACGGGCGGCAGTGCGCTCGCGCTGCAGCAGTACACCGACTTCTTCACCGGCCGCCCGTTCCGGCGGTCGTTGCTGATGCGCGCGCCGCAACCGGCGCAGCCGGTGACGCCGCCCGATCCGGCGCGGCTGCGTACCTTGCACTTTGCGGCGAACTTGCGGCTGCGGCCCGAGCGCTCGAAGGCGGGGGAGGCGGTTTATCTCGATCATCGAGGCCGGCCGATCCGGCCGAAGGGGCCGATCTCGGCGGCCATCGTCGAACGGTTGGCTCAGGCCTATCCGGCGACGCGGACGCTCGACGAGCTTGTGCCCAACCGCGCGGCGGACGCCGAGGCGAAGGCGTTGCAGGTTCTGATGCTGCTGATGATCAGCGAGCAGGCGACGGCCTCGACGGTGCCGCTGCGCGTGGGGCAGGGCGAGGGCGCGCGTCCGCGGGCGTGGAACCTCGCGCGGCTCGAGGCGACCGTGCGTCAGCCCTGGGTGACGGGGATGCACCACGCGCCGGTCGCGCTCACGCCGGCGCTCGCGCAGCTGCTGCCGCACTTGACCGGCACGGCGGATCGCGCGGCGCTCGCGCGTGTCGTTGCCGATGCACCGGCGGGCGGCGCGGCGGCGGACACGACGCCGGAGGCGGTGTTGGCACGGACGCTCACGCTCGCCGCGCGCAACGGCTTGCTCGAGCCTTGAGCTTTGCTTGGCACGTTTTCTTGAGACGGAATAGCGGGGCAGAGTCAGCTTTCACCACGAAGGCACCAAGAAACACAGAGTTTCACCAAGTGGATTTGTTCGCGCGCGCCAGCGCGCCAAAGAACGACAAACTTGGTGCAACTTTGTGTTTCTTGGTGCCTT
>CAZXAQ010000134.1:0-8215 GCA_964638635.1 uncultured Flavobacteriaceae bacterium
ATCGTCCCGATGTTGCAGTGCGGCTTCGTCCGTTCGAACTTTGCTTTGGCCATTGCCTGATCTCCGTCCCAAATCTTCCTTAAGAGGCAAACTTCGCGATCACTTCTTCAGCGATCGCACGAGGTACGTCTTCGTAGTGGTCGAATTGCATCGAGTAGCTTGCGCGACCCTGGCTCATCGACCGGAGGTTATTCACGTAACCGAACATGTTCGCGAGCGGCACCATCGCGGTGATCACTTGCGCGTTGCCGCGCTGGTCGGTGCCTTGCACTTGACCGCGGCGGGCGTTGAGGTCGCCGATCACGCCGCCCATGAATTCGTCGGGCGTTACGACTTCGACCTTCATCATCGGCTCGAGCAGCTTCACGGCCTTGCGTTCCTTCAATTCGCGGAACGCGGCGCGCGAGGCGATTTCGAACGTCAGCACGTTCGAGTCGACTTCGTGGTAGGCGCCGTCAACCAGCGTCGCCTTGAAGTCGATCAGCGGGAAGCCCGCGAGCACGCCGTTGTCGCGCGACGCGTTCAAGCCCTTTTCAACGCCGGGCACGTATTCCTTGGGAACCGCGCCGCCGACGATGTCGTTCTCGAACACGAAGCCCGAGCCTGCGGGCAGCGGTTCGAACGCGATTTTCACGCGGGCGAACTGGCCCGAGCCGCCGGTTTGCTTTTTGTGGGTGTAGTCGATCTCGACGGCCTTGGTCAGCGTCTCGCGGTAGGCGACCTGCGGCGCGCCGATATTGGCGTCGACTTTGTAGGTGCGGCGAAGGATGTCGACCTTAATGTCGAGGTGAAGTTCGCCCATGCCCTTCAAGATCGTCTGGCCCGACTCTTGGTCGACGCTGACGCGGAAGGACGGGTCTTCTTGCGCGAGGCGGGCGAGTGCCACGCCCATCTTTTCTTGGTCGGCCTTCGTCTTCGGTTCGATCGCGACTTCGATGACGGGCTCGGGGAATTCCATCTTCTCAAGGATGACCGGATGCTGCGCGTCGCAGAGCGTGTCGCCGGTGCGGGTTTCCTTGAGGGCTGCGAGGGCGACGATATCGCCCGTGTAGGCTTCCTTGATGTCTTCGCGGGAGTTTGCATGCATGAGGAGCATGCGGCCGACGCGTTCCTTGCGGTCGCGCGTCGTATTCAGGAGCGTCGAACCGCTTTCGAGCTTGCCCGAGTAGATGCGGCAGAACGTGATCGAACCGACGAACGGGTCGTCCATGATCTTGAACGCCAGCATCGAGAGCGGCTCTTTGTCGTCGGCCTTGCGTTCGACTTCGACTTCTTCCTTGCCGGGCTTGATGCCTTTGACGGCCGGGATGTCGAGCGGCGACGGCAGGAAGTCGACGACGGCGTCGAGCAGCGTCTGCACGCCCTTGTTCTTGAAGGCGGCGCCGCAGGTCACCGGCACGAAGGCGAAGCTCATCGTGCCTTTGCGGATCATGCGCTTCAGTGTGGCTGCGTCCGGCTCTTCGCCGTCGAGATAGGCCTGCATCACGTCGTCGTCCATTTCGACGGCGAGCTCGAGCAGCTTGTGGCGCCACTCGTCGGCCTTGGCCTTGTAGTCGGCCGGAATTTCTTGAACTTCGAACTTCGCGCCGAGGGATTCGTCCTTCCAGACGACCGCACGCATCTCAACCAGGTCGATGATGCCCTTGTGGTCGGCTTCCGCGCCGTAGGGCAGCTGGATCACGCAGGGCTTTGTGCCCAGGCGGTCGATCATCATTTGCACGCAACGGTAAAAGTCGGCGCCCGTGCGGTCCATCTTGTTGACGAAGCAAATGCGGGGAACGCGATACTTGTCGGCTTGGCGCCAGACGGTTTCGGATTGCGGCTCGACGCCTGCGACCGAGTCGAAGACCGCGACCGCGCCGTCGAGCACGCGCATCGAGCGTTCGACTTCGATCGTGAAGTCGACGTGGCCGGGGGTGTCGATGATGTTGACGCGGTGGTCGTTCCAGAAGGCGGTCGTCGCGGCGGATGTGATCGTGATGCCGCGCTCTTGCTCCTGCTCCATGAAGTCCATCGTCGCGGCGCCGTCGTGGACTTCGCCGATCTTATGGGACTTACCCGTGTAATAGAGAATGCGCTCGGTCGTCGTCGTCTTGCCGGCGTCGATATGCGCGGCAATGCCGATGTTGCGATATCTCTCGAGGGGGGTGGTGCGGGGCATGATACAGAGACTCTTCGGTTACCAGCGGTAGTGCGAGAACGCGCGGTTGGCTTCTGCCATCTTGTGCGTGTCTTCGCGCTTCTTCACGGCGGTGCCGCGGTTGTTGGCGGCGTCGAGCAGCTCGGCCGAGAGGCGTTGCTGCATCGTTTGTTCGTTGCGGGCGCGGGCGGCGTTGATGATCCAGCGGATCGCGAGCGCCTGACGGCGGTCGGGGCGGACTTCGACGGGGACCTGATAGGTCGCACCGCCGACGCGGCGGGAACGCACTTCGATCGCCGGGGCCACGTTATCGAGCGCGGCGTGGAACAGCTTCACGGGATCGGACTTCGAACGCTGCTCGATCGTGGTGAGCGCGCCGTAGACGATCTGCTCGCCGGCCGATTTCTTGCCGTCATACATCAAGCAGTTCATGAATTTCGCGAGGACGAGATCACCGTACTTGGCGTCCGGAATGATCTCGCGTTTTTGTGGGCGGCGGCGACGTGACATCGATGGGTCTCCTTACTTCGGCCGCTTGGCGCCGTAGAGCGAGCGCGCTTGTTTGCGGTCCTTCACGCCCTGCGTGTCGAGCACGCCGCGGAGGATGTGGTAGCGGACGCCCGGCAAGTCCTTCACGCGGCCGCCGCGGATCAGCACCACCGAGTGTTCTTGCAGGTTATGGCCTTCGCCCGGGATGTAGCTGATGACTTCCTGCTGGTTCGTCAGGCGAACGCGCGCGACCTTGCGAAGCGCCGAGTTCGGCTTCTTCGGCGTCGTCGTGTAGACGCGCGTGCACACGCCGCGCTTTTGCGGCGAGCTTTGGAGCGCAGGCGCCTTCGTGCGCCGCACTTTCGGACGGCGTGGTTTGCGGATCAGCTGGTTGATCGTCGGCATTCGCGAGCTTCAATCCTTCAAGTGCGTGGGCCACAAACGGAGATAAGCGCTCATAGGGCGGTCACGCGGGACCCCATGGCGCTTGGTTCAACGTGCAGAGGACCGTCCGGGGACCGGAGGGACGTGCGTTCAAACCTGTCATTGGACTAAAAGCGGGAGCGTCTAGGGGTCGCCCCCTACGGCCTCGCCGTCAAATGATGGCGCGGGTTCTACGTGGGGCTGTCCACATAGTCAACGATGCGCGCGAAATATTCTGTCGCAGGGGCCTGTTGCCCTCGGTTTGCAGATTTCTTGGAGTTTTCTGCGGGTCTGCGGCCGCCACTCGATGTCGTACCAGCCGCGAACTCCGAGCAACTGGGTTAGTCCTGGGGCGCCGCTTTGCGCTGCTCCGGGCGCGGGGCGATGCACACCAACTTTTCGAGCGACCTGAGTTCGTCGTCTACCATGGACGAGCGAGCCAAGGCGCGCCGGCAGGCGGCTACCAGGCGTTCGTTCGCGCGCGCCCACGCGGTCGCGTCAGCCTGCTTTGCCTGTGCGATGGCGGCGCGGACCTCTTGCGACGCTGCTGCGGCCGCCGCCTTGCGCGCGGCTTCGATGGCCGGCTGTGCCGCCCTTAGCGCCCGCTCGGCTGCGGCGATTGCCGGACGCGCGCTCCTCGCGGCTTCACGCGCGGCTGCGATCGCAGGCTCTACGCTCTTCATCGCCTGTGTCACATCTTCCGCAGCTGCTGCGTCGGCCGCGGCTAGCGCCGCGTGCGCGTCTTGAAGCGCGAGGCGCGCCTCGCCCATTGCGGCCCGTCGCGCTTCCTTCATGGCGGCGCGCGCCTCTCGCGCAGCCCGGCGC
Organism: uncultured Flavobacteriaceae bacterium; assembly: GCA_964638635.1. Lineage (GTDB taxonomy): Bacteria > Pseudomonadota > Alphaproteobacteria > Micropepsales > Micropepsaceae > SZUA-430. The sequence goes on from CAZXAQ010000134.1 coordinate 3,878, forward strand.
GCCTCGATCACCGCTTGGCGCGCGTCCGTCGTGGCCTGCTGTATCGCTTCGATTTCGGCCGCTGTCGGTACGTCCTCTTCCGTCGCCGCAGCCAACACTTCGACAGGCCGCATCAGCCACACCGCGCCCCCGGCGGTGAGCGCCGCGCAGGCGATGAACGACAGCCCAATGCGGCGACCGAGGCGCGACGGTGATGCTTTCAGCATGAGAATACGCTCCTTCATGGGGTGAAATGCGGCTGTGTGCCAAGCGCAGCCGACGGGAACTTCGAATGCGGCGGCATGTGATTTCAGCATCGCCTCGGCGTAGGTTCGCGCGCCGCCGTGACGCTGAACAACCGTTGCATCGCAGGCCAATTCTTGATCGATGCGCAACGCGCGCACCGCGACATGCACCAGTGGATTGAACCAATGCACCGCGCGTGTCGCCAGCGCCAGAGCGTTGACCAGCGGATCGCCGCGCTCGACATGCGCCCGCTCGTGCGCGAGGATTAGCGCTTGTTCGTCGGCCGAAAATCGGGAGCCAAAGTCGTTTGGCAGAACGATGACCGGTCGAAGCGCACCGACAACCGCAGGGCCATGCGTCGGCGCGGCCGCGAACACATCGCGGCCGAGCGCGCCGATGGGCTCCAGCAGGCCCGCGGCCGCCGCAAACCTGCGCTGCCGAAAACGAAACACGGCAATCGTACCTGCCACGCCGATCAGCCAGCAGGCGACAAGAAGACTTGCCGGCCAGTCAAAAGCTGTTGTTCCCCCAGTGCTGCCGGCGTCCATGACCGCGGCCGGTAACGTCACAATCACCTGCCGCGCCGGCGCCAGCCACGCCAGGTATCCGAGCGGGGGAATGAGCCAAAGCAGATAGGCGACGCGTGCGCCGGCGAAACGGCGTACCGGCACGCGCAATGCCAACACGATCAAGATGCCGACGCTCAGCGTCGCGCTCGCCCACAGCAGCAGCGACAGGAGTTCACTTGCCATCGCCGAGTTTCCTCACGAGCCGCTTTAGTTCCGCGATATCGTCTTTGCTGAGTTGTTTGGTTTCCGCGAAATGCGAAACCAACGGCGCAAGCCGCCCGTCGAACAGCCGGTCGAGCAGACTGCGGCTCTCGCCCTGCACATAGGCGCTGCGCTCGACCAGCGGTGCGTAGAGATAGCGTCGCCCGTCGCGCCGCGCCGACACCGCCTTCTTTGTCAAAAGACGGTTTAGAAGCGTTTTGACGGTCTTATCCGACCATTCTTGTTCGCGTCCGAGCGCCGCAACGATGTCTTCGGCGCTCAGCGGGTTTTTCCGCCACAACACCTCCATCACGACGCTCTCCGCACTCGATATCCGCATGGATTACACCCGTAATTTCTGTTACGATTACGCCCGTAATCTATTGGAGTCAACCCTGGCCTAAGGCCCGATGCGATCACAGCTGATTGACCGGGCGGACAAATGAAAAGGGCGCGGAGCCTTTCGGTTCCGCGCCCTCGCTTGTTGGGGTGTGCCTCCCCTACTCCGCCGCGTCTGCCGGCGGGGTCGGGTTTGCCGGCGGCAGGGCCGCTTGGCGGGCGTTGAGGATGGCCTTATCGCGTTCGGCGGCGAGGTGCTTCAGCTTCGTCATCATGCCGCCGGTGCCGGCCGGGATGAGGCGGCCGACGATCACGTTTTCCTTCAGGCCTTCGAGCGTGTCGACCTTGCCGGACACCGCCGCCTCGGTGAGGACGCGAGTGGTTTCCTGGAACGAGGCCGCCGAGATGAACGAGCGGGTCTGTAACGACGCCTTCGTGATGCCGAGGAGCACCGGCTTGCCGACCGCTTGCTTGATGCCTTCGGCCTTCGCCTTCGCGTTGATTTCCTCGTACTCGATGAAGTCGAGTTGCTCGCCCTGGACCAGCGTCGTGTCGCCGCCGTCTTCGATCTCCACCTTCTGGAGCATCTGACGGACGATGACCTCGATGTGCTTATCGTTAATCTTCACGCCTTGGAGCCGGTAGACCTCCTGAATTTCCTGAACCAGGTAGGCCGCCAACGCTTCGACGCCCCGGATGCGCAGGATGTCGTGCGGTGCCGGGTTGCCGTCCAGGATGAAGTCGCCCTTTTCGACGAAGTCGCCTTCCTGAACCGCGATGTGCTTGCCCTTCGGGATCAAGTACTCGATCGGGTCGTGCTTGTCGTTCTTCGGCTTCAGGATCACGCGACGCTTGTTCTTGTAGTCCTTGCCGAATTCGATCCAGCCGTCGGCTTCCGCGATGATCGCGTGGTCCTTGGGCTTACGGGCTTCGAAGAGTTCGGCAACACGCGGCAGACCGCCGGTGATGTCGCGCGTCTTCGCGCCCTCGGTCGAGATACGGGCCAGGATGTCTCCTTCGCGGACTTCCGAACCGTCTTCGACCGACAGGATCGCGTCGACGGGAAGCAGATAACGCGCTTCCGCCTTGTTCGAGAGCTTGATGACCTCGCCCTTCTTGTCACGGACCGAAATCGCGGGCCTCAGGTCCGAGCCGCGCGAGTTCGAACGCCAGTCGAGAATCTTCTTCGACGAGATGCCGGTGGATTCGTCCGTCACCTCTTGCAGCGAGATGCCTTCGACCAGGCCTTCGTATTTCACGATGCCCGCTTTTTCGGTGAGGATCGGGATCGTGTACGGGTCCCATTCCACGAGGCGCTGGCCGCGCTTGACGGTGTCGCCTTCGTCGAATTTCAGATGCGCACCGAACTGCACCTTGTAGCTCGCGCGTTCCTGGCCGTTTTCGTCGACGATCACGACTTGGCTGTTGCGGCCCATCACGCGGAACATGCCGGTCGAGTCTTTGACCAAGTTCTTGTTGACGATCTTGACCTTGCCGTCGTGACTGGCGTCCGTGAACGACTGCTCGGCAACCTGTGCGGCGCCGCCGATGTGGAACGTACGCATGGTGAGCTGCGTGCCGGGTTCGCCGATCGACTGCGCGGCGATAACGCCGACAGCCTCGCCCTGGTTCACCGGCGTGCCGCGCGCCAAGTCGCGGCCGTAGCACTTCGCGCAGACGCCGACCTTAAGATCGCAGGTCAGCACGGAGCGGATCTTCACCTTCGAAACGTGAGCGTTTTCGATCACGTCCACCTTGTCTTCGGTGATTTCCTCGTTGCGCTTGACCAGCACCTTGTTCGAGGCCGGATCGCGGATTTCTTCCGCGGCCGTGCGGCCCAGCGTGCGCTCGCCTAGCGTCGCCACCACGTTGCCGCCGTCGAGGACGGCGCCGACCGTGATGCCGAGCTTCGTACCGCAATCCTCGGCAACGATGATGCAGTCCTGCGCCACGTCGACCAGACGGCGGGTCAGGTAACCCGAGTTCGCCGTCTTGAGCGCCGTGTCGGCCAGACCCTTACGCGCGCCGTGCGTCGAGTTGAAGTACTCGAGAACGGTGAGGCCTTCCTTGAAGTTCGAGATGATCGGCGTCTCGATGATTTCGCCCGAAGGCTTCGTCATCAGGCCGCGCATGCCCGCGAGCTGCTTCATCTGGGTCGGCGAACCGCGGGCGCCCGAATGCGACATCATGTAGATCGAGTTGATCTCCTTGACGCGCTTCGACGTCTCGTCGCGCTTCACGGACGAGATTTCGCGCATCATTTCTTCGGCGACGCGGTCGGTGCACTTCGACCAAGCGTCGACGACCTTGTTGTACTTCTCGCCTTCGGTGATGAAGCCGTCTTGGTACTGCTTCTCGTAGTCCTTGATCTGCTTGCGCGTTTCCTCGACCAAGCGCTCCTTCGTGTGGGGCACGACCATGTCGTCCTTACCGAACGAGATGCCGGCCTTGTAGGCTTCCTTGAAGCCCAGCCCCATGATCGCGTCGGCGAACAGCACGGTCTCTTTCTGGCCGCAGTGGCGATAGACGATATCGATCAGAGCGGAGATTTCCGGCTTACGCAGAACGCGGTTCACCATCGCGAACGGCACGTTCGGGTGGCGCGGCAGGTGCTCGGCGATCATCAGGCGGCCCGGCGTCGTGGTGACGCGCACGATCGTGGGCTTGCCCGCGGCATCGACCGTCTTGTAGCGGACGTTGATCTTCGAGTGCAGCGTGACGACGTTTTGGCTGAGCGCGTGTTCCACTTCGCCCATGTCGATGAACGACTTGCCTTCGCCGGGCTCCCCGTCCCGCTCTAGCGAGCAGTAGTAGAGGCCCAAGACGATGTCTTGGCTGGGCACGATGATCGGCTTGCCGTTCGCGGGCGACAGGATGTTGTTCGTCGACATCATGAGCACGCGCGCTTCCAGCTGCGCTTCGAGCGACAGCGGAACGTGTACGGCCATTTGGTCGCCGTCGAAGTCGGCGTTGAACGCGGTGCAGACCAGCGGGTGCAGCTGGA
>CAZXAQ010000135.1:0-7632 GCA_964638635.1 uncultured Flavobacteriaceae bacterium
TGGGCGTGGCTGCCCCCGCCCACCCCGGCACACCGTCCGCTGTCTCTGTTGGCGCCCCCGGGGGTGCCGGGCAACCCCCCGGCCATGACGAGCTAAGTGAACGGACATGAACCTCGCATGACCAAACCCCTTCGCTCGCGCCGGTGGTTCGACAATCCGGACAATCCCGGGATGACGGCGCTCTACCTCGAGCGGTATTTGAATTACGGACTCACGCGCGAGGCGTTGCAGTCGGGGCGGCCGATCATCGGGATCGCGCAAACGGGGTCGGACCTTTCCCCTTGCAACCGCCACCACATCGAGCTCGCGAAGCGCGTGCGCGACGGGATCGCGGAGGCGGGCGGCATCGCGATCGAATTTCCGGTGCATCCGATTCAGGAGACGGGCAAGCGGCCGACGGCGGCGCTCGATCGCAATCTCGCGTATCTCGGGCTGGTGGAAGTGCTGCACGGCTATCCGCTCGACGGCGTGGTGCTGACCACCGGCTGCGATAAGACGACGCCAGCATGTTTGATGGCGGCGGCGACGGTGAACATCCCCGCGATCGTGCTTTCCGGCGGACCGATGCTTGATGGCGTGTGGCGCGGTCAGCGCGCGGGCTCGGGCACGATCATTTGGCAAGGGCGGCAGATGCTTGCGAAGGGCGAGATCGGCTACGCGGAGTTCATGGAGATGGCGGCCGCGAGCGCGCCGTCGGCTGGGCACTGCAACACGATGGGCACGGCGCTCAGCATGAATTCGGTGGCGGAGGCATTGGGCATGTCTTTGCCGGGGTGCGCCTCGATCCCCGCGCCCTATCGCGAACGGGCGCAGATGGCGCATGCGACGGGCGTGCGGATCGTCGAAATGGTGCGCGAGGATCTGAAGCCTTCCGACGTGATGACGAAGGCGGCGTTCGTGAATGCGATCCGCGTCGCGGCGGCCATCGGCGCTTCGACGAATTGTCCGCCGCATCTGATTGCGATCGCGCGGCATATGGGCGTGGCGCTCTCGCTCGAAGACTGGCAGGCGCACGGCTACGAGGTGCCGCTGATCGTGAACTGCATGCCGGCCGGCGCGCATTTGGGCGAAGGGTTTCACCGCGCGGGCGGCGTGCCGGCCGTCGTCGCCGAGCTGATCGAAGCGGGTTTGATCGAGCCCGCGAAAACGGTCACGGGCCGCACGATGGTCGAGAACTGCAAAGGCCGCTTCACGGGCGAGCGCGATGTCATCCGCGCGGTCGCGGCGCCGCTGAAGGCGAATGCCGGGTTCCTGGTGATGTCGGGCAATCTGTTCGACGCGGCGGTGATGAAGACGAGCGTGATCGGCGAAGAGTTCGCGAAGCGCTATCTCGCGCATGGTAGCGCGTTCGAGGGCCGTGCGATCGTGTTCGACGGGCCGGAGGATTATCACCACCGGGTCAACGATCCGGCGCTCGCCATCGACGAGCGGTGCATTCTCGTGATGCGCAACTGCGGGCCGATCGGCTATCCGGGCTCGGCCGAGGTGGTGAACATGCAGCCGCCGGACGCGCTCATCAAACGCGGGGTCACGGCGCTGCCCTGCATCGGCGACGGGCGGCAGAGCGGAACGAGCGCTTCGCCCTCGATCTTGAACGCCTCGCCGGAGGCGGCGGTCGGCGGCGGGCTGGCGCTGCTCAAGACCGGGGACATGGTGCGCATCGACCTTCGCACGAGGCGCGTGGACGCGCTGGTGCCCGCCGACGAATGGGAGCGCCGGCGCAAAGCGTGGACGCCGCCGAAGCTCGTCTCGCAAACGCCGTGGGAAGAAGTCGCGCGCGCGAACACGGGGCAACTCTCGACCGGCGGCTGCTTCGAACCGGCGACGCTCTACATCGACATCATCAAAACGCGCGGCGAAGCGCGGGATTCGCATTGATGGCGACCTGGGGCATCGACGAAGACACGATGATTGCGTTCGTGGTCGTGTGCGCCGCGTTGGTGTGTGCGGCGCTTGCCATACGCCGGTTCAGGAGCGGGCGGCACCTGGCCGGTGTCGTGTGGTCGATCGGGGCCGCGTTGCTTGGGTTCGTGGCCTGGTTCTTTGCCACGTTTACGATCAGGATGTTCTGAGGGTGTGATATGCGCTTGATCGGTGTCGTTGCCGCGTTGGTCTTCGCGGCGGTTTATGCCGCTTCGTTGGTGCATTTGAACGGGCTCGGCGCGTTTCCGGTCGAGGAGGCGCTCGCGATCCTCGTCATTGTCGGGTTCGGGTTTTCGTTTCTTGCTTGGGTGACGACGATCGGCGTGAAGCCGGAGGCGGTCGCCGTGGCGTCGCCCGGACCCCAAGCCGCGGTCGCGCTCGTGCTGGTCGCGGCGCTCGGGTTCTACCTCGTGGCGGTGCGCTCGTGGAGCGACGGGCTTGTGCCCGCAACGGCACAGGGCGGCGACGACTTGGCGCACGAAGCCTGGAAGCTTGCGCTGAAGCCCTTCGCGTTCGTCGTCGTGCCGCTCTTCGTGTATCGCGCTTTGTTCGGTGCGACGTGGGCGGACTTCGGGCTCACGGCCGCGTCGTGGCGGCGGCTTTTGGGACGCGACGGGCTTGCGGTCGTCATCATCGGCGTCGCGGTGTGCGCGTTTCAGTATGCTGCCGGCAAAGCGGCGGAGCCGTTCCGCGAGGGCAAGTATGCGGCCGAGGCGCTCCAGTTCGGTTTGCCGCTCGCGTACGCGTGGCTCGTGTTCGAGGTCGGGCTGGTCGAGGAGTTCTTTTTCCGTGCGGTTCTGCAGGAGCGGCTTTCCGCGCTGTTCCGCTCCGATGTCGCGGGCTTGTTCGCGATGGCGTTGATCTTCGGGCTCGTGCATGCGCCGGGGATTGTGTTGCGCGGCGCGGGCATCGACGAAGGCTTGGGCGCGCATCCGGACGTGCTGACGGCGGCGGCCTACACCGTCGCGGTGCAGTCGATTGCGGCGTTCATGTTCGGCATCTTGTGGCTCAGAACGCGGAACCTGCTTGCCGTGATGCTCGTGCACGCGGCGATGGACTTGCTGTCGAACGCACCCGATTTGCTCAGCGCGTTCGGCTTTGTGCAGCAGGGCGGCTGAAGTCCTATTTTTGCAAGATGGCCGGAATGCCGGTGCCGGCGAGAAGCTTGTCGACGGCGGTGCGGTGCGCGTCGCCGAGCTCGGCGTAGGCGTTGCGGATCCATTGCAGGCATTTGGCCTGATACGGGAACGTTTGCTGCTTCCAGGGTTTGCCGTCGATTTCGGTTTCGAACGTGTCGGCGCCGTTGGCGATCGCTTTGGCGTTGGCGATCAGGGCGGGGACATAGACGCGGCCGAATTCTTTGAGCAAGGCAATCGTGGTTGAGGGGATGCTTTCGGGGTCGAGCCAGTCGCTCTCCTTCGGTTCGAGGCCGGAGAGGTCTTCGGTGACTTCGACCCAGGCATAGACGCGCGGGGCGACTTTCATGGTCAGCGCCATCGGCGTCGGGTCGAAATGGGTGAGGGCGGTGAGCTGGCCGAACGTCGCGAAGTCGCTGGCGCCGGGCCGATTGCCCATCAGATAGGGGTGCACTTTCAGGTGCGCGTTGAAGAGCGTGAGGAAGCGTTCGTAGCTGGCTTCGATGACGGGCGCGGTGGTGTTGTTCGAGCCGACCACGTAGAGGCGCGAGATTTGGCGATCCATGATGAACTGCTTCATCTGCGCCATCTGTTCGTCGCTGGCGGCGATGCGCGACCAGCGGGGCAGGATGTCGCCCGCCTTGTCGGCGTCGGCCGCGTAGTGCCAGCGGTAGTGGAACATCGCCTTTGTGAGCCATTCGTCGGCGTAATCTTCGAGCAGGTAGTCGATGAAGGCCGTCACCGGATGCGGGGCCAAGACGGAGCGGCCGTCGAACTCGCGCTCAAGGCGGCGGATGATGGGCGAGGAGTCGACGACCGCTTCGAGTTCGCCGTTCGCGTTCGGGAGATAGAACGTGGGGAGGAGTTGTACCTTCGGCTTCGGCAATTCGGGCGGCGTTCCCATGCCGCCGAACTGCAGCAGCTTGTACGGGATGCGCCGGTAGCGGAGCAGCGACACCATCTTGCGGGTGTAGGGCGAGCCTGGCGCGCCGTTTAGCGTGAGTGGGGTTGGGATCATGTGGTCAGCGGTCTCCCTTGGCTATCAAGAATAGAGTCGTCAAGCCCGGCGATGACGAATTTTTTTTGGTGACGAAGGGGCGAAGAGCATCACTTCACCTGCTGCAATTCGTGTTCGATTGCCCAGAGGCGGTCCTGGCCCCAATGGGCTGGGTTGGTGTTGACGCGGAAGGACGGCACGCCCCAGAGGCCGAGGGCGAGGAGTTCTTCGCGGTTTGCTTCGGCGACTTTGCGCCAGCTTTCGTCTTTGAGCGCCTTAGTGACGAAGGCGCGGTCGAGGCCGGCGCGTTCGGCGAGTTTGGCGAGGCCTGCGTCGGAGCCCGCGTCGACGCCTTCGGCGAAGACGCCTTTCAGGAACGATTCCGCGAAGGCGGAGCCCTTGCCGGCTTGGATCGCGTGGTGCAGGACGGCGAGACCGCGTTCGGTGGGTTTGCCCACGGGGTCGACGACGGTGCCGAACGGCATGCCCAACCGCTCGGCTTCGCGCTTGGTGTCGAGCGTGATGTAGAAGCGCTTGGCGCCCGGCACGGGTAGCCCGCGCATCACCATCGGTAGCACGAAGCGCAGGCGCAGCGTCGCGCCGTAGTGTTCGGCGAGTCGGCGCACGCGCTCGGCGGCGAGATAGGTGTACGGGCTGCGGAACGAGAGGAAGTAGTCGAGCGTCGCGCCCTTCGCGCTGCCGGGTTTGCCTGCGAGCGTCACCTCTTTGGCGGGCGCGATCAGGGGCGCGCTTCTTGTCTTCACCAGGCGGGCTTCGCGCAAGCGATCTTCGAGGAAGTGCAGACGGTCAACGCTCCAGTACCACTCGCCCTCGAAGTAGAACATGCCGCTCAGATAGTGGCCGAGCTTCTTGCGGAGCGCGTCGCCGTTGTCGGCGTCTTTGGGTGTCGCGTCGGGTGCGGGAAATTTGAGGCCGTAGGCGCGCGCGAGCAGCGCGGCGTCGCGCGCGGCCAGGGAGATCAGGCGTTCGTACTCGGGTGCTGCGGCTTTGTCGGGTGGCGAGACGATGTGCGAACTGATCGTGACCTTGTACGTCTCGCCGAGTGCGGGCAGCAGTTGCGCCGCGAGCTGCGAGTACGGATCGTCGGACTGATGGAAGTAGTGCACGACCGCCTTGCCGCCGAGCGCACGGCCGAGGCCGTTCCACCCACGGCGCAGATTGCGCAGCGTGCGGCTGGTGATGATCGAGGAAATGGTTCGGCTGAGCGCTGCGCGCACGGGGGTGGCCTCTCCGAGATAGTGGCACTCACGATGCCACTATCTTCTGCGGCTCGCAAGGCTGAATTCAGGTCAGGGTCTTGCGCATGAGTGTGGGCGTCGCGATCTCGCCGTAGCCGAGCCTGCGGTAGAACGGCGCCGCGTTGCGCGTGTGCAGAGCGACCGATGGGAGCCCGAGCGACCGCGCCCATTGTTCCGCCTCCGCCATCAGCGCGCGGCCGATGCCGGCGTTGCGGCGCGTGGGGTCGACGGCAATCGATTGCACGACGAGTTCGCGCGGCTTCTCAAGGGCGGCACGGACGAAGGCGTGGGCGACGCCGGCCACGGTGCCCTGATCTTCGAAGACCCAGACGCGATGGTCGGCGTTGTCCGCAAGCCTTGCCAACCGGTCGCCGAGGACGGACGGCGTCAGGGACTTGTCGAGGGCGGTGAGCAGCGCAGCGGCTGCCGGGACATCGGGATCGGCGAGCAACCGGACAGTCACTTGAAGCTTGGGAGGAGAAGACCCGCCGTCAGAAAGTGTTCCAGCGCGCTTGGGTCGTGGCCGGGCATGATCTCGAGCGCCGGTTCGGCCTCGCGCAAGCGTTTGAGTTCTGCGAGCTGGAGCATCACGGCGTCGCGGTCTTCGCGGATGAACCACCATGTCATGAGGCGGGCGCGTTCGCGCTGGACGTCTATGTTGCGCATTTGCCAAGCGACGTCGCCCAGGAACAGGATTTCCTTCCCGTCGGCACGCCTAACGTAGATCATCTGGCTGCCCGGCGAGTGACCGGGTGCCTTGATCAGCACGACGCCCGGCGCTGCGGCAGCGTAGCGGTCGTAGGTCATCGGTTGATAACCGGCGCGAAGCGTGTCGGGAAACACGACCGGCGCCATGCGGTCGGGGTTGTCGAACTGCTCCTTCGTGAGGCGGGTCGCCGCGAGCAGTTTCGCTGCGTCGGGGTGTGTGAGGAGGCCGCCAACGTGGTCGGCATGCTCGTGCGTGATCAAGATGAGTGACGCGGTGCTTAGACCTGTCGTCAGACGTTTGAAAGACTCGGCATCGAAGCTCTTGACGGGCAAGCCTGCGGACTTCGCACTTGCTTCGTCCAGCCCCGAGTCGATGACGACGGTGCGATCGGCGTAGACGAGTTGGTAGGCGGAAATCGGGATGTCAACGGAATCCCAACCGTCACCGGCGACGACGGCGGTCTTTGGGAACTGAGTGATCCCAACGGTCTCGACTCGAATTTCCGTCGGTTTGTCGCCCGGGAGCGAGTCCGCGAGGCGGCGGACTTCGGCGATGTCGATGGAATAGCTGCCCTCCGACGGCATGTGGCTTTCCATGATCAGCCAATAATAGGCGGGTGCTGCCAGAGCGGCGAGGAAGACGACAACATAGAAAAGCCGACGCAGCATGACAGGTCTCCCGTAGACGGTTCGGGCAAGCTAGACTTGCCCCCCTCAACTAGCCAGAGGAATCCCATGGACACGACAGCGCATGTCGAGCGAATCCACCGCGACGGCTACACCGTCGTCGAGAACGCGATCGAGCCGGGGTTGATTGATGCGCTGAACGCGGCGCTGGTGCGGTTGGAGCGGGAGTTTGACGCCAAGCCCGCGATGAACGGGTTTGAGGGACATAAGACGGTCCGCATCTACAACCTGCTGGCCTATGGCGCCCCGTTCGCGCAGGTGCCCGCGCATGCCAGTGTGTTGCCGATCGTGGAGCAGGTGCTCGACAACGGATGCTTGATCTCGTCGCTGTCGTCGATTGCGATCGATCCGGGTGAGGTGGCACAGCCCATTCATGCGGACGATATGGTGATCCCGCTCGCCAAGCCGCACATCCCGATCGTGTGCAATTCGATGTGGGCGCTGACCGACTTCACCGACGCGAACGGTGCGACGCGGTTGGTGCCGGGGAGCCACGTGAAGGACAACCCCGTCTATGGCGGTACGTACGAGACCGTGCCCGCCGAGATGAAGAAGGGCAGCGTGCTCATCTGGGACGGCGCGCTGTGGCACGGCGGCGGCGCGAACCGGACGGATACGCGGCGCACTGGGATCGCGATGAACTATTGCGCGGGGTTCATCCGCCAGCAGGAGAACCAGCAGCTGGGGTTGAAGCCGGAGCTGGTGAAGACGTTCTCGCCCCGGCTGCAGGAGTTGGTGGGGTACGGCGTCTATCGCGGCTTGATCGGCCACATCGACAAGAAGAGCCCCGCGCAGGTGCTGGGCGCGCCGGATGGGTTCCGCTCGATTTGGGAGCGGACTTAACGCTCGCGCAAATAAAGACCGTCATGGCCGGGCTTGAGCCACGGCTGTCCGGTTGGATTTTTCTGGACCGGGCGCATGG
>CAZXAQ010000136.1:0-7597 GCA_964638635.1 uncultured Flavobacteriaceae bacterium
TGGACAAGAACCGCGCGTTCCTGAAGCGCGGCAACGTGTTCAGCGACGACTTCATCGACAGCTACATCGAACTCAAGATGGGCGAAGTGTACGCGTACGAGCACACGCCGCACCCGATCGAGTTCCAGATGTATTATTCGGTGTAAGCATCAGCTGGGATTTCACGAAACGAGGGCCGGGAGAAATCCCGGCCCTTTTTGTTGCGTCCCTGGGACCGCGGGCGTCCCGCCCGCTCTTTCAATATCGCCCCCCCGCCGCGCGCATGAGCGTCTGCTAAGAGCGGGCGGGACGCCCGCGGTCCCAGGGACGCAGTTCCGCTGTCGTCACCCAACCTCACCTTCGAACGTCGATCCGAGGTAGGCGTTGAGTTCCACCTCGCCGCGCGGCGTTTGCAGGAAACGTACCCACGCCTTCTGTTCGTGGATTACGGGGCCGAGTTCCCAGACGCAGAGGGTGCCGCGGTGGTGGCCGGTTTGGACGAACGGGGCGAAGGCGCTCATGGCGGCGTCCTTGTAGTAGACGGACTCCCAGAGTTCGTTCGCATTGCGCCAGGTGCAGACGGGCAAGAAGTAGAAGTCGTTGTTTGCGCCGCAGCGGTGGAGCACCGCGAAGCCGATGTCGCGGTCGAGTTCGAGTTTGCCGCGTGCTTGTTCCGATACGAGGTCGCTTCGTGCCGCCTCCCGGATGGCGGCGGGGACCGGCGTGTCGTGGCGCGCGACGTCGTACCATTTCAGGCGAGTTGAGCCTGCGCTTAACAACGGGCCGGGCGTCGCCAGTTTGGCGACGTGGCGATAGCCGTGTTCGACGGCGATGAGGTCGGTCATGGCGGCAGACTCTACTATTGCGGCATGACATCGAATGTCAGCTTTTCGCTTGACATTCCCACAATTTTGTTCTATATTTGTTCTTACCCGACGCGTTCTTGCGCAGCGGGCTTTCCCGCGATCCGCCATGGCTCGCGCGGCTGCAACTTGACATCGTTGGTTGGAACAAGCGCCCCGGCTCGTGAGGCTTTCAGGGGAAATGCGTCTGCTCGGGCCGCTACAGCCCAGACGTGGGGGGCGTTACATGTAGCGGCGTTGTAACGCCTTTGTAGCGGCGAAAATGGCGGATAACAGCCAATGTAGCGGTGTAACGGCAGAATATATGCTGTTTTGCTGCCAACGGCTGGTTTGAGCGTCCCGATCCATGCGGTTTCGCGAATGAAAAAGAGGGCCACCTTGCGGGAGCCCTCTTCGAATTCTCGAACGTGAAGCGATCGCTTACGCGGCGGCTTCTTCCTCGGCTTTCTTTTGCACGGGGCCGGAGTCTTTGCCCTTCGCGGTGACGTCGCGGTCAACCAACTCGATGATCGCCATCGCCGCCGCGTCGCCGTGGCGGAAGCCCGCTTTCAGCACGCGGGTGTAGCCGCCCTTGCGGCTCGCGTAGCGCGGGGCGAGCACGTCGAAGAGTTTCGTCACCATCTTCGTGTCGTTCTGCAGGGCCGAGAGCGCCTGACGGCGGGCGTGAAGGTCGGTCTTGCCGCGCTTGCCCAGCGTGATCAGTTTCTCGACGACCGGACGCAGGTCTTTCGCCTTCGGCAGCGTCGTCGTGATCTGCTCGTGCTTGATCAAGGCTGCCGCCAAATTGACGAACAGCGCCTTGCGGTGCGACGAGGTGCGGTTGAGCCGGCGGCCAGATGAACCGTGGCGCATGGTTTAGTCCCCTATTCTCTCAATATTGGTCTTCAAACTTCCGCGCCAGTTCTTCGATGTTTTCCGGCGGCCAGCCCGGCACTTCCATGCCGAGGTGGAGACCCATCGAGGCCAGCACTTCTTTGATTTCGTTCAGCGACTTGCGGCCGAAGTTCGGCGTGCGGAGCATCTCCGCCTCCGTCTTCTGGATCAGGTCGCCGATGTAGACGATGTTGTCGTTCTTCAAGCAGTTCGCGGAGCGGACCGACAGTTCGAGTTCGTCGACCTTCTTCAAGAGCGCCGGGTTGAACGGCAGATCGGTCTTCTGCTCTTCGGTCTTCTTCTCGCGCGGCTCTTCGAAGTTGATGAAGATCGAGAGCTGGTCCTGCAGAATGCGCGCCGCGTAGGCGACCGCGTTCTCCGGCGTGATGGCGCCGTTCGTCTCCAGCGTCATCGTCAGCTTGTCGTAGTCGAGGATCTGACCTTCGCGCGTGTTCTCGACGCGGTAGGAGCACTTCTTGACCGGCGAGAACAGCGAGTCCACCGGGATCAACCCAATCGGCGCGTCTTCCGGACGGTTGCGCTCGGCCGCTACATAGCCCTTGCCCGTGTTCACGGTGAGCTCCATGCGCACGCGGGCGCCGTGGTCGAGGTTGCAGATCACGAGATCCGGGTTGAGGATTTCGAGATCGCCGACCGTGGTGATCTGGCTGGCGCGAACTTCGCCCGGGCCTTCGGCCTTGAGCACCAGGCGCTTCGGCCCGTCGCCGTGCATGCGGAGCGCGAGCTGCTTGATGTTCAGGACGATGTCCGTCACGTCTTCACGCACGCCCGGAATGGACGAGAATTCGTGCAAGACGCCGTCGATCTGCAGCGACGTCACCGCTCCGCCTTGCAGCGACGACATCAGCACGCGGCGCAGCGCGTTGCCGAGCGTCAGACCGAAACCGCGTTCCAGCGGCTCGGCGATCACCACGGCCTGCGTGCGCGGGTTCGGACCCGGCTCGACATGTAGCTTTTGCGGCTTGATCAGTTCCTGCCAGTTCTTCTCAATCACGGGGTCATCCTTGGAAATTCGAGGGATGCGAGTTTGTCTTAGACGCGGCGACGCTTCGGCGGCCTGCACCCATTATGGGGTATCGGTGTTACGTCGCGGATCGTGGTGATCGTGAAGCCCGCGGCTTGCAGCGCACGAAGCGCGCTTTCGCGGCCCGACCCCGGACCTTTCACTTCGACTTCGAGCGTGCGCACGCCATGCTCCATCGCCTTCTTCGAGGCGTCTTCGGCGGCGACCTGAGCGGCATAGGGCGTCGACTTGCGCGAACCCTTGAAGCCCATCGTGCCCGACGACGACCAGGCAACCGTGTTGCCCTGCGCGTCGGTGATCGTGATCATCGTGTTGTTGAACGTCGCGTTCACGTGGGCCACGCCCGACGTGATGTTCTTGCGCTCTTTCTTGCGCACGCGTGCTTTTTTCTCGGTGGCCATTTTTCAGGTCGTCCTAAATCGAATTACTTCGTGACTTGTTTCTTGCCGGCGATCGCCTTGGCCGGACCTTTGCGCGTGCGCGCGTTCGTGTGCGTACGCTGACCGCGCGTGGGCAGACCCTTGCGGTGACGCAGGCCGCGGTAGCAGCCGAGGTCCATCAGGCGCTTGATGTTCATCGCGACTTCGCGGCGGAGGTCGCCTTCGACGACGTATTCGCGGTCGATCGCTTCGCGGATCTGAATGACCTGCGCTTCGGAAAGCTGATTGACGCGCTTCGACTCTTCGATGCCGAGCTTCTTGCAAATCTCGACCGCGTTCACCGGGCCGATGCCGTGGATGTAGCGCAGCGCGATGTGCACGCGCTTGTTGGTCGGGATGTTCACGCCTGCGATGCGGGCCACGTCGTCTTCTCCTAAATCCAGTTCTTCAATGCCAAAAGGCGCCCGCCCCAGGTGTTCCCGGAGAAAGCGTCCGCGCCCGACTGATACGGAAGGCGGCGGAGTATAGGGGCAAAATCCCCCCGGTCAATCATGGGCGAACCCCCAATTTTCCGGACTTTTCGTCGCTGAGGATGGCGTCGATCTGGGCGGCCACGCCCTCGATCGGCCGCATCCCGTCCACCCGGCGGATTTTCCCCTGGGCTTCGTAGTAGGGGAGAATCGGGGCGGTTTGTTCGTTGTAGACGCGAAGGCGGTCCTTGAAGACCTCGGGATCATCGTCTTTGCGCACAGGTTCGCCGCGCGCCTTCGTTTCGGCGGCCCGGGTTTCGACCCGCTTGATGAGTTTAGTTTGGTCGACATCCATGACGATGACGTGGCCGACCGAGCGCGTCTTGCCGGCCAACATCGCATCGAGCGCTTTTGCCTGCGCAACCGTGCGAGGGAAACCATCGAGGACGAAGCCCTTCGCACAGTCCCGATCGTCGATCCGGTCGGCGATTATGCCCACAACGATGTCGTCGGGCACCAACTCGCCCAAGTCCATCAGCGCCTTCGCCTTCTTGCCCACTTCGGTGCCGGCCGCGATCGCGGCGCGCAGCATGTCGCCCGTCGAGAGATGGGCGACATGGTACTTCTCGTGGATGCGCTTGGCCTGCGTGCCTTTGCCTGCGGCAGGCGGCCCGAAGAGAACAACGATCATTTCTTCAGGCGCGCCTTCTTGATCAGACCTTCGTACTGGTGCGCGAGCAGATGGCTGTTGATCTGAGCGACCGTATCCATCGTGACCGACACGATGATCAGGAACGAGGTGCCGCCCAACAGCAGCAGATTGCCGCCGTACTGCGCCAGGATGAATTCCGGAATGAGACAGACGCCGACGAGATAGGCCGCACCGATCACAGTCAGGCGCGTCAGCACGTAGTCGATGTATTCCGCCGTCTTTTTGCCGGGGCGAATGCCCGGGATGAAACCGCCGTACTTCTTCAGATTGTCGGCCGTGTCGGACGGGTTGAAGACAACCGCGGTGTAGAAGAACGCGAAGAAGACGATCAGCAGCCCGTAGAGCAGCATGTAGAGCGGCTGGCCGTGGTTCAAGAGACGCACGACCTCGGTCAGCCAGTCCGGCGCGTTCTGCGCGTTGAACGAGGCAATCGTGATCGGCAGCACCAACAGCGACGAGGCGAAGATCGGCGGGATCACGCCCGAGGTGTTCAGCTTCAGCGGCAGATGCGAGCTTTGCTGCTGCTCCGGTCCGCGCCCCACGGTTTGCCGTTTGGGGTAACTGACCAGGAGGCGGCGTTGCGCGCGCTCCATATAAACGATCGCCATGATGACGATGATCACGAGGACGTAAAGGCCGATCGCCGACAACCAGGAGATCGTGCCGACATTCGCCATTTCCATCGTGCTCACAAACCCTTGGAACAGGTTCGCGACAATTCCGGCGAAGATGATCAGCGAGACGCCGTTGCCGATGCCGCGCGAGGTGATTTGTTCGCCCAGCCACATCAGGAACATCACGCCGCCCGTCAACGTGACGACGGTCGAGAGCTGGAACATCAGGCCCGGGTTGATGACCAGGCCCGCGCTTTGCTCCAAGCCCCGCGAGATCGCGAACGACTGCACCACGGCGAGGAGCACGGTCAGATAGCGGGTGTATTGGTTGATCGTCTTGCGGCCGGCTTCGCCCTCTTTCTTGAGCGCTTCGAGCCGGGGGCTGACCGTCGTCATCACCTGCATGATGATCGAGGCGGAGATGTAGGGCATGACGTTGAGCGCGAAGATCGCCATGCGCTCGACCGCGCCGCCCGACAGCAGGTTGAACATGCCCAGGATGCCCTGGGTCTGTTGCTCCATGATGCGCTGAAGCTGGATGGGGTCGATGCCGGGGAGCGGGATGAACGTGCCCAACCGATAGATGACAAGCGCACCCAGTGTGAACCAGATGCGCTTTTGCAGCTCTTCGGCCTTCGAAAACGCCGACCAATTGACATTGGCGGCGAGTTGTTCTGCGGCGGACGCCATCAGCTATTGCTCCTCGATCAGCGGGCGAACCCGCATCTGCTCCTCGCCCGCACGCCTTCGTCTCTAGGCTTTCTTTGCCTGCTGGGCTGCCGTCGCGCGCTCTTCGCGCTTCTTGGCGGCCGTCACGCGCCGTTGGGCGCGCTTGCCTGCGGGTCGATCCTTGCGGGTGACGTGCTTGGCCTTAACGCCCAGCACCTTCACGGTGCCGCCCGCCTTTTTCACCGCTTCGATCGCCGAACCCGACGCGTGCGCGACTTCGAGGTTTAGTTGGGTCTTCAACTCGCCTTTGCCAAGAAGGCGCACACCGTCGCGTGCACGACGGGCCACACCCAGTGTTGCAAGCGTGTCAGCATTCAGCGTGGCGCCCGCCTTCAGCTTGCCGCTTTCGACGGCCTTCTGAAGCGCGCCGATGTTCACCTCGGCGAATTCACGCGCGAAAATGTTGTTAAAGCCGCGCTTCGGGATGCGCATGTGCAATGGCATCTGGCCGCCTTCGAAGCCGAACATGCCGTGATGGCCTGTGCGCGCCTTCTGGCCCTTCACGCCCTTACCGGACGTCTTGCCCTTGCCCGAGCCCGAGCCGCGGCCGAGGCGCTTGAAGCGCTTGTGCGCGCCTTCGTTGTCGCGGATTTCGTTGAGTTTCATTTTCGTTGCTTTCGTTTACGCGCCTTCGACGACGCGCACCATGTGGCGGACCTTGCAGATCGCGCCCCACACGGCGTCCGTGTTTTGCAGCGTCTTGCGGCGGTTAAGTTTGTCGAGGCCGAGGCCGATCAACGTCTGGCGCTGACCCTCTTCGCGGCGCGCGGGGCTGGCGACCTGTTCGATCGTGACCGTCTTCGTCTTCGGGCGGCCCTCGGCCGTGCGCAGTGTCATGTTCTTTTACTCCGGCGAGACTTCGGCGGCCGCAGCCGCGCCGCCCTTGCGGGCGGAGAGGATTTCGGCGACCGACTTGCCACGTTTGTTGGCGACCATCTTCGGGCTCAGCTGTTGCTTGAGCGCGTCGAACGTCGCGCGGACCATGTTGTAGGGGTTCGAGGAGCCGACCGACTTCGCGACGACGTCGTGCACGCCCAGCGCGTCGAACACGGCGCGCAGCGGACCGCCGGCGATGATGCCGGTACCGACCGGCGCCGGACGGAGCGTCACCTTGCCCGCACCCCAGCGGCCGTTCACTTCATGATGCAGGGTACGGCCTTCGCGCAGCGGAATGCGCACGAGCGATTTCTTCGCCGCTTCCGTCGCCTTACGCACAGCCTCCGGCACTTCGCGCGCCTTGCCGTGACCGAAGCCGACGCGGCCCTTCTGATCGCCCACGACGACGAGCGCCGCAAAGCCGAAGCGCTTACCGCCCTTCACAACCTTCGCGACGCGATTGATGTGAACGAGCTTGTCGACGAGTTCGCTGCGTTCGCCACCACGGTCGCCGCCACGGTCACGGTCGCGCCCACGGCCGCCACCATCGCGATCGCCGCCGCCGCGGCGGCCGCGGCGTGGTTGTTCTTGTGTTTGCTCTGCACCGGACATCGGTCAAAATCCCTTTAAAACTTCAGGCCGCTTTCGCGCGCCGCATCGCCGAGTGCCTTGACCCGGCCGTGATAGATGTAACCGCCGCGATCGAAGACGACGTCGGTGACGCCGGCCTTCTTCGCACGCTGGGCGACGAGCTTGCCGACGACGGCGGCCGCTTCTTTGTCCGTGCCCTTGCCCTTCGCCAACGCCTTCTTCGTCTCTTCCTCGAGCGTCGAGGCGGCGGCGACCGTGATGCCCTTCACGTCGTCGATCACCTGCGCATAGATGTGCTTCGACGAACGGAAGACGGACAGCCGCGGACGTACGCCCGAAACCTTGCGCAGCTTAAAGCGCGCACGGCGCTGGCGCCGCTCGAACAGTTCTTGCCGGTTGAGTGCCATGGCTGCCTCTTACTTCTTCTTGCCTTCTTTACGCCGGATCTTTTCTTCGGCGTATTTG
>CAZXAQ010000137.1:0-7573 GCA_964638635.1 uncultured Flavobacteriaceae bacterium
CGCATGCGGTCGATCTGTTCGTTGATCGAGGATTCCTTCTCGATATAGGTGTCGGTGCGCGGGACGTAGGCTTCGGGCTGGTAGTAGTCGTAGTAGGAGACGAAGTACTCGACCGCGTTTTCGGGGAAGAAGTTCTTCATCTCGCCGTAGAGCTGGGCGGCGAGCGTCTTGTTCGGCGCGAGGATGAGCGCCGGGCGCTGCGTCGCCTCGATCACCTGCGCCATCGTGAACGTTTTGCCGGAGCCGGTGACGCCGAGCAGAACCTGGTCGCGTTCGTTCGCCTTGATGCCTTTGACGAGTTCCTTGATCGCCGCCGGCTGATCGCCCTTCGGCGTCATGTCGGAGACGACCTTGAACCGCCTGCCGCCCTCGGACTTTTCCGGACGCGCGGGCTTGTGCGGCACGAACATAGCAGCCGGCGCTTCGGCGAGGCCGGATTTGGGGCGGGTGGGCGGCATGGGCGGGAATATAAGGGCGGGCGCGCTCCAGGTCGATACGCGGGCGGCACTCTTATGCCGCCCGCGATTGTTGCGTACTAACCCATCTTCGGCCAGCGGTCGGTTTCGAAGAAGCGCTTTCTCATCCGGTTCAGATAGGCCACGAGGTTGGGGTGTTCGGCGACGATGTCGGGCAGTTCGCTCTCGAAAAAGCGCGTTGCGCATCCGGCGAGCACGCCGAAGGCGGCGCCGTCGACCGCCGTCGGCGTGTCGCCGAAGAAATGCGCTTTGGCGCCCAAGAGCGATGCCGCCGCCGCGATGTCCGCGCGCGCGAGCGTCATCCGCTCCTGGCGCGAGTATCGGGAGAAGCCGCTGCCGTGCATCGTCTTTGCGAAGTCGCCGCGCACCTGTGCGATCACTGCGTCCCGCATCGCCGCAGGGACGCCGGTGAAGAATTGTTGCGGACCGCGCTTGAAGTTCTCATCGATCAGCCAGCGTTCGCAGGCTTCGATCGGCTGAAGATGCCGTTCCAACATCTTCTCGAGTGCCCACGATAGGCCACGCTGTTCCGGCGTCAGGCCGCGGTCCAGGTCGACGCCGAGTTTCTTTTCGAAGTGTCGGCGTATGAAGGCCGAGTCCTGAACGACAACGCCGTCGTCGCGGACATACGGTGCTTTGTGCTTGTCGACGGAATCCAGATCGGCGATGGCGCGCTCGAACGGTATGCCGAGCATTTGCAGGTGAATGTCCGCCTTCATGACGAAGGGGCTGGGGCATGGCAGATCGAACATCGATCCCCAGCCGTAGAGCGTCGTTTTCATGGTGATTTCCTTCTTGCTGCTGATCACATCGGCCGGTATAGCGACAGGCTGCTGACAGCATGATGTCAGCAGTGATCGGGCATGAAACGTTATGCGGCGAACGGAGCGGTTGTTTCAGATCATTCAGGTCCTGCGGGCGCGGCGCGGGCCCGTCACCGGCACGGCCCTGGCCCAGGAACTGGAAGTTTCGCTGCGCACGCTTTATCGCGATATCGCCGAACTCATTGCGCAGCGCGTGCCGATCCGCGGCGAGGCCGGCGTCGGTTATGTGATCGACAGCGATTTCGACATGCCGCCGCTGATGCTGACGGCGGACGAGTTGGAGGCGGCGGCGCTCGGCGCGGCGTGGGTGGCGCAACGCGGCGACGCGGCGCTGGTCCGCGGCGCGCGCGATCTGATCGTGAAGCTCACAGCGGCGGTTCCGGCGAATCTTCGTCCGGTAATCCTGGACACCAATCTGCGCGCGATCACGCGGTCGACGATCGCGGCCGATTCGTTCGATGCGGCGACGGTGCGGCAAGCGATCCGCACGCACCGGAAGCTCGACATCGAGTACCGCAACGAGGAAGGCGTGTCTTCACGCCGGCGGATTTGGCCGATCACGATGGCCTATTCGGAGCAACATCGGCTGGTGGCGGCGTGGTGCGAACTGCGTTCCGACTTTCGCCACTTTCGCACCGATCGCGTCCGCGCGTGCACGCTCCTAGGTGATGCGATTCCGGTGCCCGTGCAACGGTTGCGGAAACAATGGGAGAAGGCTCGACTGTCGGGTGAGCGTTCATCGAAGCGCGACGCTTGAGTTCAGCGCTCTCCAACCGGTTGCTGTGTTTGGGCGGCGTCCTAGCATCCATCGCCATCGTAGGAGACGGTCACGATCAGGGTTCTCGCACCTTTGATACGGACGATGTCGATGCCGGTGCCGCCACCGCCACCGCCGAACTTGTCGGAGACGCCGTCGCTCATGTCATCGTTGACCACCTTCGGCAGCAGTTTGCGCACGCGGGCCAGCGAGACAGGCGCGGGCTCGACGTTGCCGAGCCAGTGGCGTTCGGGCTCGTTCGACGGGATGCCACTTGGACCTTGGGGGATGTACATGTCGCCGGTCGCTAAGGTTTTGTACCACTGGGCGAAGTCGCGGAGCGCATCGAGTACATCGCGCTTGGCCCGTTCCCGATGTTCGAGCGCGCGATCTTCCTCAGGAATCTCGCGCGGCCGGGCGGCGCAGCCGTCTTCGACGACGCGCAGGCGGCGGCTGGGTTCGAGCAGCGCCGAGATGCAGAGTTTTCGCTCCTTGTCCCAGAGGCCGATGTCCTTGGCGGAGGTCACGATCGGATCTTCGCCCGAGGCATTGAAGAAACGGCCGACGATCTTCCAGCTTCGCTCGTCGACGATGTAGGTGGGCGGGCTGGTGGCACGCCATTCGGCGTCGAGAATTTCCAGAACGCCCTTGTCGGTGAGGATGAGCGCGTGTCCGCCGGGCGTTTGTCCGAGATAGGCGGTGGCTCGCCAACCCGCGCCCGTTAGTTCGAAACTGTAGCGCTGTTTCGGCGCACCGTTCAGGCGCCCGTCCACCGTGTAGGTCTTGCTGTAGGGCTCCAGCTCGGTCGAGCACACATCACGCGGCGGCGTGATGTCGGTCATGATGCAGGCGCGGTTCGGGCCTTGCGCAGGACAGGCGGTTGCGGGGATCAGTGTTTCGGCGTGCGGTGCTGCTGCGGCGTAGGCGGCAAAGACCAATGTGGTAGCGACCGGCCAAAGCAACGAACGCAAACGGTGTCGTCTTGGAAATGTGCGAGGAGCGTTCGGCACTGTCACTCCTCGTGCACGTAGTACGTGGCGACGATCACGTTTGGCGTTCCGTTGATGCGATGAAACGTGACGCCGACTTCGTCATCGTCGAAGGAGGTGGCGGCTTTGGTGGCTGGTCCCATCCGGTCGTTGACGAGGGACGGCAGCAGTTGCTTGACCCGGCTTAGTTGAAGGCGTTCGGGCGCGATGTCGCCGACGATGCCGCGCTGATCCGGCGTCTTCAATCTCGCGACGCAGCTTTTGGGTACAAGTTGCAAGAGCCCCGGCTTTTTGACCGGCGCCGAGATGCAGAGTTTGCGTTCGCCGTCCCAGACGCCGGCCGGTTCGCCCGCCGTGAAAACGAACGAGACGCCGTAGTCGGTGGTCAAGTAGTTGTCGACGACTTTCCATTGGGCGGTGTCGATGACGTAGATGTCGGTCGGGGCGACATCGTATTCGCCATCCGTGATCTCCAGAACGCCGCGATCGGTTTGAATGAGCGGGTTGTTGGCGGGTGAGCGGCCGAGATAGGCCGTGAGCGGCGCATGTCCCTCGGAGGCGTTGTAGACGTCGGCGGTGTACAAGGCGGGCGCGCCGCCGTTGAGACGGCCTTGCACGGGTAGGAAGATTTGCAAGCCGTTCGGGCCGGTGACCGACGCTTTGCTTTCGCGGCGCGGGTTCGAAAACACGTCAACGTAGAGACAGGCCGCCGTGGCGGGACAGGGCACGATCGTGTTCAAGATGGGGGCGGCGTGGGCGGCCGATTGTATCGTGGCGAAGGCGACGGTCAGCATTATGCGGCGCATGAAGATCCCTCCGGATAAGCGCTACTCGTCGCGGGCGACGCGGAAGCCGATGTTGAACTCGGTGTAGCCGATGCGGGCGTCCACGCGGCGGGCGAGGCGGTCGTCAGGCATGGGCGTCAGCCAGCTGCCGCCACGTAGCGCGCGGCGGTAGCAGTCGCCGGTGCCGCTGTCCGGCGTGTCGGTCCAGCAAGTGCCGGTCCATTCCAGCGCGTTGCCGATCATGTCGTGAAAGCCCCATGCGTTCGGGGGATAGCTGCCGACGGGGGCGGTGTGCGGGTAGCGGTCGTTGCAGGGTGCGATGTCCGCGGACGGTCCTTTCGACCAAACATGGAACGTGATGTCGGCAACGTTCGCGGCGGCGCAGGCGTTGCGTTCGTCGTCTTTCCATACATACGAGGCCGTTGATCCTGCGCGCGCGGCGTATTCCCACTCCGCTTCCGACGGGATGCGATACGCGTGGCCGGTCGTGCGCGTGAGCCAGGCGGCGTAAGCTTCGGCGTCTTCGTAGGTCACGTTGACCACGGGATGTTCGTTCCATTGGTTGAAGCCGGGCTGGCGCCACGCGCTGGCCGTATGCTTCGCGGCGTCGGCGAAGGCGGCGAACTGGGCGCGCGTGACTTCGAATTTGCCGAGCAGGAACGGTTTTGCGAAGACGATTTTCTGCAGTGGACCCTCGTTGGCGTCGCGGTGCAACTCGGACGCGGGCGAGCCCATCATGAACGATCCTGCAGGTACGCGCAGAAGCTCGGGGCAGGTGGGGCAGTCGCGGATGCTCTCTTCAGCGGGCGGCGACGGTGTTGGAGCTGCTATCGGGGCCGGCTCCGCTTCCGGCGGTGTGCGGAACGCGAACCACGCCACGGCTGCGAGCGCGGCGAGTACGATCAGGCCAATCGCTGCGTATCTCACGGTTCAGCCCTCGCGTCGTGTCGCGCGCATGATGCCAAACTCCCCCTTGGAGCGGCGAAATCTAGACTTCGGATTGCGGCCGAAATGTGGGTGGGTGTCTTAGATGGTGATGCCCAGCTTCGCCATTTTTGCGGCGATGGTGGGATCGAGTTCGGTTGCGCGTTTGATGTCGGCGTCGCCTTGTTTGGTTTGGCCGAGTTTGCGGCGGGCGATGCCGCGTTGGTAGAGCGCTTCGGGGAAGTCGGTGTAGAGGTCGAGGGCGGCCGTGAAGTCGGCGATGGCGGCGGCGTAGGCGCCGGCGCGCAGGTTGGCGTAGCCGCGGGCTTCGAAAATGCCGGCGACGCCGGGTTTGATTTCGATCGCCTTGTTGCAGTCGGCGAGTGCTTTGCTGCTTTGGCCGGCCTGTGCGCGGGCGCGGCAGCGTTCTTGGTAGGCCCAGGCGTTGCCGGGTTTGAGCGCGATCGCGGCGGTTTGGTCGGCGATGGCCTTGTCGAACGCGCCCTTTGCGCGATGGGCGCTGCCGCGTTCTTGGTAGAGGCTCGTGTTCGGGTCGAGTTCGATCGCCCTCGTGTAGTCGGCGATCGCGTTGTCGTAGTCGCCTTTGTAGATGTGCGCGCGGGCGCGGCCTTGGTAGGCGAGGGCGTAGTTCGGCTTGGCTTCGATCGCGCCGGTGTAGCAGGCGATGGCGTCGGCGAACTTTCCCTCGCGGACGAGTTCGTCGCCGCGCTCGGTAAAGGCGATGACGGGCGGGCGGGTTGGCGAGGTTTTGGCGCCGGTGCAGGCGGCGTCGGCGTCAGCTGCGGCGGCGAGCAGTGCGGCGCAGGCGAAGGCGCACTTAAGCCAGGTCATGTTTGGTCCTCACGTCTTGGGCAGGCTCTGCACATAACGCCAGACGCCGATGACGGCGAGTACGAGCATCACATGGACGGCGATCACCGGTGGCCAGCCGATGAGGTAGAGGATGTCGTTGGCGAGGCCGGGTTTGAACGGGCCGCCGCCCATGGCGAGGCCGCGCGTGCCCCAGAGCGCGTGGAAGTAGGTTGGGACAGTGAAGAGCCAGGTGGTGATGAGCGCGCTCCAGAAGAAGACGCGGTGCCACTTTGCGGTCAACAACAAGAAGCGGCCGCCGAGGCCCAACGCCATCAGCAGCAGGCCTTGCGTGATCGCCTCCATGTGGACCATGCGCCAGGCGCGGTGGTCGTCGGGGAGTTGCACGTCGATTGGCGGCACGATCGGCCAGAGCACGATCTGACCGAGCAGGGCGAAGAACCACTGCCAGCCGACGAAGACCGCGAAGA
Source organism: uncultured Flavobacteriaceae bacterium (assembly GCA_964638635.1). GTDB lineage: Bacteria > Pseudomonadota > Alphaproteobacteria > Micropepsales > Micropepsaceae > SZUA-430. The sequence continues at coordinate 6,057 of CAZXAQ010000137.1, forward strand.
CGAAGAGGCCGATGCCGTTCAAGAACAGGAGCGCGCGCAGGCGCTCTGGCATTGCAATCATGCGGCGGCTTGCTGCGCGGGGCGGGTGACGGGCGTGGGTTCGCTCAAGCGCGCCGTGTCGAGTTCGCCGAGGCCCACGGCACCGTCCTTGTATTGGCGCCACCACTCCTTGATCCAGGCGGGGTCTTCGACTTGGCGCGGGTCGTAGCTGGGTTTCAAGATCCGCGCGAGGCGCGGCAGCAGTTTGCCGAACATGCGCGCGAGCAGGCGGTAGAGCGTCAGGCGATTGCTCATGTGATACCAGCGGCCGTCTTCGATCAGCATCTGGCGGTAGGCTTGCCAGGTGCGGAAGAAGATGTGCGTCGTCGCGTAGAGCAAGCCGTAGATGCGCCACGAATAGCGCCCGTCGAGCGCCTTGAAGACGTCGAACGTCACGGTCTTGTGTTCGATCTCTTCCACGAAGTGCCACAGCAGCATCGAGGCGACGGCCGGGTCGGCGTTGCCCAACAAATATTCGCGGTCTTCGACCAGCATGTGGCCGACGGTCAGGCCCATCGCCTCGAACCCCTCCGCATAGGCGATGTTGAACGTGAAGGAGCGGTTCGCGGCGAAGGCGTCGTAGTCCTCTTTCAGCTGCTTCTCGTGCGCGGGCACGCTGGCGTAGCCCATGTCGGCGAGGCGCTTGTTCCACTGCTGATGCTGGCGGAAGTGGGTCGCTTCCTGCGCGATGTAGAGATCGACGTCTTTCAGCAGCTCAGGATCGGTGATCTTCTCCTTCGCCTTCTTCATCGTCTCGATCAGATAGGGCTCGAGATACGGCATCGCGAGCGAGGCGCCGTTCGCGATGTGGCTGAACTCAGGCTTGGCTTTGTTCCAGTGCGCCTTCGGCGCGTCGCCATAGGGAAAGCGCATGCGCCGCACGGTCATGCGAGGGGCATCGGTTTCGGCCATCGTCGTACTCGCTCAGCGCGTGAGGCGCCGGGCACGACATTACGGTTTTTTTTCCGTTAACGGGAGACGGAAAGAGCGTTACCGGCTACTCGATCTCGGGCTCTTCCGCGGCTTCGTCGTTGGCCGGCGCCTCATTGTCGGAGCCTGCGGCGGGGTTCTCGGCCTCGGGCGGCGGCGGCTTTTGGCCCTTGTGCTTCTTCGCGTAGGCTTCTTCTTCCTGCTGGAGCTTGTAGCGGATGTCGTTGGGCTCGTAGGTCGCGTGCGCGCGTGCGCCGGGGGCGGCGGGCGACGACTTACCGGGGCTCAGATAGAGCCCGCCGATCAAGGTCAGAACGATCACCGCGCCGGCGATGATCAGAGTGGTTTCGCGGTCCATGGCGCTCTCGCAAAGGTCGAACGCCGGGGAGGCTAGCGGCAATCGCTTAACGGATTGTCAATCTGTGTGCGGCGGCGCGTTAATCATCGCCACCACATCACGATCAGCGCGACCTCAACCATCACGATCGCGATTTGGAAGAACAGGAACGTCCAGAGCGTGCGGTTGTTCAGCCAGTCCCACTCCTTCG
>CAZXAQ010000138.1:0-7570 GCA_964638635.1 uncultured Flavobacteriaceae bacterium
ACATGGGTTTCTACGAACGGCGTATTTTGCCTTGGCTTCTCGACACGGCGATGAGCGCGAAGCCGATCACCTATCAGCGTAAGAAGGTTGTGCCGCTGGCCGAGGGCCGCGTGCTCGAGATCGGAATCGGCGCGGGGCAGAACCTGCAATTCTATAACCCCGCGAAAGTCAGCCATGTGTGGGGGCTGGAACCCTCGCCGGAGATGCGGGCGCGGGCGTTGAAGCGGGCGAAGGACATCTCGTTCAATCTGGAGTTTCTCGACCTGAAGGCGGAGGAGATTCCGCTTGCCGACAAGTCGGCCGACACAGTGCTCGTGACCTATACGCTGTGCACGATCCCCGAGGTCGTGCGGGCGCTCAAAGGGATGCGGCGGGTGCTGAAGCCGGGCGGGCGACTGATCTTCTGCGAGCATGGCAAAGCCCCCGATCTGAACGTCCAGAAGTGGCAAGAGCGGATCACGCCGCTGTGGAAGGTGATCGGCGGCGGTTGTCACGTCGGCCGGCCCATCCCCGATCTCATCCGCGAGGGCGGCTTTGAGATTGAGAAGATGGAGACGATGTACCTGCCTGCGACGCCGCGATTTGCCGGTTTCAACTACTGGGGCAGCGCGAAGTAACGCCCCGTTAAGGCTGAACGTTACCCCAGCGTTTACGCACACCATGCGAGGCTTGGCCTTCGCATATCTGGGTGAACGTCATGAAGTCGTCGGTGTTGGTCGTTCTGGGCGCATGCCTTTTTGGCGTGCTCTTGTGCGCATATTTGATCGCATACGCGACGACGGTGCGCGATCCGGTCGAATGGAAAAGCGGCGATCTGATCGTTCTGAACGCGTCCGAGGACAACACCTTGCCCTTGTTCGCGGCGGACGGCAGCGGCTACACGCAGATCGGCATCGTGGCGGCCGGCGAAGACGGGGCCACCGTCATTGCAACGACGGACAAGGTCTCCGAGATTCCCGTGCGGGAGTTCTTGGCGCAAGCTCAAGATACGGCGCTGGCGGTCTTTCGCATCGAGCGGCTGACCGACGAGCAACGAGCTGCGGTGGTGACGGCAGCGCGCCGTCAACTTGGGAAGTCAAACGACTACTTCTTTGGGCGCGGCTGGGACCGGCTCTATTCGAGCGAGTTCGTGCGCCTGGCCTACAGCGATATCGGGTTCAATCTCGGGCGCTTGACGAGGATCGGCAAACTAAGAGCCGATCTCGGCCTGGTGCAGTCACAGTTTTCGCGCAATTGGACGACAAACGACGAATGCCGCCGGCGTAACCTCGATTTGGAGGGCTGCTGGAGCGTCATGATCAAGCAGGAAGTTGTGACGCCCGCGAGCATCGTCGCGGACGCCAATATGAAGAAGGTCTACGAGGTCAAGGCGGAAAAGCCTGAGACGCTTGCGACTTACATGACGGATACCGGGCAGAAGCAGTAGGCCTCAGGGTCTGCGCGCCGTGTAGAGCGAAATCGCGCCAGTCGGCGTTTGAATGACCGCCGTTTCTTTGACCTCGACGAAGCCCGCCTCCGTCATGAGTTGGGGCAGAATTCCCTCCGCATTCGGCTGCGTGTTGCGGTAACCGTCGAGCGCCTGGACCTGCCGAAAGGCGAACTTCATCAGCGGCGAGCGTTGCTCGCCGTAGTCGGCGATGTGCAACTCCCCGCCCGACCGCAAGGCCGCGAACGCGCTCAAGATCGCCGAGCGTTTGCCGGCCAACGGCACTTGGTGCAGCACCAGGCTTGAGACGATTTTGTTCGGTCGGACGCGCGCCGCTGCGGTTTCCTGCGCATAGCCTTTGGCGAAATGGACGAGAACGTCCGCGTCACGCGCCTTGAGTTCGGCGCGCGAGAGAACTTCCGGGTCGGGATCGATGCCGTGGATCGACGCGCCCGGGCAGGCCTTGGCCAACAGGACGGCGAGCGTGCCGGTGCCGCAGCCGACGTCGAGAATAACGTCGCGCGGCGTCGGGTCGATTTGCTTGATGAAGGCGCGGCGCCACGTGCGCTCGCAGGTCATGAGCGCGACGGTGGCGTCGTAGAATGGCGTCAGGCGGCGATCGCCCAAGGCCGGAACATAAGCACGATCTAACATGGCCGGTTCTCCCCAGCCGAGACGGACGTCCCGGATGTAGTGATGAACGAGGTCTGATTCAACGTCTTGGGATAGATGACGCACGTGAGCGCGTCGCGTGACAGTGGTCATAACCTGACCGAGTATTCCATCCCATGACCGAGCGGTAACGTAACGGAAGCGAATCCGTTGCTGCGGTCCTGCATATGACTAACGTAAGGACGCAACGTTTTTTTGAAAGTGAAAATATTGTCAGCCAACACAACCGCACCGCTGCGCATTTTCGGTGCAAGCATCTCGATCATCGAAACGTATATGTCTTTCCAGCCGTCGAGCAGCACGAAATCGACAGGTGCGTCGATGTTGGCCAACGTTTTCATGGCGTCGCCTTCAAGAATATCGACGAATTGTTGCAAGCCAGCGTCCGCGACGTTTGCGCGCGCCGCTTTGACTTTTGTCGGTTCGAGTTCGGTGCCGATGACGCGACCATTGTTCGCACGCGCCGCAGCCGCCAGATAAATCGTGGAAATGCCGAACGAGGTGCCGAATTCGACGATCGTCTTTGCGCGAATCGCGCGCGCGGTGACGTAGAGCATGCGGCCCTGATCGGGATCGACGGGGATGTACGCGTTTTTCAAGTACGGTTCGGCCGCTTTGAAGATGCTCTTGCCGGTGAGGATCGCGCCGAGCGCCGCGGGGCTTGCACGCAGGAAGATCCAGATGTCGCGCTTCGCGCGGGTGTGAAGCCTCTTCAGCGTGGCCGAAATTTTCGGATCGTCGAGGCCGAGATCGGCGTTGGTGACGTTGATGTTCATGCGCGTTGCTCCAAACGGGTGAGGCGGATCGCTTTTTCGGGGCACGCCGCAACGCAGAGGCCGCAAGCGTGGCAGACGTCGGGGGTTGTCACAAATCCTTGTTTTCCGCCATGTACGAGGACTTTGAGCCAAGGAACGAGGGGCAGGGCCCTCAGCTCGGCCGTGGTGAGTTTGCGGATTTCGAAGACGTTGTAGGGGCACACGTCCGCGCAGTCGCCGGCCCCTTCGCACTTCAAAGTGTCGATCACGGGGGCCACGATCTTCGGCGGTTGTTTGCAATCCGTCGCGGCTGTGGTCATCGACTTGTCCTTCGGATGAAGTTGAGTTATTGCTCATATTATATGAGCGTTTGCTCAGATTGACTACTCGCATGAGGACCGAGCCATGGCAAAACGCGGCAAGAAGACGGCGAACCCGCGGAAAACGCCGGAACAAGACCGGTCGCGCGCGACCGTGGAAGCGATCGTCGATGCGGCTGCTCGCATTCTGGTCAAGCACGGCTACGACGCGTTCACGACGAACCGGGTGGCGGAACGAGCGGGGGTGAGCATCGGGTCGCTCTATCAGTATTTTCCGAACAAGGACGCGTTGCTGTCCGAATTGATGCGCCGGCACGTCGCCGACATCGAACGCGGCGTGGAGGAGATGGCTGCGCATGCGATGACCGCGCCCTTGGCGGAGGTTATCCGCGCGGGCATTCAGCAGAACGTGCAATCGCATTTGATCGATCCCGAGTTGCATCGCGTGCTCTCCGAGGAAGTGCCGCGGTTGGGTTCGCTCGACTGGAAGGTCGCGTTCACCGAGCGGATGGAAGCCCGCGTGCGGTCGATGCTGGAGACGCGGAAAACTGAGATCGTCGTCGGCGACATAGACTTGGCCGTTTATGTCGTGACGCGCACTGTCGAGGCGGTCGTGCACAACGCGGTGGGACGGCAGCCGCAGGCGTTGACCTCCGGCGCGTTGGCCGAGGAGCTGACGCGGATGCTGATCGGCTACCTGACCGGCAAGGTGCCGGCGGCGCGGCGTGCCATGCGTGCGGCGGCCGAGTGACAATAGCGGCGACGGCGTGACCCCGCGGGCACATGCTGCACCGGCGTTTTGGCGCGGGCGCGCTTATCGGACTTCTTGACTTGGCGTAAGGCGGCGCGGACGATGGCGCGCACTGAACGCACTTCGGGGTTAACCATGGGCTTGAGTCATTTTCTTTGGCAGACGTGGCGCAGCATCGTCTCGTTCTTCATGTCGTTCTTCGTGCTGGGGCTCATGGTCTGGTTCACGCCGGATTGGGTGCAGGGGTTCATTGAGGCGGCGGGCAGTCTCAAATACTTCATTATGGGCGCGGCGGACCAAACACTCGGCTACGGGCAGCCGTCGGCGCTGTTCGCAATCCTGGTCGGCGACACGGCGATCGCGCTCGCGCTGATGACGCTGTTTACGCGCGTCGTGGTGCTCACGCTGATCCTGTGGCTCGGCGGGCTGATCTATCGCAGCTTGTTCGGCGGCAAGTCGGCCGGCTAGCCGTCAGAGAACGCGAAGGCGGCAGACTGCCGCGAACGCACGCAACGTCTGAATAGCGCGATACCGTATGCGGGTGTCGATTCTTCCGGGCGCTCGCAGGCGTCTTCTGCGATTCCCCATGTCTTGGCGCCTGGCGTCCCTTGTGCGGCGGATGCGGGTCGGCTCATATTTCGGAGACATTCGGGAACGCGACTATGCGACGTATTCTCATTGGCGGCGGCGCGCTGCTTGCCGTTTTGATCGGCATTGGTCTTGTCTTTTGGTTTGGCGCGCGCGGCGGATGGTTTGGGGTCGAGAACGGTGCCGGCACGATTTCCGGCGCACGGGTTCCGGACGACGTGATCGCCGCCCGCACTGCGGCGGAACATGCGGCGGCGCCTGCCGGGGACGACGACGTCATTCTGTTCGGCGACTTGCATGTTCACACGACGATTTCGGTCGACGCGTTCCAATACTCGCTGCCGTTGCTCGGCGGTAAGGGGATACATCCGCTCGCCGATGCATGCGATTTTGCCCGCTATTGCTCCGCGCTCGACTTTTGGGCCTCGACGGATCACGCCGAGTCGATCACGCCGTCGCGGTGGACGATGATCAAGGACACCGTTCGCGCGTGTCAGAAGGTGGCGGGCGGCGAAGACAATCCCGATCTGGTGTCGTTCATCGGCTTCGAGTGGACGCAGGTCGGCCGCACGCCGGCGGAGCATTTCGGGCATAAGAACGTCATCTTCCGCGAACTCGACGACGACAAAGTCTCGGCGCGCGCGATCGGCACGGCGTCGGCCGACGGCGGTACGGCGAAGCGACTGGCACAGCCTGTGACGCCGCTCGTCGTGATCGGCGATTTCAAGAACCGGCAGCGGTACTACGACTACAACAAGTTTTTGACGGTCACCGCGGCGACGCCGGCATGTGATGCGGACGCGCCGTCGGACAAGCTGCCCGTGACGTGCATGGAAACGGCGGCGCGACCGGCCGATCTGGTGCGGAAATTGTTCGAAGAGCAGAAGCTGGCGCCGCTGATCATTCCGCATGGGACGTCGTGGGGCTTCTACACGCCGGCCGGCACAACGTGGGCCAAGGCGGCCGATCCGGTGGAACGCCCCGAGAAGTTCCCGCTGATCGAGGTCTATTCGGGGCACGGAAATTCCGAGGAGTATCGCAGCTGGGACGACGTGGCGATCGACTCGGCGGGCAAGGCCACCTGTCCGAAGCCGACGAAAGATTATCTGCCGAGTTGCTGGCGCGCGGGTGAGATCATCGTGGAGCGGTGTCTTGCCGCGAAAACCGACGCGGCGACATGCGAGGCGAGCGCGGCGCAAGCGCGACAGAACTACGTCGACATGCAGGTGGCCGGGCATTTGACGGTGAAGGGCGCCGAGCCGGCGCAGTGGCTCGATGCCGGGCAGTGCACGGATTGCTTTCTGCCGGCGTTCAACATGCGGCCGAAGACGTCCGCGCAGGCGGGGCTTGCGACGACGCATTTCTCCGACGACGGCGCACAGGCGACGCGCTTTCAGTGGGGCTTCATCGGGTCGAGCGACAATCACCGCGCGCGGCCGGGCACAGGCTACAAACAAGTCGACCGTCGGCTGAATACGGAAGCGACCGGGCCTGAAACGGAGGGATGGCGGAAGACGTTGCTGCCGGTGGACAACGACGAGTCGCCGAACCCGCGGGCGTTCACGCCGGAGGAGGTCGCGAAACTCCCTGGCCTGCAAACATCGGAGGCGGAGCGGCAAGCGGCCTATCTGCGCACCGGCGGGCTGGCCGCCGTGCATGCGAAGGGACGCACGCGTGCGGCGATTTGGGATGCGCTTGAGCGGCGCGAAACCTACGCCACCTCCGGGCAGAAGATTTTGCTGTGGTTCAACGCGGTCAGCCCATCGGGCGAAAAGGTTGCGATGGGTTCGCGCGTTGCCGCGACCGCGTCGCCCCGCTTCGAAGTGCGGGCGGTCGGATCGTTCAAGCAGAGGCCGGGGTGTCCCGCGTTCGCGAGCGCGGGGCTGGACCAGGCACGGATTCAAGATATCTGCTCGGGCGAATGCGACAATCCCAGCGACGTGCGCAACAAGATCACGCGGATTGAGGTGGTGCGGATCAGACCGCAGGCGTCGCCGGGCGAAGCGATGGCGGCGCTGATTCAAGACCGCTATCTCGTGCACGAGTGCACGGCCGCCGACGACGGATCCTGCACGTTCACATTCGAAGACAAGGACTACGCGGCGGGCAAGCGCGATGCGCTCTATTACGTGAAGGCGATCCAAGAGGCGGAGCCGATGATCAACGCCGATCCGCTGAAATGCGAGCGCGACGCGGCAGGCAAGTGCATCAAGGTCAACATGTGCTGGGGCGACTACCGCTCCGGCAAAAGCGACTGCACCGCGCCGGCGGAACCGCGCGCGTGGTCGTCGCCGATCTATGTGGATTACCGGTAGGCGTTAGCGGTTCAATTCCCGCATCGCCTTGTCGAGGCCTTCGAGCGTCAGCGGGAACATGCGGTCGCTCAGGATCTGTTTCATGATTTGGATCGAGGGCGTGTATTCCCAGTGGCGCTCGGGAACGGGGTTCAGCCAGATCACGTGTTCGTAGATGCGCGTCAGGCGTTCGAGCCAGACGGCGCCGGGTTCTTCGTTCCAGTGTTCGACGCTGCCGCCGGGGTAGGTGATTTCGTAGGGGCTCATCGTGGCGTCGCCCACGATCACCACTTTGTAGTCGTGCGGGTATTTGTGCAGGACGTCCCAGGTCGGGTGCTTTTCGTTGTGGCGGCGGCGATTGTCCTTCCACACGCTCTCGTACAGGCAATTGTGGAAGTAGAAGAATTCCATGTGCTTGAATTCGGTGCGCGCGGCGGAGAACAGCTCCTCGCAGAGCTTGATGTGCGCGTCCATCGAGCCGCCGATGTCGAAGAAGATCAGCACCTTGACCTTGTTGTGACGCTCCGGGCGGAGCACGAGGTCGAGATAGCCTTGATGCGCGGTGTGGCGGATCGTTTCGGGCAGATCGAGTTCGGTCGGCGCGCCCTCGCGGGCCCATTTGCGCAGGCGGCGGAGCGCAACCTTGATGTTGCGCGTGCCGAGTTCGACTTGGTCGTCGAGGTTTTTGTACTCGCGCTTGTCCCAGACTTTGACCGCCTTGCGGTGCCGCGAGCGATCCTGCCCGATGCGGATTCCCTCGGGGT
>CAZXAQ010000139.1:0-7436 GCA_964638635.1 uncultured Flavobacteriaceae bacterium
CGTGCTCGACAACCTCGACCACGACGAAGCCGTCCAGGTGTTGGGCCGCGGTTGGGCTGTGCCGGCGAAGATCATGCGCGGCGCCGACAAGGTCAAAGAGATGCGCGCCGAACGAGAGCAGATGCAGGCGATGCAGCAGGGCTTGAGCCTCGGTGCCCAAGGCGCCGACGTCGCCCAAAAGATCGCAGGCGCAGCCAAGAGCGGCGCCGAAGCCGGCGACCTCGCCGCCAAGTCCGGCCAACAACCCGTCTCCGGCGGCGATGTCACCCAAGCCATCGAAATGCTCCGCGGCGCATTACGCGGAAAGACGGCGGCCTAACCACACACCTCTCATCGTCATGGCCGGGCTGACCCGGCCACCCAGGGATCGAAGAGCGCGGCGCCCTTGGCCCTGGGTGGGCGGGTCAAGCCCGCCCATGACGACATTGTTTGTTGAAGGAGACGATATGCACCTCAAACCCGATCGCATGAACGGGCAGACGATCTATCGCGGCGTCGAGCGTGGATCGGATGGCATCAATCACGTCAACGACTTCATCCTGTTCCCGCCGACCACGACCGTGACACCGGGGCCGGTCTTGACACTCGACGAACTCACCGAGCAGGCGCTCGCCAAGATCATCGCGATCTCCGACCAAACCGGTGATCCCGTCATCAAGGCGCAAGCGCTCGCGTTCCGCGCCAATTTGAAGAAGACGCTCGGCTATTGGCTGAAGCGCGCCGCGTTGAACGAGCGCGAGCGTTGCCGCCAACGGCTCGCGACCCACGGACTTACCCACGCCGCCACAGCCCTCGGAGACCACAATGGCTAACGCACTCTACCCCATCTGGAAGCAAGAAGTGATGCAAGCGACGGCGAACACGTCGCTCGGCGGCACGGTCAAGCAAACGTTCGTCGACATCACGTCGGCCTACACGTACAACGCCGCCGACACGTTCGTGACCGCGCTTGGCGTCAACGACAACCCGAACTACGGCTCGGCCGTCACTTTGGCGTCGAAGACGTTCGCGAGCGGCACGTTCGACGCCGCCGACACAACCACAACCGCGCTCACCGGCGCAGCCGATTTGGGCGCGATCGTTCTCTACGTCGACAGCGGCACGGAGGCGACATCGCGCCTTGCGCTCTTCCTCGACACCTCGATCACCGGCATGCCGTTCACGCCGTCGGGCGGTGACGTGACTGTGGTGTGGAACGCAGCCGGCATCTTCACTCTCTAAGAAAGGCGTCAAGCGATGCCCTGGACCATTCCCGACAAGGGTGAAGGCGACAACGACTTGCAGAGCATCCTGTTTCAGGAATACCTCGAGGTCCTGGTCGACGGCGTCAATGGCCCGACCTGCGTCGTCTCCGGCTGCGCCGTGACCGGCGGCGCGACGATGCAGCTCTCCGTCGCGAAAGGCGCCGTGTTGAGCAACGGCACGTTGTTCGCTGTCGCGGCCGGCAATGTCACGATCGGTACCGCCGACGCAACGAACCCGCGGCTCGACCTTGTGGTCGTCACCAGCGCCGGCGCGCTTGCCGTCCGTGCGGGTACAGCAGGGGCCAACCCGAAACCATCGATCCGCACCGCGAACGACGTGGTGCTCGCCGCCGTCTACGTGCCGCCCGGCGCAACCGCGCTCGCGACATCGAAGATCACCGACATTCGCCTCATTCGCTCGACCGGTGTCGTGCTGAAGAAGGTGGTCACGGCGACGACGTTCTCCAACAACAATCTCCAGCAGACCTATTTCACGCTGACTCTGCCGAGCGGTCTGTTTCTCACGGGCAAGCAAGTGCGTGTCCGTTGCGGTGGCAGTTACCTCTCGAACAGCGGCACGCCGAACTGGACGCTCGCGATCGTCTATGGCGGCTCGACGGTGTTCCAAGATGCAACGGCCAACACCACTGCTGGGGCGGCACGAGGCAGCTGGATGTTGGACTTCACTTTGTCGGCGAGAGCGGGCAACGACCAACGCCTCGTCGGTGTCTGCACGTTCCAAACGCCGGCGGTGAAGACCGCACCCACCACGGGGCAGGCAGGCGACCTCGCGGTCACGACTCACGTCAACACGCCGATCTCGGGCTCGTCTGCGGTCGACAGCGATACCGGCGACCGCGCGCTCGACGTACGTTGGACGATGAGCGTCGCCAATGCCGCCGTCGAAACGGTCTTGGACTTCGCAATCGCTGAGTTGATCTAATGCCCGGCACCGTCATCGGCTCACCGCTAAGCTTCATCGGCGCGGCGTGGGTCGGCGCATCCGACACGGCCGGCGGCGCCACACAGCCGTTGCGTTACGTCAACGTCAGCACGTTCGCCGCCGCGCGTCTCCTGCTGACGCTGAAGCCCATCGCGCTGCCCAACGCACCGGTCTTGCGCACGACATCCGCCGTGCGGATCGTAAGCCCGTCCGCGTTGACAAACACACCGGTCGTTCGCTCTGCGAGCGCGATCCGCGCCACGAAACCTGCGGCGTTTCCAAACGCGTCAGTGTTCCAATCGGCAAGCGCCGTTCGCAACGCCAGGCCTGCGGCGCACACGAACACACCAGTCTTCCCCGCACTGCGGCTGACGCTGAAGCTTTCGCCGGCAGCTTACGCGAACAGTTCGATCTTACGCGCTGCCGCTGTTGCGCAACCCGGTAAGCTCGCGCCGCATCGTTCATCGACCGCGCAGATCTTTGCCCCAGCATTGGTGCGCCCAGTATCGGTGACCGTGACGTTGAGTCTGCCCGGAATGATCCCGCGCGCACCGAAACCGCAGGCGCGGCGTTCGACAGCAAGCTGGCCGAACCTGCCGAAGGTGGATACGCCGCCATGGCGCCTCACCGTCGTCACTCCCGAACTGGCGCGCGAACGAGCACGGCAACGTATCGCAGCAGGCAGGCGTGCGGAGCAGCAGCGTCGCAAGCGCAAGTCGAACGAACGCGCGAGCGACATCGTCAACGCGCTGATCGACGAGCAGGTCCTCCGCGCGATCGTCGACGTCGCTGCCGAAACCGTCTGAACCAACCACCGGAAGGAGCGCATGCAAACGCTACCACAAATCGTCCTCGCTCTCTGGGGACGCAAACGCGCGGCGTACGTCGCCGACGAATACCGCAACGCGCTGCAGGGCCGCGACCTGCTCGTGCGCGACCTGGCGATGTTCTGCAACGCCGCGGCCCCGCTGAGCGGCGCCAACGAATTCGACCGCGGCGTCGAAGAAGGCAAGCGCCGCGTCTGGTTGCACGTCACGCGCATGTGCGGCCTCAAACCCGCCGACTTCGTAACCATTGCCGATGGAGGAAAGACCGATGAATGACCTGGCCGCGACCAACGCCGACACGACGAGCGCACTCGACGACGGCACCGGCGCCGAATGGACCGCCTCGCTCGCGCCCGAACTGAAACAACTCGTCGAGACGAAGGGCTACAAGTCCCCCGCCGACGTCGTGCAAGCCTACGCGCACGCACAGCGCGCGATCGGCGCCGACAAGATCCCCGCACCGAAAGACGGCGTGTGGGACGAAACCGCGCGCGCGAAGCTCGGCATCCCGCGCTCGCCCGATGGCTACGAACTGCGCCGCCCCGATCTGCCGCAAGGCGTCGCCTACGACGAAGCATTCGAGAAGGCGGCGCTCCCGGTCGCGCACAAACTCGGCCTCACGCCGCAACAGGTGCAAGGTCTGCTCGACTTCTACGCCGGCCACCAATCGCAGTCGTTTCAGTCGTCGTTGAAAGGCCGCCTCGACGATGAGGCCCAATCGATCGGTCTGCTGCAGCAAGAATGGGGCCCAAGCTACGACACGAAGGTCGCCCAAGCCGCCCGCGCCGCGCGCTACTTCGGCGGCCAGCCGCTGATCGAGTTCCTGAACCAATCGGGTGTCGGCAACAACCCCGAACTTGTGCGCGCGTTCGCAAAGATCGGCTCGATGATGACCGAAGACAGCCTGAAGATCGGCCGCGCCCAGGGTTTCTCCATCACCCCCGAAGAAGCCCGCCGCGAAGCACAAAAACTAATGGCCAAGGAAGCCTACACCAACCGCAACCACCCCGAACACATGTCGACGGTCGAACACGTCCAGCAACTGTTCGAGCGCGCGTATTCGGAAGAGTTTTAGCGCACAGGGAGCCAGCTCATGGGAAGTCGCCCAAGGCAAAACTTGTTTGAGAACTATGTCTCGCCCGCGGAGCGTCAGTACACGGACTATCTGTCGAACAACCTCAGCAGTTTGTTGACCGGGCCCACGCGGGCGCCGCCGGCCCCATCGCCTCCCGCTACGCAACCACGGACGCCCCTTCCGAGGCAAACTGGGCAGGAGTTTGCTGTGATTCCCCGTTGGACCTGGACCTCTGAGTTGCCAAAAAAACAACTTGATGCCCAGAAGGAGCCATATTCACTCATCACTCTGCATCACACCGGTAGCCAGGATACACCGGAAGCTGTGATGGATCTTCACCATAACAAAATCTCAAACCGTGATTGGATCGCGCGCCAAGTAGCAAGCGCAGCGAGCCTAGGGCAAACGTATGACGATTGGGACGACATCGGATATCACTTCCTGATCGATCAGTCCGGGCGAATATTCGAAGGGCGCTCCATCAATGCCCAGGGTGCGCATGTTGGAGGAAAGAATCCCGGTAACTTGGGTATAGCCGTCGTTGGCGACCACTCCTCCAAACAGATGAATTCGTCTCAAATTCGCGCGCTGCGGTTTCTGGTGGGTGCCTTGAGACGCCGCGGTGTCGCTCCGAAACCCGGTGTGACCGGTGGCGTCGACGGCTCCGGTCTTATCTTCACACACGGCGACTTCGACCCCGGGAAGCGAGACGAACTTGCCGGCGCGAGGAAACAATTGAAAGGGCTCACCAAGTGATTGGACCCTTAGGTTGGAGCCGTCGCCCGTCGTACTCTCGTCGAGCGCCTCTGTCCGCGTATCAAGTGAGCCTCTTAACCGCTGTCGCCTCGGGCTTCCTCGGCTATTTTGCCATGTCGCTACCGCCGCTGGACTTTGGCGGCGACGGTCACGCGTGCATGGGAGATGGCTCCGAGGCGTGCGTGCCGCCTTCGTTCTTGTTCGCGTGGATCGTTCACTCGGTGATGGTTGGAATTGTGCTGTTGCCCTTCGCGCTGCTGCATGGCGAGCGCCACGGACGCAACGCGGCGACGTGGTCGCTGATCGCGATTTCGTCGTTGCCAGCGACATTGATTGCGATGATCCTGGGTAGTTCCATCGCGGAAGTCGACGAGCTCTCGCTGTCGTTCTTCGTTGGGGCTGGTTTTCTTGCCGGAATTCCTTTGGTGCTGTTTGGAACAGCGATCTTGCTATCGGCTCGTTCGATACTTCGGGGAGGTTCAGCCGAGGTAAGCCGTCCGATCCCTGCGCTCGTGGCGGTCGGCTATGCATACATCGCCGCTGAAACAACGTTTCTATTCGGACTTCCGCTTCCGGATTAGGCGAGACTGCGCCGCCGGGCCCAAGCGGTCACCCCCGAAGAAGCCCGCCGCGAAGCGCAAAAGCTGATGGCCAAAGAAGCCTACGTTCAAGGCGAAGAGCGACCAAGCTCGTGGTCGGGTTGTGGGTGAGCTTCATATTCCGCTAGACCCGGAGGGCGCTGGCGCTGTTTCAGTCAGCCTGCACAAAAGATGGTTTGTTCCACGACTCTCGCTCTTGAACGTCATTCCAGCTGATGAATCTATATCGGACGTCGGTGCTGCGTCGCTTGCGGCGTGGATCGCGCGTTCGTATACGCGCGTAGCGCTCCCAGATGCGCTAGTGTCGAGGGTAAAGCCCATCCTCAATTCGGTGGCGCGCATACTAAAGAAGACGTGTTCGCAGGGCGTGCAATTCGCAGATGTAGTTCGAGAAATCTATGTCCGGTGGTTGCCGGACACTGAGTTGAGCGATAACGATGAGTACGACTTTGTTCTCTATTTTCTTTGCGATGACGAACGAATAGAGCACGAACTGAACGGCCATCTAAAAGGGATTCGCCCTGAAATGGGCGTGAAATTCGAGTTTGAAGTCGTTCCACGAGATGAGGTGCGACTGACTGACATCGACGGCTTCCGCCGGTTTAGCGAGTGGGACTACTTTACAGCTCCCGACGAAGTTATCTCCCTAATCGATGGCGAAGATCGCTGCGGCTAGTTGCACGTCGCCGTTGCCACTCTTCGCGGACACGCGCGGTTCCCCCGCGCCCCGCTGCAAGCCTGTAAGCCAAGCCGAGAACCAGGGCGCGCGTTAGTCGCCCAGGATGCGGCCGTTCGTGTGCGAGCGGCACCCGCTCCGACTTGTCCTGAAAACCAACAAGCGGAGAGTGACTGAAATGTCCACTCAGATAACGAACGCATTCGTCCAGCAATATACGGCGAATGTCATGATGCTCGCGCAGCAGAAAGGTTCCAAGCTGCGCGACGCCGTGCGCGTCGAAAACGTGACCGGCAAACAAGCCTTCTTCGACCAGATCGGCGCTACGGCCGCGCGTCGGCGCACCTCGCGCCACAGCGACACGCCGCGCATGAACACCGACCATCAGCGCCGGCGCTGCTCGCTCGAAGACTTCGATTGGGCCGACATGATCGATCAGGAAGACAAGCTGCGTCTCCTGATCGACCCGACGTCGACCTATTCGAAATCGGCCGCCAACGCGATGGGCCGCGCGATGGACGAAGTGATCGTGGATGCAATCCGCGGCACGGCGTACACGGGCGAAACCGGCTCTTCGCCGGTATCGCTGCCCGGCCCGCAAAAAATCGTCGAGGGCGGCACGACCGGCCTCACGATCGGCAAGCTGATCTCGACGAAACGCATCATGGATGCGGCCGACATCGACGGCGAAGGGCGTTTCATCGCGGTCACATCGGACCAGCTCGAAGACCTCTTGAACGACACGAAAATCCAGTCCGCCGACTACAACAGCATCAAAGCGCTGGTGCAGGGCGAACTCGACACGTTCTTGGGCTTCAACTTCATCCGCGTCGACGGGATGCGCATCGACGGCACGAAGATCGTGCCGACGACGGTCGCGGGCGGCAACATCCGCGCCTGCGTTGCCTGGCAGCGCGACCAAGTGGTGCTCGGCATCGGCGCACAGCCGCAAGCCCGCATCTCCGAACGCGCCGACAAGAACTACGCGACGCAAGTCTTCTACAGCATGTCCATCGGGGCGACCCGCATGCAGGAAGTCGGCGTCGTCGAAGTTCAGGCCTACCACACCTGATCTGACCTCTAAGGAGAAAAGCCAATGGCAAAACAATACGGCACCAACACGGCGCCTCGCGGTCAGACGCCGGTGGGGCAGGTGGACGGCTCGTCGCAAGGCGGCCACGTGCGAGTCTATCGCGAGCAGATCACGCTCGCGTCGGGCCTCGGCACGACCGCCGACACGATCGTCGTCGCCTACCCGACAAAGGGCGAGCAGTTCCTGTTCGGCGTGCTCACGTCGACCGTGACGCTCGGCACCT
>CAZXAQ010000140.1:0-7412 GCA_964638635.1 uncultured Flavobacteriaceae bacterium
CCTCGTCGATGACGATGAAGGCGTTGTTCAGCGTGCGGCCGCGCATATAGGCGACGGGCGCGATTTCGATGATGCCTTCGGCGAGATAGGTTTTCAGCCGCTTGTTGCCGAGGCGGTCGGACAGGCAGTCGTAGAGCGGGCGCAGATAGGGTGCCAGCTTGTCTTCGAGCGCGCCGGGCAGGAAGCCGAGGCTTTCGCCCGCCTCCACCGCGGGGCGTGAGAGGATGATGCGCGAGACCTTGCGTTCTTCGAGCGCCTCGACGGCCTTGGCGATGGCGAGGAACGTCTTGCCGGTACCGGCCGGACCGACAGCGACGACGAGATTGCGCTTGTCGACCGCTTCCAAAAGCCTTCGCTGGTTGTCGGAGCAGGGTTTGACGTGACGCACATAGGCGCGTTCGGTGTGTTGATCGCGCGGACGGTCGCGATCGAGCGGCGACCAAGCTTCGCGGCCGGAAAACAGCGCGCGGACTTTGCTGTGCTCCTGCAGATCTTCACGCATGCGGCGGCGGGCGGCACGTTTACCCATGAGGCTTACTCCCCTCGAACGCGGACGCGCGCGGGCGCGATGCGCCTGCGGGTGTCCAACACAAAACTGTCACGGAGATTTCGCGGTGTCGGGGGCGGGAGGCTTCGCGCGGTACGAATGCGCGACGCCTGCAAAGGTCCAAAAGCGATCCCACAACGGGCACTGGACGCAAGGTGACTCCCGAACGAATCACGCGGCTGTAAGTCAGCGTAACGAGTTTCTATGCCTCCACGGGTAAACGAAAGATGACTGGTTCGCCGGTGTGACCGGAAAGACTCAAATCGCGCTACCAGCCGAGGCGGGTCAGGCGGAACAAGGCGGGCGCGATCGCCGTGACGTAGAGCGCGATGACGCTCATTTGCACGGTTTGGGCGTAGGCCTTGAGGCCCGCCGCCTCCGCCACGTCGCCCACGAGCTTTAAGAGCACGAAGACGATCGCGACGCCCGCGACGGTCGCCAGCGCCGCCACCGCCCAGTTGCCGTGGCGCTGGTAGTTGATCCAGCGCTCCTCGATCAGCCGGCCGGCCCACCAGAAAGAAAGGAACGCAGTGAGCGCGATCATCCCCTCCGGCATTTGGCCGGCGCGGGGCCAGAGCGCCCAGGCGACCGGCGCGATGACGGCGAGGCCCAACAGCTGCGCCGCCGGATGCGCCTCCGTGATCAGGCGTTCGCGCTCCAGGCCCTTGAAGATGAAGATGCAGGCCACGCCCAACGCCGCGCCGCCCAGCACGTCTTCCACATCGTGCACGCCCAGATAAAGGCGTGAGAGGCAGACGCCGGCCGCGATGACGGCGGCCGTGACCCAGCCCCACGTGCGCTTGATCTCCGTCGCGAGGTAGAACCACATCGCGACCGCGATCTGCGCGTGGCCGGAGGGGAAGCCGAACGACTCGCCCACGCGCCCGTCGAGCGCGAACGCGATGGGCGGGCGCGGGTCCATGAACAGCTCCTTCAGGAACGTGTTCGAGAGGCCGACGAGGCCGATCAACAACGCGAGCCGCGTGAACAGCGCCTTGTCCCAGAGCCAGTAGCCGAGCGGCAGCAGCACGAGGAAGAACGGCGTGTAGCCCGCGAGCGTGAACGCGTTGAAGACGAGCGTGGCCGCGTCCGAGCGGAACGGGAGGATCCAGGAGATGTCGTGGAGGAAGGAGTCCATGGAGCTTGGGCGTACAGCATCGGGTCGGGTGCCGCCAAGCGCGACACGCACATTCCTTCCGCCGTTGTGGCGCGGGTGGCACAAGTTCTGACGACTGCCTGTCGTGTGGCGACACGGAGCAGACGTTACGAACTGTTCGTTGCCCGAAGGTCGTCATGGTTATCGGTCGGGCCCTGCGGCGCCCGGACTCGCGCCAATGCCCGCGCGTCAGCCTTCGCTGAGCCGCGCGTATGCGGCGCGGATGCGATCGCGCACCGGCTCCGGCTGCTCCTCCACGGCTTGGGCGAGGTTGCGCAGTTCGCCGCGCAGGCCGTGGATCTGGTCGAGCAGCGAGAGGACGAGCGGCACGGTGTCGTCATCGAAGTCGAGCGCGTGCTCGAGTTCGTTGAGCAGGCGCACGCGCGCGACGTCCACCTCTTGAAAGAAGGCAGCGCCCTCGCGCCGTTCCGGCTTGACCCAGCCCAGGCGGATCCATTTGTGCAGGCGGGGGAGCGAGAGGTCGCGGATTTCGACGACGAGGTCTTGTTCGCTGACGATCATGGCTGTGCGCTCCGCGGATCGTAGGCGTGCTTCTCACGCCAGGTTTGCATGAACGACGCAAGTTCGTCGTCGATCGGCTTCGGCAGGACGATCTTCAGGCGGATCAACTGATCGCCCGCGGTGCCGCCTTTGCCTTTGATTCCTTTGCCCTTCAGGCGCAGCGTTTGCCCGCTCGACGCGCCTTTCGGAATGGCGACCATGACGCGGCCGGAGATGGTGGGGGCTTCGACCTTGCCTCCTAAGACCGCTTCGTCGAGGGTGATCGCGAGTTCGCTCGCGATGTCGTCGCCCTTGCGTTCGAACAGCGGATGCGGGCGGACGTGGATTTCGATCAGCGCGTCGCCGGCGGGCGCGTTGGCAGGTCCCGGATGGCCGCGCCCCTTGAGGCGCAGCATCTGGCCGTCGGTCACGCCCTCGGGGATGGTGACGCCCAGCTGCTTGCCGTCCGGCAGCGTGATGCGCTGCTGGCCGCCGGTGGCCGCGGTCAGGAAGTCGACCTCGAGCCGGTAGTGCACGTTGGCGCCGCGCGCCTGTGCGCCGTGGCCTGCGGCCCCGCGCGCGAAGAAATCCGCGAAGAGGTCGGACACGTCTTCGAAGTCGGCGAAGCCGCCGGCCGATTGATAGTGGCGTGCGCTGCCTTGATCGGCGTAGTCGCGGTAGTAGGGCTGCTGCGGCCGGTCGTGACCCTGTTCGTCGATTTCACCTTTGTCGAATTTCGCGCGCTTGTCCGCATCGCCGACGATGCCGTAGGCCGAGGCCACCTCCTTGAACCGGTCGGCGGCTTTCTTGTCGCCGGGGTGCAGGTCGGGGTGTAGTTTCTTGACGAGCTTGCGATAGGCGCTTTTGATCTCGTCGGCGGTCGCCGTCTTGGCGACGCCGAGCACGGTATAGGGGTCTTTGGCCACGGAGGAACCGCTTTCGCGAATTGGGTCTCCTCAAAGATAGGAACCGCCGGTCGCCCGCCGCAAGGGTGTGGTTCAAAGCGCCGCTTGGAAGCGGAAGATCGGCGTGATCTCCCAGGTTTCGCCGGTTTTCGTTTCCAACGTCGATAATGCGAACGACGCCTTTCCCTCGAGCGAGAGCGTGATGTTCTTGCCGATGGCATAGCTGGGGGCGAGCTTCAGGCTCAGGACCGTGTCGCGGCGGTGGTGGGTTGAGAAGTGCGGAAAGTCGTCGATTTCGACTTTCTGTGCGACGGCCAGGGAAAGATCGCCGCCCCAGGATTGCACCCATTCGAGTTCGAGCGAGGCGAAGTTCATTTCGAGCGCTGCCCAGGTCGACGCGACGGTGCCGGCGGTGAGCGAGGCGGTGAACTGGCCGTCCGGTGCGCCTGGCAAAACCTCTCCGCTGAAGCGCTTGGCAATGAAGATGTCGACCGTGTCGAAGCCGACGTAGAACAGGCCGTAACCCGGTTCGTAGACGTCGAAGCCTTCCCATTCGAGCGCGTAGGACCAATCGCCGTCGTTCCAACCGGCCGTGACCAGGGCGCGCCAGGAATCGGCATTGAAATTGCCGAAGTGGTCGAAGCGGTCGGCGATGGCGCCGAACTCCGCGGTCACCTCGAACGAGCCCGCGACGAGGCGAAGGGAGGCCGCGAGTTCCGGGCTGACGATGCCGTCCCAGGCTTTGGGCTTGTCTTCGAAGTCGGCGATTTCCGTCCACCAGAAGCGGACGCTTTCCGACGTCTCGAAGAAAAGCGCCGGCGCGCTACCTTCCTCGGCGCGAACGCCGGCGCAAAAGCATGCGGCGCACGCCGCCGCAGCCAAAACTCTCCCCACCATCGCTTACCCCGACGAGCCTTATCCCCCGACTCTTGACGGGCAGCCTAGTGTGCCGCGCGGCGGCGTGTGGTGATGCTTTGGCCACAGCGGCGTGAAAGTGTCCCCGCGTTCACTATGAACCCGCGGAGTGCGCAGGCTTGAGTCGCTCAGCGTTCGCCCGTGGCCAACCAGCGGGCGCAGTCGGGGCCGAGTTCGGCGAGGGCGCGGCTTTCGTAAGCGGCGCTGTCTTCGGCCGAGAGCGTTTCGTGCCAGCGGCCGTTGACGCCTTTGTTGATGAAGACCTGCGCGCCCGCGTCCCAGAAGGCGCCGCCCAGCGGCACGCTCTTCGTGGCGTTCGCTTTCATCCAGTCGAACGAGCAGTACTCCAGAATTTTCGGCCAGTCCGCCTCGTCGACGGCGATGTCCAGGAACGTCGCCATCCTGCGCATCTCGCCCGGCAGGTCGCGTTTGAGATCGGCGAAGTGCACGAACATCAGGTTCGGCAGATCGCGGATCGCCCACCAGCTGCGCACGTTGTCCCAGAACGGCCAGAACGGACGACCGTCGCGCGCGAGCCAATCGCGGAAGTATTCACGGATGTCGGTGGGCGGCGGTTCGATCGGCGGACCCACGCGGCCCGGCGTGTCGTTCAGCGCCTGGTACCACAGCGCGTTCGCGTTGGCGTGATGGTTGTAGAGGCTCCACACGACGTCGCGTCCGTCGCGCCCGATATAGAGGTATTTCGCGCTGCGGTCATAGACGAGCGCGTCCACCGGCAGATGCGTTTTGAGAAAGCGGCGGTGCGTTTGGGACTCGACGAGCGGCAGCTTCACCACCTTGGGCGGCACCCGCAGATCGAGCCAGGGCGACATCTCGCGACGGCGAGATCGGGATCGGGCCCGAACAGCATTTGCGCCAGGATTTGTTGCATCCAGGTCGTGCCGGACTTCGCGTAGGTGGACACGACGATGTCGTCGTCGCGGAAGGCGAGGTCGTTCCAGATCGTCGAGTCGAAATGATGGTTGTGAAACTCGCGCGTCTTCTGCGGGTAAGCGGGCATACGGGAGACTCCGATCGTGCGGCGCGCAGCATAGGCGCGTTCGGCAAGCGGAGGCCAGCCCGCCAGGGGCCTCGTCCGGATCACGTCACAGCGTCAAGCAGCTTTGCGGCTTTGCGTTGGCCCGCGGGATCGGCGCCCCGGCGTTCGAGCTGCAGGTTGAGGTCGTGCACCAATTTGGCGAAGTCCAGCGATTGATCCTTCGGCAGTTTTCCGTTTTTGTGCAGCCAGCGGGCGACGCTGAGCCAATCCCACAGCGGGGAGTCCGTGTTCGCGCGCAGCACGGCGTTCGGAAAGTCGCCGGCGCCGCGTTCGCCGTTTGCGTAGAGCGAAATCGCCTGGCGCGTGAGGCCTGAGCGTTCGGCGATGTCGCTGATGGTGACGTAGGAATCCGGCGCGATGCGGCGCACGCGTGCGCCCGCGCGCTGCACGTCGCGGATGGCGGTGGCGACGGCGGTGGTTACGTCCGCCGCTTCGCGCGTGAATTCGAGGACCACGTTGCCTTTGACGACCATGAGCAGCGCGTCGTCGCAACCTGCTTCGAAGAAACGGTCTTCGAACATGTCGTCCTCCGGGTCGGCGCCGTCGGCGATGATCGCGAATTCGAACTTGGGCATGGCTCTTCTCTTCTCAAGATTTGTGAGGGCACTTCTCCACCTTGCGACGGATTTGCTTGGCGTGATCCTCCGGGCTTTGCGGTGTGGACCACACCGACATTCGGCAACCGCTCGTGTCGGCCAAGGGACACAAGAGGCGCCCCCAAGCGTGAGCCGATTTTCCGGCAGCCTTGTATCGCCAGCCGTTTGCCTCGGCATATTTCAAGGCAGCTTCAATCTCCTTGTTTGGATGCGTTGGTCTGGAGCCCACGACGTCGATCCTGTTTGTAGGCGAGTTGTTGACAAATGTCAACACAAAGTGTATGAGAACAAATGTAGAACATATCGCAATGAGTGGCAAGACTTGACGAATGCGCGAGTCTGAATCGCGAGCGCTTTCAGCCGCTCACTTATTGCTCTCCAAAGCCGCAAGTCAGGCCTCCGGCGCGCGGGGCTCTAGGCACGTTGATGGCGGCGTTTTCGGAGGGGCGCTAGTCCTGGGATTCCTGGGACCGCGAGCGTCCCCGCCCGCTCTTCGCCGACTCTCAAACGCCGATGCGGCGGACAGCATGCTAGAGCGGGCGGGGACGCTCGCGGTCTCAGGACGATCGGGACCCTAAAGATGCGGGTTCCGGTAGTGCCGCGCTTGCAGGAACGCCGCGAGGTTGCGTTCGCTTGTGGCGTGCTGCTCGGTTGAGAGCGTTCCTTTGAACAGCTCGTGGCGCAGCCAGATTCGGTAGGTGTTGACGACGTCGCTTTCGCAGTAGTCGGCGACCTCGCGGATGCGGCCGGCGCGGACGTATGTTTCGATCTCCGAGCCGTCGATGCCGCCGGGTTTGCCGGGCAGTTTCAGCGTTTTGGCGATCTCGTGCAGTTTCGCTTAGGGCCCCCGGCACGAACGAGGACAGCACATCGCAGAGATCGACCGCGTCGTCGCTGAAGCGGTTGAAGTAGGCGCGGCGCGACAGGCCGGGCGCGGGCAGCGCGTGCGCCATGGCGCGATAGCGCAGCACGGGCAGGTCGAAGCTGTGGCCGTTGAACGTGACGAGCTTAGGGTTCAGCGCCTCGATCTTGGCGAGGAAGGCTTCGATGAGCTCGGCCTCCGGCCGTGTGCGCCGAGTGCGTCGACGCTCCAGGCCCCGTCGCGAAACGAGGCGACCAGGGCGCCGATGCAGGCGATGGCATGGAACGGGGTCTTCGGAAAGTCGGTGCCGAGGGCGGCGCGGATTTCCGCGTCGGGTTTGCCGTCGAGCCCCGGCCCACGGCGGCGAGATCGGGCACGGTTTCGAGATCGAAGACGATGATGGGATTGCCGGCGGGCGTCATTTTTCGTCAGCGCACTAATCTGTTCCCGGCAACAGGGACAGTCCGAGTTCCTTCAGGAACGCGTTGTGTTTCGCAGTTGCCTCCCGAATCTGTTTCTCGATCTCGACCAACTCCAGATGCGTGGCGGACAGATCGATCTCGATTTCCTGTTCGGCGGTGCTGATGTAGCGGGAGATGTTCAGGTTGAAGTCGTTCTTTTCGATCTCTGCCATCTCCACCCGGCGGGCGTAGCGGGGCTCCTCCGTGCGGTGCTGGTAGGTGTCGATGATCTTCTCGATGTGCTCTTTCGTGAGCTGGTTCTGGCGTTTGCCTTTTTCGAAGTGCTCGGCGGCGTTGATGAAGAGCACGTCGTCCGGCTTCTTGCATTTCTTCAGTACGAGGATGCAGACCGGAATGCCGGTGGAGTAGAAGAGGTTCGCGGGCAGGCCGATGACGGTGTCGATGTGGC
>CAZXAQ010000141.1:0-6958 GCA_964638635.1 uncultured Flavobacteriaceae bacterium
CGTCGCCGCCATCCCGCTCTCCGTCTTCTTCACCGGCGACGCCCCCCAAACCCTCATCCGCTTCGCCTTCTGCAAACAGCGCGGCGTGTTGGAAGAGGCTGTCAACCGCCTGCGCACTCATTTCAGACGTCAGTGATGACCATAAGCCGCAAGGAAGATTTCACCACAAAGACACGAAGGCACGAAGACGCTCACGTGGCGGAGCGGCGACTGCAACAGGTGGCGCTTCGCGCCGAAGTGTTGTTCCGGCGCGTAGCGCCATTTCCGCGCGGCATGACATGTCGAGCGCACACGAGCGCCTTCGTGGCTTCGTGTCTTTGTGGTGAAACTTTCTTTTGAGACGCGCCGCATGCACGGCACTAGAAGGACGAACGCATGACCGACGACAGAATGCCGATCCTCATCGGCGGCGGGCAGCTGACCCAGCGCACCGCACAGCAGAACAAGTTCGAGGAAAGCCTCGACCCCATGCAGCTGTTGCATGAGGCCGCCAAGCGCGCGCTCGCCGACACCGGCGCCGGCGATAAACTGACGCCGCTGATCGACAACATCTCCGTCGTCCGCTTCACCGCGGACTCGTCCGAAGCCGGTCGCTTGCCGATCGGCCAATACTCGAACGCCCCGCGCTCGCTCGGCAATCGCATCGGCGCGAAAGCGAAGCGCGAGTACTACACGGCCGCCGGCGGCAATACCCCGCAATGGCTTGTCAACCGCACCGCCGAAGAAATCGCTAACGGCGAAACGAACGTCGCATTGCTCGCGGGCTCCGAAGACCTCGCCACGATGATCGGTGCGCTCAACAAAGGCATCGCGCTCAAGTGGGGCGAAGACGCGGGCGGCGAGCCCATGCACATCGGCGACAACCGCCGCGGCTCGAACGACATCGAACGCGCGCACGCGCTCTACTTCCCGGTGAACACCTATCCGCTGTTCGAGAACGGCATCCGCGGCCACAAGAAGCGCAACGTTCGCGAGCATCAACTGGCGCTAGGCAAACTGTTCTCGCTGTTCTCGAAAGTTGCAGCGGCAAATCCGCACGCGTGGTTCCCGACCTTCCGCACGCCCGAGGAAATCGCAACGCAAGCCGACAACAACCGCTACGTGGGTTTCCCGTACACGAAATACATGAACGCCGTCATTCAGGTGGACATGGCGGCTGCGGTCGTCATGACGAACGTCAAGACCGCGCGCGAACTCGGCATTCCGGAATCGAAGTGGGTCTACTTGCACGGCTGCGCCGACGCGACCGACATTTGGCACGTCAGCGAGCGCGTGAATTACTATTCCTCGCCCGCGATTCGAACGATGGGCCAAAAGGCTTTCGCAATGGCGGGGAAAACGGCGGCCGAGATGAACTTCATCGACCTCTATTCCTGCTTCCCGTCTGCGGTCGAAATCGGCTGCGCGGAGTTGGGCATCGCGGAGGACGATCCGCGCGGCCTCACCGTCACCGGCGGCTTGCCCTATTTCGGCGGCGCCGGAAACAACTATGTCATGCATTCGATCGTGACGATGATGGACAAGGTCCGCGAAAAACCCGGAAGCTTCGGTCTCGTCACCGGGAACGGCTGGTACGTGACGAAGCACTCGCTCGGCATCTATTCGACGGCGCCGGTCAAAGGCGCGTGGAAACGCGAAGACCCAAAAACCTACCAACGCGACATCGACGCAATGCCCCATCCCGAAGTCGAAGCGAAGCCGGAAGGGGAGGGCACGATCGAAACCTACACCGTCATGCACGACCGCACCGGCCCGAAGATGGGCATCGTCATCGGCCGCCTCGGCAACGGCAAACGCTTCGTCGCGCACACGCCAAGCGGCTCCGCGACGCTCCACGAACTGATGGAGCGCGAAGCGCTCGGCCGCCGTGGCACGGTCACGCCCGGCGACAAGACCAACCTCTTCGTGCCGCAATAGCGATGCCGCGCCTCTATCTCATCCGCCACGGCGAACCGTCCGGCACCTGGGGCCAAGCGGACCCCGATCCGGGCCTGACCGACCTCGGCCGCAAGCAAGCGGAGAGCGCCGGCGAACGCCTGTCGAAGACGCCGCCGAAGCTCATCGTCTCAAGCCCGCTCCGCCGCGCCCGCGAAACCGCGATCCCGCTCGCCCGCACGATGGGTCTCGAGCCCAAGATCGCCGAAGCCGTCGCAGAGATACCGACGCCGTCAAACATCGCCTTCGCCGACCGCGCGGATTGGCTGCGCAAACTCATGACCGGCGAATGGGGTGCGGCCGACGCGGCGCTGCAAACCTGGCGCGGTGGCGTCGTCACCTATCTGACGAGCCTGTCCGAAGACACGGCCGTCTTCTCGCACTTCGTCGCGATCAACGTCGCCCTCGGCGCGGCGATCGGCGACGACCGCGTCGTCTGCTTCAAGCCGGCGCACGCCTCGATTACGGTGCTTGAAACGAAGGGGCGTGCGATCTCCCTGGTCGAACTCGGAGAAACCGCCGACACCGCGGTGAGATAGGAGCGCGATGAGCGACATTCACTGGATGACGGCGACCGAACTCGTCGCGGCGTTCCGCACGAAGGACCTCTCGCCCGTCGAAGTCGCCGAATACCTGCTCGGCCGCATAGAAGCACTCGACGCGCAGATCAACGCGATGTGCCTGATAGATGCCGAAACGACGCTCGCCCAAGCCCGCGCATCCGAGGAACGCTGGCTGGCCGGCGAACCGCAAGGCCTGCTCGACGGCGTGCCCGTCGCGATCAAGGACCTGGTCGTCTCGAAGGGCTGGCCGACGATGCGCGGCTCAAAAACCGTCGACCCCAACCAGCCGTGCGAACACGATGCGCCCAGCGTCGCGCGCCTGCGCGAACATGGCGCCGTCTTCATCGGCAAGACGACGACGCCCGAATTCGGCTGGAAAGGCACGAACGACAACCCGCTCACCGGCGTCACCCGCAATCCCTGGAACCTCAGCAAAACGCCTGGCGGCTCCAGCGGCGGCGCGGGCGCAGCGCTCGCCGCAGGCTACTGCCCGCTCGCGATCGGCACCGACGCCGGCGGCTCGATCCGCATCCCCGCAAGCTTCTGTGGTGTGTTTGGCCTGAAGCCGACCTTCGGCCGCGTCGCCGCGTGGCCCGCGAGCCCGTTCACGAACCTAGCCCACGTCGGCCCCATGTCGCGCTCCGTCGCCGACAGCGCGTTGTTCCTGAACGTCATCGCCGAGCCCGACGCGCGCGACTGGTACCAACAGCCGTTCGCGCAAGTGGACTTCTCCTGGAGCCTCGACAAGAGCCTGCGCGGCGCCAAGATCGCCTTCAGCCCCCGCCTCGGCTGGGTCGAACGCGTCGACGCCGAAGTCGAAGCCACCGTCGCCGCCGTCGCCAAACGCTTCGCCGAACTCGGCGCGCAAGTCGTCGACGCCGACCCGCCCGGCGGCGACCCATCGTCGTTCTTCAAAACGCTCTACGCTGCCAGCGCCGGCTTCCTGCTCGACCAATACCCGGAAGAAAAGCTGGCCCTGCTCGACCCGAACCTGCGCCTCCTCGTCGACGAGTCGCGCGCGATCACGCGCAGAGATTTCCAGCAAGCAACAGCCGAACGCGCCGCCTACGGCGCAGGCATCAAAGCCTTCATGCGCGACCACGACTTCCTCGTCACGCCAATGATCGCCGTGCCGCCGTTCGACACACCGCTGGTCACGCCCTACGACCCGAACGGCACGATGTGGATGGACTGGACCCCATTCACCTATCCCTTCAACCTGACTCAACAACCGGCCGCGAGCGTGCCCTGCGGCTTCACCGAGAGCGGCCTGCCCATCGGCATCCAAATCGTCGGCCGCCACGGCGACGATGCGAGGGTTTTGCAAGCGGCACACGCGCTCGAGAAGCTTCTGAACTTGGCGGACGGCCACCCATCGGATATTTGAGGGCGCATGTGGACGCCCGGCCCTGAGATCATCACCGTCGCCGAAATGACCGAGGTCGACCGCCTCGCCGCGGCCTCCGGCATTACCACCCTCACGCTCATGGAGAACGCCGGCCGCAAGGTCGCGAACGAAATCGCCAAACGTTGGTCGCCGCGCAAGACGATGGTGCTCTGCGGTCCAGGCAACAACGGCGGTGACGGCTACGTCGTTGCGCGCCATCTGCGCGCGCGCGGCTACGCCGTCGAAGTCGTGACTGTCGGCGATCACAGCACGCTGAAAGCCGACGCCGCCGCAATGGCGAAAGAGTGGACCGGCCCCACCCGCGCCTTCGAGCCGAACAAGCCCTTGCACAGCGAACTCATCGTCGACGCCATCTTCGGCGCCGGCTTGAGCCGCGGCCTCGAACAGGACCTCAGCCAGCTCTTCGAAGACATCGAAATGGCGGACGTCCCCGTCGTCGCGGTCGACGTGCCGAGCGGCATCCACGGCGACCGCGCGACGTTTATCGACAGCGGCCAACCCTGGGCTGCGGTGCTCACGGTCACGTTCTTCCGCAAGAAGCCCGCGCACGTTCTCTATCCCGGGCGAAGACATTGCGGCGAGATCGTCTGCGTCGACATCGGCATTCCGGACGGCATCTTGACCGCGCTCGCGGCCGTCGCAACGGCGCCGCGCGCCGTCTGCGTCGAGAATGTGGCGCCGCCCGTCGCTGCAGCGTTGGACCCCGCCGGTCACAAATACAAGCGAGGCCACTGCGTCGTCGTCAGCGGGCCTGCGAGTGCCACCGGCGCGGCGCGCCTCGCCGCGCGCGGCGCACTGCGCGTCGGAGCAGGTTTGGTGACCGTTGTTGGCGAGGCGGCGGCCGTTCCCGTTCTCGGGGCAACGCTCACCTCGATCATGGTGCGCGAAGCAAACACACCGTCAGCACTCCATCTGCTGCTCGAAGACAAACGCTACAACGCCGTCGTCATCGGCCCCGGCAACGGCACCGGCCAAGCCACGCGCGACCGCGTCGCCGTCGCGCTCTCGTCGCTCGCCGCCGTCGTACTCGACGCCGACGCATTGACAGCGTTTGCCGACGCACCCGATGCGCTGATCAAACTCCTCACGCCGCGCTGCGTCCTCACCCCGCATGACGGCGAGTTCGAGCGCATTTTCCCGGGGCTGCTCAAACAGGCGCCGAACAAGATCGAAGCCGCCCGCATCGCGGCGCAAAGGGCGGGGGCGGTCGTGCTGCTCAAAGGTGCCGACACCGTGATCGCCAATCCCGACGGCTCAACGGTCGTGAACACGAACGCACCGGCCCACCTCGCCACCGCAGGCTCCGGTGACGTTCTGGCCGGCATCATTGGCGGCCTGCTCGCCCAAGGCATGGCGCCGTTCGACGCCGCCCGGACCGGCGCATTTCTGCACGGTCTCTGCGGCAGAATCGCGGGCGCGGGCCTGATTGCTGAAGACCTGCCGGACCTGTTGCCGAGAGCCGTCGAAATGGCGCAGAAACCAGGGGTTTCCACCCTTTGAGTTTCCAAGACCCCCTGCTATAGACACGCCCCTTGATTTCCGACAGGAACCCGGCACGCACGTGCTGGCATTTGATTTGGGTACGCACGCTGGCGACAGGCGGGCGTGGCGGAACTGGTAGACGCGCTGGATTTAGGTTCCAGTGACGAAAGTCGTGGGGGTTCAAATCCCTTCGCCCGCACCACGCGCTCCCTTGTCCGATGCCGGCGCCTTTGATTCAGGACTGAGAAGCCAATGCAGATTACCGAAACCGTCAACGACCAACTGCGCCGCGAGTTCCGCATCACGGTCGAGGCGAGTGACCTCGATGCGAAGTTGCTGTCGCGCCTTGAGGGCATGAAGGACCAGGTCCAGCTGAAGGGCTTCCGTCCGGGTAAAGTTCCGGTCGCCCACCTGCGCAAGACGTTCGGCAAATCGATGATGGGCGAAATCGTCCAAGAGGCCGTCGCCGAGTACAGCCAAAAGGCCGTCGACGACCGCTCGCTCCGCCCCGCGATGTCGCCGCAAATCAAGCTTGAGAGCGAAGTCGACAAGGTGATCGCCGGCGCCCAAGACCTGATCTTCACGATGGGCGTCGACCTGATGCCCGACTTCAAGCTCGTTGAAGCGTCGACGATCTCGCTGATCCGCCCGATGACCGAAGTCGGCGATGAAGACGTAATGCAGTCGCTGAAGCGCCTGGCCGCGCAGCAGCGCACCTATGAGCCCAGAGGCGACAACGCTGCCGCGCAAGAAGGCGACCAACTGCTGATCGACTTCGTCGGCAAGATTGACGGCATCCCCTTCGACGGCGGCACGGCGGAAAACGCCGAACTCGTGCTCGGCTCGGGCAGCTTCATCCCCGGCTTCGAAGATCAATTGAAGGGTTCGAAAGCGGGCGACGCAAAAGTCGTCGCCGTTAGTTTCCCAGCCGACTACCCGGCGGCGAACCTCGCGGGCAAGTTCGCCGACTTCGACGTGAAGGTGAAAGAAGTCCGCCGCGGTATCGAAGCCGAGGTCGATGAAAGCCTCGCCACGAAGCTCGGTCTCGACAGCTTGGACAAGCTTCGCGACGCCGCCCGCATGCAATTGGAAGGTCAGTTCGGCCAAGCCACCCGTGCGCACCTGAAGCGCGCCTTGCTCGACGCGCTGGACAGCGCTCACAGCTTCGACCTGCCCAGCGGCATGGTGGAAGCCGAGTTCAAGCAAATTTGGGCGCAGGTCGAGCAGGACATCAAATCCGGCAACCTCGCCGACGAAGACAAATCGAAGACCGAAGACGACCTGAAGAAGGAGTTCCACGCGATTGCGGAGCGCCGCGTCCGCTTGGGCCTCGTGCTGTCCGAGTTCGGCCGCATCAACAACGTCCAGGTCACTCAGGAAGAGCTGAGCCGCGCCGTCATGGCCCAAGCCCGCCAGTACCCGGGTCAGGAACAGAAGATCTTCGAGATCTACCGCAACAATCCGGACGCGCTGGCCCAGCTGCGCGCGCCGATTTTTGAGGACAAGGTCGTCGACTTCCTCTGCGGTCAGGTAAAGATCACGGACAAGCAAGTGAGTCGGGAGGACCTGT
>CAZXAQ010000142.1:0-6844 GCA_964638635.1 uncultured Flavobacteriaceae bacterium
GGGAAAACATACAAAGAGGTTTCGCTCTGGCACCCGCGACCCCAACTGGTGCGCCGACCGTGAATCCGGGGGGAGGATTCGACCCGATGGCGCTGCTCTGCTGGCCAAGAAGCTAACGCGATTCGTCGGGGAGTTCTAGATTTCTCAACACGTTAGAGTACGTATTTATTCGTTTATCTGAGCTCTCCTTTTGGGTGTGTCCGAGAGCGGTCTCGCGTCAAAGTATGAAGCGCGAGAGGTCCGAATTCTTGGTCAGGGCCCCGATTTCGCGGGTCACGAATGCCTTGTCCACAACGATCCTCGCACCTGCACTATCGGGCGCGTGGAAGCTTACCTCTTCGAGCACTCGTTCCATCACGGTTTGCAACCTGCGCGCGCCGATGTTTTCCACTGAGGCATTTACCTCGGCGGCGGCGTCGGCGAGCGCGTCGATCCCGTCCTCGGTGAATTCGAGGGACACCCCTTCGGTTGCCATCAGGGCTTTGTACTGTTTGATCAGGCTTGCCTCGGTCTCGGTCAGGATGCGGCGGAAGTCGTCGCGGGTCAGCGCTTGCAGTTCGACGCGGATCGGCAGCCGGCCCTGCAATTCGGGCAGGAGGTCCGAGGGCTTCGCGATGTGGAACGCGCCCGAGGCGATGAACAGGATGTGATCGGTTTTGACCGGCCCGTGTTTCGTGGACACGGTGGTGCCTTCGATCAGCGGCAGAAGATCGCGCTGCACGCCCTCACGGCTGACGTCGGCGCCGCCGCGCGAGCCGCCTTCGCGGGCGCAGATCTTGTCGATCTCGTCGAGGAAAACGATGCCGTCGTTTTCGACGGTTTTGATCGCGTCTTGGACGAGCGCTTCGTTGTCGATGAGTTTGTCGGATTCTTCTGCGATTAGCGGGGCGTAGGCATCGACGACTTTCATCTTGCGCAGTTTCTGGCGGCCGCCGAACGCTTTGCCGAACAGGTCGTTCAGGTTGACCATGCCGACGCTTGCGCCCGGCATGCCGGGGATTTCGAATTGCGACATCGGGCCGCCGGTGTCGGCGACTTGCAGCTCGACCTCCTTGTCGTCGAGTTCGCCCTCGCGCAGTTTGCGACGGAAGGTTTCGCGGGTGGAGTCCGCGGCGCCGGCGCCGACGAGCGCTTCGACGACGCGGTCTTCGGCGGCCTTTTCCGCGCGGATCTTCACGTCTTTGCGGCGGCGTTCGCGCGCGGCGGCGATGCCGATTTCGACGAGGTCACGCACGATCTGCTCGACGTCGCGGCCGACGTAGCCGACTTCGGTGAATTTCGTCGCTTCGACTTTGAGGAACGGGGCGTTGGCGAGGCGCGCGAGGCGGCGGGAGATTTCGGTTTTGCCGACGCCGGTCGGGCCGATCATGAGGATGTTCTTGGGCAGTACCTCTTCGCGCAGGTCCGCCGGCAGTTGCTGACGGCGCCAACGGTTGCGTAGCGCGATCGCGACCGCACGCTTGGCTGCTGCTTGGCCCACGATGTAGCGGTCGAGTTCGACGACGATGTCGCGCGGGGTGAGGACGCTCATGCCAAGCCCCTGCTTTGGCGCGGTTGAGATGCGGCAAGAAAGAGTCTCACACGAAGCCGCGAAGACGCGAAGAGAAGTCGCGAAAGTTGGTCTTTCGGCGCGAAGCGCCAACGCAACGATTGGTTACGCGCCTGCGGCGCGTGAGGCGTTGCCTCGATCTTCGCGTCTTGGCGTCTTCGCGTGAGATTCTTCTTGCTGACGGTCACTTACAGACTCTCCAACGTGACTTCGTGGTTTGTGTAGACGCAGATGTCGGCGGCGATTTTCATGGCGCGGCGGGCGATGTCTTCGGCGGTGAAGTCGAGCGGCAGCAGGGCACGGGCTGCGGCGAGCGCGTAGTTGCCGCCGGAGCCGATGCCGATCAGGCCGTCTTCCGGTTCGACGACGTCGCCCGAGCCGGAGAGGATCAAGCTCGTTTGGCTGTCGGCGACCGCGAGCATCGCTTCCAGACGGCGGAGGTAGCGGTCGGTGCGCCAGTCTTTTGCAAGTTCCACGGCGGCGCGGGTGAGATTGCCGGGGTGGGTTTCGAGTTTCGATTCCAGCCGCTCGAACAATGTGAAGGCATCGGCCGTGGCGCCGGCGAAGCCCGCGATCACTTTGCCTTGGCCCAGGCGGCGGACTTTGCGGGCGTTCGCCTTCATCACGGTTTGGCCGAGGCTGACCTGGCCGTCGCCGGCGACGACGACTTTGCCGCCTTTCCGTATCGATAGGATCGTTGTCCGGCGCCAGATTTGAGCGTCTTTTGCCTCGTCAACCATTCGGGAGTGCCTTTTCGCGCATACTTTCGACACCTGCTATATGACGGCGGACCTCTCGTTCGCAAAGGGCTTGAAAGGCTGAATTCCATGCGCAAGGCGAGCGTCGATCGCAAGACGCGCGAGACCGATATTTCCGTGAGCCTCGACCTTGACGGGACGGGGGCCTACGACATCAAGACGGGGGTCGGGTTCCTCGACCACATGCTCGAGAGCTTTTCGAAGCACTCGTCGATCGACCTTAAGGTGCGGGCGAAGGGCGATACGCATATCGACTTTCACCATACCACCGAAGACACGGGGATCGTGATCGGGATGGCGATCGCCAAGGCACTCGGCGACATGAAGGGCATTCGCCGGTTCGGGCAGTCGCTCATTCCGATGGACGAGACGCTGACGCGCTGTGCGGTGGACGTGTCGGGGCGGCCGTACTTCATTTGGAAGGTGTCGTTCAGCCGCGCGAAGCTCGGCGAGATGGATACGGAGCTGTTCAAGGAGTGGTTCCAGGCGCTGGCGCAGAACGCCGGGATCACGCTGCATATCGAGAACCTCACCGGCGAGAACAACCATCACATTGCCGAGAGCTGCTACAAGGCGTGCGCGCGGGCGCTGAGGCAGGCGTTCGAGGTCGATCCGCGCGCGGCGGGTCAGGTGCCCAGCGTGAAGGGCAGCTTGGGGTCTTGAGAGCGCGTCGGTGGCGGTTCGAGAGCCGCCTCCGCTTCGTCTTCTACCTTATCCCGCTAAGAACGGTTCGAAGTCTTTCCGCCAAGCGATGGCGCCCGTGCCGAATACACCGAGTGCGGTGATCGCGGTGAGCAGGAGCAGTGCGCCCGCCATGGCGAGCTTCGGGCCCGCACGGTCGCTGTCTTGTGCCTTGAAATAGAGTTCGAGCACGCCGAGCGGCACGAGGAAGCTCGCGAAGACATTGAACGTGTCGAAAGGGCCGTCGAGATTGTCAGTCATGCCCACGGGGCCTTGGTTTGCGATCACCCAGGCCATGTAGCCGACGCGAAGGAACCAGACGCCGCTCACCGCCAGGAACAGCCGCATCGCCCAGCGCCTGTGCGTGTCGATCTCGCGCGCAACGGCGTAGCGCACCGCAAACGCCGCGAAGACGAGGATGAGAAACCCGTTCAGCGTGATCCCGAAATGGTTGGCGAAGCCGCCGAGCACACCGCGCGTCCACACCATCGCGATCCCGCCTAGCGCCATGATCACGGCGGCGAGAAGGTAGATGCGGCCGTTCCAATGGTGAAACCTCGGGACGTGCGTTCGGATTTGCGGCACGAGTTGCAACGGCCCGCCCAGGGTGATCACGAACGCGAATACGAGGTGCGACAGGAGGACGATGTTCCCGATCAAGTCGCCGTCAATGAAGCCGTTGATCAGTCGCTTGTTGATGGCCGTGATGTCGCCGCCCAGGGCCTTGCCGCCGTAGAACAAGATCACATGCGCGGCGAACATGATCTGGCCCACGACCGCCACCAGGAACCAGAGAACGCCTGTTCCTTGGAGCACCCTTTGCGCTGCGGAATGACCTGCGTGGGCGTCCATCGTATCGATTGCTGCCATGTTTTTGGGCCCTGAGAAGCCGTTCGCGATCGGCGGAATCATCGCTAGAATCACCCCTGTGCGTTAAGGGCCGCCGGGGACGAAAACTTGGCTTCAAGTCTCAAGATCAATGCCGAAGCGGGGGCGACGGTCAGCGCCGGGTACTTACGTGCGCTCTACGATTTTGCGGTCAGAAAGGGTGTCGACGGCCCGGTATTGCTCGAGCGGGCGGGTATTGCGCCGGCTGACCTGCGCGACGCGGACAATCGCCTGCCGTTCGGGGCTTTTGTCGCGATGATCCGCAGTGCGGCGGCGCTGACCGGTGACCCGGCGTTTGCCCTCCACTTCGGCGAGCGGTCCAACCTCGGCGAATATTCGATCGTCGGCCTCATTGCCGATGCGTCGAAGACGATGGGGCACGCGCTCGTCCAGCTGAACCGCTATGGGCGCCTGGTGGTCGAAGTCGACACGGGCACGCAAGAGCGCTTCCATGTCGAACGCACGAACGGTGAAGCTTGGTTCATCGATAACCGGCGCGATCCGAACAGCGTGCCGGAGATCACCGAAAGCACGTTCGCGCGAATCGCCTCGCATTCGCGCCTGTTTGGGACCGACGACAAGCCGTTCGTGAAAGGCATTCACGTCACGCATCCGGAGCCCCCATATCGTGCCGAGTACGAACGCATTTTTCGCGGGCCCGTTGTTTTCAACAGCGACCGCAATGCGCTGCTGATCGACGATGACTGGACGACCTACCAGGTTGCACGCTCGACGACCGGCTATGCGTTCGGCATTTTAAGCGATCGCGCGAAGGCGCTGCTCGCGAAGCTGGAAACAGCGCGGACGACGCGCGGCCGGGTCGAAAGTCTGCTCATCCCGATCCTTCACACGGGCGAACCGAACATCGAGCGCATCGCCAAGAAAATGGCGATGAGCCGCAAGACGCTCTATCGCAAGCTGAAAGCCGAAGGGGTGACGTTCGAGACGCTGCTCGACGATCTGCGCCACAGAATGGCGCTGCATTACCTCGACGGCAAAAAAGTCTCTGTCAATGAAACCGCCTACCTGGTCGGCTTCTCCGATGCCAGCACGTTCTCTCGTGCCTTCCGCCGCTGGCGTGGCGTGAGCCCAAGAAAGCGCGGCAAATAGGGGTATCGATTCGATCGGACTCCCGTGGTGGAACCAATCTTGCGCTTCCTGCGGCGTTGACGGGCGCGACGTGGTCGGCGACATAGGCCCCAGGAAACCGCTGAAGGGCATGCGTGAGCGGACTTGTTGCCATCATCGACTATGGGTCGGGGAACTTGCGGTCCGCCGAGAAGGCTTGCGCGCGCGCAATTGCCGATGCAGGGCTCGATGCGCGAGTTGTCGTGACCGCCGAGGCAGGTGTCGTGGGTCGGGCGGGACGGATCGTGTTGCCGGGGGTTGGCGCGTTTGCGGATTGCATGCGTGGTTTGCGTGCTGTGCCGGGCATGGTCGAAGCGCTTGAGGATGCCGTGCGTGTTCGCGGAGTGCCTTTTCTTGGGATTTGTGTCGGGATGCAGCTGATGGCGTCGCGCGGGCTTGAGCATGGCACACATGAAGGGCTTGGCTGGATTGCGGGCGATGTCGTGCGCATCACGCCAACCGATCCGGCGCTCAAGATTCCTCATATGGGATGGAACACGCTTGGCGTATCGCGGGCGCATCCGGTGGTCGCGCACTTGGACGGAGCGAAGGATGCGCATGCCTATTTCGTGCACAGCTACCGTCTTGCTGCGGCGAACGCGGACGACGTGATCGTCGAGACCGACTATGGCGGCGCGTTCGCCGCGGTCGTCGGGCGGGACAACATGATCGGGACGCAGTTTCACCCGGAGAAGAGCCAGGCGGTGGGTTTGCAGCTGCTGCAGAACTTCGTGCGGTGGCGGCCGTGATCCTTTATCCCGCGATCGATCTCAAGGGCGGCAAGTGCGTGCGGTTGTTGCGCGGCGAAATGGCGAGCGCGACGGTCTTCAATGACGACCCGGCGGCGCAAGCTTTTTCGTTTCAGGCGCTTGGATTCTCGTGGCTGCACATTGTCGACCTCGATGGTGCGGTTGAGGGTGCGGCGAAGAATGCGGCTGCGGTCGGTGAGATTTTGAAGCGCACTGCCCTGCCCGTTCAGCTCGGCGGCGGCATTCGCGACCGGGCGGCGGTCGAGCGATGGCTCGATGCGGGCGTGAAGCGCGTGATCTTGGGAACGGTTGCGGTGAAGCAGCCCGATCTTGTGCGTGAGGCGGCGGGTGCGCATCCGGGGCGTGTTGCGGTTGGGATTGATGCGAAGGCGGGTCGCGTCGCGGTCGAGGGTTGGGGCGAGGTGACGGACACGAGCGCGCGCGATTTGGCGCGGCGGTTCGAGGATGCCGGGGTTGCCGCGTTGATCTACACGGACATTGCACGCGACGGTACGGGGCTTGGGCTTAACATCGAGGAGACGGCGACGATTGCCGATGCGGTGTCGATCCCGGTGATCGCGAGCGGCGGCGTTGGGTCCCTTGACGATCTTCGGGCGCTGAAGCGGCGGGCGCATCCGAACATTGCGGGCGTCATCTGCGGACGGGCGCTTTACGACGGGCGCGTGGACGCGGCGGCGGCGCTGGCGCTGTTGGGAGTGCGGTGATGTTGAAGACGCGGATCATTCCCTGTCTCGACGTGAAGGACGGGCGCGTTGTGAAGGGCGTGCAGTTCGTGAACCTGCGCGATGCGGGCGATCCGGTTGAGGTG
Organism: uncultured Flavobacteriaceae bacterium; assembly: GCA_964638635.1. Lineage (GTDB taxonomy): Bacteria > Pseudomonadota > Alphaproteobacteria > Micropepsales > Micropepsaceae > SZUA-430. The sequence continues at coordinate 6,583 of CAZXAQ010000142.1, forward strand.
GCGCGCGCGTACGACGCCGCGGGCGCGGACGAGCTTTGTTTTCTCGACATCACGGCGAGCCACGAGAAGCGGGGGATTTTGCTCGATGTCGTGCGGCGCACGGCGGATGTTTGCTTCATGCCGCTGACGGTCGGCGGCGGGGTGCGGACGATCGAGGATATGCGGACGCTTCTGCTCGCGGGCGCCGACAAGGTTTCGGTGAACACGGTCGCGGTGCAGCGGCGCGAGATCGTGCGCGAGGCGGCGGAGAAATTCGGGTCGC
>CAZXAQ010000143.1:0-6810 GCA_964638635.1 uncultured Flavobacteriaceae bacterium
GCGTTAACGATCATTAACAAGATATGAAAGCCACAGCGCCACGGGTTGTGCGAGTGCGTGAGCTTTACACAACATATCACCATACCTAACGTCATTTTCGTGTACTGGGGGAATGATTCGCATGCGACCCGGCGTTCCGTGGAATGTGAAAGGGATCGAGGCAGAAGCTCGCGAAATGGCGCAGCTTGCGGCGCGCCGTAATGGCGTGAGTCTCGGCGAGTATTTGAGCCAGCTGATTATGACCGAAGGCCGTGTGACCGGACCTGTCGGACACGGCTATCCGCAACAACAATTCATGCCGGGCGACGGCACGTATGGGCCACAGCCGCAGCCGGCGGCCGTTCGTTATCCGCAGGCCGCTCCGCAAGGTTATGCACAGCCGCAGCCGTACCAGCCGCTGAACCCGCATGCCGGCTTCCCGCAACAGATGCAGCCGCACATGCAGCCGCACATGCAGCCGCAGCCGTCGTTCGACAGCCAGGTTCGCGGCAGCGAGTTCCAGATTGTGGCGCATGGTCTGCGCGATCTGGCCGACCGGCTTGAGAGTTCCGAGCGGCGTGCGCAGACGGCGATCGCGACCGTCAACCAATCGGTCGCCGCGATGCAGGATCGCATCGATGCGGCCGAACGCGTGAAGCAGCTTGCCGACGTCGCGTTCACGAGCGCGGCGGACGCGCTGGCGCAATCGGCGCGCGATCAGGCGTCCGCGTTTGAGAGCCTTGAGACGACCGTGCGCAGCGTGCAGAAGCGCTTGATCGACATCGAGAGCGGCCGCGCCGAGTGGCCAGGCAAGGACTCGGTGACGCGGCTCGAGTCGGCGTTGACGCAGCTGCAGAAGCGGCTCGTCGAGATGGAAGCGGCACACAAGCCGGACTCGGCGCAGAAGGATCAGTTCGCGCGGCTTGAGATTACGCTCAATCATCTGCAGAAGCGCCTCGCCGAAATGGAGACGTCGCGCGACTTTCCGCAGAAGGACGCGTTGATACGACTTGAAGCGTCGATCGCCGAGGTTCGCCACGGCGTCGTCGACAACGAGAAGCGTTCGCGGGACGACTTGACGCAGCTGGCGCGGTTCATGCGCGAGCTCGGCAATCGCGTCGATGCGCAAGAGCGTACGCTCGCGAACGGCGGCGGCAACGGTATTGCCGCGCGGCTCGACTCGCTCGAAGCTCGCTCGGCGTCGATGTTCGACGAAATGCGCGGACAGTTGGCAGCGATGGATGCGCGGATCGCGCAGACGGCGCAGAGAACCGGCGCACCGGCGGAAGCGTTCACCGCGCTCAAGCAGTCGGTTGACACGCTCTATCAACGCTTCGACCAGGTCAGCGACCCGAGCGTGCTCGCCGGGCCGATGCGCGCGATCGAGAACACGCTCGATACGCTCACCACCAAGATCGAAGACAACGAACGGCGCGCGGCGGAATCCGTGTCGACGGTCAGTAACGCGCTCAAGACGATCTCCGCGCGTCTCGACGAAAGCGATACGAAGCAGGCGCAGGCGCTGACCTCGATTAACCGGCGCTTCGACGATACCGACCGCAAGGCGAACGAAACGGCGAACCTCGTCGAGGATTCGATGCGTTCGCTGAACCAGCGTCTGGAAGCGGCCGACAAGAAGCACAAGGAAGCGATCGGTGGTTTGCGCCTGACGGTCGATGGCTTGGTCGCGAAGGCTGCCGCGGAAGCGGTGCCCGATCCGCGCCACCGTTCGTCGTCGATGGCCTCGCCGTTGACCTCGCAATATGCGCCACCACCACCACCGCCGCCCACGCACGAGCCCTACTCGACGAGTGCCGCGGAAATGCTGTCCGATTTGGCGCCGCCGGAGCCCATGGCGAAGGACACGCGACACGACGGCGGACTTTCCGTGTCGGCGCTTGAGACGATCATGGCGACGACGCTGGCGCCTTCGTCGCAGGAGACGTCGCTCGATGAAGGCCTCGATGACGACCGTTTCGAGCCGCCGCCGGCGGATGAGGAATTCGAAGAGCCGAAGAAGAACGACTTCCTGAGCCAGGCGCGCCGGGCCGCGAAGGCCGCCGCGCAAGCGGACGCGGAGCGTGCGCAGACGAAGGGCAAGAAGAAACATTCGACGGCTGCGGCGGCCGCCTATCCGAAAGACGATGCGCCGAAGAGCCGTGTCGGCCGGCTTGCCGTTATCGCGATTGCGGGTGTTGCGGTCGTGGCCGGTATCGTCGCGCTTCTGTTCACGATGCCGGGCGGCAAGGACGACGGCATCAACCGGCCGGGCGCCGGCGAAAGCATCGGTGAAATTTTGAACGGTCCCGGTCAGCCGAGCGCGGCACCACAACCCGGACCGTCCGCCACCTTCGCGCCGCCGTCGGCGCCGGAGATGCCGGTCGCCGAACCGCAGCCGCCGTCGTTCACATCCGGCACGTCGATGCTGCCGGGAGCGGGTGGCGGGCAGGACACGTCGGTTGCTTCGCTTGAGGCGGGCGCCGTGCGCGGCGACGCGAACGCGCAGTTCGTTCTCGCCTTGCGCTACGCCGAAGGGCGCGGCGTCGAGAAAGACGACGCCAAAGCACTGTCGTTGGTGACCAAGGCGGCAGAGCAGGGTCTTGTGATCGCGCAATACCGCTTGGGCGCGATGTACGAGCGCGGGATCGGCGTCGAGAAGAATTTGCCGCAGGCACGGACTTGGTATGAAAAGGCCGCAAAGGGCGGCAACCGCAAAGCGATGCACAATTTGGCGGTGCTCTTTGCCGACGGCGTGGGCATCGGGCAAAGCTTCCAACAGGCTGCCAATTGGTTCCGGCAAGGGGCCGAATACGGGCTGCCCGACTCCCAGTACAATTACGCGATCCTGCTTGAGCGCGGGATGGGGGTCGAGAAGAACCTTCCGGAAGCCGCCAAGTGGTATGCGGTCGCCGCGTCCCAAGGCGACACGGGCGCCGCCGAGAAGCTCGAAGGTCTGAAGAAGACGATGCCTGCGGGCGACGTGGCCTTGGCGGTCGAAGCCGCGCGGAAGTTCCAACCGAAGCCGTTGGATAAGGCCGCGAACGAGTTGCCCGGCTTCTCCGGTTAAGCATCCTTCGAAGCCGGGCGCGACGAATGCGCTCAATGGTGACGAGTTCACCTAGCCAGCGCGCGCCCATGGGGTTAAGCGTCTAACAGTCGCCGTTCTCATCGACTGCGCTTATCCGCCCATGGAAATCTACCTTCCGATCGCCGAGATGCCGGTGAACATCTTCCTCATTGCCGGGCTTGGCGCGGCGGTGGGGTTTTTGTCGGGCATGTTCGGGGTCGGCGGCGGCTTCATCCTGACGCCGTTTCTGATGTTTATCGGCATACCGCCGCCGGTCGCGGTGGCGACGCAGTCGACCCAGATCGTGGCATCGTCGGTCTCGGGCGTGCTCACGCATTGGCGCAAGGGCAATGTCGACATCAAGATGGGCGCCGTGTTGCTCGGCGGCGGGCTTGTCGGCTCGCTGCTCGGCATTCAGCTGTTCAATGCGCTCAAGGCCGCGGGGCAGGCCGACCTTTTCATCGCGCTGTCATACGTGATTTTCCTGGGGTCGATCGGCGGGCTGATGTTCTACGAAAGCCTGCAGGCGGTGCGCGCCGGCGGCTCAAATGTGGGCGGCACGCGGCGGGAACCCGGCGGGCACTATTGGGTGCATGGCTGGCCGCTCAAGATGCGATTTCAGCGTTCGAAGCTCTACATCAGTGCAATCCCACCGGCGCTGCTCGGCGTTTTGATCGGGTTGCTGTCGGTGGTGATGGGCGTCGGCGGCGGGTTCATCCTTGTGCCCGCGATGATCTATCTGCTTCGGATGCCGACTGCGGTGGTCGTGGGGACGTCGCTCTTTCAGATTATTTTCGTCGCCGCGTTTTCGACGCTGTTGCACGCGCTGACGAACCATAGCGTGGACGCGATTTTGGCGTTGCTCTTGATCGCGGGCGGCGTCATCGGCGCGCAATTTGGGGTTCGCTATGGCGAGCGGCTGCGCAGCGATTGGATGCGGTTGTGCCTCGCCGGGCTCATTTTGCTCATTTGTCTGCGTCTTGGCGCAGATCTCGTGTTCGCGCCGGCGGATCCGTTCAACCTGGTGATCGAGGGCGTGGAATGAGGCGCTTGCCGGTCCTCTTCTCGCTCATGCTGGCGCTTGCCGGCAGTCCGCACGCGGAGGATTTGGCCGCCGGTATCTCGCGCGACAAGATCGAGATCACGTCGAGCTTCAGCGGGACGGATGTCGTCGTGTTCGGCGCGATCGAGAATGAAGAGGGCGAGGCGCTGCCCGCAACCGAAATGCGCGACGTCGCCGTTATCGTGCGCAGCGACAAGCCTTACACCATCACCGTGCGCAAGAAGGAGCGGCTGGGACCGATCTGGGTGAACCGCGACATGCAGCGTTTTGCGGGCGTGCCCGGGTTCTACTTTCTATCGTCGACGCGGCCGCTCAAGGACATTGCGCGCGCGGAGGTGCTTTCGCAGTACGAATTGGGGCTCGACCGGCTGGCGTTCGGGCCGGCGCCGGGATCCGTCGGCGGGCCGAAGGAGTTCCGCCAGGCCGTCGTCCGGCGCAAGCAGGCGGACGGGCTTTACTCGCAATACGAAGGCGGCGTCAGTTTCCTCTCGGGCTCGCTGTTCCGCACGACCGTGCGGGTGCCGCCGAATGTGCCCGCCGGCAATTTGAAGGTGCAGGTCTTTGTGTTTGCCGCCGGCGAGGTAACGAGCACGAACACGATGACGCTTTACATCGACAAGTCTGGGATCGAGCGCAGCCTGTCGGAACTCGCGCTAGACGAGCCGTTCGTCTACGGGCTGGTGGCGGTGCTGTTGTCGGCGCTCGCCGGCTTTGCCGCTTACATCGCGTTCCGCGAGCGCGGGTAGCCATTACAGGCGCGCGATATAGGACGCGACCTCGTCATAAGACGTCGCGATTGTGTGTGCGCCCGCGCGGGTGAGCGCGTGCCCGTGCCCGGGGCCGCAATGCGCACCCGCCGTCAATCCGATCACCGTCATGCCGGCGGCGACCGCGCCTTGCACACCCAAGACGCCGTCTTCGATGACGATGCAGTCGCGTGGCTCGGCGGCGATGCCGTCGGCTGCCGTCAGGAAGATGTCGGGGTGCGGCTTGCCGCGTTCGATGTCGGCGGCGCTGAAGATGCGGCCGTCGAAATGAGCGGGAATGCCGAGAATCTCGAGTGAGAGTACTATGCGCGGGATTCCGCTCGACGACGCAATTGCGGTTCTCGCGCGGGCTCTGGAGTGCACAAAGTCGATCGCGCCGGGCACTGGTTTGAGTTGCTTACGCAAGAGATCAAAACTGTACGCCCTGAAGGCGCCGACGAAATCTGGGGGCACCTTTCGGCCGTGGACTTGTTCGATTGCGACGATGCAGTCGCTCATCCGTTTGCCGCTGTAGAGCCGTTTCGATTCATCGTGCGTCGTGGGGAATCCGTGCGATGTGAGACATTCCGCGAATGCCTGGTTGGCGATGATCTCGCTGTCGGCTATGACGCCGTCGAAGTCGAAAATGATCGGGCGGGACATGGCGGGTTCCTGGCATCCGGGCCGTCTTCCCGTCGAGCCAAGATTAGCTTCCGATTGTGACAGGGCGGAATTTTCCTTTTCGCTTCAATGGCTTAATTTGTGAGTTGACGCTTACGTCAACGGAAGCATATTTCGTCGCACCGATATTCAACCGAGGGCAAAGGCCATGCGCACTTGGACCATCAGTGAACTTTCCAACGAGTTCGGCATTACGCCACGCGCCATCCGCTTTTACGAAGACGAAGAGCTGATCCACCCGACGCGCGTCGGACAGTCGCGCGTTTACGCGGCGCGGGACAGGGCGCGGCTTGCGCTCATTCTGCGCGGCAAGCGCGTCGGATTTTCGCTCGACGAGATCAAAGAGATGCTCGATCTCTACGACGTGAAGGACGGGCAGGCGACGCAGCTGTCCTACACGATCAAGAAGTTCAGCCAGCGTATTTCAGCGCTCGAGCAACAGCGCGCGGATATCGAGCACTCGCTCGAAGAGTTGCGCGCGGCGCGGGCGCGGCTTGAGGTTCTGTTGAGCGAAAAGCAACCGGGCGGCCGTAGGCCCGCGAACGACGACGGTCACGGCCGTTTGATCGGGTATTCAATGAACGCCGCCGCACGGGATTGATCCCGATGGCGGCGCTTCAAGTGGAATCCCCCTCGTGGATGGACGAGGACCTCAAGATCTTTGAGGGCGAGGCGCGCAAGTTCCTCGAACGCGAATGCGTTCCTCACGCGGAGAAGTGGATCAAGCAGCAGCACGTCGATCGTGCGGCGTGGAAGAAGGCCGGTGAGGCGGGGCTCTTGTGCGCCTCGACGCCGGCGGAGTTCGGCGGCGCGGGCGGAACGTTCGCGCATGAGGCGGTGATCATCGATCTCCTCGGCCGGATGGGGATCGACGGGTGGGGTCTCGTTCTGCACAACGCGATCGTTGCGCCGTATGTGACGCATTACGGGACGGACGAGCAGCGCAAGCGCTGGCTGCCAAGGTTGGCGTCCGGCGATTTGGTTGCGGCGATTGCGATGACGGAGCCGGGCACGGGTTCGGACCTGCAGTCGGTCAAGACCACCGCGAAGCTCGACGGCAATCACTATGTGATCAACGGGTCGAAGACGTTCATCACGAACGGCGGCACGGCGAACTTTGTCATCGTCGTGGCGAAGACCGACCCGACGCAGGGCTCCAAAGGCACGTCGCTCATCGTTGTCGAAACGGACGAGGTTCAGGGTTTTCGCCGGGGCCGCGTGCTCGACAAGATCGGGCAGAAGGCGAACGACACCGCGGAGCTCTTCTTCGACGA
>CAZXAQ010000144.1:0-6497 GCA_964638635.1 uncultured Flavobacteriaceae bacterium
TCACTGTGGCCCCGAAAGGGCTCAGTTCAGCGGCTCGTGCGGTTCGCGCTTGGTGCGGCGGAGTTCTTTGATCGCTTCGCCGATCGACCACCAGAGGGTGACGCCGCGGGTGTCGCCTTTGCGGATCATCGCGTTTTGATAGCGCGTCGCTTCGCGCAACGCTTTCTCGCCGTGACCTTCGATGAGGCGCCAGGCGGAGCGGATGATGTCGGGATCGGGATCGAAGTGGGGGCGTTTCGTCATAGCGATCAAACCATGCATCGCGGCGACACGAAGAGCTACAGACCGGCGGTCGAAGCGCGATTCAACTACGCAACTTTCAGGCGTCAGTTAAGAGACGCATTGGGATGTAATTGCGACTTGAGCGTGCGTTAATCGGGGCGATTTTTCCCCTGCGCGTTTGGACGGGCTAGAGCGGTGCGCGCGTAAATGGCACCGCGAGCTGGCCGAAGAACGTCTTCGGCATCGGCTGGTTGATGCCGATATCCGCCGGCGGACGGCGCGCGGCGTTGAAATACGTCCCAAACAGTTGATCGAACAGCATCAGATTCTCGCCGTAGTTACGGTTGCCCTCGGCCAGAACCTTGGAATGATGCCAGCGATGCAATTCGGGCGTGTTGAAGACGAGGTTCAACACGCCGCAACGCATCTCGACGTTCGAGTGGGTGAGGATGCCGACGATCGCGGTGATTGCGCTCACCATGATCAGGATATCTTTCGGTGCACCCAGGAGGAGAAGAACGGGCATCCCGACGGCGAGGCCCGTCAAAGTATCCACAAGATGGAATCGGCCCGTGTTCAGGAACCACAATCTGGTGACGCTGTGATGCACGGCGTGGAAGCGCCACAGCGGGGGCCATTCGTGCGCCAGGCGATGTTTCCAGTAGAGGCCGAACTCGGCGATCACGAGGCCGAGAATCGTTTGCAGGGCGAACGGCCATTGGTCCGGCCACAACGAACCGGCTTTTGGCGCCGCGAGTTCGGCCGCGCCCATGAACGTGACCAGCACCACGATGACTTGCGCGACGCCTTTGTTCAGCAGCGTGTGGGCGATGTCGGGGAGGATTTGGCCGTCGTTTTTCAGCCAGGCTTCTTCGTGCGGGAACGTGCGTTCGAGCAACGCGATCGCCACCGCCAACGTGATGTAGGCGATGTTGAAGACGAGCACGGCGTGCCCGATCTGAAGGCCGTAGATGACCGCCGCGACAGACGCCGCGAACAACACCGGCCACCACGCATAAGAGAGCGCTCTGCGCATCGGTGATCCACTGTCCGGGACGACAGGGTTATAGACCTGCGCGGGGAAGCGCGAAAGTGTGCGGCGTCACGCGACGGCGCGGCGGTATCCGGCGCCGTCGAGCGCGTAAATCACGGTTTCGTGCTCCCGGCCGCGCAGCTGCGTGGGGCCTACGAATTTCAGCTTCTCGACGAGCTGGCGTTCGATGCGCATTTCCTGCTCGACCGCTTTGACCAGAGCCTCGCTGGCGACGAGGCGGGTGCCGAGTTCCTTCGAGAGCGATTGCAAACGGCTCGCAACATTGACGGTGTCACCCACGACCGTGAACGTCATCAGCCGTTCGCTGCCGACATCGCCCAGCATCACGTGGCCATAGTGCAAGCCGACGCCGATTTGGACGTCGAACTTGCCTTGGGCCAAGCGCTCGGTGTTCCAGCGGGCGATCGCTTCGATCATCGCGTAGGCGCAGGCGAGCGCGTCGCCTGCATCGCCCGTGCCGCGGTCCGGTACGCCGAAGACGGCGAGCAGGCCGTCGCCCAAAATTTTGTCGAGTGTGCCGCCGTGCTGGAAGATGACCTCCTCCATGCGGGCGTGGAATTCGCGCAAGAACGCCATCGCTTCTTCCGGCGGCATCGTCTCGCAGCGTGTGGTGAAGCCGCGGATGTCGGCGAACAGCACCGCCACGGCCTGGCGGCGCGTCGTGCCGAACGGCTGTTCGCGGGCGGAGAGTTCGTCGACGACCTTTGGCGAGAAGTGACGCGCGAGGTTGGCGCGGGCGCGCTCCGACGTGGCGGCGGCGAGGACCAGGCGGCGCGAACGCCAGACGGCGACGGCGAGGCCTAAGGTCAAGAAGGCGAGGATGACGTAGTCGTACAGCACTTTGATCACCGGAAGGTAAGAAGGATCACCGTATTCGCGCCACATCTCTTGGCCGCCCGTCAGCGTGAAGAACGTGCCCGGTTGCGCTGCGGCTGCGCCCACGACGGCGGCCCAGCCCAGCGTGATGCAGAGGCCGGTCCAGAGGATGAAGCGGGGCGAATAGCTGAAGGCGCCGTGGACCAGGAAGGCCACAAAGAAGAGGAGCGCGCCTTCCTTCACGGCGAGCGTCACGGGCGGCAGGTCGCTCGCAAAGGCGTTGCGCATGATCAGAAGCCACGCGAGATAAGCACAGTCGAGCGCGATGAAGACGTATTTGGCCCAGGTGACTTGGGGCCAACGGCGCAGCGTTTCGAACTGCGCGAGGCCGATCGCCGCGATGCCGAGCGGCATCAGCAGCAGAAACAGCCAGCCGTCGCCGACGAACGCGCCAGTCACGGCGAACAGAAGAACCAGCGCGACCACGATCACCGCGCGCACGGCGCAGGCGAGCATCAGCCCTGAGCGCTCGGTGTCGTGGAACGACGTCAACAGCCGCTCCGCCATGCCCGGGTCGTAACCCGACGGCACGACGCCGGCCACGAACGCGCGCAGCTTGTCGATGATCCCCGCCACGGATGAATCACTCCACCTCTTTCGCGGGGAACATAGGCGAACACTCGGGCGCGTTCCTACAACCGCTGCCTGTGGGCCGTTCTCTCTTTCGGAGGATTGACGGCGGCGACCGCATTGGCGCAGGTTGCAACCGTCATGTTGGTCAAGGGAACCCGGTGCGAAACCGGGGCTGCCCCCGCAACTGTAAGCGACGGCGCATCGGTCATTACGCCACTGATCCTCTCCGAGGATCGGGAAGGCGGCCGGTGAAGGGTCGCGAGCCAGGAGACCTGCCAGCGTGAGTCACCCCTCATGGGCGCGGCGGGCGCTTGCGAGACGGATCCCTCCGGCGCGGTGACGTTGGACCTATCGCAACCATGGTGGTGGCGAGGGACCACGGGCGCTTTGGCAGGGATGACGTGCGCCCGACGTCACTTGTTCGGGGTGCATTCATGTCTCGTTTTCTTCTTCTTTCCTCCGCCGCCGTCGTTTCGCTTCTCGTGCCTTCGGCGCGTGCCGATGAGCCTGTCGAGAAGGTTGTCGTGACGGCGAGCCGTATCGGCGCGATTCCGGCCGACCGACTTGGCACAGCGGTTACGATTCTCGATCGCTCGCAACTTGAGGAACGGCAGACCGTCTTCTTGTCGGATGCGTTGCGCGATGTGCCGGGCGTTGCGGTCAGCCGCGCCGGTGCGGTCGGCGGCGTCACGCAGGTGCGCATGCGGGGCGCGGAGGGCAACCACACGCTGGTGCTGTTCGACGGAGCTGAGATCAGCGATCCGTTTCAGGGCGAGTTCGACTTCGCGGGCTTGCGCGCGGGCGACATCGAGCGGGTGGAGATTCTGCGCGGGAGTCAGAGCGCGCTTTATGGCTCGGATGCGATCGGCGGCGTGGTCAACATCATCCCGCGGCGCGGTGCGGGTGCATTGAGCGCGGAGGCCGTGGCCGAAGCGGGATCGTTTGCGACGTGGGCTGCGGGTGCGAATGCGGGCTATGGCGACGACATGTTCGATGTGTTTGCAAGTGGCAGCCACCATGCAACGGCCGGCACGAATATCTCGCGGTTTGGATCGGAGCGCGACGGCGAGCGGGATAGCGCCTTGTTTCTGAATGCGGGCGTGCGACCTTCGGCGATGTTCGAGGTTCGCGGGTTCTTGCGCTACGTCGACACGTATGCCGAGGGCGATCCGCAGGACTTCGCGTTTCCCTCGACGCCGACGCAGGGGCTTGTCATCGACGGCAATGAAGCGTCGGAAACGGATCAGCTCATGGGCAACGTGCAGGCGCAGGTTTCGCTGCTCGATGATCGCTGGCAGACGCGCGCGAGCTATTCGTTCGCCGACGCCGAGCGGCGGAACTTCAGTTTCGGGTTCCCGTCGTTCTTCACGGCGGGGCATCGGGACAAGTTCAGTCTGGTGTCGGGCTTCACGCTCGATGCGCACAAGCTGACGGGCGCGATCGACTGGAAGCGCGAGACGTATCAGAACCTGCCGATCGGCGCGCCGACGCCCGTCAACGATAGGCGCGAGCTGGAGACGACGGGCTACGTGCTGGCTTACGACCTGTCGCTCGGCGACTTCGATGCGGGCGCGGCCTACCGGCATGACAACAACGACCGGTTCAAAGATGCGGACACGTATCGCGTTCAGGCGAGCTATCGCTTCGGCGACACGCGGCTGCGCGCCAGCGCCGGTTCGGGGATCAAGAACCCGACGAATTTCGAACTGTTCGGCTTCGATCCGGGATCGTTCGTCGGCAATCCGAACTTGAAGCCGGAGAAGTCCAAGGGCTGGGACGTCGGGATCGACCACAAGTTTTGGGACGGCAAGGTGCGGGTCACGGCGACCTATTTCCAGGCGACGTTGGACGACGAGATCTTCACCGACTTCCTGCCGCCGTTCTTCGTGGCAACGCCGAAGAACAGAACAACCGAGAGCAAGCGGCGCGGTGTGGAGCTGACGTTCGACGCCGCGCTCGACGATTGGACGGTCAACGCGGCCTACACCTACACGGACGCGTCGGAAGCGGACTTGCGCGAAGTGCGGCGCGCGCCGCATGTGGCGTCGTTGAACGTCATGTATCAGGTCTTGGACGATCTCTCGGCGACGCTCAGCGTGCGTTACAACGGCGAACAGCGCGACAACGAGTTCGTATTCGCGACGCCGCAAGACTTCGTCACCCTGCCCGCCTTCACGCTCGTGAACGTGGGTGTCCAGTACGACATGACGGAGAACGTGCAGGTGTTTGGCCGAGTCGAGAATGTGCTCGATGAAGAGTACGAGGAAGCGTTCTCGTTCCGCTCGCCAGGGATCGGCGCTTATGTCGGCGTGCGGACGACGTTCTAGGCCGCGCCGAGTTGTTTGGCGATCGCTTGGATGCGGGTGGTGACGCCGAGTTTGGCTTTGGCGTTGCCGACGTGGAAGCGGACGGTGCGCGGGCTGATATGCAGGATCGAGCCGATTTCGGAATCGGTCTTGCCTTTTGCCACCAGTTGGAGGCACTCGCCTTCGCGTTCGGTCAGCGGACCGTCGCCCTTTCCCGGTTGGAGCAGTTCGCGGAAGCGGGCGTAACCGGCGTGCGCGGCGCAGCTCAATAGAGCGGTCACGCGGGACGAGAGTTCCGGGTGCGCGCCGGCGAAGGCGACATACCAAGCGAGCGAGCCATTGCCGTGGACCGGCACGACCAGGCCGTCAAATCCCCTGAAGTACGGCGGGAAGAAGGCCCACCACTGATCGTCGGTGTAGCGTTTGATCGCGCGCGCATCCGACATCAGAAACGGCTTGTCGGTCGTGTAGGCGTGGATGACGAGCGGGTGCTGCGAGAGCGAGCGTTCGGCGTGGAGCACTTCGATCGCGGCACGGCGCGGGGTGAAGATGATCGATTCACCCAGGTTGTCGAATAATTTCGTGACGTCGAGGCCCAGCCCCGTTGTGAAACCGAACCTGCCGGCGGTGGCATATAGAGCGGTTCCGATGTCCGTCGCCGACCGGGCGGACGACAACTGCGCCGTTAGAAGCCTCAATGACTCAAGCACGATAGTTCTCCGTGCACGCGAGTGCGACAACTTGGTATACACGTGACGGGCGTCACAATCAAACGCTTCGGGCCGGAATTCTCAGCCGTTAAGCCACCATTCAGTATGGGGGAATTAGATTGACTTTGCGGGACACGTACCGGCATATCGCAGTTGCGAAGGCCGACTATGCCTCGCAATGCGCTCAAGCCGCGTGAACGGCTCGAGATCTGAAAGCGGTCTCTCTTCGATACCTTTTGAGCGCGAATTCATCCGGAACTGCCCAGGTAACACGCGGGGCTTCCTCAACCCGCGAATTTTCGCGCCGGCGCCATTGTTGCGTCCGCGACGCGCCGACTCGCATATTTGAAAGTGAACTTTGTGACTGATTTTTCTAGTTTGGGACTTGAGCCGCGGCTTCTGAAAGCGCTGGCGAACGAAGGCTACACCACCCCCACCCCGATCCAAGCGCAGGCCATTCCGCACGTGCTGGCCGGCAAAGACTTGCTCGGCATCGCGCAGACGGGCACCGGCAAGACGGCGAGCTTCGCGCTGCCGATCCTGCAGCGCTTGACCGAGAACAAGCGGGCGCCTGCGCCGAAGACGGCGCGCGCCTTGATCTTGTCGCCGACGCGCGAGTTGTCGGCGCAGATCGCCGACAGTTTCCGCGCCTATGGCAAGTACATGAACGAAGGCGTGACGACGATCTTCGGCGGCGTCGCCGAAGGCCCGCAGAAGCAGACGATGGCCAAGGGCATCGACATTCTGGTGGCGACG
>CAZXAQ010000145.1:0-6014 GCA_964638635.1 uncultured Flavobacteriaceae bacterium
ACGACCATGCCGCAGGACCAGGCGCCGGCTTCCATGTCGCCGTCCTTCATGATCTTCGGGTAGACGCCCGCGACTTCGCCGATGATGTCTTGGAACTGGATTTTTGCGCCCAAGGCCTTTTCCTTCTCGAGCAGACGGTCGACGGCGGCGTTTTTCAGGACGCGTTCGGTGTTACGCAACGGGCGCATGATGAGGCGGGTGTCGAGTTCGCTCGCCGCGACGATCGCTTGTTTCACATTCTCATGGACGGGGGCTTCTTTTGTCGCGATGAAGCGCGTGCCCATGTTCATGCCGTCGGCGCCCATCGCGAGCGCCGCGACCAGGCTGCGGCCGTCGGCCATGCCGCCTGAGGCGACGAACGGGATTTTCAACTCGTCCGCCGCGCGCGGGAGCAGGATGAAATTCGGGATGTCGTCTTCGCCCGGATGGCCGCCGCATTCGAAGCCGTCGACGGAGACCGCGTCGCAGCCGATCTGTTCGGCTTTCAGCGAGTGGCGCACGGACGTGCATTTGTGGATGACTTTGATGCCCGCCTCTTTCAGCGCGGGCATCCATTTTTGCGGGTTGTTGCCTGCGGTCTCCACGACTTTGATGCCGCCGTCGATGATCGCTTTGATGTAGCCGGGGTAGTCGGGCTGCGTGAGCGCGGGGAGGAACGTGAGGTTCACGCCGAACGGCTTCTTCGTCATCTCGCGGCAGCGGGCGATCTCCTTCGCGAGGTTCGCGGGCGTGCCTTGGGTGAGGCCGGTGATGATGCCGAGGCCGCCCGCGTTCGAAACCGCCGCCGCCATCTCGGCGAAACCGACGAAATGCATGCCGCCTTGGATGATCGGATGCTCGATGCCGAACATTTCGGTGATGCGGGTTTTCATGGGGTGTGGCTCCGTGTGTGGGAATGGCTTGGTGGCGATTCAATGGCACGGACTGTCTGTTTGGTCTAGCATTGGCGTCCGAGGTCCACGAACTTCCTGATGACACCCGAAGAGCGCGACAGAGCACTTGGACAGACCACGCTCATCGTGGCGGGTTGGCTGGCATTGCTCGTTTGCTTAGGGATTCTGATCGGCCCGGGCGTTTGGTTTCCCCTGGTGATGTACGTTCTCGGGATCGCGGCGGGCTGGCTCGTCACATGGATGTGGTGTCAGGGCGTTGACGAAGCGAAGCAAGAGAAGTTGGTTAGAACTTTCTGGATTACGCTCGCGTGGGGTACTTTCTGTCTGGCGTGGTTCTATGTCGCCGTTGCCCAGATTCTCCCATTCTGGCTCATCGCGCTTCTACCTTGGGTCCCCTTCTTCTACACGCTGCTAACGGTGTCGAGGGTGTGGCGTAGTAAGAGCTGAACTCGGCTACTTGTGCCGCCTCCCCCTTGCGGGGAGGCCAGCGAGACGAGCGAAGCGATGTCGAGTGGGTGGGGGTACCAGCCTGCGCGCTGTGCACCACGCGGGCGCAGCTACCCCCACCCACTCAGCTTCGCTACGCTCGCTTCGCTGGCCTCCCCGCAAGGGGGAGGCGGGATTGTTGTGCGCGTTCAATAGCGCAGGAACGGTTGCCGCTCTGCCGCCCAGGATTGTTCGTCGGGCTTCGTTAGCGCGTCGAGGTCGTTCGCGGTTGCGTTCTTGTCGTCTACCCACTCTCGCAGCAGGGGGCCGCCGTTGATGACGTCGATGGCGAGTTTGCCGATTTCGTATTCGTAGGGGAAGTCGCGCCAGAGGGGGTAGTCGCTGTAGAGGTTGCTGATCGCTTTGAACGCGAGCGATTGGACGCGCCAGGGTTTGAATGCGGCGTGATCGTAGCTGCGCGGGTCTTCTGTGTGGATCTGCACACCGTTGCAGAGTTTGCCGACGTGTTTGTGGAACGTCGGTTCGAACCAGCAGTCGCGGAGGGTGCAGCCTTTCAGCCACTGGGGGCTAAGGCGGTGCATCTCAGCGATCACTTTCTTTGCGTCGATGTCGGGGGCGCCGAAGAGTTCCAAGGGCCTTGTCGTGCCGCGGCCTTCGGAGAGCGTCGTGCCTTCGAGCATCACGGTGCCGGCGTAGGCGCGCGCCATCCAGAGGTTCGGCGCGTTCGGGCTGGGGTTCACCCATGTGCGCGTGCCCAGCGGCCAGCCGTAGCCGGGGGCTTCGTCCGGGCGGTAGCCGTCCATTTCGATGATGCGGTAGTCGACGTCGAGCTTCTTCGTTTTGATGAACCACAAGCCCAGTTCGCCGAGTGTCAGGCCGTGGCGCATCGGCATCGGGCCTGCGCCGACGAAGCTCTCCCAACCGGCGCGCAGCGCCAAGCCTTCGATCGGGCGGCCGGCGGGGTTCGGGCGGTCGAGCACCCAGACGGCTTTCTTATGCTCGGCTGCTGCTTCCAACATGTAGAGCAGCGTCGTGATGAACGTGTAGATGCGGCAGCCGAGGTCTTGCAGATCGACGAGCACGACGTCGAACGTGCCCATGCTCTGGCCGGTGGGCCTTCTGACTTGACCGTAGAGGCTGAAGACCGGAATGCCGTGCACGGGGTCGTTGAAGTCCGGGCTCTCGACCATGTTGTCTTGCTTGTCGCCGCGCAGGCCGTGCTGGGGCCCGAAGGCGGCGGTGAGCTTGATGTCCCCGGTTGCCGCCAGCGCGTCGAGCGAGTGCGTCAGGTCTTGCGTGACGGAAGCGGGGTGCGCGACGAGCGCGACGCGCTTGCCTTTCAGGGGGCCACGCAACGCGGGGTCGGCGATCAGGCGGTCGATACCGAATTTCATGTGGTCACGTTTGGAAGTTCGAGGACGAAGCTGTCGGCGTGGTGAAAATCGGGCTTAGGCGCGGGATGCGCAAGCGCCCAGTAGGATTTGTTGCCGTTCGTTTCTTCGATGACGGCGGTGAGGCTCAGGTGCCAGGTGGCGTCATGGGGCAAGCTCGGCAGGGCGTCGAGTTTCAGTTGGGCTTGAAGCGCGTAGGAGTCCGTGTTCGGCCGGCTTTCGATGGCGGGCGGCGGCATGTCTTCGAACGCGACCATGCCCTCACGATAGCCGCGGAAGCGGTAGGCCGCCCACTGCGTCGAGGGGGCGAAGTTGAACTCGTAGTAGCGCGGGCTCGGCTTCCGGCGAACGAACGCTTCGAAGCACGTGTGCTGCCAGAGGCCGTCGGCCCGCGTGCGTGCGGCCGGCGCGGGCAAGCGGAGGTCGGCGATCTTGCCGGTGACGAGGTAGCTGAGCGTCAGCTGCCCGTGCGCGCGCGCGACGGAAACGTCGATGTGCGAGACGGCGGCGCAGCGCGAGTCCGGGTGAAGTTTCAGCGATTGGAGCATGTCGATTCGGAGTTTACTCGTATGCACCGATGCTCCGAAAGCGGGCATCAATCCTGGGGGCGACGGCATCTCACCGGCGCTTGGTGCAGTTGGACGCCGACGCTCTCTTTTGGATTTCCAGCATTTGACAGAACGGATTGATGAGTATCAAGGTTCGTTTGTCGCTCTGCGAATTATCTCGATTTACCGCTCGGAGTCCGACACGATGGCCAGCACATCACTCGACGAATTCGTTCGCGAGGCCCTTAATCGCGGCGCCAAGCCCGACGCCATCGCGACAGAACTTGCCAATGCCGGCTGGTCGAAGAAGGAGATCGATGCCGCGCTAGCGGGCTGGACCGTTGCGAGTTTCGGCGTGGCGATCCCGAAGCCTAAGAGCTACGTCTCGGCGCGCGAGGCGTTTCTCTACCTCGTCATGTTCAGCCTGCTCGGCCTTGTCGCGTTCAATTTGGGCTCGCTTCTGTTTTCTTTGATCGATGGCGCGATCGCGGACGCGCTCGACACGTCGTCGGATTATTATCGCCACACGCGAATCCGCAGCGCGCTTGCGGCGCTGGCGGTAGCAACGCCTCTGTTGGCCGCGTTCGGCTGGTACATCGCCGTCCAGCGGCGCGCGGATCCGGCGTTGCAGCAATCGCGCGTGCGCAAGTGGCTCACCTACGTCACGCTCACAATCGCGGCCCTCGTTTTCGTCGGCGACCTGATCGCGCTTGTTTACAACTTCTTGTCCGGCGAACTCTCCGACCGGCTGTTGCTCAAGTTGATCGTTGTCGGCGTCATTGCGGCGGGCATCTTCGTGTTCTTCGTTCGCGACGTGGAGGCGGCGAAGCCGCGCAGCAAATTCGATGCGGCACCGATACTCGCGGGACTCGGCGCGTTTGCCGTGGCGGTCACCTTTGTCGCCGGCTACTTGTCGATCGAGAATCCCGTTGCGGCGCGCGAATACCGGCTGGACGATGCGCGCCTTGAGACGTTGAAACGCGTTGCGACGGCGGCACAGTGCGCATTCACGTTCACGAGCCAGGTGCCTGCATCCTATCGCGCTATCGAGACGGCGTTCGCGGAGAAGAGAACACAGGTGTTTGGCGATTGCGTTTTGGTGCGGTACACCCAGCAAGACGAGGCGGTCGTGACGTACCGCGCCGACGACGCGGACCACATCGAACTCTGCGCCGATTTCTTGCGTCCCACCCGCGAAGCGCCGGCCGACGGGTCCGTGGCGCCGTTCGGTGTTGCGACATTCCCCGAGTTCGAGGCGAAGCGCGCCGCCGCCGGCCGGCATTGCTATCGCGTTCGCTTGGTGAACTCCGGCTCGCCCGCCCCGCTCCCCGAACCAGCGCCTCCGAGCGCGCCTGCGGCTCCGGAGCCGACAACGCCGCCAACCGCACTGCCGCGGTAAGACCTGACTACGTGCGCGGCATTGCGCTCAGCAGCTGGCGGGCTGTTTCGCCGTCTTTTGTGATTTGCGCCTTCAGTGCGTCGAGGCCCGGAAACTTCATTTCCGGGCGCAGGTACGCTTCGAACGCGACGACGATTTGTTGGCCGTAGAGGTCGCCGGCGAAGTCGAAGATGTGGACTTCGAGGAGGACATCTTTCTTGTCGAATGTCGGGCGGCGCCCGAAGTTGGCGACGCCGTTGTACGACCTGCCTGCGATCTCGACGCGGACGGCGTACACGCCGCGTGCGGGTTCCAGGTAGCCTTCGAGTGAGACGTTTGCGGTCGGGAAGCCGATCGTGCGGCCGCGTTTGTCGCCCTGCTCTACCCGGCCTTCGACGGTCCATGCGTGGCCCAGCAGTTTGGCGGCGACGTCGGGCTTGCCTTCGCGCAACGCCTCGCGGATGCGGGTGGAGGAGATTTTTGTTTCCGGGCCCGCGCCGACGAGGTCGAATGTCGAGACGGTGAAGCCGTGGTCGGGCCCGTGCGCTTTCAACAGTTCGATGTTGCCTGCCCTGCCCTTGCCGAATTGGAAGTCTTGGCCGACGACGATGTGCTTCGCGCCGATGCCTTGTGCGAGGACTTTTGTGACGAAATCTTCCGCGCTCAGCGCGGCGAACGCAGCGTCGAAGTGGAGCGCGTAGAGCACATCGACGCCGAAGCGTTCGAGCAGGCGTGCTTTGGCACGGAACGGGGTTAGGCGGAAGCGTTCGCCGCCGGGCTTGAAGAATTCTTGCGGGTGCGGCTCGAACACCAAGACGCCGAGCTGGGCGCCCAGCGTCTTGGCGTGTTTCAGCAGCGCTTGATGACCCAAGTGCACGCCGTCGAAATTGCCGATCGCGACGGTCGCGCCGCGCGCGGCCGCGGGCAGGTTCTCGTAGTGGCGGAAAATCTGCATGCGGGCGCGCGTTTCGATCTCTTACTTGCCGCGCGAGGGGACCATGATCAGCGCGTCGCCCTCGATCACGACCGTGTCGCCGACTTTGCAGATCGTGGAGAGGACGATGCGGCGCTTCTCGGCGATGATTTCGGTGATCGTGCAGGTCGTTTGCACCGTGTCGCCGATTTTCACCGGCGCCTTGAAGCGCAGGTTCTGGCTCATATAGATCGCGCCGGGGCCGGGCAGCTTCGTGCCGATCACCGTCGAGATGAAGCTCGCCGACAGCATGCCGTGGGCGATGCGGGTTTTGAACGGCGTCTTGGCCGCGAACTCCTGGTCGAGGTGAACGGGGTTCGTGTCGCCGGAGACGCCCGCGAACATCACGATGTCGGCGTCGGTGATCGTCTTGCCGTAGGAGGC
>CAZXAQ010000146.1:0-5980 GCA_964638635.1 uncultured Flavobacteriaceae bacterium
TGAAGGCGATCGCACCGCGCGCGGACGTCGTGCTCGTGATCGGCGCGCCGAATTCTTCCAATTCCATGCGCTTGGTCGAGGTTGCGTCGCGTGCCGGTGTGAAGCGCGCCGCGCTGGTGCAGCGGGCGGGCGATATCGACTGGAGCATGATGGCCGGCGCGCGCGTCGTGGGGCTGACCGCGGGGGCTTCCGCGCCTGACGTTCTTGTCAGTGAAGTGATCGACGCGTTCCGCGCGCGTTACGACGTCACCGTCGAAGAGACGGAAACGGCGCGCGAAACGGTGACGTTCCGTTTACCGCGGGCACTTGCTTAGATCGGCAAGAAGAATCTCACGCGAAGCCGCGAACCACGCGAAGAAAGACGCGAGAAGATCAGGGTGTGCTCCCGGCGCGAAGCGCCTGTTTCGTCGTCGGTTGCGCGCCTGCGGCGCGCGAAGCAGGGCGCTTGTTTCGCGTCCTCCTTCGCATCCTTCGCGGCTTCGCGTGAGACCTCTTCTTCCTTGTTCGCTTTTTCGTGAACGGTCCCATATGCCGCAGATGAATGCGGCACGGCGCCGGTTTTCCGCGCGCAGGGCTGCGTTTCGCGCGGCGGGATGAACCGCGAATGAATCGCACATTCAGAACGAGTTCAATGCGCGAGCCCTACTTAGGCGGGGAACGCAATTGATCGCGTGCTCGCCAAGCGATCGGTCGTTCGATGGTCTTGTTTCAACCTGGAGTATGACGACATGAAAACCTTGTTTGCGAGCGCGGTGGCGCTCAGTGCATTGGCCGCCGCAGTTCCTGCGAACGCCGACGATATCGCGCTCGGCCTGCCGGGTTACGGCGGTTCGGGCTGTCCTTCCGGTTCGGTCTCGGCGACGCTGAGCCCCGACGCAAAGACGCTCAGCCTCATCTTCGACCAATACGAAGTCTCGGCCGGCGGCATGACGGGCCGCACCTACGACCGCAAGTCGTGCAACGTGGCGATCCCCGTGCACGTGCCGAGCGGCTACAGCATCTCGGTGCTCTCGGTCGACTATCGCGGCTACAATCACCTGCCGTATCGCGGCACGTCGCAGTTCAACGTCGAATACTTCTTCGCGGGCGGCCGCGGGCCGGCGTTCCGGCGCTCGTTCTGGGGTTCGCTCGACAGCGACTACTTCATCAACAACCAGCTGACGGCCGAAAGCATGGTCTGGTCGCCGTGCGGCGCGGACGTGAACCTGCGCACGAACTCGAGCATGCGGGTCGCGACCTACAACAACGCGGAAGCGAGTGCGACGGTCGACTCCGAGGACGTCAACGCGGCGATCGTCTATCACCTGCAGATGCGCCGCTGCTCGTAACGGGCGCGTTTGACTGAACTGAAACAGGGGCCACGGCCAATCGTGGCGTGAAGGAACACGGAGACTTCATCCATGCACACGAAACGATTGGCCACCCTTGCCTTTTTGGCGGCCGCGGCGGCTACGAGCGCGTTCGCCAAACAGAAACTCTACGACCACGACGAACGCGTGCTTGAAGCGCAAGGTTGCCCGGCCGGCTCCTACAGCATCGTGACGGCGCCGGACGGCGGCGCGATCAGCGTGCTGTTCGACAATTTTGCGGTCACCGGAACCGACGCGAACGGCGGGTTTGCGCGCATGACTTGCGCGATGGAGATCCCGCTGCATCTGCCGGAAGGTTATTCGCTCGGCGTTTACCAGGTCGACTATCGCGGCTTTGCGCATCTCGGCGACAAGCAGCGCGCCGAGTTGCAAGTGGACTACGGCACGGGTCGCGGCAATCGCGGGCGGCGCTTCCACCGCGACGTGAAGGGCGTCTACGAGGGCGACTTCACATTCAACGAGAACCTGCGCGGCGGCATTTTGCGGCGCGTGGGCTGCGGCGATGCGGCGGTGCTGAATTTTCGGGCGACGCTGACGCTGGTCTCGAGGCGCGACGCGCGCGAGGGAACCATGGCGCTCGACTCCGTGGACGGCGCGCCCAAGGGCGGGCTCGTCTTCGCGCTCGACCTGAAGAAGTGCCGTAGCTGACGGCCTAAAGGGTGGCAGGCGTCACTGCCCTGCCAAGGCCGCCGCATGTATGATCGACTCAGATTCGATTGAGGTCGATCATGCGGATAGTTCTTCATCTGGTCTTGTTGGCGTTGGCCGTTGCGTTAGGCGCGCCGCAAGCACGTGCGACGACCGAGTGTGACCGCGGCTACCTCAAGGGTTTCGCGGTTACCGATGAAGGCGGACGCACGCTTTGGGAACCGGGCGGCATCGAGTGCGTGGAGTATTTCCGCTTTACCGTCACGACACCGGGCGGCACGCGAACGTTCCGGGGGATCGGCGACGTGAATGCGGGTCCGCTGCTTCGGCCGGGCGACATCGCGCGGGTCGAGGCCGGGGCGCGACGTGCGGCAGGCAATCTCGCGGCGCTCGGCGACTACCGGATCGACAACGTGACCTATCTCGTCTCGCTGATCGGCAGCGATCCGATGTCGCGCGAAGTGCTCGATCGGGACGGGCGGCGCAAGCACGCGGGGGCGGCCGCCTGGACGCTCGATCCGACGTGGGGTCCGCGGCGCGAGTGCCCGGTGACGCTGTTCCTGTTCGGCCGGTTCTCGGGCGAAGACATTCACTACACGGTCGCGCACGAGACGTTTCACTGCGTGCAGCACGGCACACTGAGCGCGGGGCAGCGCGCGACGATGACGAGTGGGGGTCTGTGGTGGGGCGAGGGTTCGGCCGAACTGTTCGCCGCGTACAACGTGCGCAGGTCCGGCTGGAACAACGCGCCGAGCTTCCGTAGCGCGGTCGAGGCGCAGCGACCGCTTTATGCGATGAGCTATGAGGCTTCGATCTTCTTCTACTGGCAGTATCAAACGAGCGGGCTCGGTGCGCTGATGCCGTTCCTGCGTCAGATGGCGAGCGGGCCGACCGACGCGGCACAGCGGACGGCGATCCGCGGCGCGATCTCGAACGAGCAACTGCTCACGTTCGCGCAGGACTTCGACGACGGCAAGATCAGGTACCCGAACGGCGCGGCCCTCAGTTTCGGCGGGCGGATCGACGGCGAGCAGTGGACGATCAACCGATCGGCGACGGTGCGGCGCACGCTGAAGCCGTTCGTCATCATGCCGGGCTGGACGGACTACGAATGCGGCAAGTGGGGAAACACGGTCGCGCCCGACGGCACGAACGTCGCCGTGCGCAAGGATCCCGGCACGACTTGGGGCGCCTGGCCCGCGAACACCGACTGCCGCACGGAGCGGCGCGCGCGCTATCGCGTGATGGCGCTACACACGGGCGACGCGAACGCTGCGCTTTCGCTGCGCGCGAACCGCGATCTCGCCTGCGAGTCCTGTCTGACCGGCGACGTTCACATCGACGCCTGCCTCGTCGGCAAGTGGGAAATGACCGGCGGCGGACCGATGGAGTGGCTGAGCCGGCGCATGGGAAGCACGCGCTTCACGCGCAACAACAACACGACGCTCAGGATCACGATGAACGACGACGGAACGTTCCGCGGCGAGTCGGTCGGGCTCGACTATCAGACGACCACGCCGGATCGCGACGGGCCCATCACCGGCGATGCCCGCGCGCGCACGAGCACGTCGAGCGGCTACTGGTCCGCCAAAGACGGGGTCATGCGCGCCTGCGACAGCGGCGTGAGCGCCAGCGGCACGGTGACGGTGCAGAAGCGCGGCATTAGAAAAACCGTGCCGGTGAACATGAGTAACGGCCCGACGAGCGGCGAAACGCGCTACACGTGCACGGCCACGACGTACACGTCCAGCGTCCGGATGCACGACGGCAGCACGATGGAATACCGCTTCCGCCGCGTGACACCACCGCCGCCTGCGGCATCGCGCTAGGATGACGCGGCCGAAGCGGCAGGCCAACCCGAATAGTCCGGCGCTTGGCGTGGACATCGGCGGCGTGTTGATCCGGCCGGCACGCGACAGCGGCGACACGTCGTTCTTCTCGTCGGGTTATCTCGAGACTCCGATGGTCGACGATGCGTTCGAAGCGGTCGCCCGGCTGAACCGCAAAGTCTTTCCTGGATGCGTGCATCTGGTTTCGAAGGCGAAGTCCGGGACCGCGCGCAAGACGATCGAATGGCTGGCACATCATCGCTTTCACGAGACGACCGGCGTCCCGCTCGAGCGGGTGCATTTCTGCGAGCAGCGCGAAGAGAAGGCGATCATCGCCACGCGGCTCGGCCTCACGGCCTTCATCGACGACCGGTTGGACGTGCTGCAGCATCTTGCGGCGGTCAGGATGCGCATTCTGTTTGCCGCCTCACCCGCGTTCGCACCCGCGCAGCTGCCGCCCGACGGCGTGAAGTTGGCTATGGGTTGGGCGGAGGCGCTCGCGTTCTTCCCCGCGTCGGCATGACCGAGCCACTTGGCGGTCGCCACGTTTCACCTTAATACCTCACGCATGGCCGTTTACACCGATGTCAGCGATGCGGAGCTTGCCCAGTTTTTGGGGGCGTTCGAGCTTGGGGCGGCGCTGACGTTCAAGGGGATTGCGGAGGGGGTCGAGAATTCGAATTTCTTCCTTAAGACGGAGCACGGGTCGTTCATCCTGACGCTCTATGAGAAGCGCGTCAGGGAAGAGGATTTGCCGTTCTTCCTCGGGCTGCTTGAGCATCTTTCGGCGAAGGGGATTCAGTGTCCCCTGCCCGTTCGCGCGCGCGACGGGAAGGCTTGGCGGATGCTGGCCGGGCGACCGGCCGCGTTGATGACCTTTTTGTCCGGGCTGTCGCCGCGGCGACCGGATGTGCAGCAGTGCGGTGCGTTGGGGGCGGGGTTGGCGCGGCTGCATCTGGCCGGCGCCGACTATAAGCTTACGCGGCCGAATGCGCTGTCGGTCGAGGGGTGGAAGGCGCTCGTCAAGCAGTGCGAGCCGAAGGCGAACGGCGTGCATATGGGTTTGAGCACGCTGATCGGGGCGGAGCTGCGCTGGTTGGAGCAGCATTGGCCGACGGGGTTGCCCGCGGGCGTGATCCATGCGGACCTCTTTCCCGACAATGTGTTCTTTATGGAGGGCAAGCTCTCCGGGCTGATCGATTTCTACTTCGCGTGCAACGACGCTTATGCCTACGACGTGGCGGTGTGTTTGAACGCGTGGTGTTTCGAGCATGACGGTGCGTTCAACATCACGAAGGGGCGCGCGTTACTTTCGACCTATCGCTCTGTCCGGCCGCTCGCGGCGGTGGAGGTGGCGGCGTTGCCGGTCCTTGCGCGCGGCGCGGCGTTCCGGTTCCTGCTGACGCGGCTCTATGACTGGATCAACCGCGATCCGTCGGCGCTGGTGCGGCCGAAGGATCCGCTCGAGTATCTGACGAAGTTGCGTTTTCACCAGTCGGCCGCGGGGCCACAGTCTTACGGGTGGCCGGAATGAACCATGTGGAGATTTACACCGACGGCGCGTGCTCAGGAAATCCGGGGCCGGGCGGTTGGGGGGCGATCCTGTTGTTCAAAGACTCGCGCAAGGAACTGTCGGGCGGCGAGGCCGAGACGACGAACAACCGCATGGAGTTGATGGCGGCGATCGCGGCGCTTGAAGCGCTGAAGCGGCCGTGCGAGGTGCACCTGCACACCGATAGCATGTACCTCAAAGACGGCGTGACGAAGTGGATCCACGGCTGGAAGAAGAATGGCTGGAAGACCGCGGACAAGAAGCCGGTGAAGAACGTCGATCTTTGGCAGCGGCTGGAAGAGGCGGCAGCGAAGCACAAGGTCAGCTGGCGCTGGGTCCGCGGGCATAACGACCACGAGCTGAACGAGGCCGCCGACGCGCTGGCGCGCGCGGCGGTGCCGCGCGGGTAGGCCCCGGCGTTGCAAGGTTTGGACCGGCGACGATCGCTTATCGCCGATGGCTCTGCTGCTTCTCGAGCGAATTTGCTTGAGGCGGAGTAGGCAGGATAGATTCAGCTTTCACCACCAAGCGACTGTGTTGCGAGTCAAGTTGATCGCACGATGTGAGAACCGCCTCAAGGC
>CAZXAQ010000147.1:0-5960 GCA_964638635.1 uncultured Flavobacteriaceae bacterium
GAATCAATATTTGAGTTGACAGTGTTGCATAAATCACATGTGCACGCAGTGCTTGTGCGCTTGCGATTGAGTCGGGTGATGCGGTACGCGTCCCCGCATTAAGCTCAACATCGCATCCCAACTTTGGTGAACGGCTTCGCCGTCGCACAACCTCCAAGAAAGACCCTCACATGGCTCGCAAAAAAATAGCTCTCATCGGTGGTGGACAAATCGGCGGCACCCTCGCGCACCTCATTGGTTTGAAGGAGTTGGGCGACGTTGTTCTGTTCGACATCGTCGAGGGCCTGCCGCAAGGAAAGTCGCTGGATATCTCGCAATCCGCACCGGTCGACGGCTTCGATGCGCAGTTCAAAGGTACCCAGAGCTACGCAGACATCGCAGGCGCCGATGTGGTCATCGTGACCGCCGGCGTCCCCCGCAAGCCCGGCATGAGTCGCGACGACTTACTGAATATTAATCTTGGTGTGATGCGCGCTGTGGGTGACGGCATCAAGGCCCACGCGCCGAACGCGTTCGTCATTTGCATCACCAATCCGCTGGACGCGATGGTCTGGGCTTTGCGCGAATTTTCCGGGCTCCCGCACCATAAAGTTGTAGGCATGGCTGGCGTTCTCGACAGTGCCCGCTTCCGCCACTTCCTCGCCGACGAATTCAAAGTCTCGGTGGAAGACGTGACCGCGTTCGTTCTCGGCGGCCACGGGGACACAATGGTGCCGCTGACCCGCTTCTCGACCGTCGCCGGCATCCCGCTGCCCGAACTGGTGAAGCTCGGCTGGATCAAGCAAGAACGCCTCGACCAGATCGTCCAACGCACCCGCGACGGCGGCGCCGAAATCGTAGGCCTCCTGAAAACGGGCTCCGCCTTCTACGCCCCCGCCACCGCCGCGATCGCGATGGCCGAAAGCTACCTCAAGGACAAGAAGCGCATCCTCCCCTGCGCCGCGCACCTGAAGGGCGAGTTCGGCCTCAAAGACCTCTACGTCGGTGTCCCCTGCATCATCGGCGCCGGCGGCGTGGAGAAGGTGATCAGCCTGAACCTCACACCCGACGAAAACGCGATGCTGCAGAAATCGGTCGACGCCGTCCGCGGCCTAATCGACGCCTGCAAAAAACTCGAACCGAAGCTCGGCTGAACCATTGAGCGTGGGAAGCGAACCATGATCATTCCCACGCTCACCACCGACCGCCTGATCCTGCGCGCCTATCGCGAGGACGATGTCCCCGCGATCGCGGCCCTTCACGGCGACCCGGAAGTCATGCGTTTTCTGTCGAACGGCGAACCGCAGCCCTCTCTCGCCGACGCCTGGGATCACGTCGCCAAACATCTCGGCCATTGGGTGCTGAAAGGCTACGGCAAATGGGCCGTGGACGAACGCGCAACGGGCCGCTTCGTCGGCCGCGTCGGGCTCTACGACCCGCCCTACGATTGGGTCGGTCTCGAACTCGGCTGGACATTCATGCGCGATGCTTGGGGTAAGGGCTACGCGACCGAGGCCGGCGCCGCCGCCCTGCGCTGGGGCTTCGAGACGTTGGGCGCGAACGAAATCGTCTCGGCCATCCACCCGGACAACGCCGCCTCGATCCGCGTCGCCGAACGCCTCGGCGAGCGCTATTTGCGTGACGGCACGCTGCACGGCAAACCCTGCCTGATCTACGGCGTCACCGCGGCCGAGTGGCGCCGTTTACGCTAATCCTGCACGTCCGGCGTCTTGATTGTCGCGCGCGGCTGCGCTCCGATAGCGCCCCAGTACCCCCGAAGTGCGTGCACCCCAAACCCCCATGTCGACGCGCAGCCAATGGCATGAAATCGAACTGCCGGTCGCACCGGCGGCGTTGTTCAATCTGCTCATCGCGCCCAAAGCGATCCGCGGCCGCTGGAACAACATTGCCGCCGTCGTCACCGAAGTGGACGGCGCCTGGGTGATCGCTTGGGGGCAGCGCGAAAACGATCCGGACCACGTCAGCGGCGCCCGCATCAAATCGTTCCAAGCCCCGCAGCGCGTGATGCTCGCGTTCGAGTATTCCCGCGCGCGCTCCGGTATGCTCCCGTTCGCAAACGGCATGACCGCGGAATTCACGATCCAACCCAAGGGCGCAGGTTCGCTCCTGCGCATCACACACGCGGGCCTGCCCACCGACAACGACGACTACTTCAACGCGGTCGCCGACGGCTGGCGTGCCGCATTGCAAGGCCTCGGCGCGATGCTGATGCCCGCGCAGCCGCAACAGCCGCCGCTCCGTCGGTAGGGCACCCATCGCGCGTCAGCGCGATCAAGAGTCAGCAAGAGCATCACCAAGATCGCGAAGGACTCACAAAGTGCACCAAGCTCTTGGTGGCCTTCGCGGACCTTCGCGATCTTCGTGGTGCTCTTGCTGAATCGATCCGCGCTGATGCGCGCAAGGTTAGCGCCCCTCGAACTTCGGCTCGCGCTTCTCGAAGAACGCCTTCACGCCCTCGCGCACGTCGGCAGTCGGGTTCGACACCATCACCGACAGCGCCGCATCGCCCAGCGACTGATCAAGCGTCATGTTGAGCCCGCGCGCCATCATCGCCTTCGCGAGCCTGACGGCGAGCGGCGCGCGCTTCGCCAGAGCGCGCGCAAATGCGCTCGTTCGCGCCTCCAACTCTGCAGCCGGAACCACCTCCGTCACCAGCCCCAATTCCAGCGCCGTCTTCGCGTCGTAAACTTCGGCCAGCATCGTCATCTTCAGCGCGCGGTCGAGCCCCATCACCCGCGGAAACAGCCACGCTCCGCCTTCGTCCGGCAGCAGCCCGAACTTACCCGACGTATCGCCGAGCTTCGCCGTGTCCGCTGCAATCCGGAAGTCGCACGCCAGCGCGAGCGTCAACCCGCCCGCGACAGCCGGCCCGTTGATCATCGCAATGACCGGCTTGTCGAGCCGGTGCAGCGCTTGGATCACCCGATGCATCCCGTCGCGCATCTCGCGCGCGTGAGAAAGCTGCGCCTTCATCAAGTCGCCATGCGCGTCGTCCGCGCCCGACACGTCGCCGCCCGCGCAAAACCCGCGTCCCTCGCCGGTGAGAATGAGCACGCGCAAGTTGTCGTCGCGCAGATAGGCCTCGATCGCCGCGACCATCTCTTCGCAGAGCCGCGTCGTGTACGCGTTCATCTGCTTCGGCCGCGCCAGCGTCAGCCGGGCGATCTGCCCCTCCATCCGGTCGAATCTGATCTCGCGAAACGCTTCGCCCATTGCACCGCTCCTCTGTTGTGCGCTTAAGCTTAGCCGACCAAGCAACTCGAGGAAGCCCCCAAAGGAACCGTCATGTCGACCTACGAAGACATTCTCTACGACGTGAAGGACGGCATCGCCCTCATCACGCTGAACCGCCCCGACAAGCTGAACGCCTGGACCGCCGCCATGCAGGCGAGCGTCAAGCGGGCCATCGTGGATGCGGCGAACGACGACAACGTCCGCGTCATCGTTGTTACCGGCGCGGGTCGCGGCTTCTGCGCCGGCGCAGACATGGGCAACCTGCAGCAAATCCGCCCGGAAAAGTGGGATGAGCGCGAACTCGCCCGCGCCGACAGCAGTATCGACGTCCCGCGCTCGAACTTAGGGCCCGACGTCAGCGAGCACTACGCCGGCCGCTTCGGCTATCTGATGTCGATCAGAAAGCCGATCATCGCCGCGATCAACGGACCCTGCGCCGGCATCGGCCTCGTCTTCACGCTCTACTGCGACATGCGCTTCGCCGCGGCGGACGCAAAGTTCACGACCGCCTTCGCCCAACGCGGCCTGATCGCCGAACACGGCATCTCCTGGCTCCTGCCGCGCTTGACCGGTACCGCGCACGCGCTCGACATCCTCTTCTCTGCGCGCAAATTCTCAGCCGAAGAAGCCGCCCGTATCGGCCTCGTCAACCGCGTCTTCCCACAAGAGAACTTCGCCCCCGCGGTCCTCGACTACGCCAAGCAACTCGCAACCACCGTCTCGCCGCGCTCGATGGCAGTAATGAAAGCGCAAGTCTGGAAAGCGCTGTTCCAAAACCTCACCGACGCCATCGCCGTCGGCGATAGCGAGATGCAAAAGAGCTTCGCCACGCAAGACTTCAAAGAAGGCGTCGCCCACTTCGTCGAAAAGCGCCCGGCAAAATTCACAGGACGTTGAGACGTCGCAAGAAAATGTCTCACGCGAAGCCGCGAAAGGCGCGAAGGCAAGACGCGAAGCGCTCCACATCGCGCGCCGCAGGCGCGCAACCGACATCGAAACAGCGCTTCGCGCAGGGAGTGCAGAGCCACTTTTCGCGACTTTTTTCTTCGCGCCTTTCGCGGCTTCGCGTGAGGCGTCTTCTTACCGATCCACGCGAAAGTAGCGGAGGCGAATCTCGGGACGTGCCGCACATCGCCCCAATCCCGCCAAGCTTTCGCCACATTGCGCGGGCGCCATAGGCGTTCCACCGCGCAACTAGGGGAGTGGTTCGCGAAATGACTTGGCTCCTGTTCCTCGCCTTCTTGGGCTACTACGGCTACCAGCAATACTATCTGGGCGTTCCCGCCCCGCTCGAACAAGCGAACATCAACGCCGCGCTGCTGATGCTTTCGCTCACCGCAATCGGTCCGTTCTTCGTGTCCTACGCGCTGACCCGCGCAACGCAACTCACCGGCCGCGCCCCCGCAGTTTTGCTCGGCTTCATCTCGTCGCTGACGCTGTCGCTCGTCGGCGCTTGGGTCGCCTGGAAATATTTCGGCGGCGTGAGCCCGATGCGCGTTCCGATTGAGGAAGGCCTGAAACTCGGCCTCGTCCCCGGCATCGCCATGGGGCTAATCCTCGCGATCGACAGCCTTTTCCGCCGCAGGATCGCTTAAAGAGGCTCGCCGCAGTGACGGCCGCCCGCTGTGGCGGTCATCACTGTTTGTCGCACGCCACCAACCCGTTCATTTGCGGTACAGTCTTCAAGGTCTCGAATGAGACCGGATGGATGGGAGACTGCCTATGTCCGAGACGACGGGCCATTCGCGCTGGCGCCATTTTCTTTTGATGCTGCCGTTCTTCCTGATCGGCGTCGCGATCCCGGTTTGGTTCTTCGGCTTCTCCGGCGACGGCCCGCCGAAGATGCAGGTGGAAGAGACGTTCAGCCCCGCACCCGCGCCGTCACCTGACGGCAGCTACTCTTCGCCCGGCAACACGCAACGCTCCTATCGCATGGAACCCTCCGCCGTCGTCGGCTTCGCGCGCGACACGTTTGAGAGCGTCGTCGACAACTACATCTCGCCGAACCTCTCACCGTGGATGATCAAGCTCGGCTTCTTGGGCGTGCTCTTCATCGGCGGCTTCATCGCGTTACGCCTCGTGCTCGCGATCGTCTCGGGCACCGTCGGCAGCTTCCTCGCGTTCCTTGTCCATAAGGCGGCGGGCCCGATGTTCATGGGCTTCCTGGCGGTCGGCTCCACCTGGGGCATCCACCAGACAATCGCGGACCAATTCGGCATGCAGTGGGCCGCAACCACGGTGTCGCTAACGGCGGCCATCGCAGCCCTGTTCGCCCTCGCAGGCGTCAAAATCCGCTAGGGCGCCAAAAGCGTCAAAACGCCGATCCGGATCGCCCCGTTCCCGTTGCGGGGACGGGGGGCCATCGCTATACCAGCGAGCCCGATTTGGCCCTGGGTTAGAGGGCAATTTCCCAAACGAAACGTCCGCTTTGGCAATGCGGATCGCTGTGCGCTTGAAGGCTCCACCCGATGAACATTCACGAATACCAAGCCAAAGCCGTCCTGAAGGAATTCGGCGTGCCCATCCTGCGCGGCATTCCGGCCTTTTCGGTCGATGAAGCGGTCAAAGCCGCGAACGATCTCGGCGGACCGGTGTGGGTCGTGAAATCGCAAATCCATGCGGGCGGCCGTGGCAAGGGCGGCGGCGTGAAGGTCGTGAAGTCGATCGATGCCGTCAAATCCGAAGCGACGCGTATGCTTGGCATGACGCTCGTTACGCCACAGACC
>CAZXAQ010000148.1:0-5861 GCA_964638635.1 uncultured Flavobacteriaceae bacterium
GCGACGGTCGGCTCCGTCATCCCGACGAAGGGCGCGATCATCCCGGCCGCGGTCGGCGTCGACATCGGCTGCGGCATGGCCGCCGTGATGACGAACGTCACCGCGTCGCGCCTGCCGGACTCGCTCAAAGCCATCCGCGCCGGCATCGAATCCGTGATCCCGGTCGGCCAGGCCTCGCACAAAGAGGCCCCGCGCCGCGCCGAGGCCGCCTGGTACCAGCGCCACAAGGCAGGGTACGAGGCGATCGAAGCGAAACACCCGAAGATCATGGAGAAGAAGTCGGCGGCGCTACAAATCGGCACGCTCGGCGGCGGCAACCACTTCGTCGAAATCTGCCTCGACGAGGCGGATCGTGTCTGGGTGATGCTGCACTCCGGCTCGCGCGGCATCGGCAACCGCATCGGTCAGTACTTCATCGCGAAAGCGAAGGAGGAAATCGACGCGGTGGGCCTCAAGCTCGCGGACCGCGACCTCGCCTGGTTCGGTGAGGGCTCTCAGGCCTTCAACGACTACGTTGAAGCCGTGGGTTGGGCGCAAGACTACGCGCGCTCGAACCGCGACGTGATGATGGGCGCGGTGCTGGCCGTGTTGCAGGAAACCTGGCCCGACCTCGAAACGGCCGACGTGGCGGTGAACTGTCACCACAATTACGTCGAACGCGAAGAGCACTTCGGCGAGCGCGTCTGGTTGACCCGCAAAGGGGCGGTGCGTGCCCGCAAGGGCGAACTCGGCATCATCCCGGGCTCGATGGGCGCGAAGTCCTTCATCGTGCGCGGCTTAGGCAACCCGGACTCGTTCGAGTCCTGCTCGCACGGCGCCGGCCGCGCCATGTCGCGCACGGCGGCGAAGGAACGCTTCACGCTCGAAGACCACATCGCGGCGACAGCGCACGTCGAATGCCGCAAAGACCCGGGCGTCATCGACGAAACGCCGATGGCCTACAAGGACATCGACGCCGTCATGGCGGCGCAGGCTGATTTGGTCGAAGTGGTCCACACACTTCGCCAGATCGTCTGCGTCAAAGGGTAGACGGGGCGCAGCGTGCACAAGCGCGCTGCGCCTATAACATCAAGCTCGCGCCGCTTCGACAACCAGAAGCAGCGGCCGCCCAAGATATTTCACCGCCCACGGAATGTCGACGACCAGCGCCTCGTCGACCACGTAGTCGCGCACGCGCAAATCGCGAAACCCCGCGTCGTCCATCCGGTTGAGATAGTCGTCGACCGAATGCGGCTCTGCGCCAAGCCGATATTCGACGCCATCCTGTTCGAAATTCGCTTCGACCCCTGCAAGAGCGATTGCGGGATGAAAGGCCGAGAATACGAAGCGCCCGCCGTGACGCAACACCGCAAACGTCTCCGCGAAGAACACCGAGAGATTCGTCAAATGCTCCGACACCAGCGAGCAGAGCAAGGCGTCAAACGCAGCCCGCTTCAGCGGAAATTCGCTATTGAGATCCGCTTGCGCCAACATTGCGCGGGGCGCCATGCGTCTGGCGCTTTGCAGCATGCCCATGGAGAAGTCGAGGCCCACGGCTCGGGCGCCCGCTGTCGCGATCGATCGCAAATTCGCGCCCGTGCCGCACCCCGCGTCGAGTATGCGCTCGCCCGCGCGCGGACAAAGATGCGCAACCGAATACCGGCGATCGAGCGCAACCAGTGGATTGGGCGTCCGGTCGTACGTCGCCGCCCAAAGGTCGTAGCCTTTCCGTACGCCCGGTCTCTCGACCTTCTTCGTCATTCTCTCAATCTATCATGGCCGCGCACGGCGGCGAAGGAACGTTTCACGCTCGAAGACCACATCGCGGCGACGGCCCACGTCGAATGCCGCAAAGACCCGGGCGTCATCGACGAAACGCCGATGGCCTACAAAGACATCGACGCCGTCATGGCCGCCCGGGCGGACCTGGTGGAAGTGGTCCACACCCTCCGCCAAATTGTCTGCGTGAAAGGCTGAACGCTATTGAAAGTGGCAGGGAGGGGGGAATAAATCTCCCCTCCCTGCAAAAAGAAGAGGCCGCACATGGGCCCGAACGAGAAGATCCTTCGCAAAGCTTACGCCGACTATGCGAAAGGCGACATCGACTCGCTGATGGCGCTGTTCGCCGACGATGTCGTGATGAAATCCATCGGCGCGCCCAACCGGCTCGATCATTCCGGCGAATGGCACGGCCTCGAAGGCGTGCGCGGCTTCCTGACGGCAATCGGGACGAACTGGGCGTTCCAAAAGATCGAGATGCTGGAGATGATCGTCCAAAACGACACGCGTTTTGTCGTGCGCACGGCCGTGACCGGCATGAGCCGCCAAACCGGCGGGCGCATGGCCAGCATCGAGCGCGTCGACTTCGTGACCATGAAGAACGGCAAGTGCGCGTCCTACCTCGAAATCTTCGACACCAGCCCGTTGGAACGGGCGTCCAGGTTATGACCCGCGGGAGCTTGATCCATGGGACCGAATGAAAAGGCTTTGCGCGAAATCTACAGTGTGTACTTCAGCGGCACGGCCCCGGTGTCGTCGTTCGCCGAAACCGTCGTCTGGACCTCTGTCGGCGCGCCCAATCGCATCGAGATCGCGGGCGAATGGCGTGGTCTGGAGGGCGTGCGCGAGTACTTCGCCGCGCTGGCCGACAATTGGACGGTGAGCGAGTTGACGGTCGAAGAGATCGTCGGACAAGACGATCGCCGCTTCGCCGTGCGCCTTCGGGTCAATGCGAGGAGCAACGTCACCGGCAAAGCCGTCCGCTTCGAAAAAGCCGATCTGGTCACGATGGAAAACGGCAAGGTGACGCACTATGCCGAGATCTATGACACCGCGCCCTTGATCCGCGCCGCCCGGTTGGCGTGATCGTCGTCGCTTCCCCGCCACACTGAGCGCGCCGGCATGCCCGCGCAGACCTCCCATGCCTTGACTTCGCGCCACCCCGCGCGTATCCCCTGACACATCCGCGAGGCAATCCTGCCGCGCGTCAACTCACGAGCCGACGACAGCATGAACATGTCGACGACCAAATTTGCGGCCGCAGGCTGCGCCGGAAACCCGGCGCCGCGTTGTGCGGTTCTTGGGGCTCGTGAGGGAGCCATGGATTAGCGTCATCGCCTGATAAGGCAACGCCGACCAACCCTCCGAGCCACGCTCCGGAGGGATTTTTGTTTGTCCGCCGCCTCTCTCCGGACGGAAGTGCCTCCAGCGGGCGACAAACTGAGCTGATCCATGTTGAAGACCATGAACACCTATTTCGAAACGACCGACCGTGAAGCCAGACGCGAAATCCTGAAGCCCTGGCTCGTCGAAGCGCGCGAACTGCTGAAGCTGGCCGCACCGCTGATCGCGATGCAGCTCGCCCAAATCGGCTCGCTCACGGCCGACATCATCATGGTCGGTTACCTTGGCAAGGAAGCGCTCGCGGCGACCGCCATAGGTGCCGTGATCTTCTACCTGGCCTGGCTGATCGGCTTCGGCCCCGTGATGGCGGTCTCGCCGATCGTGGCGCAGACCTTGGGTGCGCATCCGAACGACCGCGCGCGCGTGCGCGCCGCCGTGCGCATGGGCTTTTGGGCGATCGGCTTGATGTCGCCGATCCTGATCGTGGCGCTGCTTTGGACGAGGCCCGTTCTCGTGTTCTTGGGCCAAGACCCCAAGATCGCGGCGATGGCCGAGCCCTGGGTGCAAGTCATCAGCCTCGGCCTGCCGTTCTGGCTGGGCACGGCGTTGTTGCGCGGCTTCGCGACCGCGATCGACAAGCAGCGCCCCGTGCTCGCAATCGCGATCGCAACCGTGCTCGTGAACATCTTGGGCAACTACGTGTTCATCTACGGCAATTTCGGCGTCCCGGCGTTTGGCTTGGTCGGTTCCGCGATCGCGAGCACGATTGCCTACGTGTTCTCGTTCTCGGCTTTGCTGGCACTGGTGCTGTTCGCGCCCGCGTTCAAGAAGTACCGCTTGCTGCACCGCTTCTTCCGTCCCGATTGGAAGAAGTTCGCGGAGATATTCCGGCTCGGCTTCCCCATGGGCTCGTCCTTGATCTTCGAAGCGATGCTGTTCAACTCGGCAACGCTGATCATCGGCACGTTCGGCGCAACCGCGGTCGCGGCTCACCAAGTCGCCCTGAACATCCCCTCCGTCACCTTCATGGTGCCGCTCGGGATCGGCATGGCGGCGACGGTGCGCGTGGGCCTCGCGGTTGGCGCACGCAACACGATCGGCGCCAGGCGCGCCGGCCACACGGCGATTTTGATCGGCTGCGGGTTCATGGCGCTCTGCGGTGTCGTGATCGCGCTGATGCCGCAGACGCTGGCGGGGCTCTACTTAAGCGCCACCGATCCCGCGAACGAAGGCGTGATCCCGCTCGCCGCGACGTTCCTCTATGTCGCGGCCGCCTTCCAGCTCTTCGATGCCCTGCAAGTGACGGCGCAGTCGAGCCTGCGCGGCATCAAGGACGCGCGCGCACCGATGTGGATCGCCGGCTTGAGCTACTGGCTGATCGGCTTCCCGTTGGCGTTCGGCCTGGCGAAGTGGGCGAACCTCGACGGCCTCGGCGTCTGGCTCGGCCTCTTGGCCGGTCTCATCGTCGCCGGCGTCGGTATGCTTTGGCGCTGGGAAACCCTGTCCCGGCGGGCTCTTTAATAAGGTGGCGGTCCCAAATGACGCGGGGCCGCCCCATCCCTTGCTTTCCGGCGGAAGATTGGGCTATTTCCCGCCCCTCACGAACGGCCGGGCGGGGCATGCCCAGGCGGTTCCGGAGCCATCAGGCTCCACACGCGTTCCAGCATAAGGAGACCGAAATGCCCAAGTTGAAGACCAAATCGGGCGCTAAAAAGCGCTTCAAAATGACGGCCACCGGCAAGGTGAAGCATGGCGGCGTGATGAAACGCCACCGTCTGATCCGGCGCTCCTCGAAGCGCAAGCTGCACGCTCGCGGCACCTTCATTCTCTCCGAGAGTGACACGCCGCGCGTAAAGCTTTGGATGCCCTATAACCGGTAAGGACGATCACACATGTCACGTGCACCACGCGCGGTCCCGAGCCACGCTCGCCGCAAGAAAGTTCTGAAGCAGGCGAAGGGCTTCAAAGGCCGCCGCAAGAACAACATCACGACCGCGAACGCGGCCGTCGATAAAGCCGGCCAGTATTCCTACATTGGCCGCAAACTCAGGAAGCGCAATTTCCGCGCGCTCTGGATTCAACGCATCAATGCCGCGGTCCGCGAGCACGGTCTGACCTACGGCCGATTTATCAACGGCCTCGGGATTGCGGGGATTGCGGTTGACCGCAAGATTCTCGCAGACCTCGCCGTGCGCGAGCCCGAGGCCTTCAAGGCCCTGGTCGACCAGGCGGCAAGCGCGGCGAAGGCGTAGTCGTTTCAATCTCGCTTCGGATCGCATGCAGCCTCTGACCTTCGGGCCGGAGCGTGAGAACATGCGCCTTCACCGGCGCGAAGCGATTCGGAGTGATTTGGATGCAAGACCTCGGCAAACTTGAAAGCGAAGCGCTGGCCCGCATCGCCGCAGCGGGCGATGAGGCCGCGCTCGAAGCCGCGCGCGTCGATCTTCTCGGCAAAAAGGGCTCGATCAGCGAAGCGCTGAAAACGCTGGGCGCGATGAGCCCGGATGAGCGCAAAGCAAAGGGCCCGATCATCAACGGCATGCGCGACCGCGTGACGGAAGCGCTGACGGCGCGCAAGGCTGCGCTCGGCGATGCGGCCCTCGAAGCGAAACTGAAAGCCGAACGCGTCGACGTCACGCTGTCCGTGCGCCCGGAGATGCAGGGCCGCATCCACCCGGTGTCGCAAATCCTCGACGAAGCGACGGCGATCTTCGCCGACATGGGCTTCGCCATCGCCGAAGGTCCGGACATCGAAACCG
>CAZXAQ010000149.1:0-5855 GCA_964638635.1 uncultured Flavobacteriaceae bacterium
AGACGCCCGCGAACATCACGATGTCGGCGTCGGTGATCGTCTTGCCGTAGGAGGCGGACATGCCCGTTGCCAGGTCTTCAATGAAATAACCGGATGTTGCCGTCATGGCGGCGTTCCTTCTTTCGTTCGGGGATGAGTTCGGCGCGCAATCTATGCGCGGGGCTGCACCTAGAGCAAGCGGCGCATGGCCGCTACGGACTTCAGCTTCTGCGCCGCGTAGACGCGCGCGATCTTTGCGGGATCGGGCGTGCCGTCGGCGTAGGCCAGTTCGCTTTCGTGGATGCCGCCGATGATCAGCAGCGAATCGATGCCTGCTTGCGTGGCGCCGGCGATGTCGGTTTTCAGACCGTCGCCGACCGCAAGCCATTTTTCGCGGGGGATGTCGCGGCCGGCGAGTTCGCGCAAGCGTTCGGCGACGAACGCGTAGACGGGCGCGTGCGGCTTGCCGAGATAGAGCACGTCGCCGCCTTGCCGTTCGTAGTCCTGTGCGAGCGCGCCGGCGCAATAGATCATCTGGTCGCCGCGCTGCACGACGAGGTCGGGATTGGCGCAGTAGAAGGGCAGGCGGCGCGCGAGCGCGTCGTGCCAATAGTCGCGGTAGTCGTCGGGACCTTCCTTCGTGTCGTCGAACGGGCCGGTGCAGACGATGGCTTGCGCCTCTTTCATCTCGACGCGATGCACAGCGAGGTTTTCGAACAGCGGCAGGTCGCGATGCGGACCGACGTGGTGGATGTTCAGCGGCGCGCGCTCGATCAGCAGGCGGCGCGTGAGGTCGCCGGAGGTGACGAGTGCGTCGTACGCGTCTTCGGTCACCGAGAGGCTTGCCAACTGTTCGCGGATCGGGCCGTTCGGGCGCGGTGCGTTCGAGAGCAGGAGCACGATGCCGTTCTTGCGGAAGCGGCGCAGCGCGTCGACGACGCCGGGATAGGCTTCGCGTCCGTTGTGAATGACGCCCCAGATGTCGCAAACGAGGACGTCGTAGTTTGCGCTGAGTTCGAGGAGGCCTGAGATGATTTTCATGCGCTGTTGTCGTAGCCCCAGCGTTGCACCCATGGCGCGAGCAACGGCAGCACCGGCGCGAGGTGATTTTCGTATTTCTTCCACTGGCCGGTGCCGGTGTCGTAGAGGCCCTTCTTCACTTGCAGGCCGCTCGGCGTCGCGGAGACGCGCGCGGTCTCAGCGAACGTGCGCATCTCGTTTGCCCAATCGAGGCCGATGGCGCCGCACAACCGACGCGCTTCGCCTTCGAGGTCTTTGACCACGTCTTCGTAGCGAACCTCGTGCACCTCGAGCGCGAGTTTCTTCCGGTAGGTCTCGAAGAGGTCCATCACGGCGCCATAGAAGCGGGCCGCGCCGTGCAAGGTCAACAGCTCGAACATCGACGGGTTCATGCCGAAGCGGCGGCGGAAGGCGCTGAAGACGACGTCGCGCGGATCGCGCAACGCGAAGACGATCTTCGCCGACGGGAACAAGCGGCGGATCAAGGGCAGCTTGATCGTGTTCAGCGGCAGCTTATCGACGAACACTTTGCCCCGCATGTCGACACCGCAGCCGCGCACGCTGTCCCAATAGGCGCGGCGGAAGCGGCCGACATCCACCTCGGACATGCGGCCGAACTTGGCGATGACGTCGGGGCCTTCGAGAACGCCGGAGGCTTCGCCCAGGTGGTCGCGCTCCTCGGTCGCGACGACGCGCGGGTGCGCGGCCAGGACCGCTTCGAGCAACGTTGTGCCGGAGCGCGGGAAGCCGATCAGAAACACATGCGCCGCCTCGCCGTTCGTGGGCCCGAGCGCGATCGCGGCGATCGGGTTCTTGGGCACGGCCTCGAACTCGGCGCGCAGGTTCGTGACTTGGTCGTAAGCGCTTTCGCGGTTCGCAAATTGCGGCGTGTAGGCTTGCACGAACTCCGCGCCGGCGCGTTCGTAGCCGGTGAACGCCGCGTTCGCGTCGCCTTGCGCGTCGAACGCGTCGGCGATGAGGCTCGCTGCGGTGGCGCGCGCGACCGGTGGTGCCGATGCGTCGGTCAAGAGCGTACGCAACTGCTCGATCACCGCGGCGGGATTGCCTTCGTCGAGGTCGGCGGCGGCGCGCACGAACATAGCGTCGAACGCGCTTGGGTTCTGGGCGAGTGCGAGGCTCGCCGTGCGGCGCGCTTCAGCCCAGTCGCCGCGCCGGGCGGCAAGCGCGGCAAGGCGTGCCAGCGTTTCGGACCGGCCGGGCTCCAACGTGTCGGCGCGTTGGAAAGACGCGGCGGCGCGATCGGTCTCACCCAGCGCTTCGTGGGCGAGGCCCAAGCAGAAATGGCCGTGCGCGTAGTCGGGCGCGATCGCGACGATGCGTTCGAAGGCGTCGCGCGCGCCGACGGGTTGCACGAGACGCAGGCGCAGGAGACCCAGCGCTTCGAGCACGCCGGTGTCACGGGGCGCAAGCGCGTGGGCGGCTTCGAGATCCGCCATCGCTTCGCGGTTGCGGCCGTGCGCCTCAAAGAGCTGCGCGCGAAGGTTCAAATAGAGCGCGTCTTTCTGGCCTTGCTCCAGCGCGTCGAGCGCGAGTTCGGTGGCGCGCTTCATGTCGCCTTGGCGGAGCGCTGCCATGACGCTGGTCTTCATCGTCAGGTCGATCATAGCGCGCAGACTAGGGGCCGCGCGCCGCGGCTACAACGGGCTTTTCAGGCGCGTTTGACGGCGCGCAGACGCTGCGGCGGCGGGGCGACTTGGGGTGCGGGGCGCGTGTTGCGTTGGCCGAGCAGGGTGTCGCGGATTTGCTGCGGCTCGCCGAACAGGAAGCCTTGGCCGTAGTCGACGTCGTGGTCGAGCAGGCGAATGACGTCGCGCTCGTTCTCGACCTTCTCGGCGATCAGGTTCAAGCCGAAGCGGGCGAGGAGTTCCTTCAGGTCCGCCGGGTGGACGCGGGCGCCGGATTGGGCCGCATCGGCGAGTAGCAGCTTCGCGGGGACTTTGAAGTGGCGCACCTGACGGGCGCGGGCGCTCGCGAAGTCGATGTCGAGCGAGGTGACCTTGTCCATCGAGAAGGTGAAGCCGAGGTCGGCGAGCTGGCTCAGATTCGCGATTTCGGCGGGCATGCCTTGCTCCAGCGTCTCTTGCGAGATTTCGAAGATCAGCGAACCGGCGAGCTCCTTGTGCTGCTGCATGAACTCGATGAAGTGGGCGAAGAAGATCTGGTCCTGCAGCGTCTCGCGCGAGAGGTTGCAGAAGACGCCGATGTCTTGCGCCTTGTTCGAGAGGTTGCGCAGGATTTGGATGCAGCGGAACAGCAGCACGTTGTCGACGACCGACATCAACCCTGCGGGTTCGGCGACCTGCATGTATTGCGAGGGCATGATGATCGTGCCGTCGGCGGCGCGCAGACGGGTCAGCGCTTCATAGAAGCGAACCTTGCGTTGCGGCAGGCTCACCACCGGCTGCAAGTAGATGTCGATGCGGTTCTCTTCCAGCGAGCGGCGGACCATGTCGAGCATCACGTCGGCGGGCGTGTCGGTTGTGGTGCGCGTTGCAGCCAGCGTTGCTTCGCCCGCGGCGGGGGCGACTCCCTTCGAGCGGCCGGCGATGCCTTCGGCGAGTTTGCGCACCAGCGATTCCAGCACTTTGACTTCGCTCTGCATGCGCTCGCCCTTGAGCGCGATGCTCGTGTCCATGTGCTGCTTGAGTTCGATCACCGCGCGGCGCGTGAGGTCTGCGTCGGCGCGCACGTGGTCAATGGCGCTGCGCGTGCGCGCGCGTTCTGCCGTGCGGTCGAGGATCAGGTCGCAATAGGAGGCGACGACGGCGATGAAGCCCGCGACGAGCATCGCGCCGACGGCGTCGGTGACGCCGAGGCGGTAGAGGACCGCGCCGATCACTATTCCCGCCAGGAGCGCTACTCCCGGCACGACGATGAGGTCCAGACGCGGCATAGTTTCCCCGATTCTCCCTTGTTTTGAGTGTCGGCGCCCAAGTGTTTACAACTCGTTAACCCACCCCGTCCGGAGGCCTTCGATGAGCAACGCCCACGCCTTTTCCTTCACCTCTATTGAAGGCAAGCCACTGCCGATGACCTCTTTCAAGGGCAAGGCGGTGCTGCTCGTGAACACGGCCAGCGCTTGCGGACTGACGCCGCAGTACAAGGGGCTTGAAGAACTTTGGCGGGCTTATCGCGACAAAGGCCTTGTCGTGCTCGGCGTGCCGTCGAACGATTTCGGTGCGCAGGAGCCCGGATCAGAAAGCGAGATCAAGACGTTCTGCGAGGTGCGCTACGGCGTCGACTTTCCGTTGACGAAGAAGGAGCACGTGGTGGGTAGCGCGGCGCATCCGCTTTATCAGTGGATCGCGAAGGAACTCGGCGAGGCGGCGGTGCCGCGCTGGAACTTTCACAAGTATCTGATTGCTAAGGACGGCAGCCTGGCCGGCACGTTCGGCTCGCGCACGGAACCGCAGGCGGGCGAGTTGAAACAAGCGATCGAGGCGGCGCTCAAGTAGAGCGCCGCCTCGTTATTCAAATTACGACGTGTACGGAACGATTTGGATTTCGACGCGGCGGTTCTTGGCGCGGCCGGCCGGGGTCGCGTTCGAGGCCACCGGGCGCGTTTCGCCCAAGCCGATGACGTACATGCGCTGCGGCATCACGCCGTTCTGCGCCAGGATGTAGGCGACCGCCTGAGCGCGGCGCTGCGAGAGGTCCTGGTTGTACTGCGCGGCGCCGGTCGAGTCCGTGTGACCGGAGACTTCGATCGTCGTCTTGTTGTATTCCGCCAGCACTTCGCCGACCGCGGCCAGCGTCTGGTAGAATTGCGGGTTCACTTGGTCGCCGTCGACCGGGAAGGTCACGTCGCTCGCCATCACCAGCATGATGTTGTTGCCGTTGCGCTGCACGGAAACGCCGGCCGCGCGCAGA
Source organism: uncultured Flavobacteriaceae bacterium (assembly GCA_964638635.1). GTDB lineage: Bacteria > Pseudomonadota > Alphaproteobacteria > Micropepsales > Micropepsaceae > SZUA-430. The sequence continues at coordinate 4,891 of CAZXAQ010000149.1, forward strand.
CGCTGACGGAGTTCGGCTTCCTGCTGGTCCATGTAGCCGCCGATGGCGCCGCCGGCGAGCGCGCCGATGCCCGCGCCGATGAGCGCGTTGCGGGCGGCTTGCTTGCCGCTGGAGGTGTTCGTCAAGGCGCCGATCGCGGCGCCGCCGAGCGCGCCGAAGACCGCGCCGCGGGTGGCGTGGCTTGTCTTCTGTTCGCCGGTGTAGGGATCTTGCGTCTGGCAAGCGCCGAGCGCGAACGCGGCGGCGATGACTAAGGCTATGGCTTTACGCATGTCGGGAACGTCCTCTGTTAAGGCCCACGGATTTCGTATCTCTTGGACGCGGGCGTGATACGGCGTGCGCGCACTCCAAGGCAAGTGACGGAAAACCAGCTAGCGCACTTGACGCGGGCGCCAAGGGCCTCTCATTTCGCGAACATGAACGGTCATTCATTTTGAACAAGGTAGATCAGGCCATGCAGCTCTTCGATCTCAGCGGGAAAATTGCGGTTATCACGGGTTCCACGAAAGGAATCGGCGAGGCGATCGCGCATCGCATGGCCGAGCACGGCGCGAAAGTGGTGGTGAGTTCGCGCAAAGCGGACGTGTGCGACAAAGTGACGGCCGACATCAACCAGAAGTGGGGCAAAGGCAAGGAAGTCGCCTACGCGGTGCCTTGCAACATCAACGACCGCTCGCAGCTGGAGCAACTGGTGCAGAAGACGCGGGCGAAGTGGGGCAAGATTGACGTTCTGGTCTGCAACGCGGCGGTCAATCCGGTGTTCGGGTCGATGTCGCAGATCAGCGACGAGGCTTTCGACAAGATCATGGGCTCGAACGTCCGTTCCAACCATCAGTTGTGCACAATGGTCATTCCCGAGATGGTTGAGCGCAAGGACGGCTCGATCATCATCGTGTCGTCGATCGGCGGTTTGCGCGGCTCGCCGGTGCTCGGCGCCTACTGCATTTCGAAGGCGGCCGACTTCC
>CAZXAQ010000150.1:0-5622 GCA_964638635.1 uncultured Flavobacteriaceae bacterium
CAGCGGGATGTAGACGTAGCCGTTGCCACCCTTCGAAATCAGGTCGAGGCCGTGATCGAAGAACTGGCCGAAGAACGTCATCCAGTTGTTGAACGGCGCAGAAAGGCCCGCGTCCGGCGTGATATTGCCGATGAAGAGGTTGCTGAGGTCGCGGGGCGCCAGGTCGTCAAAGGTGCCTTGCACGCCGTCTGCGCCCCAGAGGTCGTCGGCCGTGCCGAACACACCGTCGGCGCCGGGCAAGAGCAAGCCGGTCGGATTGGTATTCATCACCGTATAGCCGTCGCCGAGTTGCGCGCCGAAGGCTTGCGCAATGGCGAGCGCGGCCGGGTTGTTCGCGCTGACGTCCGCGATGAGGTTCGAGATGATACGCGGCGCAGGGTCGACCACGTTCGCGCCGTGTGCCATGGGCCCAAGCGCGTTCGGATCGGTGCTGGCATAACTCGTCGTCAGGGTGTCGCCGTCGCTCCCCGGATTCGGGTCGAACGCGGTGCCGTCGACATTGACCGTCACGGTTTGGAAGTATTGCTGGGTGGCTGTCGGGAAAGGCTGATCGGCCGAACCGAACGTCGATTGCCCGGGGACTTGGTTGTTGTTCGTGCCCGCGAGTTCGCGAAAGCCGAATGCCAAATGCGGATTCACCGGCGGCTGACCGGTCTCCATGTCGATCAGCATTTGCAGCAGACGATCGAGATCGGTTCTTGTGAATGAAACAGCCATAGTTGCGTCCCCTTGTGCTTTTTGGAGGGGCTCGGAACCGCGGCCTTGCTATGCGCCTCGGCGCATCAGCGGGCTTTCGCGGTGCTAACCGAGACCCTCTCGACTCGAGAGTCTAGGGAGAGCTGTCTGTCGCCTGGCTGACAGCGAGATAACGCTGAGATAACACTGGGACTTATTCCCATTCACGATGAATAAATTTGAGCGCCGTATTCCGCGCGCAACGGATCGTGAAATTGATCAGAATCAAGTGCGCTAGGCGGCTGGGAAGAAGAGCGTAAAGCGCGTGCCGTTCGCCGGCGCGCTTTCGAGTGCGATGCGGCCGCGATGCAGGTCGACGATGGATTTCGTGATCGCGAGCCCAAGTCCCACCCGATCCTTGTCCGTTCGGCGGGCCGCGTCGCCCCGGAAAAAGCGATCGAACACATGGGGTTGATGCTCCGGCGCGATGCCGTCGCCGGTGTCGGCGATCTCGATCGTCACACCGTCGGCACTTGCAGCCGCCGCCAAGGTCACCTTTCCGCCCTTCGGCGTATGGGCGAGCGAATTCGCGACCAGATTGCTGACGGCCCTCTGCAATAGCGTGGCGTCGGCGTTCATCGATAGCGACGGATCGCAGGACAGCGAGAGCTTTACCCCCGCCTCGTCGGCGCTGTCTTCGAAGAAGGCCCGAATCGTTTCGAGGCGGTCGGCGACGTTCAGATTTTCGTAGCGTAGTTCCGCGCGCCCGTTCTCCGCACGGACAATGAAGAGCAACGACTTGACCATTGCGCCGAGGTGTTCGCAGTCCTCCAGCGTCGAGGCCAGTGCGTTGCGATATCCGGCCGGAGTACGGGCTGTTCGCAGCGCGACCTCGGCTTCGAGTTGGATTCGGTTCAGCGGCGTGCGCAGCTCGTGAGCAACGTCGTCGGCGTAACGCTTCAGACCGACATAAGCCTTCTCGAGCCGCTCGATCATGCGATTGAATTGGACGGCGAACTCGGCAAGCTCCGAGGGTTGGCCGTCGACGGGAATGCGCCGGTCGAGCGTCGAGTGCTCGATCTCGGCCAACTGCGCCGACAGCCTGCCAAGAGGTGCAAGTTGTGCGCGCACGACCCACCAGCCGCCGAGTGCGCTGGCGATAAGACCGCCGAAGACGACCAGGATGCTCAATTCTGCGAAGCGATTTAGGACGTCCGCGTCGAGGCTTGTGTCCAGCGCCAGCTGAATCGTGACGGGCTTGGCACCATTTTCCGCCGCCATGAGCGTGCGCAATGTTGCCGTGCGGAAGCGATGCCCGGCGCCGTCCGTCACGACCGCAAAGTGAAACGCGTCGAGGGCATCGCTCGGCGGGCCGGGCACGCGGTCCAGCATCAACCCTTCCGGCATCAACGGGGTTTCGTGGATGCCGATCTCCGGCGGGCCAACGATCCGCATAAAGAGCTGGCGCGGGCCTTCGAGGTCTTCGCTGACTTCGTGGTCGAGATAGTCGATATCCAATTTCTTCGCGCGGACGAGTTCGCGCACCGTCGCGGCGCGTTTCATCAAGACCTGATCGTCGCGCCAGGCCACGCCGCGCTCAAGCGTCGTATATAGCAACACGGCCGCGAGAAGCAGAAGCATTGTGGTGGCGATGGTGAACCAGATGATCAACCGCGCCGCCAGAGAGCGGTTGACGTCAGCGAATGACATAGCCGCGGCCGCGAACCGTGTGAATGAGTTTCCGTGGGTGCGGGTCGTCGATCTTTGCACGCAATCTGCGAATGTTGACCTCGACAACGTTGCTGTCGCCGTCGAACGACATATCCCACACCTGATCGGCGATGTACGAGCGTGAAAGGACGTCGCCCTGTTGGCGAAGCAAGAGTTCGAGCAAGAGGAACTCTTTCGAGGTAAGCTCGATCGGTTGGCTGGCGCGCGCTACTTCGCACCGACGCGGATCGAGTGTCAGATCCGCGAATTCGAGAATCTCGGTGACGGTCGGCTTGCGGCGTTTGAGAATGCCGTGCACCCGCGCGAGCAATTCGGAAAAGGCGAAGGGCTTAACGACATAATCGTCGGCACCTGCATTGAGGCCGCGCACGCGATACTCGACGGCGTCGCGTGCAGTCAGCATGACCACCGGCGTGTGTGCATCCTCCCGGCGCAACTGGTCGAGTATCTGCCAGCCGTCTTTCTCGGGCAGCATAACGTCGAGAACGATCATGTCGTAGTCGTGGGCGAGAGCTGCGTCCAACCCGTCCGTGCCGTTGGCGTGGCCGTCAACGACGAAACCATGTTCGCCAAATCCTTGCTGCAGCAGACGAAGCGTCTTCAAGTCATCTTCAACGACAAGCATGCGCATGGGGGCGTCCGTCATTTGCGCGAAATGGCACAAGCAGGCCGATCGCCAGGAGTGTAGCAACTAGCTTGCCGCGCTGCGGTTTTCTTGGGCGCTATGAGGCCCCAAGCAGCGCATGTGCCGAAGTGAGACATTTCACGTGCGTTCAAAAACAGACGTTGCGGTCGTTCGTCCGATCCTGCCGATGGTTGTTTCGGTAGCCTGTCGTGAACCTGACGTGGGGTCGAAATCCGCGTCAACCGGATGCGTTCTGGTACGAGAATAAAGTTGGCGACGCGCACAAGTGCAGGATGTGAAAATACAGCAACGGCAAGTGCATTGTTTGCACGGAAAGCGGCAGAAAACAGCGGTTTTTCTGAAGATGCGGTGGGCGCGCGACGATCGATCGGTCCATGCGCTGTGGTGTGCGAACAGCAAGCGCTTTGCGCAAACGGGTTACTACTTCTGGAGTGGGGAATTCTGACGGCATGCGAGTGTTGGTGGGTGAATGCGGGCGGTCGCTGTTCGACCAAGTGTTGACGCGGCTGCGCGCAAATTTCGAGACCGATTGGGCGTCGGGCGTGTCCGTTCTGCGGACGATGTTGGCCACGCGCGCATACACGCTTGTCGTTTTTGCGGCCGACGGTGCGGAAGTCGATGAGCGGCAACGGTTGGTGCGGGAGTACCGCTACCTGGCTCCAACAAGTCACATTCTGGTGGTGTCGGAGTTTCGGTCCGCGCACGAGCGGGTGCGGATCATCGATGCCGGCGCCGACGATTGTCTGGCCGTGCCGTTTCATCAGGACGAACTCATCGCCAAGGCGCGCGCGGTGGCTCGCCGGTGTGGGGACCTTCGTGGGAGCACGGTATCGGCCGGCCAGCTGCAGTTGAGCCGCAGGGACGGCGCGCTGACCGTGGCCGGACGGCCGCTCGACCTGCAGATGGCGGAGCATACGTTGCTGACCCTGCTCTTGCAGCGGCTCGGGGTGCTGGTGAGCAAAGAGCGGCTTGAGGCCGCGCTTGGCGACGACGACGGGCTAACTGCCAACGCGATCGAGCAACGAATTTCGCGTCTGCGGAAGATCCTCCAGCACGCGCGGGCAGACCTGCAGATTCGAACCGTGCGCGGTGCGGGTTATGTCCTGGAGCCTGTGTCCGGAGGCGGCAGGGAAGGCGCGCTTCAGCTCGTTCGAATGGCGGCAGCCGAATAGTCGCGGGGATCGATTCGATCGCGGACACTTGATCCTTGTCCGGATTGTCCGGGTTCAAGGTACGGCACATCCGAATTTGGCGCGCAGCTTTGCGCACGCCGGTTCGCATGGGTTGGTTTCCACCGTGGGTTTCGTATAACTGCGACTCACCACTGCGAACGGTTTCCCCCATGTCCCGACTCACCTCTGCCGTCTCCACCCGCGACGAGCGTTTCAAGGCCAATGCGGCGGCGATGGGGCGGTTGACGGCGGAGCTGGCCGCGAAGGTCGCGGCGGCTTCGCTCGGCGGGGACGAGCGGTCGCGGGCTCGGCATGTGGAGCGGGGGAAGTTGTTGCCGCGGGAGCGGGTGAATCGGTTGTTGGATCCGGGGACACCGTTTTTGGAGCTTTCGCCGCTTGCGGCCAACGGCATGTATGACGGGGATATTCATGCGGCGTCGATCATCACCGGGATCGGGCGCGTGGAGGGGCAGGAGTGTGTCGTCGTCTGCAACGACGCGACGATCAAGGGCGGCACGTATTATCCGATCACGGTGAAGAAGCATTTGCGGGCGCAGGAGGTGGCGCGGGAGAACCGGCTGCCGTGCATTTATCTCGTCGATTCGGGCGGGGCGAATTTGCCCAACCAGGCCGAGATCTTTCCCGACCGCGAGCATTTCGGGCGGATCTTTTTCAATCAGGCGAATATGTCCGCCGCCGGCATTCCGCAGATCGCGGTCGTGATGGGGTCTTGCACGGCGGGCGGGGCTTATGTCCCCGCGATGTCGGACGAGACGATCATTGTACGCAACCAGGGCACGATTTTTTTGGGCGGGCCGCCGCTTGTGAAGGCAGCGACCGGCGAGGTCGTTTCGGCGGAGGAGCTCGGCGGGGCGGATACGCATTCGCGGCGCTCCGGTGTCACCGATCACTATGCGCAGGACGATGCGCATGCGCTGGCGCTCGCGCGGCGGGTTGTGACCACGCTCAATCGGGTGAAGCGGCCGGAGGTTGTTTTGCGCGATGTGGTGGAGCCCGCTTACGACATCGCGGAGTTGGATGGGATCGTGCCGCAGGCGCTCTCCACGCAATACGATGTGCGCGAGGTGATTGCGCGGCTGGTCGACGGTTCCGTGTTCGACGAGTTCAAGAAGCTTTACGGCACGACGCTGGTGTGCGGCTTCGCGCATATTTGGGGCGTGCCGGTTGCGATTTTGGCGAACAACGGGATTTTGTTTTCGGAGTCGGCGTTGAAGGCCGCGCATTTTATCGAGCTCGCGTGTCAGCGCGGGATTCCGCTGCTGTTCTTGCAGAACATCGCGGGCTTCATGGTGGGGGCGAAATACGAGGCGGGCGGCATCGCGAAGGACGGCGCGAAGATGGTGACCGCGGTCGCCTGCGCGCAGGTGCCGAAGATCA
>CAZXAQ010000151.1:0-5609 GCA_964638635.1 uncultured Flavobacteriaceae bacterium
CAGTACCGGAACTACAAGCGCTTCGATTGGAGCGTCGTGGGCGAGACCGCGTGCGCGGATTCGTGGGGGCGCGCGCTCAAGACCGGCGAGCCGTCGCTCTCGCTCCCCTGCTTCGCCGAGCGGCGCTATGGCGGCGTGCCGGACGAGGAGATGCTGATGGCGCTCTCGCCGGCGCATCTGCGCGTCGCGATCGAGGGGATGAAGGCGCTGGCGAAGAACGGGCTCAGGTATCCGATCCCGCCCTATGGGATTCAGAACGACGTGCGCGCGGGCTTGGGCGTGAGTTACGGCGGCGGGTCGACTTACTAGCCGGCGATGCTGGCGTTGAATTCGACGAGGCGGCCGTCGCGGACGTAGACGCCGAACGTGTGTTCTTCGTCCCAGGCGGAGGTCAGCGCGAGTTCGGCGGTCAAGTGACCGGCGACGGGCTTGACGGTGAGGGCTTTCGCTTCGACGAAGGCCCACGTGTCGGCCGGGTTCGCAATGCGCAGGATGTCCGCGCGTTCGGGCTCTTCAAGTTCGCCGCTGCGGATCGCTTCGAGATAGGGGGCGCAGTGCTCGAACAGCTCATGCTCGATCGCCGGGCGGAGGTCATTCAGCTGTGCTGGCAGTGCGCGGGCGATGTCGAGCGCGTCCGCGTCCGGTGCGGCGCTCGAGCCCGCGACTGCGAGAGGCACGGCCCTACCGTCGACGTTGATCGTGCCGCGCCACAGACCCCACGAGCGCGTCAGACGCCCCAATGTGGCGTCGTCGTGCGGGCGTGACTTGAACAGGCCGAGCATTGGGGTTTCTCCGTTGGCATTCGCTTGGCCGCAAGAATGACCGAGAATTGCAAACGGACGCCTAAGCTTCGCGCGCCACCGCGAAAGAGCGTTCGCGTTCAATGCGTTAGCGTCGTTTGCACGAAATACGCTGCGATTCTTGCCGTTACGGCGTTACATTGGCGGCGTTGAGCCAAAAACGGCGTTACGTGGGTGTTACTTCGCCGTTACTTGTAACACCCTCTCGCGTTCGCGCGTAACGCCCCACCGGTCGCGGCGGGGCCCGCGACCTGCGATCGCAAATTCTATTCGGTTTTCAAGTCGCAGCCGCTGGTTCGAGAGAGCCAGGGAAAGGACCAATATAATCTAAACGGATATTTTGTTCACCGGGCGACTTGACGCGGACAGCTTGTCGCGCCTCAGGACACCGTCGACCTCGATCTCACGAGGTCAAGCCGTCGAGGATCGAGGGTCATGTCACGTTGACCACCGGTGGGTCCGCACCTATCCTCCCGGCTTATGCCGACAGTCATCGAACCCGGGGATGGGCGAACCATCCTGCTTCTTGTGGCGCATGCGGACGATCCGGCGCTCTTTCTCGGCGGAACAATCTTGCGTTGGGCCGATGCAGGTTGGCGCGTGGTGTGCGTGCGCGTTACCGACGATCGCTGGGATTCGGTCGGGCTCACGGAGGCCGAAACGACCGCGCGAAATGCGCGAGAGTTCCGCGCCGCGGCGCAGGCGCTCGGCATCGCCCAGATCGTCGAGCTCGGCTATTGCACCGATGTCTTGGGCGACGCCAGCGAAGTCGCGCTGCGCGCGCACTTCATTCGCCTGGTGCGGCAGTTCAAGCCCTATGCGCTGGTCAGTTTCGATCCCTATGCGATGTTCGGCGAAGACAATCAGGATCATGTGAAAGTCGCCGCCGCGGCGGATGAGGCGTTTTGGACGAGCCAGTTCGACCTCCATCATCCCGAACACCTTGCCGAAGGCCTCGCACCGCACGGCGCCTTCGAGCGCTGGTATTTCGGACGCAAGGTGATGGATGCGACCGACGTGATCGACATCGAAGCCGTGCTCGCGCGGAAGGTCGATGCGGCGCTCCAGCACGAAACAATGCTGCGCAACATCGTCAACCAAATCCGGCTGCAAGCCGCGACCGGCGGTTGGGACATCCCCATGCTGGACGACATCGCCGCCGGCGGGCCGCTGCGCCCCTTCGTCGAGATGTTCCTTACAAGCGGCGCCAGACAAGTCGGTCAAGCGCACGGCCTGGCCGCGGCCGAAGAATTCCGCGTCGTGCGCTTCGGCGGCATGACCGGCCTTTTGGAGCATTTCGGGCGACGAAGAATCAACATGAAGTGAGATGCGGAAACTGCGGCAGCTTGGGTCGATTCAGCTTTTCACCACCAAGACACCAAGGACCACAAAGTTTCACCAAGTGGATTCATTCGCGCGCGTCAGCGCGCCGTCAGAGTTTGACGGGCGCTACGCGCCAAACAAGAAACAATCTTGGTGTAACTTTGTGGCCCTTGGTGTCTTCGTGGTGAAAGCTGAGTCGCCACCGATACCGCCGGCAGACGAATAGGCATCCCGCTCAGACGGTGGCCTGGGGACCCTGGCGTGTCGTCAGGCAGTAGCAGACGACCAGAAGCAATCCGCCACCGACGACAGCGAGTTCCGCCGTGACGGCCGTGTCGACAGGAAGCAGCGCGCCGCCCGCGGCGGAGCCGAGGCCTGCGAGCGCGAAGACCCAGCCTGAAAAGCGCCGTGCCGCGCGGGCGCGCTCCGAGTGCACGATCGCTTTTGGGATTTCGTTTCCGTACCAGGCAAGCGCGAGGCCCGCGAGCACGATCGCCGCGCGGACCGACATGTCGGCGCCGACCAGCCCTTCCGCTTCGGCCCAGTTCAGGCCCAGCGTCACCGCGATGATCGTCCCCGCGATGACAACGCCGCTCACGATTTGTCCCGTGCTCATGTTGAAGAACTCCTCTTTGCGGACCCCGACGGCCCCTTCTTTTCGACACCAATTCCCACGGCAGCCGCGAAGCCCATCCATGCGTCTTCGAGCACGGACAGGTTGATGTGATAGACGACCGACTTGCCGTCCTTCTCCGCGCTGATAAGGTTCGCCTCGCGCAGCACGTTGAAATGGGCCGACATGGTGGGCTTCGACACGTCGAAGTGATCCGCCAAATCGCCGGCCGACATCGGCTTCTTTCGCAACAGCTCCAGCACGCGGCGGCGCGTCGGGTCTGCCAGGGCTTTGAAGATGCCGCTCATGTTTTTATATTTAGCTAATCATCTAATTGTTGTCAAGGGTGCCCATATGACCAACAGTCTCGACCGGCTCGCTGAGATTCGACGGATTGTGGCCAACGCGGTCGGCCTCACCCCCGCCGACATGGCGGACGACGTCGATTTGATGACGACATTTGCGGCGGATTGGCGTGCCATCAACAAGGCGCTTTCGACGATCGAGCAAACCTACCACGTCACGATCGCAGTGGACGATTTGGGCGAGCGGCCTACGATCGCGTCCATCTACCGCGCCACGGCGCGTCAAGCCGATTGGGCGGAATGAGCACTGGATCGCCTTCGCCATTCGCGGGGTCCACGCCCGCATCGCGGCTGCGCCTGTCTCGTGATGATGATCATACCGCCTTCACCGCAATGTCGTGCAGCGTGAAGGCTGCGGCGGCGATGCGGTCGGCTGCATTCGAGAGGTGCCGGTAGATTTCGCGACGCTTGAACATGGAGATGTAATCGTCTCCTTGGAACAATGCCGCCAGCGCGCGGCGGTACGCCCGTTCGGCCGCGCGCTCGGCCTTGCGCGCGCGCTCGGCGTCGGCGCCGGCCGCCGCGGGCGTGGCGGCAAGCTTGGCAAAGCCGTCGCGCAACGCCTCGGCGCCTTCGCGCACGTGCATCGCCAACTCAAGCGTGAATTTGTCCGGCGTCACGCCAAGCACGTCCATCTCGTTCACCGTTGCCTTGCAGTAGTTCACCACCTCGTCGAGGTCGGCGATCGCGCGATAGATGTCTTCGCGGTCAATCGGCGTGGCAAAGGCTTCATTGAGCAGTTGGAAGTTCCGGATTTTCAGCGCGTCCTGCGCTTGCTCGTCCTCGACGACGCGCGCGCTGATCGCCGCGTCGCCAGCTTCCATGAACTCCACCAGCAGGCCGGTTGTCTCCGCCACGCGGCGGCTCTGGTAGGTCAGGACCGCATGGAAGTCGGGCACTTTCGGAAACAGGCGGTCGTGCAGGCGCTTGAAGAATGATGTGCTGTTGTCGCTCATGGTTGCGCCGATTTCAGTTGAAGATGCCCATCGCGGCGCGCAGCAGCGCCCCGGAAAAGATGGCGAACAGCGCGGCACCGGGAATCGTGACCACCCACGTCCACGCGATCTCCATCACCTTGCCCCACCGCACGGCGTGCGGCCGTTCTGCGGCGCCTACCCCCATGATGGAGGTCGTCACGACATGCGTGGTGGAAACGGGCGCCCCCATCACGGAGGCGCCGAAGATAACGCCCGCCGCCGTCAACTGCGAATCGAGCGCGTGCAGCGGGCGAACGCGATAGATCGCGAAGCCGAGCGTCCGCACGATGCGCCAGCCACCCATCATGATTCCCATGGTTAGTGCCGTCGCACACGACAAGACGACCCAGAACGGCACGGTGAAGCCCTCCAGCCACCCGCCCAGCATCAAGACCAGCGTCAGGATGCCCATGCTCTTCTGTGCGTCGTTGGTCCCGTGGGAAAAGGACAGCCACATCACAGTGAGATACTGCGCACCGCGCAGATAGCGGGTCGCGTCCGGCTTTGCGCGGCGCAGAAGGCGGAGCATGATCCGCTGAATTAGAAACCCGATCGCAAAGCCCGCTATCGGCGACAGCAGCAGCGCCAGCAGCACCTTCGTGACCCCGGTGGGATGCCCGAGGAGCAAGCTGTCGAAACCCCATACGACGTGGCTGCCACCCACGCTGGCGACGACCGCGCCGACCAGTCCGCCGACCAGCGCGTGCGAGGATGACGACGGCAGACCCCTCCACCATGTCAGCAGATTCCAGGCGATGGCGCCGATCACACCGGAAAAGACGATCTCCACCGCATGACGGCGCGGCACATCGGCGAGGTCGACGAACGTGCCGATCGTGTTCGCCACCGCCGTCCCGCCCAAGAGCGGCCCCACAAGGTGAAAGAAACCCACGATCAAAACCGCCTGTGCCGGCGACATGGCGCGCGAGGCGATGACGGTTGCGATGATGTTCGATGCGTCGTGGAACCCGTTCGAACAATCAAACGCCAGCACGGCCACGATGGTGATCAGAGCGAGGATGATCAAGGCGTCCACGGCGGCGACATCGGGCTGAGACTCGCCACGCTATTGTGGCAGACCGCCGGTTGTTACCCGCATGCGCACGATCAGTCCAGCCCGAGGCTACGCTGTGTCGGCACGGCCTTGTCACCGCGCCCACGACGTCAGCCCGACCGCGGGCCACAATCAGTCGAATCTCAGAAAGCCGGTCGGGGCTGCTGGTCATGCGAGTTCTCCGCCAGCGCCTCAACGCCGAATTTGCCGCCGTGCCGGCGTTGCGAACGAGGTATCATACCTGGCCGACTCCGCAAACACCGGGTCGGGACGACGAATTCGAGCCGACGGAGAACGCCGACCCATGCCCAAGACGAAATTCGTGGTCGCGATGATGATGCACGAGACGAACACGTTCTCGCCGCTGCCGACACCGATCGCGTCCTTCGCGCGCAAAGGGGCGCTCGCCGGGCCGCTGGCTATTGCGGAGGCGGAAGGGACCAACACCTCGCTCGGCGGGTTCATCGAGGTGGCCCG
>CAZXAQ010000152.1:0-5582 GCA_964638635.1 uncultured Flavobacteriaceae bacterium
CAAGCACTGCGTGCACATGTGATTTATGCAACACTGTCAACTCAAATATTGATTCAATTCGTTTTCGCATGTACGGTGCGACATCAAAGTTTCAGTGCGTCTAGTTCAAATTTTTGACGGATCCGGCCCCACGTGTTCGGGGGAAAGCGCGGCCCGGGTTCGTTGACCAGGTGGAGTAAGGTTTATGCGTCCGGTCGCGCTTGCTGGAATCCTCGCTTCGACGACAATTTTGGGCGGCTGTGCGGGTACGATCGCCGGCGTTTCGCTCAGTTCGATCTCCTCCTTCGCCGGTTTTGCATCCACGATATTCACAGGCGCCGACCTCGGCGAACACGCCGTGTCGCTTGTGACAGGTAAGGATTGCCGCTTCTCCGAGGGACTCGTCCGCGCCGACCGCGACATCTGCGAGGAACCCGGTTCACCCGCCACACGCGCCGACTTCCACGGCATCTTCGTCGATCGCATCGAAGAAGACGGCACGGTCGTCTATGCGGCGCCGAAATATATGCCGGTCAACATGGCTGCGGGCGAGAACGAGAACACGACAGACGCGATTTGGGCCGAGATCAAGACAGCCAAGGCCAAGGAAGAGACCGAACGTCAGCTCGCGCGCGCCAACGCTGCGCAGCAGATCGACGTTGCGGCGCTTGCGACCACGACGGTTTCGGCCGAGTCGCTGGCGTTTATGCCGACCAACGCTTCCGATCTGATCGACGGCGACACGGCGAGCCAAACGGCGCGTAAGCCGCGCGGCGTCGTCAATGCGGCGGACGCGAAGCCGAAGCAAGCCGTCCAGACGGCTCCGATCGACGCGGATCAACCGGCGATCGATGCGACTACATTCGCGGCGGCCGATGCCGCGCCGGTCTCCGGCGAAGGCGGCCCGCTTATCGCGACGGTGAGCGGCGGCACGCCGGTCACGTCGAAACTGATCAACGGCGAGCCTGTCGTTGTGCTGCGTCTCCGTCCGTCGTTGAGCGCTTCGTCCGGCGCACCGATCGAAACTGCGGCGGCAACGCCGTCGGATATGCCGGCTTTCACCGAACCCGTTTCCGCTCCGGCGGCCCCGCCACCGGCGAAGCTTGCGCTGCGCCCGACCACGCCGGTGCGCTCGCCGCAAATGATCATCACCGATGTGCCGGTGCGGCCGACGTTCCCGGCGACCCCGACGCGCGTTGCGCATGTCGATACACCCGCGCTTGAGAAGCCGAAGGCGAAGCCTGCGGCCGATAAACCGGCCACGCCCCCGGCGCTCAACGTGAAGCCGGTGCCGGTTGCCGCCGTGAAGTCCGCCGAGGCGACCGGTGCGCCGCGCAAGCCGTCGGCACCAACTGCAGCTTACGAGCCGCCTGAAGATGCCGCCTTCACGGGCAGCGCGCCGGTGCAGACAGCCAGCGACATTCCGGAGCAGCCCGCCGAGTCGACGAGCGCGTTCGCGCAACCGGAGCCGACGCCCGCCGCGCCGTCGCCGCTGATCCCGATGCAGCAGGAATAGAAGCCTTAGGCTTCCTTCAATTTTGGTTTGTGTGAGCGCCCGAGATACTCGGGCGTTTGCATTTCTGCGAGGCGCGAGGCGGTGCGTTCGAACTCGAAGGCACCGTCGCCGGCCGGATAAAGCTCGTGCGGCTGAGCCTCGGCCGTGCAGATCAGTTTCGCCGAGCGTTCGTAGAGCGCGTCGATCAGTGTGACGAAGCGCTTGGCCTCGTTGCGGTTGTCGGGGGTGAGGCGCGGGATATCCCTCACCGCCACGGCGTGAAACGCGTCGGCAATCGCGAGGAAGTCCTGGGGCCCGAGGGCGTCGACGCAGAGGTCGCGGAACGTGAAGCGAGCGGCGCCGCGGGCTTCCTCCGGCACTTTCAGCTTGCGGCCCAGCACTTCAAGTTCGCCCGGCGTGCCGCGCGCGGTGCCGGTCAGGTCGTACCAGACGGCGTCGAGGGCAGCGGCGGACTCCGCGTTCAGCGGTGTGAAATAGACCCGCGCGCGCTCAAGATGCGCCAAGCGGTAGTCGATCGGACCGTCGAGGCACATCACGTCCATGCGCTTCTCGATCAGGTCGATCGCGGGCACAAACAGCTGGCGGTTGATCCCGTTCTCGTAGAGGGCGCGCGGGTGGCGGTTCGAGGTTGCAACCACCACGATGCCGGCCTCGAACAGTGCCTCGAACAGGCGGGCGAGGATCATCGCGTCGGCAATGTCTTGGACCTGAAACTCGTCGAAGCAGAGCAAAGCCGCGTTCGCGCGGATGTCCACCGCCGTGCGGGCGATTTCGTTGCCCGGATCCTCCTCGCGCCAGTGTCTCACCGCGGCATGGACATCGGCCATGAAGTCGTGGAAGTGCACGCGACGCTTCGGGGCGACGGCAACGTTCTCGTAAAACAAGTCCATCAACATCGACTTGCCGCGGCCGACAGGGCCGTGGATGTACAGCCCGCGCGGCGGTGCCGGCGCACGGCCAATGCCGAAGAACGACTTGCGGCCGGGCGTGTAGGATTCAAGCTTCGTCGCGAGCGTCTCAAGCGCGCCGGACACCCGCTCCTGCGCCGGGTCGCCGGTCAGCTTCTTCTCGGCGACAAGCGCGCGGTAGCGTTCTGCGGGGTGCATTGACGGCAGCTACTCGAGGATGAGGCGGGTCAAATTGTGGATGTCAGCATGGCAGGCGCTCGAAACCTTCATAGCGTACGATGACGGGATCGGCGGTCACCAATGTCAGCTGCTCAACAATTGCTTGCGCGATCAGCATACGGTCGAAAGGGTCGCGATGCCAAAGCGGCAAGTCTGCGGCGACCGCCGCGTGGCCGAGCGTGATGTCTAGAAGCGCGATGTCCGATTCGCTTGCAGCCGATAGAAACGCCGCAGGGCCGCCATCGAGAACAGGCGAAATCGGTTTCTTCGCGTGCTTGATCCAGAGTTCCCAGGCGCTGGCAACGCTGACGAAGACGCTGTTGTCCGGGTCGAAGACCGCTGCGCGCGCCGCGTCGCTTAGTTTGCCCGGCTCGAGTTTTGCCCAAACGAAAACATGCGAATCAAGCAGTAGCCGTCGCATCAGCGCCGAGAGCCCTTGCGCTTACTCTTGGACGTCTTCATGGGGGGCGGGGTCAGATCTTCGGCAAAGCCGCGGCGACGCTTCAACGGCTCGCCTTTAGGCTCGCCGGGAAAGGGTCTTGCGATGGACGTCTCGAAATCGGCCTCGATTTCTTTGTCCATGGCCTTCCAATCCCGCCACCACTCGTCCCAATCGATTTTTTTGGTCTCAGATGTGGCCCATTGACCGAGCTTGCGTGGCGCTTTCTTCGCATGCAGATCGCTTTTCGACCGTTCGCTCTCGAAGGCGAGAAGCTTCGCCATTGGCTTGCCGTTCTTGGCGATGACGATTTCCTCGCCCGCCGCGGCTTCGTCGACGAGGCTGGAGAGGCGCGTTTTGGCTTCGTAGAGGTTGACCTGTTTCATGCAGCTAATTTGGCAGGGTTGACCAAGTTGGTCAAGTTATTGGTCAAACCCGACCCGCGCTCACGGCACCCGGCCGTAGCGGCCGTCGAGCACCGCGCGCATCCCACAATAGTCGCTGCAGTTTTTGGTTTGGACGACCATCACGTCATCCCCGTCGGGCGCGACGGTGATCCGGCAGGCGTTGGCGCCTTTCTCGGTGTAGCGGATGACGCCTTTGCCGCCTTGCGGGGCGCTATCGGTTTCGAACGTGCAGGTGTGGTCGCCGCCGCCCACGGTTAGGATCTTGAAGGCGGCGTCACGGCCGAAGCGCACGATCCACATCGAGCCGCCCATGCCCTCGGGGTCGTACTCGCCGAACGCCTCGTGCACGTTGATTCGCGGCGCCAAGAGCTTGAACTGCGCTTTGTAAACCGTGTCCAGACACTCGATGTTGTCTTTGCAGGCGTCGCGGCGCGCGAGGAACGCGCGTTGCGCTCTGACTATGTCATTGCGTCCGTAACCGCCTTGCGCGAGTGCGAGCTTGTAGAAGCGCGCGAGTTGGCGGTCGCTCCATTGAAGGTCGGGCACCTCGCAGACGGTCTTCTCGGCCGCGCTCTTGGCGTTGTTGCAGTTGAAACTCGGGGCGGCGGACGCCGGCATCGCCGTGAGCAGGACGGCGATCAGCACCGCAACAGAACGCAACATCACTTACCTCATGGTCGGGATGACGAAACTGGAGCCTTCACGCACGCCGCCTTTCGGCCAGCGGGCGGTGACGGTTTTGATTTTCGTGAAAAAGCGCACGCCTTCGGGGCCGTGCTGGTTGACGTCGCCGAAGGCCGAACGCTTCCAGCCGCCGAACGTGTGGTAGGCGAGCGGCACGGGGATCGGTACGTTGATGCCGACCATGCCGACTTGGACTTTGCTGGCGAACTCGCGGGCAGCGTCGCCGTCGCGGGTGAAGATCGCAACGCCGTTGCCATAGGCGTGTTTGGACGGCAGCGCGGCTGCCTCCTCAAACGTTTGCGCGCGGGCGATTTGCAGGACGGGGCCGAAGATTTCTTCTTGGTAGGCGCGCATGTGCGGCTTCACATGGTCGAACAGCGAGCCCCCGAGGAAGAAGCCGTTTTCGTAGCCTTGCATGCGGAAATTGCGGCCGTCGACGACGAGTTCGGCGCCTTCCTTCACGCCCATTTCGATATAGCCCTTCACCTTTTCGCGGTGTTCGCGGGTGACGAGCGGGCCGTAGTTCGCGGCTGGATCGGTTGGCAACGAGACTTTCAGCTCTTCGACGCGGGGTTTGAGGCGGCGGACGAGTTCGTCGCCGAGCTTGTCGGTGACGGGGACGGCTACCGCGATCGCCATGCAGCGTTCGCCGGCCGAGCCGTAGCCTGCGCCAATCAGGTCGTCCACCACTTGGTCGAGGTCGGCGTCGGGCATGATGATCGCGTGGTTCTTCGCACCGCCCATCGCCTGCACGCGTTTTCCGTGCGCGGTGCCGGTCATGTAGACGTATTCGGCGATCGCGGTGGAGCCGACGAAGCTGACCGCTTTGATGTCCGGGTCTTTGAGGATCGCGTCGACGGCTTCCTTGTCGCCGTGCACGACGTTGAGGACGCCGGGCGGTGCGCCCGCTTCGAGCATCAGTTCGGCAAGGCGAACGGGGACGCTCGGGTCTTTTTCGCTGGGCTTGCAGACGAACGTGTTGCCGGCGGCGATCGCGACACCGAACATCCACATCGGGATCATGGCCGGGAAGTTGAACGGGGTGATGCCCGCGACGACGCCCAAGGGCTGGCGCATCGAATAGACGTCGATGCCGGTACCGGCGCTTTCGGTGTATTCGCCTTTCATCAGATGCGGGATGCCGCAGGCGAATTCGATGACCTCGAGGCCGCGCTGGATGTCACCCTTCGAGTCGGCGATGACCTTGCCGTGTTCGGCGGAGAGCATGGCCGCGAGCTCGTCCATGTTCTTTTCGACGAGCGTCTTGAAGTTGAACATGACGCGGGCGCGCTTTTGCGGGTTCTGCGCGGACCATTCGGGGAAGGCCTTCAGTGCCGCTTCGACGGCGGCACGCATTTCCGACGTGGAGGCGAGCGGCGTTTTGGCTTGCACTTCGCCGGTCGCCGGGTTGTAGACGTCGCCGAAGCGGC
>CAZXAQ010000153.1:0-5314 GCA_964638635.1 uncultured Flavobacteriaceae bacterium
CCCGCCAACGTCGTCTTGCCCGATCCGCCCTTCTGTGAGGCGAACACCAACACCCGCATCGACTGCATTACCCGTACTCCACTCCCAGATTTCGTGCTCACGCTAGCGCAGCCGAATTGCGCCCCGTTTAAGCGGCGCGCGTGCAATTAGCTCGAATTGCGCCGAACAAAATCGTGAGCCGCGCCACACGCACGGCCTGAAGGCTTGACGCCGCCGCCCCCGCCCGGTTAAGCGCCTGTTAAGGAACGAAGCGTCCGGAGTGTCAGTCGATGCGTTTAGTTACAGCCTTGAGCATCTTGTTTGCCGCGTTTGTCTTGAGCGCCTGCGGCACCACGCAGTACGACAACGACCCGGACTACGACACCGGCTTTACCGACGGCTGCGCCACCGGAACCGCCCGTTCCCCAGGCACCCCGGTCTCAAAACCCGTCCGCGATCAGCAGCTTTGGGACCTGAGCGAAGCCTACCGCGCCGGCTGGCGGGCCGGCTACGGCTCCTGCTCGCCGGCCTCGCGCGGGGAGATTCCCGGCGACCGCTGACCTGAGGTAACCTCAGGTTCAAGAACCGGAGGAAATTTCATGCGGACGATCGCCTTTCTCATCGTGCTGGCCGAACTCGTGCTGTTGGGCCCCCTTTACGTCATGTACGGCCAAGTCGACCCCTGCCGCGCGCTTGCGAAGGAAATCGCCTCGCGCGCCGAAGCCGCCGGCGGCCTCGGCGTCACGATCGAAGACACGTTCGGCAACCTCGAAATCAACGCCCGCAAAGACATCGCCGACCGCTCGACCGGCGCCTGCGTCGGCGAACTATTCTCGAACTGGGGCGGTAGGGTGACGGGCAAGTAGCCCTCGCTCGCCGCGCGCGATGCAAAATCGTATCCGTATGATCCGTATGCACGGCTGATTTCCGCGGGTTTATCCGTATGGAATCCGTTTGGTATCCGTGGGGTATCCGTCTGCGCATCTGCCGTCGGGCGGGCGGATGCAAAATCGAATCCGTTAGATGCGTTATTTCCGCAGAGTTCCGCGACTTTATCCGTTCGGAATGCGTTAGATTTGTGTTACCCGTGCGTTATCACTACATCATCTAGCGCTATTGCAACCACACACTGCGGGCGCACGTCACCCGCCAGCCTCACCGGCCGCTTCAAGCCGGGGCAAGATCCTGATCCAAATTTTCAAGTCGCAGCCGCCGGCCCGCAAGAACCGGGGAAAGCTGACAATATAAGCCAAACAGATAGCATAAGCAGCGCGCGACTCGCCGCAGCCAACTTGCCGCACGCGCACAGCCGCCCCGGTGAGCCCCACCTGGGACCGCGGGCATCCCTGCCCGCCCTTCAACCGCTTAAGCGCCGCAAGAGCGGGCAAGGATGCCCGCGGTCCCAGGAGCAGTAAATCACCAATTACGGGGACATGATAAATCAGAATTGGGGTCAGAGTAGATTTAGCTGCCGCTTGTCCGTGCCATCAGCGGGCGGGCGGCCTTTAGGCAGCGGAGCCACGCGTCTTCCGGCCATCTTCGCGATCTGGCGCTTGAAGCGGTCGTCGCCGAGCGCCCAGCCGCCGTTCGTCGCCGAGCGCAAGGCCTCGACGAACGCGTCCGAGAGTTTGGCGCGAAAGAGCGCGCGATATTCCTGCTGGCGCTCGGCCGCCGTTCGCCCGAGACGGCGGTAGAGCACATGGTCGCTCACGAGTGGGTCCCTCGCGCCGTCCGCGTGTGCGCGATAGCTCGACCAGGAATAGTCGCGCGGATGCGCCACCATGCGCGCACGCACCGGGTTCAACTCGATATAGCGGCAACAGGCGAGGAAGTAAGCGTCGCTGTCGATCGGCGCCGCGCGATAGCGGCCCTCCCACAGCGTACCTGTTCGCCCGTGGGCCCAGTTCACATAGCGAACATAGCGCCGCCCCAGCGACTGCATCGTGCGCGGTAGACTCTCCGCCGACGATGGCGTGACCAGCAGGTGCACATGGTTCGTCATCAAGATGTAGGCGTGCACCGCGCAGCCGTAGTCCTGAGCCGCGGCGATGAGCCAGTCGCGATAGCGCGCGTAGTCGTCCGGCGCGAAGAACACAGCCTGCCGGTCGTTGCCGCGCTGGATGACGTGCAACGCTTGATCGGGGAGGAAGTAGCGCCCGAGCCGTGCCATGGGTTACCTTTGCCGCGAGTGTGCAAACGCTAGCAATGGACGGCGGATAAGTCTACTCTGACCCCAATTCTTAGTTTGTTACGTGTCCCCTGAATTCACAACTCCTAATTCGACGGTAGTTGGGTTGATCGATCATGGAAAAGCAAAATGCATTTGCGCGCGCATCTCTGTCAGTCCTGGGCCAGGCCGACCCCATGGAAGTCAGCATTAGCGTTCCCGTTTGGAGCGATCACCACAACGCCTGGGGGTGTCACATACACGTCGGCGAACCAATCGCTCTTAGCCAGGAGGTCTTCGGCGAACATGGTTTGCAGGCAATCTCACTCGGACTAAAAATCCTATCCGCTGTTCTATACGGCTCTACCTTATACAAAGACAGGAAGCTGGGCGCGTTCGGTGAATTTGGCGGCGACTTGGGGCTCCCCGCGTGCAAGGAAGTACTGAAGGGTGCACCCTATCCATTCTGACAACAGTATCGGAGAACTAAGGTTATCTTGCATTAGAGCTCGCGAACGCGCCCCACGAAGCCTCGTCAATTCCGTCCCGGTGCCTCGAAGATCATCACGCTGAGGTCCTTGTCCGGTTCGAAGTTCCGCCGCTCCACCACGAACGTCGTCGGCCCGCTCTTCCGCACGCCGTCCATGCAGAACGAGATGATGTTGTCGGGCTTGCCCTTATCCAGCGTCAGTCGGAACGCGCCGATCGGCCCCTTCCAGTTCCGGCCCGTCGTCAGCACGTAGTCGACGATCCACTGCGTCATCATCGCGTTGTCGCCGTCGCGCCGCTGCAGCGCCTTCAGCCGCGCGGCGAGGCCCGAACGCGTCGTCGCGTCGATGCAGTAGTCGCCGTAGTACTTGTCGAGCATCTTCGGGTCCTGAAAGAACGCCAAAGCCGAGAAGAACGACCCGCCGACGATCGGCTTGTAGGTGTGTTCCACCGCAAGCGGCCGGCCGACGGGAAACGTCTGCTGCCAGTGATAAGTGTTCTTCACCACCCAGAACGGTTCCACCCAATCGCGCGTGACGTTGGCGAGCTTGAGCCGCACCAACTCGCCCTTCGCGGCCGGCGAGAGCCGTTGCACCGCCGCCGTCACCTCGGCGGGCCGCGGAACGATCGGCACGCCAAGCCGCACGAGTTGCGCCGTCACGTCCTGGGTCTTGAGGAACGCCTTGCGCTCCAACTGCGGCGTCACCGCGCGCCCGTCGACGATCACGCGAAAGTCGACGACGTTGTCGCCCCGCTCCGTCGGCCAGCCGACGTCGATGTCGCTGAGCTCGTGCAGATCGGCGACCGGCAGCGGAAATGCGACGCGCGTCGTGATCGGCGCGCGGCTCTCGTTCACGAACTGATAGCGCACGCGAATTTGCTCGCGGCTGACGAACAGGTCCTCACTCGCCATGCGGATGTCCGCGCTCTCGGTCAGCACGATGCCGCCCGCCCCCATCGCCGCCGTGGAGTCGTTCGCCCACGCAGCCTCGGCGGCACCGAGCATCATCGCCGCCGCAATCCAAAGCTTCGTCGTCATGGTCACTTCCCTGCTGCTGTCGCCGGCCGCGTGTTTTCGGCCGCGCGTTTGCGCGCTTCATCTTCGATCTTCTCGCGCAGCCCCGCATGCGCCTTCAACAGCGCGTCGAAGTCGCGCCGCTTGAGCACCAGCATATTCGTGTAGCCGGCCGACACCACGTCCGCATTGCGCGGCTTGTCGCTCAACAGCGCCATCTCGCCGAAGAAGTCGCCGGTTTTAAGCCGCTTCGGATCGGGCACGACCAGCACGTCCACCGTACCCGACGCGATGAAATACATCTTGTCGCCCTGATCGCCGGCGCGAATGATGCGCTCGCCCGGCGTGAACAATTCGGGCGTGAGCAGCAGCGCGAGCTTGGCGATTTGATCCTCTTTGAGCCCGGCGAAAATCGGCACTTTGCCGAGCATCTCGGTCAGCTTCAGACCAAGGTCGAGCGGCGGCCGCGACGACGCCACCTGACGGCGCAGCGACCGGTCTTCTTCCAAACTCTCGAACACCTCGGTCGAAATCAGCGACTGGTCGTGCTGCCCGCGATACTCGGCCTCTTCGAGCCCGATCGCGAGGCGCTCCAGATAGCGCGTGCGCATCGCCTTGGTGAAATCCGGATACTGCAGATCGAGCGCCGCGATCGCGCCGCTGATCGCCTGCATCCGGCCCTCCAGCGCCTCTTTCACCGTGAACGTCGCATGCTGACCGATCAGCTGCGCGACCTTCGCATCGGCAAACGCCAGCAACTCGCGCAGCATCAGCTCCTTCACGAGAAACAGCTCGAAGCGGTTTGCGATCTCTTCGGCCAGCGGCCCGCTCCACCCGAAATTCCGCTGCAGCCAAAGCGCCGTCTTGAACCGGCGCGTGAGCTTCTGATTGCCGAGCGCCGCCGATAGATAACCGACATTGCCCGACTGCCGCACGCCGTCGAGCACGCGCCCCGCATCGGCGCGCAAACGCTCCGCCACCGTCCGGCCGACGAGACCGCGCTGCAGATACTCGAGGCTAAGCTCCGTCTCCCGGTTCGCGACCACGATGAGCCCCGCGAGCACGAGATCGTCGCGGCTGAGCTTACCGGTGCCCGCGGCTTCGGCCGTGTGCGGATGTTCTTGCGGCATCAGCGCCTTGGACAGACCCAACGTGTGCGCCACTTGCACCAGATTCTCGTGCACGCGCCCGCGCGACAGCGCCATCACCCTGTCGCGCACCAGACGCTCTTCTGGCGACAGCTTGTCGAGCTTCAAGAATTTCATCAACGGCCGAAGCGTCGGCGCCGCGATCAGCAGCGTCGCGAGCACATAGCCCATCGCCATGACGAAGATGAAGCGCGCCTCATCGGTGAGCTGCGTCTCGTACGCGCTGCCCCCGATCTCGGACGCGGCCAGCAGCGCCAGCGCCACCGTCACCGCGCCGCGCAAACTGCCCCAGCACAGCACGATCTTGTATTCGTTCGAGATCGGCTGCGAGAGGCCGAACCACGACAGCATCGGCAGCAGCACCCACAGCACGATCGCCCGCGCCGCCAGCGCCGCCACGAACAGCGCGCCGATCGCAAGGGCGTCGATCCACTGCACGTCGCCCAACATCCGCGGCGCCAGCATCGCCGCCAAGATAAAGATGAGGGACGTGCCCCAGAATTCGAGCTGCCGCCA
>CAZXAQ010000154.1:0-5141 GCA_964638635.1 uncultured Flavobacteriaceae bacterium
TCAGAAGCTCCCAGCCGTAGCCGGCGTACACGATGGCGCCGGCGCCGGCCACGATGGTCGAGACGTAGAGCGCGAGGGGTACGTATTTGCGGCGTGCAAACTCGCCGCCTTTTTGGAAGAACCACTTGGTGTAGAAATAGTCGAAGTTCGCCCATCGGATCGGGAACAACCAATCGAGCTTGTGGCTGTAGGCGTCCGGATCGCGGTCCGGGTCGTTCGTGTAGCGGTGGTGCGCCATGTGAATGAAGCGGGCGACATCCATGGGCGCGAGCGGCGCAAAGTAAACGAGACCGACGCGACCGAGCGCTTCATTGAGCAACCTGATGCGGCTCACCGCGTTGTGTGCGCTGTCGTGGACAACCGAAAACAGGAGGTATGAAGTCAGACCATTGATGATTGCGCCCAACCAGAGCGGCAGGCGATCATTGATGCCGAGATACCAGACGCTGCCGATGATGCCGGTGCAGACGACGAAGAGTCCGACCGTCGGCCAGGCGATCGTCGGGCAGGTGCGCAGGGACTGGAACTCGGCGTCAGCGGCGGTAATGGTCATTTGCAACCTCGCTTGCTGGTCGGGACGCTTGCGGGCCGCTGGTCCGGACCATTCCCGGAAAGGCGTATTCGCCCGCGCTGACGGGCAGCATAGATATTTTTGCGTTACATGAAAACGCGTTTTTGTGATACGCATTTTTTGCGTAAACAGCCGAGAGAACCACCATGCGCCGCATGCCACGTCCTGCCCGCCCCGTCGTGCCGCCGGGCGGCGTGCTGAAAATGCGGGACCTTGAGCGGCTGACGGGTGTGAATCGCGAGACCATTCGGGTCTATTTCCGTGCAGGGCTTCTGCCGCGCCCCGAGAGGCCAAAGCTCAATGTCGCTCATTATTCCGACGCCCATGTGCAGGCAATCCTTGCGGTGCGTAACCTGCATCGGGGACGGCGTATCGGGCTTGCGCAAATCCGCCGCGCGATGGAAGGCGATGCCTCGGCCCTGCCAGGCGATGCGGCTGTGTTCACGCATCTCGAGTCGCTTGTGGCCACGCGGATCGACACGGGTGATGCGCTGATCCCGCTGTCGCAGGTAGAAGCGCAGATTCCGGGTGCCGCGCGCGATGCCAGAGTTTTCGCGCGCGTGGGCGCGATCACGCTGCGCCGCCGGGATGGTCAAGTTCATCTCAGCCGGACAGACATGCAATTGCTTGCGCTGTGGAGTCAGATGCGTGCGGCAGGGTTCAGCGAGGCCAACGGCTTCAATCCGGAAGTGGTCGACATGTATGTGCAGTCGGCCAATGCGCTCGCGCACGTCGAGGTGCGACGCTTCCTTTCGATCGTGCAGGGGCGAATGAAGGAGCCTGACGCAGCAGAGCTGGCGCGCACCGCAATCCGGTTGATGATCGACTTTCTCGGGCTGCTGCGCATGAAGGCAGTGCTGCGCGAACTGACGGCTCAAACACAGGCGCATCGGGTGAGGCCTCGGCGCGTCAGCGACTGAGCGCGTTGGGGGGCCTCGAAGGCGCAGTCCCCCCACCCGAAATTTTCTTCGAAAATTTCGACCGCCCCGCAGTGGGGGCGGTATCGATCACATTATGCGCTTGAGCTTATTCCGCCGCTGCAGCCAGTCTCGGCGCGGCGTCTTTGATGTCTGCGCCGACGTGGGCTTCGAATTTTTTGAAGTTTTCGCGGAACATTTGGACGAGTTTGATCGCTTGGCGGTCGTAGGCGGCTTTGTCGGTCCAGGTTTCGCGCGGGTCGAGGATTTTGCTGTCGACGCCGGGGACGGCGACGGGGACTTCGAAGCCGAAGTGCGGGTCGATGCGCATCTTCGCCGTCTTCAGCGTGCCTTCGAGGGCGGCCGAGAGAAGCGCACGCGTGGCTTTGATCGGCATGCGGTTGCCGGTGCCGTAGGCGCCGCCGGTCCAGCCGGTGTTGACGAGCCAGCAGTCGACCTTGTGCTTCGCGATCAGGGCTTTGAGCAGGTTGCCGTATTCGGTCGGGTGGCGCGGCATGAACGGCGCGCCGAAGCAGGTCGAGAATGTGGGCTGCGGTTCTTTGCCGAGGCCCTTCTCCGTGCCCGCCACTTTGGCCGTGAAGCCCGAGAGGAAGTGGTACATCGCCTGGTTTGGCGTGAGCTTCGCGATCGGCGGCAGCACGCCGAACGCGTCGGCCGTCAGCATCACGATGTTCGACGGTTGGCCGGCGAGGCCTGTGGTGCTGGCGTTCGGGATGTAGGAGATCGGGTAGGCGCCGCGCGAATTCTCGGCGAGCGTGGCGTCGTTCAGATCGAGCTCGCGCGTCGCCTCATCGATCACTACGTTTTCGAGCACCGTGCCGAAGCGTTTTGTCGTCGCGAAAATTTCCGGCTCGGCTTCGGGCGAGAGGCGGATCATCTTCGCGTAGCAGCCGCCTTCGAAGTTGAAGACGCCCGTGTCGGCCCAGCCGTGCTCGTCGTCGCCGATCAGCGTGCGGTTCGGGTCGGCGGAGAGCGTCGTCTTGCCGGTGCCGGAGAGGCCGAAGAAGATTGCGCTTTCCTTCGCCTTGCCGACGTTGACGGAGCAGTGCATCGGCATCACGCCGTTCGGCGGCAGCAGGTAGTTCAGGATCGTGAACACCGACTTCTTCATTTCGCCGGCGTAGGATGTGCCGCCGATCAGCACGAGCTTCTTCTCGAACGAGACCGCGATGACTGTGCCGGAGACCGTGCCGTGCAGCGCGGGATCGGCTTGGAAGCCGGGGAAGTCGATGATCGTGAAGTCGGGATGGAACGCCGCGCGTTCGCCCAGCGTCGGCTCGATCAAGAGATGCTGGATGAACAGCGAGTGCCAGGCGAGTTCGGTCACGACGCGCACGGGCAGACGGTGCGTCGGGTCGGCGCCGCCGAACAAATCTTGCACGAAGAGTTCGCGCCCCTGCGCGTAGGCGCGGAAGGAGTTCAACAGCGCATCGAAGTGCGCCGGCGTCATCGACTTGTTGTTGTCCCACCAGATGTGCTTTTCGACCGAGGGTTCGCGCACGACGAACTTGTCGCCGGCGGAGCGGCCGGTGTGGATGCCGGTCTTGACGACGAGCGGACCGTCCTTCGCCAGGATGCCCTCGTTGCGTTGGACCGCCTCTTCGACGAGGCTGGCCATCGGCAGGTTCCAATGGACGTGGCGCGTGTTTTTCAGGCCGACGTGATCGAGGCTCTGCCCGGCGGTCGTCTTCATTCGTCAAGCTCTCCGGTGCGCGGTTCTCCTAGCGGAACCACGGCATTTCCAAGGTCAATGGCAAAGAGCGGGCAACATAGGGGCACCCCCCAAGCTGAGGCAACAAGACTCTGGCCGCCGAAGCGTCGCGGTGCGAGGAATACTGCAGACAACTCCGCCCCGTTTACGGTCTTTCGCAGATGCAGCAGTTAAGGCCCGCCGCACCCGGCAGGACCGTCGATCGCCTGCTGCATCTGTGGCGCGAAGACGGCTGGCCGACGCTACGGCTGGCGGCGCCGGTCATGGTGGCGCGCGCGGGCGTCGTGTTCCTGTTCTTTGTGGATTCGCTGATGACCGGGCGCGGCGGCGCGCACGAGTTGGCGTTCTTGGGCCAAGGGCTCGCCGCGCAGTCGGTGATGATGCTGATTTCGATCGGGTTGTTGCAGGGCTCGATGGTCCTAATCGCGCAAGCCTTTGGCGCGGGCGAGAGGGCGCAGTGCGGCGTTGCGTGGAAGGGGGCGTTGATCGTCGCGAGCGTGCTTGGGATCGTGTTCGCGGGTCTTTGTTTTCTCGTCGAACCGGCGTTGCTGGCCACGGGGCTTGATCCTTCCATTGCGGAAGGCTCTGGGCGCGTGTCGCGGCAGTTCGCATGGGGCATGCCGCCGATGCTGCTCTACATCGCGAGCGGCTATTTTCTCGAAGCGATCAAGCGACCGATGATCGGCATGGTGATCATTTTGATCGCGAATGTGATCAACGTTGCCGCCGACGGCATCGTCGTGCTCGGCTGGTTCGGTTGGGTCGAGCCGATGGGTGCGGTTGGCGCCGTGATGACGACGTCTGCGATCCGCTGGCTTTGTTTGATTGCGGCGCTCGGCTACATTTTCACGATGAACGATGCGGCTGCGTACGGCGTGCACGCATCGTTCGCGGCTGCGCGGGCAAGAGTGTGGCGCATTCTCACGCTGGGTGCGCCGATCTCGGCGGCGCTCGGGCTTGAGACGGCGGCGATCAGTTCACTCGCGTTCATGGCGGGGCACCTTGGGGCGGCGGCCGCGGCGGCGCATCAGCTGACGTTCAATTTCAACGGTCTCATGATCATGGTCGCGGTCGGCATGTCGGCGGCGACGTCGGTGCGCGTGGGGCATGCGGTGGGCTCGGGCGCGCACGATCGCGTGGCGCGCGCCGGACTGACGGGGATCGTGCTCGCGTTCATGATCATGACGGTGTTCGGCGTGCTGGTGGCGTCGTTTCCGCAGGCGATCAGCCATGCCTATGTGCAGGACGAAGCGGTATGGGCGATCGCGCGGCAAACGCTGACCGCGATCGTTCTCATGGTCGTGATCGACGGCGTGATGACGGTCACCATGGGGGCGCTTCGCGGTATGGGGGACGTGCGCTGGCCCGCCTTTATGCACGGGATCGCGTTCTGGGTTGTGGGGGTTCCGGTCGCCTACGCCCTCGCTTTTCCGGCGGGATTCGGCGCCGTAGGGTTAATCTTGGGGATAAGCCTCGCGATGCTCGTTTCGCTGGTATTGCTTGGCTTCCGCTTTCGCCTGGTCTCGGCGCGCGCCATCGCACGTGCGTAGCGGGCAGGGCATGCTTATATTCGCGCGGCAGATTCTAAAGGCGGCTTTGGGTTCATGACGATCATCGCTCTTGTCGACGACGACCGGAACATTCTCTCCTCGCTTTCGATGGCGCTGGAGGCGGAAGGCTATCAGGTGCGCACGTACACCGACGGCGCGCAGGCGCTGACGGCGCTGCAGGCGACGCCGCCGGCGCTTGCCATCCTCGACATCAAGATGCCGCGGATGGACGGGCACGAGGTGCTCCGGCGTTTGCGCCAGGCCTCGGACCTGCCGGTGATTTTCCTGACGTCCAAGGACGACGAGGTGGACGAGGCCTTGGGCCTTTCCATGGGTGCGGACGACTACATCAAAAAGCCATTTTCGCAGCG
>CAZXAQ010000155.1:0-4999 GCA_964638635.1 uncultured Flavobacteriaceae bacterium
ATCCCGCCAATTCCCATGCGTGCGGCGAAGGCGCCTTCGTTCATGTGGCCGACGGCGGCCAGCGCCGGGTCTTCCGCGTGCGCGATGACGAGCGCGTCGAAGTTTGCGGCGTAGGTCAGGCAGCGGCGCATGATGAGCGTCGAGGCAATCGTACGATCGGCGTCGGTGAAGGCGACGGCGCCTGCTTCTTGCAGGAGACCGATCTCGGCCATCTGCGCGCCCTTGAGGCCCTGCGTGAGCGCGGCCGTGGGATAGACGTTGACCTTTGCGTTCGCGGCGGCGCGGCGTTTGATGAAGTCGACGAGCGCGGCGTCGTCGATCACCGGGTCGGTCACCGGCATCATCGCGAACGAGGTCACGCCGCCCGCGGCTGCGGATTCGCCCGCGGAGGCCAGCGTCTCGCGGTGTTCGGCGCCCGGTTCGCCGGTAAAGACGCGCAGGTCGATGAGGCCGGGCGCGAGCACTTGGCCGCCGCAGTCGATGACGTCGGCGTTCGTGGGCTTGGCGTCGTTGAAGAGGCGCGGGCCGACGTCGGCGATCTTGCCGTCTTCGACGAGCAGTCCGCCCGGCGCGTCGAGGTTCGTCGCGGGGTCGATCAGGCGCGTGTTGATGAAAGCGGTGCGCTTCATATCTTGCGCTCCGCGTTCGGGAGCTGGCGCGACAGCGCATCGAGGACTGCCATGCGAGCGGCGACGCCCATTTCGACCTGTTCGTGGATCAGGCTGCGGTCGATGTCGTCGGCGATGGCGCTGTCGATTTCGACGCCGCGGTTCATCGGGCCCGGGTGCATGACGAGCGCGCCGGGTTTGGCGAGTGCGAGCTTTTCGCGGTCGAGGCCGTAGAAGTGGAAGTACTCGCGCTGCGACGGCAGGAAGGCGCCGGTCATGCGCTCCATCTGTACGCGGAGCATCATGACGATGTCGGCGCCTTTCAGCCCCTCGCGCATGTCGTGGAAGACTTCGGCGCCCCATGTGGCGGCGCCCGCCGGCATCAGGGTGCGCGGGGCGACGAGGCGGACGCGCGCGCCAAGTTTGGTGAGCAGGTGCACGTTCGAGCGGGCGACGCGGCTGTGCAGGACGTCGCCGCAAATCGCGATGGTCAGACCTTCGATCTTTCCCAAGCGGCGGCGGATGGTGAGCGCGTCGAGGAGCGCTTGCGTCGGGTGCTCGTGCGCACCGTCACCGGCGTTCACGACGGAGCAGGAGACTTTGTCGGCGAGCAGGGCGACCGCGCCAGAATCCTGATGGCGGATGACGATGATGTCAGGGCGCATCGCATTCAGCGTCGTCGCCGTGTCGATCAGCGTCTCGCCCTTCTTCAACGATGACTGGTTCACCGACATGTTCATCGTATCGGCGCCGAGGCGCTTGCCTGCGAGCTCGAATGACGATTGCGTTCGCGTCGAGGGTTCGAAGAACAGATTGATCAGCGTGCGGCCGCGGAGCGTGTCGCGCTTCTTCGAGACTTGGCGGTTGAGGTCGACGTACTCGGCGCCCAGATCCAGCAACGACTCGATCTCTTGGCGCGTCAATGGCGCGATGGCGAGTAGGTGTTGGCGGGCGAACAAGCCGGTCATCGCGGGGGTGGGTATAGGGGGGTGCCGTAGGTCATGCAAGGCGCGGGGCCGGAAAACCCACAGTCTTTGAGATAATTGGCAACACGTGGTTGATCGTTAAGGGCAAGTGTATTACTCTTACATGTAAGAGTAAGGATTCCTCATCATGCGCATTACATCCAAGGGTCAAGTCACCATTCCCGCCGATATCCGCGAGCGGGCGGGGTTGCTACCGAACACCGAGGTCGAGTTCGAGTTCGACGGAAAGGTCGTTCAGATCGTGAAGGCGCGCAAGCCGGCCAAGGAGGGCCGTGGCGCAAAGCTCGTCGCGCGTTTGACGGGCCGGGGCGATGTCAAGATGACCACCGATCAGATCATGGCGTTGACGCGCAAGCTATGACGGCGACGCTTGTCGACAGCAACGTGCTGCTCGATCTCTTTACGCGCGATCCGACATGGTACGCATGGTCGAGCCAAGCGGTGGCGGATGCTGCCAATACGTCGCGCATTGTGATCAATGCGGTCATCTACTCAGAGGCGTCTGTTCGATTCTCGAGCATTGAAGACTTCGAGGAAGTTCTGGCGACGCCGGTTATCGAACGCGAGCACATCCCATACGAAGCTGCGTTTTTGGCTGGCAAAGCTTACGCCATGTACCGGCGGCGAAGCGGGAACAAGTTGTCGCCTCTGCCGGACTTCTTTGTGGGCGCTCACGCGGCTGTGGCGGGCTACCGCTTGATCACGCGGGACGCTACGCGAGTTCGGACTTACTTTCCGCAGGTGACAGTCATCACGCCAAAACCCACAACATGATGGGCATGGTTAGCATCGCGGCCAGGGTTTGCGCGGTCGTTATGTTTGCCATCAGCGGCGCGTCGCCGCCGAGTTGGCGGGCAAGGATGTAGGACGACGGTGCACCGGGGACGGCTGCGCAGATCAGGGCTGCGACTTGGGCGGGGCCGGTGACGCCGAGCGCCGTGGCGCCGGCGGCGACGATCAGCGGCATGATCGCGAGCTTCAAAGCCATTGCCGCAACCACGGGCGAAGGTCGGCTGAGCGCGTTGCCGAGATCGAGGCTCGCGCCGACGGCGAGCAGGCCGAGGGGCAGGGCGGCTTTGCCGAGGAGATCGATCGTTGCGGTGGCGACCTTGGGTAGGGGGAGGCCGATCGCCTGTGCGGCGATGCCCGCGATGCAGGCGAGGATCAGCGGGTTCATCGCGAGCTGGCGCGCAAGCGTCGTGAAGTTCGCGCTTTGGCCGTTGTTGCGCATGAGCACGATCACGCAGAGCAGGTTCGCGAGCGGGACCATGACCGCGACGGCGATGGCGATCAGCGCCAAGCCTGGTTGGCCGAGAACGGCGGCGATGGCGCCGAGCGCGACATAGCTGTTCCAGCGCACGGCGCCTTGGAACAGGCTCGTGAAGGCTGGGCCGTCGAGGGTGAGGATGCTTTTGAAGGGGAAGGTGAGGGCGGCCATGGCGATCATGGCGCCTGCGAGCAGGAGCGCCATGCGGCCGACGGGCTGGTTGGCGAAGTCGGCGAAGGCGATGGCGCCGAACAGGAAGCACGGGAAGAGGACGAAGTAGGTCAGCTGTTCGACCGCGCGCCAGTTTTCGTCGGGCATAAAGGCGAGGCGGCGCAGCACCGCGCCAAGCGCGATGATGGTGAAGACCGGGATGAGGGCGGCGACGACTTCGATCATGTGCGCTCGCCCGAGATGTCTTCGAGCGACTTTTGTGCGGGTTCCGGCAGCAAGAGGATAGGGATGAGGCAGAGCGGTGCCAGCATCGCAAGCATGGCGATAGCCGGTCCGTGCGAGCCGAAATAACCAAACAGCTCGCGTTCGACGACGAAAGCGAGGATGCCTCCGAACAGCGACGACATGAAACGGATCGCTGCGGCGAGGCTGCGGTGCGAGGTCGGAAAGAGTTCGGCGCCGAGTGAGGCGATCAACACGTCCGCCGCTAGCAACGCAAACAGACCCGTCGTCCAGAATAGGACGAGCCAAGGGCCGCTGGCCCAAGAAAAGAACAGCCCGAAGCTGATCGCTTTCACCAAGATCGAAACAGCGATGACTTTGCGCCGGCCATACTTGTCGCTCAGCGTGCCTGCGGTCGTCGTGCCCAGTATGGCGAAAAATCCTGCGCCGAGTATTAGGGCGCTCACCTGCCACGGGAGCCACTGGTGCGTGCCCTGCAAATACGACGACGCCAACGGCACCGCGGTTCCGACGGCTATGCCGAACATCAGGCACAAGGTGACGAGCAGCAGGAGTCGGTCTGGGTAGTTTCGCACGAGGCTCAGCAGCGGGCTAACCGTGCCGCTCTTGGCGCGCTCGCGGAAGCGGCGGGTCTCGGGCAAAGCGCGGCGTGCCCAGAGCAGCCACAACAGCGGAATCGCGCCGAGCGCGTAGATCGTGCGCCATCCGAACGGGAGCTGATTAACGAGCGCGAAGACGAGTGCGGCTGCGCCGCCGCCGAGCGCGCCGAGGGCGCCAAGTTGGCCGGCCGCCCAGCCACGCGTGCGTTCGGAGAACTCCTCGGCGATCACCACCATGCAGAGGATTTCTTCGGTGTAGATGAAGATGCGCGCGATGGTTTGCGCGGCGATGAACTCCTCGAGTGATTGCGCGAAGGCGGTCCACACAGTCGTCACGGCGGCGCCGGCGAGCGTGATCATCAACAGATTTCGCCGGCCGATGCGATCGGCAAGATAGGCGAGCGCCAGCGCCGGGACGACGCCCAAGCGGAAGATCGCGACGACGATACCGATATCTTCTTCCGGGATCGCGAAGCTCTGCTGAATTTGCTTTGCGGCGAAACCGTAGATGTTCACGTCGTAGCCGGCGATGAAGTAGGCTGCACCGACGAGCAGTAGGAGATCTCGATGCTCGCGCGGAATCGCTTCTGGCGGGCGGATGTAGATGCGGCGGAAGAGTTGGCCGAACATCAGCCGCGCCTCATCGCGTCGAGGACACCCTGGAGGATGAAGCTTGCCGCCATCTTGTCGACCACGTCCTTGCGCTTGGCTCGCGAGACGTCGGCTTCGATCAGCGTGCGGGTGACGGCGGTCGTTGACAAGCGCTCGTCCCAGAACAGGATCGGGAGATCGTGCTTCTTCTCGAAGTTGCGCGCGAAGGCGCGGGCGGATTGGGCTGAAGGCCCTTCGGTGCCGTTCATGTTCAGCGGCAGGCCGATCACGAGGCCGCCGACTGCGTGTTTTTTGATCAGGGCGATGAGCGCTTCGGCATCGGTCGTGAACTTTCCGCGGGGGAGCGTCTCGAAAGGGGTCGCCACCGTGCGCAGCACGTCCGAGAGCGCGAGGCCGATCGTCTTCTCGCCGAGGTCCAGGCCGAACAGGCGCTCGCCGGGCTTCAACAATTCGGCCAGTTCGGCGGGGGTTTTGACGATCACGAAGGGTGGCAGCTCGCGCCTTGCAACGGGT
>CAZXAQ010000156.1:0-4998 GCA_964638635.1 uncultured Flavobacteriaceae bacterium
TGGTGATCACTTCCTGGCTCGGAATGTCGAGCACGGTTTCCATCATCGACATCTTTCGCCCGATTCGGTCGAAGATCGGATTGATGAACGCAAGACCCGGTCTCAGCGTCCGCACGTACTGGCCGAACCGCTCGACCGTCCACTGATAGCCCTGCGGAACGAATTTGATCGCCCGGAAGATGAGAACGATCGCCGCAAAGACGAGCGCAAAAACGAACGTCGTGCCGAATTCCTGAAACATTTGACCCCTCACTCGATTGCGAAAGCGGCGTTCGGCCGCCACGAATCAGCCGAAATCATAGCGAAGCTCACAACCAAACGCCTTGCAGGGCGCTTCGCAACGTCATATGGCCAGGTTAATCTTGGGCCGCAAGGGGCTTGAATGTTCTGGAGAAGGTACAGATGACCGACAAGAAACTGACCCGCCGTGAGACACTTGTGAAGGCTGGCGGAGGCGCAATCTCGCTGGCCGCCGCCATGACGCTGGTGAACGAAACGGCGAACGCCGACGACACCTATTCGAAGAATGAGATCGTCAACATCGCCTCCGACTTCTTCGGCATGACGACCGCCGCGGTCGCGCAAGCCGTGGAGCGCATTTTCTCCGACCTCGGCCGCCCGAACGCCTACATCACCGGTGAAGAAGGCTCCGGCGCCTTTGTCGTCGGCCTGCGCTACGGCAAGGGCGCGATGCACCGCAAGAACTTCAAAAACCTGAAGGTCTACTGGCAGGGCCCGTCGGTCGGCTTCGATGTCGGCGCGAACGCCTCGAAGTGCTTCACGCTCGTCTATCAAATCCGCCGCCAGGAAGAAATCTTCCAGCGCTATCCGGGCGTCGAAGGCTCGTACTACTTCATCGCCGGCATCGGCGTGAACTATCAGCGCTCCGGCCGCATCTCGCTCGCCCCTATGCGCACCGGCGTCGGCCTACGCGCCGGCGTCAACGCGGGC
The DNA here is from genome assembly GCA_964638635.1 of uncultured Flavobacteriaceae bacterium. Classification (GTDB taxonomy): domain Bacteria; phylum Pseudomonadota; class Alphaproteobacteria; order Micropepsales; family Micropepsaceae; genus SZUA-430. The sequence goes on from CAZXAQ010000156.1 coordinate 952, forward strand.
TATCTCAGCTACACGCGCGAACGGGACATCCTGCCGTTCTAAGCTCTTCGGTGCGGCCGCTGCGAACAACACCGCAGCGGCCTCATTCCGGCGGCGCACGATGAAGCGCGAGATCATCGCCTACTACGATCGCCTCGCGCCGTCCTACGACGCCTCCCGCTTCTCGGGCAGTTACGGTCAATTCGTCGACGCGCGCGAGCGCGACCTGCTGCGCGCGTGGCTGCCGCACGATCCCAAGCACACGCTCGAACTCGGCTGCGGTACCGGGCGGTTGTCGGCGTTCGCGGCAATCGCAACCGACGCCAGCGAGACCAGCCTCGCACTCGCCCGCACACGCAATCCAGCCACGCACTTCGTCGCTGCCGACGCGGAACGATTACCGTTTCCACCCGCGTCGTTCGACGCGGTGTTCGCCTTCCACGTTCTGATGCACCTCGAAACTGCAGCCGTTCAAGCGATCTTCGCCGAATCGTTTCGCGTTCTGCGTCCGGGTGGCGTACTCGTCGCCGATATCGTCTCGAAAACGCGCCGCCAACTCACGGGGCAGCGGAGGACCGACCAGCCCTGGCATGCCCAAACCGCAATGACCAAGCGCGAATTCGAAGACATCGGACGCGCCGCAGGTTTTGCCCCATCGCGCACGACCGGACTCTTGCTGTTGCCCGTCCATCGCCTACCCAATCGCGCACGCCTGCCGCTCACGCGCCTGGACGCCTGGCTGGCACAGCGCCTACCGTCGCTCTCGTCCTATCTGATCGCCCGCTTCGCCAAACCATGAGCACGCTACGCCGGATCGTTCGCAAGCTCGCGCCAATGCAACTCCGCCTCGCCGTCGCCGTGGCGCGGCGGAGTTGGGCAGATACGTTGAACCGCGCCGACTTCGCGAACGACCGCACTGATCCCTCTGGTCTCGCCGAAATCGTCGCCATCGCCCAACCGATTCGCCGCACCGCGCACTTCGAAGGCAAGCTGCACAATCTGACGCTCGCCGCGCGCACGCTGAACCGCCTCTCGGTTCCGCCCGGCACGACCGCCTCGTTCTGGCACGTCATCGGACGGCCCACCGAGGCCAACGGCTTTCAAACCGGCCGCGCGATCGTCAACGACCGCCTCGGCGCCGACATCGGCGGCGGCCTCTGCCAAGTCGCGAGCCTTATGTACGAACTGGGCCTGCGCGCCGGCATGACGATCGTCGAACGCCATCCGCACAGCCGCGACCTCTACACCGAAGACACGCGCTTCACCCCGCTCGGCCTCGACGCCGCCATCGTCTGGGGTTTCAAGGACGTCCGCTGGACGAACCCACACGATCAAGACGTGACGCTAGCCTTCCACGTCGAAGGCGAAACCCTCCACGGCAGCCTGCACGCGAACACACCAATCCCCGCCTACGACCTCGCCATCGCGAGCCACGACAAAGGCAACCGCCGCCACGTCGAAGTCACCCGCACGCAAGGCGCGAACCGCACCACCGTCAGCCGTGAAACCTACGTGATCGATCCGACGTAAACACAGTCGTCATGGCCGGGCTTGACCCGGCCACCCAGGGTCATTGGCGCCGTGGCAAGAGATTTCTCACGCGAAGACGCGAAGCAAGCGCCTTCGTAGCTTCGTATCTTCGTGTGAGTCATTTCTGACGATGGGTGAACGGGCCCTGGGTGGCCGGGTCAAGCCCGGCCATGACGACGCTTTTGGTGCTTGTTGGCAAAAAAACAGCCCCGCAACGCGCGGGGCTGTTTCATTCATTCAACTACGCTCGGGCGCTCACTCCCAGGTCGTATATCCAAGCGCCAGGTTCCTCGGGTACCCCGCACCCCAGCCGTTCACGCGGAACTGGCTGTAGCGGCCGGCGTTCGTCCGTACACAGACATACGTACCGACCGGCAACGAGGCCGTCGGAACGCGTGTCGTCGTGTACGGTCCGCCGGTGGAGCAACCCGCGTAGCCGCGGTTCGATCCGTCGCCGAGCCACATGCGTGCGCCGTTACGCGGCACGATGTACATCTCCCACGCCGTCACGGCTTCGAACCACAGATCGGCTTGCGGATTGTCCGCGACGCCGCCTTCGTCGAGGTCGAACGGCCACGTTTGCGGCACGGTGAGCGAACCCGTCGAATGCGTCTCCGGTGCGCCGCCCGGTCCGCCCGGAGGCCAACCGCCGCCAGGTCCGCCCGGCCCTCCTGGTCCACCCGGACCGCCGCCATAGTAACGGCGAACCGACGAGATCACGTCGTTCCATCCGCCAGGCACGAGATTGGGCACATCGCCCGACACCACGCGGCAACGGCCGGCGTAGTTCGCGTGCTCGCACACTTCCCACGACCCGCCACCGCTCACGCGCAGGCTCGACGCGACGTCGTTCCAGCCGAGCGGCACGAGGTTCGGCGTATCGCTGTTGATGTACTGCGTATCGCCGCCGTAGCCGACATCTTCAAAGAGCGTGATGCCGCCACCCCCGCCGCCGGGACCACCAGGCCCGCCGGGAGGCCAACCACCACCAGGTCCACCCGGACCGCCGGGACCACCCGGCCCACCAGGACCTCCGGGTCCGCCGGGCGGCCAACCACCACCGGGACCACCGGGCGGCCAACCGCCACCAGGACCACCGGGCCATCCGCCGAAGTGCTTACGCAACGTTCCGCGCGACACGAACGGCCGCCGGCCCGAGCCGTCGGTGAACCGCGTGAAGATCGTGTAGCTCAAACGATCGCCGGGACGATCGGTCAGGATCAGAGTCTTCTCGGCAAAGCCCGGCGTGTAGACGACGACCAAATCGGTCGCGGCGACGGCCGGGTTTGCGGCCGGGCTATACGAATAGGCGTTCGCGTTGCCGAAACCCCAATCGCAATCCGTGGGGTGACACTGTCCCCACACGCGAACCGTCAAACCGCCGCCCGCGGCCCACACGCGCACGCGCGTGATGTCCGACGTGGCGGGATTCTCGTTTCGCCAGTTACCGGTGAATTCGCCGTAGCCGGCCGCATACGCGGATGGCGCGGCGGCAAGCATCGTCGCAGCTGCGACGACAAGCGCTTTGAAGCGCATCGTTCCTCTCCTTTGGTTACTCAAGTTGCCTCTCAAAGTCCTCTCGGATGGCGCGGAACATAGGCTAGCACCGCCGGGCGCCTAAGAAACCGCCGTCACACACTGAGCCGTTGTCCCCCGTTCATAATCCACAGTCGCGCAGTTGAATGCTGCGCGTGCGAAAATGATTTGACGCGAGTCAATGAATCGGGCCACAAGACGCGCGGGACACATCCCCCCAACGGGATGCGCCCATTCTGCAAGGAATGGAAACAACATGACGAAGCCTGTAGAACGGCCCGCGCGGCCGCATTTCTCTTCTGGCCCCTGCGCAAAGCGCCCCGGCTGGACCCCCGAAGCCCTCAAATCGGCCCTTGTTGGCCGCTCGCACCGTTCGAAGCCCGGCAAAGCCAAGCTCGAACAAGCGATCGAACGCACGCGCAAGATCCTGGGCGTGCCCGCCGACTATCGCATTGGCATCGTGCCCGCCTCCGACACCGGCGCTGTCGAGATGGCGCTCTGGTCGATGCTGGGACCCAAGCCCGTCGACGTGTTGGTCTGGGAAAGCTTCGGCAATGACTGGGCGACCGACATCACGAAGCAGCTGAAGCTGCCGAACGTGCGTGTGCTCAAAGCAAGCTACGGCGAAATCCCGAGCCTCGCCGACGTGAACCCCGCGCACGATGTGATCTTCACCTGGAACGGCACGACCTCCGGCGTCCGCGCCCCGAACGGCGATTGGATTTCGGACACGCGCGAAGGCATCACGTTCTGCGACGCAACGTCGGCCGCGTTCGCGCAAGATCTGCCGTGGGCGAAGCTCGATGTGACGACGTTCTCGTGGCATAATTTCTGGGGCGGTGACGCCGCCCACGGCATGCTGATCCTCTCGCCCCGCGCCGTCGCGCGCCTCGAGAGCTACAAACCGTCGTGGCCGCTGCCGAAAATCTTCCGCATGACGAAGGACGGCAAGCTGAACGAAGGCATCTTCAAGGGTGAGACGATCAACACGCCCTCGATGCT
>CAZXAQ010000157.1:0-4822 GCA_964638635.1 uncultured Flavobacteriaceae bacterium
GCGCTGTTCGAAACCGAACACATGCAGTTCGAACTCGACCGCGCGAAAGACAAGGCCGGCGAACCCTCGCTCGCCGAGATGACGGCAAAGGCCATCGCGATCCTGAAAGGCAACCCGAAGGGCTTCTTCCTGCTCGTCGAAGGCGGCCGCATCGACCACGCCCACCACGGCGGCAACGCGATCCGCGCGCTCGAAGACACGACCGCGTTCGACGACGCGGTGAAGACGGCACTCGCCGCGACGAACGCACGCGACACGCTGATCGTCGTCACCGCCGACCACAGCCATGTGCTGACCATGTCGGGCTATCCCTCGCGCACGAACCCGATTCTGGGCCTCGCCGATGACGGCACCGGCAAACCCGCACTCGGCCTGGACGGCAAACCCTACACGACGCTCGGCTACGCGAACGGCCCCGGCGCCGACCCCGAAGGCAAGCCCCGCGCAAACCTCTCGAACGTCGACACGACGGCGCAAGACCACCGCCAACAAGCGCTCGTGCCCATGAAGGCCGAAACCCACGGCGGCGAAGACGTCCCGATCTACGCCTCAGGCCCCGGGGCCCACCTCTTCCAAGGCGTCGTGGATCAGCAGTACATCTTCCACGTGATCAATTACGCTGGACGCATCACACAGCGCGCGCAAGCGGTCGGCGCCAAAGGCCGAAAGCGAACCCGCTAAGCCGCTAAGCCGCCTTCACGAACCGCACATCCAAGCGGCGTCCGAGCGCTGCGGCCGCGCGACCCATCGTGTGCAGCGTCACCGAGGCGTTCGCCGGATCGAGCAAACGATCGAGCGCCGCGCGGCTGGTGCGCATGCGCTTGGCCAGTTCGACCTTGGTAACGCCTTGCGCCTTCATCAACCGCTCGATCTCCAAGGCGAGCACGCGCTTCATGGCGCCGGCCGTCACCTCTTCGAGCAACCCGTCTTCTGCCAAGAACTCGTCGAACTTCTGCCCGCGATGTGGATTCCGCTTGTTCGTCATTTGCCTTTCTCCCAAGCCTTCCGCCGCTTCCGCGCCAACTCCAAGTCGCCCTTGGGGGTCACCTGCGTCTTCTTGATGAAGCCGTGCAACAGCACCATGTCGCTGCCGTCGATCACGAACATCACGCGCGCGATGCGGTCCTTCAAATCGGTTCGCACCTCATAGAGACCGCCGCCGAGCGCCCTGCAAACGGGCAGACCGATCGGCCAACCGAACTCGACCGCTTTGATGTCCTCACCAATCTGCCGCCGATCCTCGCGCGCAAGTTCCAGCAGCCAATCGCGAACCGGCGACTGCCCGGCAGCGGTCTTGAAGAACACGACCTCGATTTTCTTCTCGGCCATTTCGCAAATGTACCAAAATTGATACTATGGCGCAAGACCTAACAAATGCTAAACGATCCTTCGCCCCAGGGAGCGCCGCCGACATGACAAGCCTCAAACTCTACCACTGCAAAGGCTCCCGTTCGCTGCGTCCGCTTTGGATGCTGGAAGAGCTCGCCCTGCCCTATGAACTGCACGTCCTCCCGTTCCCCCCGCGCGTGCTGCAGAAGGAATATCTCGCGATCAATCCGCTGGGCACCGTGCCGTGCTTTTTCGACGGCGAGATGCGCATGACGGAGTCGCCCGCGATCTGCCACTATCTCGGCGAGAAATACGCCGCCGCTCAGGGCAAGGCGGACTTGCACATCCCGTCGAGCGATCCCGACTATGGCCGCTATCTGAACTGGCTCTATTTCTCCGACGCGACGCTGACCTTCCCGCAAACGCTAGTCCTGCGCTACACCCAGCTCGAACCGCCGGAGCGCCGCCAGCCGCAAGTCGTCGAGGATTATCGCAAATGGTTCTACGGCCGCCTGCGCGCCGTCGACGCGGCCCTCCAGCAAAGCGATTACCTCGTCAAGGGCCGCTTCACCGCCGCCGACATCGCGATTGGCTTCGCGCTGCATCTGGCGACGTTGATCGGCATCGACGGCGACTTCCCGCCCGCCGTGCGCGCCTACCTCGACCGCCTGCGCGCCCGCGACGCCTTCAAACGCGCCGACGCCAAATGATCAGCGCCGGTGCTTGTCGATCGAGGCACGCGCCCCGCGCATCATGAACGCGAACACGACCGTGCCCACCATCGTAATCGGGATGCACACGATCGCATCGCGGATGAAGAGATAGCGCAACACATCCGCGGTCAGCGGCGTGGCACCGCGGATGATGAAGATCGTCACGACATTGGCAACGTAAAAGACGATGACGAACAGCACATAGAGCTGCGCCGTCACGCCGGCCCAATAGAGAACGCGCTTGAGGGACATGCGGCCTCGCAATCCCCCCGCTGCGATCCTACCCCAGAGCCTGCTTCAAATCCGCAACCAAATCGTCCGCATGCTCGACGCCGATCGAGATGCGAATGAGCCCGTCCGGAATCCCGAGCCGCGCGCGGTCTTCCGCCGAGAAGCTCGAATGCATCGTCGTCGCCGGATGGCAGGCCAAGCTCTCCGTCCCGCCGAGGCTGACCGCAAGCTTCACGATCTGCAGCCCGTCGAGCACGCGGAACGCCTCGTCCTTGCCGCCCTTGACCACGAACGAAAACGTCGACCCCGGCCCCGAACACTGCTTATCGTAGATCGCGCGCTGCGGATCGCCCTTGGCCCACAGCGTGGGGAAGTTCACGCTCTCGACCTTCGGATGCTTGTTCAAAAACTCCGCGACCGCACGCGCGTTGTCGGCCGCCTTGTTCATGCGTAGCGCCACCGTCTCCAGCGACCGCGTCACCATCCAGCACGAATTCGGATCGAGCTGACAGCCGAGCCAGCCGCGCAAGGTGCGGATGGCGGCGAGCGCCTTCTCGCTGCCCGTGATCGCGCCCGCGACAAGGTCGCTGTGGCCCGCCACGTACTTCGTCAGCGAGTACATATTGATGTCGGCGCCGTGCTGCAGCGGGTTCTGGAACACCGGCCCCATCAGCGTGTTGTCGACGGCGAGAACCGGCTTGTGCCCGCTCTTCGATTCAATCTCCTGGGCCACCTCGGCCAGCGCCGCGATATCGCAAAGCTTGTTCGACGGATTGGCCGGCGTCTCCGCCAGGATCATCTTCACCCGCTCGGCCTTCGCAAGCGAGGCGCGAATGCTGGCCACCGACGACGCGTCTTCGATCGCCACCCACTTCACGCCGAACTCGGTCAAGAACCGCTCGATAACCGAAGCCGTCGCGCCATAGAGCGGCTTCGTGAACGCCACGCAATCGCCCGGCCGCAAGAACGCCATCAACGTCGTCGTGATCGCCGCCATCCCCGACGAGAACACGAGGCAATCCTCCGCATCGTCGATCAGCGCCATGCGGTCTTCGAGCATTTCGAGGTTCGGGTTGTTGTAGCGCGAATAGACGAGCCCGCCCGACTGCCCCTCCGGCGCTTTGCGCCGGTTGCCGATCACGTCGAAGAGAATCTTGCCCTCCTCGGCGCTGCGGAACACGAACGTCGAGGTCAAGAAAATCGGCGGCTTGATCGCCCCTTCCGACAGCATCGGGTCGTAACCGTAAGACAGCATCTGCGTCTCCGTATGCAACGGCCGGCCAGCGATGGTGCGTTTGTGATAGCGCGTGGTTTTCATGGGTGCGTTTCCTGGGCTCGAGCGCCCGAGTCGCCGGGCGCGAATTTGCGGCGGAGATTAGCCTTGCCGCCGCGCCGAAGCGCTTTCAATTTCGCATCAATTCCCGCAATCTTCCGCCGAAACCCGGGGACGAAACCGTTCGCAAAAGCAGCATGACCGACAAACCACCCCCGGCAGCATCCGCCTTCGCCCACGACCGGCGCTTCGGCTTCGAGTTCGCGAGCACCCGCGACTTGCCCGAGACGGCCGCCGACCACGCAGCACTCATGCGCGACGGTTACGTGGTCATCGAGCGGCTGCTCGACGCGAAGACGTGCGAGGCGATCCGCGCCGAGAGCCGCCGCCTACTGGGCGCAACCGGCCGCAACCGCTTCGAAGGCCTCAAGACCCAGCGCGTCTACAACGTGCTCGCCAAGACGCGCATCTTCGACGACCTGATCGACCACCCGCGCCTGCTCGCCGTGCTCGATCACATCTTCGAGCCGAACTACCTCTTGAGCCAGGCGCAGATCATCAACATCAACCCGGGCGAAGACGCGCAGCCGCTGCATTCCGACGACGGCTTCTACAAAATCCCACGCCCCCGCCCCGCGATGGGCGTCGCCGCCATTTGGGCGATCGACGCCTTCACGGCTGAGAACGGCGCCACCAACATCATCCCGCAAAGCCACCTCTGGGGCGACGCCCCACAGCACGCCAACGCCATCCCGTGCACGATGCCGGAAGGCTCCGTCGTCATCTTCTTAGGAACGCTCATCCACGGCGGCGGCGCAAACCGCACACAGCACGACCGCCTCGCCTTCACAAACCAATACTGCGCCCCATGGCTGCGCACGCAGGAAAACTTTTTCTTGGAAATCCCGCGCGAGACCGTGCGCGCGCTACGCCCGACGATTCAAAGCCTGCTTGGCTACTCCGTGTATCCACCCTTCATGGGCATGGTGGATTCCATGCATCCAAAACGGACACTCGGCGACGATTGAGAGTCCCCCTAAAGGTCGTCATGGCCGGGCTTGACCCGGCCACCCAGTGCCACAGGCACTGCAGCAACAGAAAGACTCACACAAAGCAACGAAGAAACAAAGTGGGGGCCAACGTAGCTCTTTCTTCGTTTCTTCGTTGCTTTGTGTGAGACCGTGTAAGCCGCTGCGCGTGGCCCTGGGTGGCCGGGTCAAGCCCACGGCTGTCCGGTTCAGCATGGCGCGAAATCCATGTTCATTTGCGTTTTGTT
>CAZXAQ010000158.1:0-4771 GCA_964638635.1 uncultured Flavobacteriaceae bacterium
CGCGGAACCAGCCGACATCGAGGCCGGCCAGGTCCGACATCGCGAACGGACCCATGGGGAAGCCGAAGTCGTAGAGCACGCGGTCGACGTCCCACGGCATCGCGCCTTCGAGGATGAGTTTTTGTGCCTCGCGCTGGCGCTGGGCCAGCATGCGGTTACCGACGAAGCCGGGGCAAACGCCGACGAGCGCCGCGATCTTGCCGATTTTGCGGGCTGTCGCCATCGACGTCGCGATCACCGGTTTGGAAGACTTCGCGCCGCGCACGAGTTCGAGCAGGCGCATGACGTTGGCGGGCGAGAAGAAGTGCCAGCCGATCACGCTCTCCGGCCGTTTGGTGGCGGAGGCGATTTCGTCGACGTTTAGGTAGGACGTGTTGGTGGCGAGGATTGCGCCCGGCTTCACGATCTTGTCGAGTTTGGCGAACACGTCTTTCTTGATGTCCATGTTCTCGAAGACCGCCTCGATGACGAGGTCGCGGTCGGCGAGATCTTCGAGCGCAAGCGTGCCTTTGATGAGGCTCATGCGCTTTTCGACGTCGGCCATGGTCAGGCGGCCGCGCTTGGCGGTGTTTTCGTAGTTCTTGCGGATCGTGGCGAGGCCGCGGTCGAGCGCTTCTTGCTTCGTCTCGACGATCGTGACGGGGATGCCGACGTTCAGGAAGTTCATCGCGATGCCGCCGCCCATCGTGCCGGCGCCGATGACGCCGACCTTTTGGACGGGGAGCGTTTCCGTCGTCTCGGGCACATCCGGCACTTTCCAAACGGCGCGCTCGGCGAAGAACACGTAGCGCTGGGCGGCCGACTGCGTGCCGGTCATCAGCTTCATGAATTCCGTGCGTTCGAATTTCAGGCCCTCATCGAAGGGTAGGTTCACGGCGGCTTCGACGCATTTGATGTTCGCTTCCGGGGCTTCGAAGCCGCGGAATTTCTTCGCGTTCGCTTTGCGGAAGTTCGCGAAGATTTCCGGGTGCGCGCGGGCGGCGATCATCTTGTCGTTCAGATCGCGCACGCGTTTGAGCGGGCGGTTCTCGGCGACGATCTTGCGCGCGAATGCGATGGCGCCGTCGCGAAGCTTGCCTTCGTCGACGAGCGCATCGACGAGGCCCACTTCGGCCGCCCACTTCGCGGCGACGTGTTCGCCGGAGGTCACCATCTCTAGCGCCTTCTCGGCGCCGACGATGCGCGGCAGGCGCTGTGTGCCGCCGGCCCCGGGGAGGAGGCCGAGTTTCACTTCCGGCAAGCCGCACTTCGCGGAGGGGACGGCGACGCGGTAATGGCAGGTGAGGGCGACCTCCAAGCCACCGCCGAGCGCCGTGCCGTGGATCGCGGCGACGACGGGGATGCTCGCGTTCTCGATCGCGTTCAGGGCGTCGAAGAGGCTCGGGCCGGTCGGGGCTTTGCCGAACTCGCTGATGTCGGCGCCGGCGATGAATGTCTTGCCTTCGCAGATGAGGACCAGCGCCTTCACCGACTTGTCGGCAAGCGCCTTTGCGACGCCGTTCACGATGCCCTCGCGCACGGGGCCGGAAAGGGCGTTCACGGGCGGCGAGTTCAAGCTCAAAACGGCGATGTCGCCGTCATTCGTGAGGGTGGTTACGGCGTTGATCGCGGTCATGGTCGTCCTCAAGGGCAATGAAATCGTGTGGCACCCTAGTGGGTTGGCGGCGGGTCGTAAATTGCGAACACGGCAACCTTCGCATCCGCACAGCGGACGCGTTGAAGGTTGGGATGCGCTCCCTTACGTTACTGTCTTCGGAGGTTTTGGCATGCAACAGACAGCGGCCGCATCACGTTCGGTGAACATTGTCGACATCGGCGCGCCACTGCGTTGGCTGGCCGGCGGGTGGAGCGATCTCAAGCGGGCACCCGGGCCTTGTCTCGCTTACGGGCTCGCGCTTGCCGTCGTCAGCATCGCGGGCAGTGCCATCTTCATCGCTTCCAACGCCTCGTTCTGGGTGTTGGCACTCTCGTGCGGCTTCGTCTTCATCGCGCCGATGCTGGCGATGGGGCTTTACGAGGCGGGACGGTTGCTCGAGCAGGGTGAGAAGCCGACCCTTGAGCAGATGCTGTTCGTGCGGCAAGCGGTGCGGCAGGATGTGGTGTATTTGGGGCTCGCGTTGTTGATGATCTACCTGTTGTGGGGGCGGATCGCGCAGGTCGTTTACGGGCTGTCGACCTACAGCTTCCATGAGACGGTTGAGTCTTTCGTCCGCTTCGCATTGTTTACGGAAGAAGGGTGGACGATGCTGGCGACCGGTACCGTCGTCGGCGGCGCGATCGCATTCTTCACGTATTGCTTGGTCGTGGTCGCGGCGCCGATGCTGCTCGATGCGCGCGCAAATGTGTGGGGGGCGATTGCGACGAGCTTCCTTGCGGTGGCGAGCAATCCCGGACCGATGCTTCTGTGGGCGTTCTTGATCGTCGCGCTGCTGCTCGTGTCGGCGGCGACGGGGTTCTTGGGGCTGATCGTGATCTTCCCGTGGCTGGGGCTCGCGACTTGGCGCGCGTATCGCGGACTGGTGCCCTAAGGCGCAGGTAGCGCGCTTAGAATGTCGCCAAGCAGTTTCGCGATCGGCTCGGCGCTGTGTCCATAGGCAAGGTTCGACATCACGATGACGGTGTCCCGGGACGGAATGATCGCGATCAGTTGCCCGCCGAAACCGCGCGCAAAAAACGTGTCGGCGGGCACGTGCGGTGTCACGGCCGGCTTTCCCGTCGCCCGGTCGATTGCATTCAGCCAGAACAGGGTGCCGTAGTGCCCGTTCGAGGCAGCGGTCGGCGAGCGTGCCGCTTCAACCCACGCGGCAGGCATGATCTGGTGTTCTTCCCAGACACCGCCGCGTAGATAGAGCAGTCCGAAGCGCGCGAAGTCGCGTGCGGTGGCGTGCACGTAGGACGACGCGATCCAGGTGCCGGAGGCGTCGAACTCGGGGATTGCGCTCTTTATCCCGAGAGGCGCGAAGAGCTTGTCATGGAGAAAGGTGCGGTAGGCTTCGCGGCCGCCAAGCCGGTCGCGCAGGATGCGCGAGAGGATGTTCGCCGAGCCGCTGGAGTAGGACCAGCACGTGCCGGGTTGGGCGCCGAGTTTCGCTTCCGCCGCGCTGCGGCCGACGTCGCCGCGGCCTTGGCCGAACAGCATTTGCATCACCTCGGCGTTGGCGTCGCCGTAGTCCTCCTTGAAGTCGAGCCCGTCGGTCATCTGCGCGAGGTGGCGGATCGTGATGGCGCGGCGCGGGTCGTTCGGCTTTTGCCATTCGGGGACCGGCGCGCGCATGTCGGGGTTGATGCGGTGATCTTCGATCGCGAGGCCAAGCGCCGCGTGGAGAAAGCTCTTGGCCATCGACCAGGATTGCAGGCGCGTGTCGCGGGTGATGCCCGTGGCGTAGCGCTCGGCGGCGAGCTGGCCGTGGTGGATGACGACGACGGCTTTCAGACGCTCGAGCGCCGGTGGTTGTTCGCCAGTGAACGCGTGTTCGATCACCGCTTCGACGGCGGCTTGCTTCGCTTCCGGCCATTCGACGGTGGGGTAGGCGACGGACGGCGGTTGCAGCGGGAACGGTACAAGCGTGTCGGCGTGTGCGGCCGAGGCCACAAGGCCCAAGAGAATGAATCCGAAAAGGTGCTTTAAGAACGATCGCATTGCCTGTGTCCCCTGAACCGAATTATATCGGTGGGAGGGGAATTGCAAAATGCGGCTCATCATCGTCTTGATCGCGGGGGTTCTGGTGTCCGCTGCCGGCTATGGGGTTTGGCAGACGTCGATCGCGGCCGATGTCGGGGCGGCGGCGATGGCGAAGGTCGTCTGTTCGTGCGTGTTCGTGGACGGGCGGACGCTCGAGTCCTGCCGCGCGGACGATCCGCCGGGGTTCGATCAGGTGTCGGTGAGCGTGGATATGAAGACGCGGAGCGCGACAGGGACTGCGGGCGGATTGGTGTCTCGCCGCGCGACCTATAGCGAGGCGTATGGGTGCACGCTCGAGCCTTGAGAGCGTGGCGCGCGGTTGAGTCAGATTTCACCACGAAGACACGAAGGCCTCACCAAGAACCACCAAGACGCTGAGGCTGTCTTGAGTCCTGCTGTCTAACCACGAAAGCTTCGTCTTCGGCGCGAAGCGCCATTCGAACGTGAAGCCGAACTGGCGGAAGAATGGGCGCTTCGCGCCCGAAAAAACACACTGTGATTAGACCGCAAGACTCAATGCAGCTGCAGCGTCTTGGTGGCTCTTGGTGAACCTTCGTGTCTTCGTGGTGAAATCTGACTCAACCGCGCGCCGACGCGTGCAGGATGAGCCTTAGGCCGCGAGGTCCAGTGCGAAGCATTGGGTTTCGCCGGTGTCGGCGTCGGTGACGCAGACTTTCAGCGTGTTGCCCGGATGGTCGGCGGCACAGGTCTCGGCGAAGGTGAGCGCCGCTTGCAGGAAGTCGGTTGCGTCGATCGTTTCGCGGACCGGCGTCGCGTCGTCCGTCAGGCGCGCGACGAAGCGGCGGGCGCGGGTCGATGCCGTCAGGCCCTTGATCGGCCGCGCGGGTTGGTAACCTTGTTGCGGGCGCAGGTTGGAGCGGCGGGCGAGAGACGGCATTGCGGTCGACCTTCGAGTTGGGCCAGCCTGGTCCGACGAGGGTGGGCCATGGCGGACAAGCGAATCACTTCGCGACTCAAAGTTTACATGACGCGAATCGGCGTGCGCGATTGGCTGGTCGCGGCGGAGAGCCAAAAGGCTGCGCTCAAAGCGTGGGACGTCCACAGGAACCTGTTCTCCACAGGCGAGGC
>CAZXAQ010000159.1:0-4758 GCA_964638635.1 uncultured Flavobacteriaceae bacterium
TCGCCGCAGCCTTTGACGCCGAGCGGGTTCGTCTTGCAGGGGATTTCGTTCGTCTTGAACGTCATCATCGGGAAGTTGTCGGCGCGCGGCATCCAGTAGTCCATGAACGAGCCGGTGGTGAGCTGGCCGCTGTCGTTGTCATAGACGGCGATTTCGCCCATCGCTTGGCCGAGGCCTTGGACGACGCCGCCGTGGACTTGGCCTGCGACGAGGAGCGGGTTCACGATTTTTCCGAAGTCGTCGACGATCGTGTAGCGCGTGATGTCGGTCGTGCCGGTTTCCGGGTCGATTTCGACTTCGCAAATGTGGCAGCCGTTCGGCCAAGTGTTCGAGGCGTTCTTGAACTCGCCGTCGGCGGCGATGCCTTCGATATCCTCGACGTTCGCCTGGGTTTTCGCGATGCGAGCGACTTCGAAAAGGCCGATGGCGCGGTCAGTGCCGGCGATGCGGAACTTTGCGTCCGTGTATTCGATGTCGGCGGCAGCCGCCTCGAGTTCGTTCGAGGCGATGGCTTTACCCTTCTCGACGATGTCCTTCACCGCGACGCCGATCGCGCCGCCCGCCATGGTGAGCGAGCGCGAGCCGCCGGTGCCGCCGCCGGCCTTTATCGCGTCGGTGTCGCCGGACGTTACCTTTACGATCTCGATTGGGATTTGCAGGCGTTCAGCGACGAGTTGGGCGTAGGCGGTTTCGTGGCCTTGGCCGTTGGACTGCGTGCCCGCGATGACGTGGACTTCGCCGTCGGCGCGCACTTCGATGTGCGCCATCTCGAAGCCGCCTGCGGTTTTTTCGACATAGTAGGCCATGCCGATGCCGGCGCATTTTCCGCGTGCCTTGGCCGCCGCGGCGCGGGCTTCGAAGCCCCGCCAATCGGCGAGCTTGATCGCGTCGTCCATGTTGCGCGCGAATTCGCCGCTATCGAGGATGTTCTTGGACGGGAACGTGTAGGGCATCTGTGATGGTTGGATGAAATTCTTGCGGCGTAGTTCGGCCGCATCGACTTTCAGCTCAGCGGCGGCGAGATCGAGCAGGCGTTCGATCACGTAAGCCGCTTCGGGGCGGCCGGCTCCGCGATAGGCGTCAACCGGCACCGTGTTCGTGAAGACGCATTTGGTGGCCGTATAGAAAGCCGGGATCGCATAGACGCCGACTTGCATGCCCGGTGCTGCCATCGTCGGCACGAACGGCGCGAAGTGCGAGAGATAGCCGCCCAGCGCCGCCGTCGTCGTCGTGCGGATGGCGAGGATGCGGTGGTCCTTGTCGAGCGCGATGGCGGATTCCGTGACGTGGTCGCGGCCTTGCGTGTCGGAGAGGAACGCTTCGCTGCGCTCGGAAACCCATTTGACCGGGCGGCCGAGTTGTTTCGCGGCGAACAGCACCAGCGGGTACTCGTGATAGATGAACGACTTCATGCCGAAGCCGCCGCCGACGTCCTTTGTGATGACGCGTAGCTTCTCGTTCTCGACGCCGAGGATGAACTTCGCGATCGCGGCGCGCATGCCGTGCACGCCTTGGCTGCCGGTGTAGAGCGTGTACTTGCCGGTCGCCTTGTCGTAGGCGCCCATGCAGGCGCGCGGTTCCATCGCGTTCACGACGACGCGCTGGTTCACGAGTTTCAGCGTCGTTACGTGCGCGGCTTTGGTGAAGGCCGCGTCAACGGCGGCTTTGTCACCAAGTTCGTGGTCGAGGGCGATGTTCGACTTCGCGCCGGGATGGATAGGCGGCGCCGTCAACGCGGCGACCGTATCAACGACGGCGGGAAGCTCGTCATAGTGGGCGTTGATCATCTCCGCCGCGTCGCGGGCTTGAGCCGCTGTTTCGGCGACGACCATCGCGACGGGTTCGCCGAGATGCGATACGCGGTCTTTGGCGAGCGCGTGGCGTTCCGGCACGAACATCGGCGAGCCGTCGCGGTTCGGCATGATGGCAACGCAGGGCAGGGGCTTGATGTCCGCGGCCGCGAGGTCCTTGTTTGTGAAGACGGCGATTACGCCGGGAGCGCTGCGCGCGTGCAGCGTATCGACTTCGCGCAGCTTCGCATGCGCGTGCGGCGAGCGCAGCAGAACCATGTGCGCTGCGCCGGGCAGCGTCAGGTCATCGGTATACTGGCCTTTGCCCGTGATGAGACGATCGTCTTCGAGCCGGGGAACCGGCTGACCTGAACCGAACTTCATGTGTGAGCCCTTATGAGCTTAGTTGCGATAGCTTGGATCTTTGCGGTCGAGCAGGCGGAGCATCGCCGGCCACACCAACTTGTCGGCAAAGGCGCTGCTGTCGTTCATGCCCGACACCTGGCCCGTGACCACCTCAGGAACGCCGTCGTTCGGCTGGTTGATCTTCGTGCCGCCGGCCAGCGCCTTCACTTGGATGGTGCAGGCACGCTCCAGATTGTAGAGGCGCAGGAAGGCGTCGGCGCAGGTTCGACCAACCGTCAACGTGCCGTGATTGCGCAGGATGAAGAGGTTCTTCGTGCCGAGGTCTTTCACGAGACGCGGACGTTCATCGTGATTGAGGGCGACGCCTTCATAGTCGTGATAGGCGACGTCGGCATGGACGAGCATGGCGTGCTGGCTGATCGGGAGCAGGCCGTGTGCTTGGCACGAGACGGCAACGCCGTCGGCGGTGTGGACGTGGATGACGGCTTGCGCGTCTTCGCGGGCCATGTGGATTGCGGAGTGGATCGTGAAGCCTGCCGGGTTCACGGGATGAGGGCTCTCCATCACCTTGTTGCCGTCGACGTCGATCTTCACGAGGCTGGAGGCGGTAATCTCGTCGAAGGTCATGCCGTAGGGATTGATCAGGAAGTGGTGCTCGGGCCCCGGAATGCGCGCCGAAATGTGCGTGAAGATCATGTCCGCCCAGCCGTGATGGGCAATGAGGCGATAGGTGGCGGCGAGATCGGTGCGGATCTGCCATTCCTCCTTCGAAACCTTGTCGCGGACGGAGGGAACGGCGTGCAGGGCTGCGGACATGAGGCGTCTCCAATGCGGGTTCGGGTTTAGAGTGGCCCCTCAGGCTTGCGGCTGTCAAATTTGGCGTTGGGTGAGGACGCGGTCCACGGCCTCCTTCCAGCCGGCGTATTTTGCGTCGCGTTCGTCGGCGCTGATTTTGGGGTCGAAGCGGCGTTCGCAGCGCCAGCTGGAGGCGACCTCCTCGAGCGACGAATAGATACCGCTGCCGAGGCCCGCGAGATAGGCGGCGCCCAGCGCGGTCGTTTCCACGACCTCGGGGCGCTCGATGGGGCGGCCGGTCAGGTCGGCGAGCCATTGGCAGAAGAGGTCGTTCACGACCATGCCGCCGTCGACGCGCAGTGTTGCGGGGGCGCCCAAGCCTGCGGCCGACATGTCGGCCGCCATCGCTTCGAGCAGGTCGCGGGTTTGGAAGCAGACGGATTCGAGACCCGCCTTGGCGATTTCGGCGTGGCCGCTGTCGCGCGTCAGGCCGAGGATCGCGCCGCGCGCATCAGCGTCCCAGTACGGCGCGCCGAGGCCGACGAAGGCTGGAACAAGATAAACGCGCGAGCGCGGGTCGGCTTTCTTCGCAAGGTCGGCGCTGTCGGCGGAGTTCTTGAACAGCTTCAGGCCGTCGCGCAGCCACTGGATCGTGGCGCCCGCCATGAAGATCGATCCTTCGAGCGCGTATGTGCGTTTGCCGCCGGTGGCGTACGCGATTGTCGAAAGCAATCTGTTGCGCGACGGCGCCATTGCGGGACCGGTGTTCACCAGCGCGAAGCAGCCGGTGCCATAGGTCGACTTCATCAACCCGTGTTTGAGGCAGGCTTGACCGACCGTGGCGGCTTGCTGGTCGCCGGCGATGCCTGAGATCGGGATGGAGGCGCCGAACAGCTTCTCGTCGGTGGTGCCGTAACTGGCGGCGGAATCGTGCACGGTCGGCAGCACGGCGTCGGGTATGTTCAGCCAATCCAAGATCTCGCCGTCCCAGCGGCCCTTCACGATGTCATAGAGGAGCGTGCGGGAGGCGTTCGTTGCGTCGGTCGCGTGTATCTTGCCGCCGGTCAGGCGATAGACGAGCCAGCTGTCGATCGTTCCAAACGCGAGTTCGCCTTTCCCGGCGCGTGCGCGGGCGCCCGGCACGTTGTCGAGAAGCCAGGCGAGTTTGGTGCCGGAGAAATAGGGATCGAGGAGGAGGCCGGTCTTGGCGGCGATCGTGCTTTCTTTGCCTTCATCTTTCATGCGCGCGCAGGCGGCGGCCGTGCGGCGGTCTTGCCAGACGATGGCTTTGTGAACCGGGGCGCCGGTCTTGCGATCCCAAAGCACGGTCGTTTCGCGTTGGTTCGTGATGCCGATGGCTGCGACTTCGTTTGCGTGGCCCGAGATCGCGTCGCGGGCGACCTTCAGCGTTGCTTGCCAAATCTCTTCCGCGTCGTGTTCGACCCAACCGTCTTGGGGATAGAATTGCTTGTGTTCGGCCTGCGCGACTTTCAGCGGTGTGCCGCGTGTGTCGAACAGGATCGCACGGCTTGAGGTCGTGCCTTGATCAATTGAGAGGATTTTGCGGGCCTTGGAGGTCATGCGGTTGGTCCGGCAGTAAGGGAAGGTTGTCGCCGATGTTAGCCACGATTCCGCTCGGAGTGCGACTGTCTCCCTCTGGACGGCGGGGCGCTGGCTGCTAAGTTGCCCACATGCTCGACCCCTTTGGCCGCCGGATCACCTATCTCCGCGTGTCGGTGACGGACCGTTGTGACTTCCGCTGCACGTATTGCATGGCGGAGGACATGACGTTTCTGCCGAAGGCGGA
>CAZXAQ010000160.1:0-4753 GCA_964638635.1 uncultured Flavobacteriaceae bacterium
TTCGCCAATTTACCTGCAGCCCGGCTCGCATGGGGGTGCGCCTTGCTTGCCGTCAAGGTATGCCCCGCCGCAAGTCAACAAGCATCCTGTGCCATGACACAGGTTGACCGCGACTCCGTTTCAGCCGAGAAGCGTTAGCCGGATAGCGGCTTCGCGCAACGTGCGCACGTTCAGCTTCTCTTTTGCGTTGTCGAGGTGGAACGAGACCGTTCGCTTGCTGATGCCGAGAATTCGACTGATTTCCCAGTGCGACTTGCCAGACGTCGCCCATTGCAAACATTCAAGTTCGCGCGGCGTCAGGAGCAGCACGACACCACCCCCGACGCTCGAATAAATCAACTGCGCCTGGAGGTGAACCTGTGCGCCGACGAACATTATCGGCCAGCGATAGAGCGCGACCGTTCTTCGAAGTGCGGCCGGATCGTCTGAGGTGACGACAAAAGCTGCGAACGCATCGTTGGCGCCGCGGAAAGGCACGACAAACGCTGCCCGAAGTCCATACGCTGACGCCTCCTCAAACAGTTGGAATTGCCGTGGGGTGGAGTCAGCCGGCGCCGTAACTTGCAGCAGCGGCGTCGTGCTTGCGCGCGCGTGCAGAAGAACGGGATCAATGAGGTCGTAACGCTCGGTCAGGTAGCGCCTGAGCCACGCGGCTGGGCATGTCGTCACGAGAATATTGCCTTCACCTGACGTCTGGGACACGGAAAAGTAGGTGAAAACGTTGATGCCAAACACTTCGAGCACTGTGCTCGTGACCGCCCGCAAGCTGTCGGCGTCTTTGCTGGCGCGGATACCTTCGCAGAAACTCTGAAATGCCCGGTGCACGAACGCGATCTCCGATCGCGTTAGAAGCTATGCTCACCTGAGCGTCTTGCAACTCGTGTAACGGGTAGAAGGCACCGCGGCCAATACCACGCCGTGACTGCGGTCACCACGGTTACCTTAACGAGCGCCCCTCGACCTGGCGCGGGCGGAAGGTGTGGCTACGCCGCCAGCAACCGGTAGATACTGGCCATTGCGCACCGACCACAATAGGGGCGCTGCCTGGCACGAACAGAATAGAATCAGAACGCTTGCGAACGGGCGCGAACGGACGGAATCTCCGCATCATCGACGGCGCTGGTCACTTCATCCAGAGCGATACGTCGGCGGAAGTTGTCGAGCGGATAACAAGGGGGCAGCATGGCGATCTTTCCTCCCAGCACGAACGCGGACTATCACGGAGCCAAGATTTCCGCGTGGTTCCTCATGTTCGCCGGCGTGATGCAGTTCGTTCCCGGCTGCATTCATTACTTCCTGCCCGACGGCGGCGCGGGCGTGATCGCTGGCATCGATCTCTCGACGCGCGGCGACACGATCATCGCGATTTTCGCCTGGTTCGGCGCATTGCAAATTCCGTTCGCTTTGCTGCTATTCACGCTCGGATGGCGATACCGTTCGCTCGTACCGCTCGGGCTACTCACGCTGGTGATCGAGACCGGGCTCATGGCCTATGATGCTTGGTTCGGCAAGGCGTCGCTCAGCGGCCATCACCCTCCAGAACACTACGGCAGCCCAGTCGTAGCTTTGCTTGGGCTCTATTTCCTGACCCTTGCGCTTGGGAAGGCGCCAACAGAACGGACCTCATCATGACATATCGCCCTCATGACACGCCAAACTCGCGCTCAGCAGTGATCGCAACGGCGAGCTGAGCCGACAAGCACGCGCAGCGCATTGAGCATCTTCTTGAAAAGGGCTCCGACAGCGATCTCCTCACCCAGATCATGACGTTCGCCGTCAAACAGATGATAGCTCTCGACGTCGAGAGCTTGATAGGGGGAGCCCGCGGCGAGCGATCGGCGCTGCGCACGAACCATCACAAAGCCCCACCCAACTGTGCAACACGCGAACAATTAGGACGCATCTGCCGTCGGCACAGTGAACAGGCAGCGGAGCGTACGTGAACGCGCTAGGGGTATCTATCGCCGAAGCATACCCGACCGCTAGGATCATTGGGCGAGCAATAACTCATCGATTGCGAAAGGTGGCGGAACTCTCGACGAAGGACGTGCGGTATCCCTTGGGCGGCTCATGGCCAGCGCTTATGCGCGCGGACATGGCCGCCGCATATCTCGACGAACCAGATTGCGCCGCTTTCTTGCGCAAGGTTCGCGCCGGAACCTATCCGAAGGGTATTCGGTTTCGCGGGTGCCGCTTGCGATGGCGGAGGAGCGAGCTTGACGCTACAATTGAACATCGCCCCCGAACGATCTGCCTGGATGACGATCTATGAGGCCGCACAAGCCAACTGACTGGCCGAAATACATGATTGCGAAGCGCATCGCTGGTGGCCGCACCGCCTACTACTGGAACAAGCCGACCTGGGCCCGAGGCAAAGTAATCGAGGCAGAAGGCGAACCACGGCATTGCGGGCTTGCGAACGCGCCGCTTGGCTCGGACTATGGCGATGCCTGCAAACTCGCTCGTGCATACAACGCCCAGTTGGACGCCTGGCGAACGGGCAAGGATCCATCTGAATTGTTACCTATTGCGTCGGTCGGAACCATCGACTGGCTGATCGCGCAATTTCAGGCATCTGACAAATACAAGAAGTGTGGCGAAGGCACTCGCAAAAACTACGATTACGGCTTCAAGCTCGTGGCCGGACATTTGCGCAAGTCCGGGATGCGCTTTGGCATGACGCCACTGATAGAGATTGAGCCGCATCACGCTGATACGCTCTTTGAGCGCCTTTGTGTAGGTGGAACCAGTGGGCGGCGTGTGACGACGGCATCGCACGCGATCCGGGCCATGCGGCGAGCGTGGAATGTCGTTGGTCGCGCCTATGGGAAGATCGTTCCAACAGCGAACCCCTTTCGTAGCGTCGAGATCGGTACGAGTGGTGAAGAAACAGAGCCTGCAGCCCTTGAGCAAATCGAAGCGTTCGTTACCAAGGCCAACGAGCTTGGACATCCGAGCGTGGCGCTTGCTGCCTTGGTTTCATACCATTGGCTCCAGCGCGAGCGCGATGTGCTGTCGCGGATGATGTGGGCCGATTATGAACCTGGAAAACGGGTGCGCATTCGCCACTACAAAAATCGCGACCGTAAGAAGGGCGAGAAGGAACATCTCGTTTGGTTACCTCTTGTCGATCCCGAGACAGGCGATCGCCTCTTTCCGGAGGTCGAGCGTCAAATCGCTATTACACCGAAGCATGGTCCTTTGATGATTATGCGCGACCACACGGACAAGCGGCGCAAGACCCCTGTCCCTCACCTCCCCTACAAGCTCGATTATTTCGGGAAGATTTGCCGCGCAGTTGCTAGCGCTGCTGGGCTGCCGGGCGAGATTACTTTTGCCTCGTTTCGACACGGCGGGTTGACCGAGGGCGGAGACGCATCGGCTACCGATGCCGAACTGCTTTCGGGAAGCGGTCACAAGACGCGCAGTATCCTCTCTGTCTACACGAAGCGGTCGAATTCTCAGGCGGCAAACTTCGCGCGGAAACGGCTTGCGCTGCGCAAGCGTTTGAGAACGCAAAGAGAGCAAATGTCAGAATGAAAACCAAATTTGTCAGAATGACATTGCGTCACGAATTTCTAAGTGCTTGAATGCGCGCATAAAATCATCATGACCCCGTAGCTCAGCAGGATAGAGCGGCAGATTCCTAATCTGTAGGTCGGACGTTCGAATCGTCTCGGGGTCACCATTCATTTGGCGCGATATGCCGCGGTTACGCCGCGAGCCAATGTGGCGATCGCGGTGCGCAGCGTGCGTGGCTCCAGTACTTCCATGTCGGCGCCTAGATAGAGCAGTTGGCGGGCGGCGATGTCGTCCGCTTCGACGGGGATTGTGGCTTTGATCCAGCCGTCGGGTTTGCAGGGGCGGTGGTCCGCTTCGACGGCTTCGGCGGCGGCGGGGCTGACGTCGTGGAGCAGGCGGCGGCCGCGGGGCGAGAGTTTGATCGTGGCGCGGTCTTTGAGCAGGCGCGCTTCGAATTCCTTTGCGGCTTGCACCCAGTACTTTGCGAGGTTGAAGTGCTTTGGGCGTTGCGCCGGCGTGTCGAGGACGCTCAGCGTCTTGATGTTCGAGACGCGGTACATCCGTGGGCGGGCTTCGCTCGCGGCGACGAGGTACCAGGTGCCCGCTTTGAAGACGAGCCCCAAGGGATCGAGTTCGCGGGTGACGGTGTCCTTCCAGCTTTCGTAGGTGATCTTGATCCGGCGGTCGCGCCAGACGGCTTCGCCAAGCGCGGGAAGATGCGTGGGTTGTTCGGCGCGGCGGTACCAGTTCAGCGGGTCGAGGTGAAAGCGTTCCGACACACGCTGCGCGCTGGCGCCGGAGTCGGCGGGGAGGCTTGCGAGCAGCTTCAGTTGCGCCGCTGCAGCGTCGGCGCCGAGGCCCAAATCCGTGGCGGCGTGGCCTGCGCCTGCTAGCAGCAGCGCCTCGGCTTCGGCGGGCGTGAAGCCGGTGAGGCGCGTGCGGTAACCGTCGAGGAGCGCGAAGCCGCCGTTGCGGCCGCGCTCGGCGTAGACGGGAACGCCGGCCGCGCTCAACTGATCGACGTCGCGGTAGATCGTGCGGACAGAGACTTCGAATTCTTGCGCCAGCGTCTCTGCGCTCACGCGGCCGCGCATTTGCAAGAGGATCAGGATCGAGAGGAGGCGGCTCGCGCGCACGCAAACCTCTCTCTATGGAAAAAAGATCGTCATGGTCGGCCTTGAGCCACGGCTGTCCGGTTGGATTTTTCTGGACCGGGCGCATGGTGAGGATT
>CAZXAQ010000161.1:0-4643 GCA_964638635.1 uncultured Flavobacteriaceae bacterium
TTGATGATCGTCGGCGTGATTTTCTTGTCGAAGCTGAAAAGATCGCCGAATTCCATTGGACCCTCGCTCTGTCTTTAAGGCCGTTACCCTAGCCCATCCTATGCCCTCTAAAGCGTTTTCGGGTCGTAAACGCAATGCGGTCTTGTCTCTGGCGTGACTCGAAAGCCGCACCCCGACGTCGTGTCCCCGTGCCCGCCGGTAACAATGCCGCGCCTTGGATTCGCTCGCGAAATCGACTGGCGGGCGGCTTTGCTGCGTGTCTATAAGGTGGCGACGTTTTGCTCCTGTCGCCGCCCCTAAAGCCCCAACGAGCCCGCCCATGCTTCGCTCCTTCGGCCTGCGCGAGAATTGCCTTCGCCGCAACCTGACGTGTACGGGTGAGGCGGTGGAACCCATCGTCATTCCGCAGGAGTCGCTTTGGGTCGATATGTACGATCCGACGCCGCAGGAGCGCGAGGCGGTGAAGGCGATCTTCGGGTTCGATCCGCCGACGCGCGACGATATGGACGAAATCGAGATTTCGAGCCGGCTCTACAACGAAGACGGCGCGACATTCATGACGGCGCTGGTGCTGTCGAAAACGGAGACCTCGGAACCGGAGTGTCAGGGCGTCAGCTTCATCTTGGCCGGCGACCGATTGCTGACCGTGCGGTACTCCGAGCCGCAGCCGTTCAACACGTTTGCCAACCGCGCCGACCGGCAGGCCAACCTCTGGCCGCGGGGCGATCTCATTCTGGCTGGGCTGCTTGAAGTGGTCATCGACCGCACGGCCGATGTGCTCGAGAAGGTGGGCGCGGAGGTCGAGGTGCTGTCGAAGCAGGTATTCCAGCAAAACGGCAACAGCCCGTCGCGCGACTATCAGCAGATTTTGGTCAATCTCGGCAACCGCAACGACCTGACGTCCAAGGCGCGCGAGAGCCTGATCAGCATGGGGCGGATGCTGGCGTTCTTGACGCTGACAATCGAGGGCAAGGCGACGAAGGACATGAAAGGGCATGTGAAGACCATGACCCGGGATGTGCAGTCGCTCGCCGACCATACGACCTATCTTGCGAACAAGATCACGTTCCTGCTCGACGCCGTGCTCGGCATCGTCAACATCGAGCAGAGCCGGATCATCCGCATTCTGTCGGTCGCGGCGACGGTGTTTCTACCGCCGACCTTCTTGGCGAGCATTTGGGGCATGAACTTCAAGCATATGCCTGAGCTTGAGACCACGTATGGTTATGCGTTTGCTTGGCTGGCGATCGTGCTGTCCGGAATCTTGCCGATTCTGTATTTCCGCTGGCGCAAGTGGCTGTGAAGGGCCAAGCCGTCGATCTCACGACGTCGTCCCGCCCGCTTCTCGGCATTGCGTTGAAGGTCTCGGCGACGCTCGTCTTTATGTTCATGGCGGTGATCGCGCGCGGATTCGGCGATACGTTTCCGGTCGGCCAGGTCGTGTTCTTCCGCTCGCTGTTCGCGTTCGTGCCAATCCTGATCGTGATGGCGGTGTCAGGGATGCGGATGGCCGACTTGGCGACCAACGCGCCGTGGTCGCATGCGCGGCGCGCGACAAGCGGCGTGCTCGCTATGTTCACCTACTTCGCCTCGCTGAAGTATCTGCCGATCGCGGATGTGACGGCGATTAGCTTCGCCTCGCCGCTGATCGTGGTGGTTCTGGCCGCCTTCATTCTTGGCGAGAAGGTGCGGGCCTACCGGTGGAGCGCGGTTGGCGCGGGGTTTGTCGGCGTTTTGATCATGGTTTCGCCGCATCTGGGCGAGGGGCTTTCGGGGATCGGCGCGTCGACGGGGGTGATACTTGCTTTCACGAACGCGTTCTTGGTCGCCTTCACGATGATCTTCATCCGGTTGATGTCCGGGAGCGAGCCGGCGCTTGTGATTGCGTTCTATTTTCAGCTGGCTTGCACGCTGGTGAGTGCCTGCACATTGCCGTTTGCGTGGGTTACGCCTTCGGGCGGAGAGCTTTTGTTGCTCGTCACGCTCGGGATTTTGGGCGGGGTGGGGCAGCTTCTGATGACGAACTCGTACCGGTTCGCCGAGGCCTCGACGCTCGCCAATTTCGACTATGCGGCGATGATCTGGGCGATTCTGCTCGGGTGGCTCTTCTTCAGCGAGCTGCCGGCGCCCGCGGTCTATGTGGGCGCCGTGATCGTGATCGGGTCAGGCCTCTTCATCGTGTGGCGGGAGCGGCAGCTGGGGCTCAAGCGTGCCGACGATGGCGTCGAACCGGTCTAAAGCTTCCGGCCGAACAGCGCTTTGCCGTCGCCGTCGCTGTAGAAGTCGACCAATGTTCCCATGTGCGTGAAGCCCAGCGCTTCGTAGAGCTTGCGCGCGGCGGCGTAGTCGTTGCGGGTCGAGGTGTCGATGAACATGTGGCTGGCATCGAGCGCCTTAGCGGCGGCCACGGTTTCTGCGAGCAGCCTCCGGCCGATGCCTTTGCCCTGAGCCTTCGGCGAAACCGCGATCCAGTAGAGGTCGAAGCGGTTGTCGGTGCCGTCGATCGGGCCGAAGCAGGTGAAGCCTTCGAGGCCGCCCGGGCCGTCCGCGAACAGGAAGTGGTATCCGGCGGATTGGCCGCGGGCGAGCGTGGTCTCCACGATCTCGACCGCCCAGCCGACTTCGGTGCCGGAGAAGACGCCGGTCGCAGTAACCAGTTCACGCACGGCCTCGGGGTCGTCGGGCGTCGGCTTGGAGCGGAAGCGCTGCGCTGTCATCCCGCCATCATAGCGGCGTCGGTGATCATGCGGATCGCCTCATGCGGGGCGATCTGCGCCCGGCCGGCGGCGGCCATGAAGCCTGCATCCAGCGACAGGTCCGGGTTCGCGTTGACGTCGATGACGAAGGGGTTGTTTGCCATGTCGATGCGGAAGTCGACCCGCGCCCAGCCGCGCAGATCGAAGCCTTCCCAGACCTTCAAGCTGATCTCTTCCAGGTACTTCAGCAGATTGCGGTCGGCGGCGGAGAAGTCGGCGCGGCGAATGGTGTTTTGGTACTCGAAGCTCTGGTCGTCCCACTTGGCGCGGTAATCGATGATCTTGTGCAGGTCCTTGCCGTAGTTCTGGAACACGATTTCGGCGGACGGCAGGACGCGCGGGCCGTCCGGGGTTTCGACCATCGAGACGTTGAATTCGCGGCCGTCGACGAACTCTTCGATGATCCACTCGATCTTGTGTTCTTTCGCGAGTTCATGGGCGCGGGCGATGGCCGCGTTCGTGCCTTGGACGACGTTTGCTTGGCTGAGGCCAAACGAAGCGTGTTCGTGCTGGGCCTTGACGATCCAGGTGCCGCCTTCGTTTGCCGGCAGCGTTTTGGGCGTGCCCCAGCGCGGGGTCGGGACCTTCAGAAGCTGCAAGATGTGTTTGGCCAGCACCTTGTCGTTCGAGAGTTCGATCGCGTGCGCCGGGCAGCCGGTGTAGGGGACGCGCAGCTCTTCCAGGTAGATCGGCGGCACGTGGATCAGGCGGCTCGTGCCTGAGACGGATTCGACCAGGTTGAAGACGCAGTCGGGCTGCTCTTCGTCGACGACGGTCTTGAACGTCTGGGGCAGGTATTCGAAATGGCGGATCGCGTTCGAGTAGCCCAAGCGGTCGTAGTGCTTGGCGAGCTCGCGGGCCGTCGAAATCGTCGCGAGATTGTCGTCGGGCTCGATCTCTTTGAGCTCGGGGACGAGAATCAAGATGTGCGGCGCGTCTGTCATCCGGCCTCGGCTAACTCGCCATCCGATCGGTCGGGTTCCGCCGCTTATTCAGCGGCGGCTGCCCGCGCGACTTTGTTGCGCCCAAGCGTGCCGCCTGGGTCGGGATAGCGGAAGATTTTGCCTTCGAAGTTCCGGAGCAGCAGGTCGTCACCGTTCCGGCCCGCGATCGCGTCCGGCGCCAGCAGGATTTTCCCGCCGCCGCCCGGCGCGTCGACCACGAACATCGGGCAGGCATAGCCCGTCGTGTGGCCGCGCAGCGATTGGATGATCTCAAGCCCCTTGTGCACGGGCGTCCGGAAGTGGCCGGAGCCCTTAATCGGATCGCACTGGTAGAGGTAGTAGGGCTTGATGCGCATGGTGAGCAGGCCGTGCATCAGCTCGCGCATCACCATGGCGTCGTCGTTGATGTCTTTGAGCAGCACCGTCTGGGAGCCCAGCGGGATGCCCGCGTCGGCCAAACGAGCCGCCGCTTCGCGCGTTTCCGGCGTGATCTCGGTCGGGTGCGTGAAGTGGACGCTCATCCACAGGGGGTGGTGCTTCCGCAGCATCTTCACGAGATCGCGGGTGATGCGCATGGGCAGCACGGCCGGGATCTTGGATCCGATGCGGATGAACTCGATGTGCTTGATCTTCCGCAGGCGGGTCAGCAGCCAATCGAGCTTGTCGTCGCCGATCGACAGCGGGTCGCCGCCGGAGAGAAGGACGTCGCGGACCTCGGTATGGGCTTCCAGGTACTGGAGCGCCTTTTCCCATTGCGAGGTCGAGAAATTGTATTCGCCGCCCGGATTTCCGACCATTCTGGAGCGCGTGCAATAGCGGCAGTAGGTCGAACAGAAGCCGGTCGTGAGGAACAAAACGCGATCGGGATAGCGGTGGACCAGGCCCGGGGCGACCGTGTCGTGGTCTTCGCCCAAGGGATCGTCTTCTTCCCCCGGCAGACGCA
>CAZXAQ010000162.1:0-4611 GCA_964638635.1 uncultured Flavobacteriaceae bacterium
CCCTCAAACCCGCCTTGGGAATCCCTTCGATTCTCAAAAACCGCAAAACGCTCTAAGCCGCGTGCACGCCGGTCGTGGGTTCCGTGAGCAGCGCGTAAATCTGCGACCGGTCGCTCGCCGCCCGGAGCTTTTCGCACACCGCCGCATTGCGCATCAGCCGTGAAATCCGTGCCAGCGCTTTCAAGTGGTCCGCCCCGGCATCCGCGGGCGTGAGCAGCGCGAACACCAGATCGACCGGCGCCGAATCGACCGCTTCGAAATCGATCGCCTCGTCGAGATGCACAAACACCCCGGCGATCTTCTCGAGCTTCGCCAGCCGCGCGTGCGGGATCGCGATGCCGTGGCCCATGCCCGTGCTGCCCAGCTTCTCGCGTTGCCACAGCGCGTCGAACACCTTGTCGGCATCAAGCCCAGCCACGCCCGCAGCGAAGCCCGCGATCTCTGTGATCAGCTTCTTCTTCGACGCCGCCTTCACCCGTTGGAACACGGCCTGCGGCGACAGGATGTCGGAGATGTCCATGAGCGCGTGCCGCGGCGCCGCTTCAGCGCTTCGCGCCGGCGGAAGGATCGATCCAGCCGATGTTGCCGTCGGGGCGGCGGTAAACGACATTGATCTCGCCATGCGCGCTGTTGCGGAAAACCAAGGCCGGCGTTTCCGTCAAATCGAGCTGCATGACCGCTTCGCCGACCGTGAGCGTGCGCAGCTGTGTTGTATTCTCGGACACGATAACCGGATTGAGCGTCGCCGGCTCGCTGGCAGCTTCGTCAGCCTCCGGCGCGATGATGTGCTCGCGCGCGGGGCTCGACGCAAAGCTCGAACGCGCGCCGTTGTGATGATCGCGTATCCGGCTTTTGTAGCGGCGCAAGCGCTTCTCCATCCGCTCGATCGCCGTGTCGAAGCTCGCGTAGATGTCGGTCGACCGTCCCTGCGCCTGCAGATGCAGGCCCGACGCCAGATGCACCATGCAGTCGGAGCGATATTCGTGCCCCTCGCGCGAGAACGTAACCGCGCCGTCGACCGGGCGGTCGAAATACTTGCCCACCGATTGCACGACCTTGTCTTGAACGTAAGTCCGGAGCGAATTGCCGATATCGATCTGCTTGCCGGTGATGGATAGTTGCATCGTGTTCGTCACCCTAGTGGTGGTGAGTTAGGAGCCGCTTCGCGCTCGCGCAAGTGCCGCGAATCACGAAGCAGAGGCACCGTCTGACAAGTTCATCCCCTGCTTCAAGCGGCGTCGCTCGACCGAGGAGGGAATACGCATCGCTTCCCGGTATTTTGCAACCGTACGCCGGGCGATGTCGATCCCTGTTTTGCGAAGAATCTCGACGATTCGGTCGTCGGAAAGGATAGACCCCGCTGCCTCATTATCGATCAGGTCGCGAATGTGGTGGCGTACGGCCTCGGCGGAATGCGCTTCCCCGCCTTCGGCCGACTGAATGGCCGAGGTGAAGAAGTACTTCAACTCGTACGTGCCGCGCGGCGTTGCGATGAATTTGTTCGCCGTGACGCGGCTGACGGTGGACTCGTGCATGCTGATCGCCTCAGCGATCGCGCGCAGGTTCAGCGGTCTGAGATGCGTGACGCCGTTGACGAAGAACCCGTCCTGCTGACGCACGATTTCGCTGGCGACTTTCAGGATCGTCCGCGCCCGCTGATCGAGGCTGCGCACCAGCCAGTTCGCGCTGGCGAGACAGTCGGTCAAATACGTCTTCGTCTCTTTGTCTTTGCCCGACACCGTCGAATAGTAGCGCGAGTTGACCAGAACGCGGGGCAGCGTGTCGCTGTTGAGCTCGACCTGGAACCCGCCACCCTTCGTCTCGCGAACGTACACGTCGGGCACGATCGGCTGCACCGGTTCGCCACCGAACTTGAGGCCGGGTTTCGGCGTCAGTTCCTTGATCTCGGCGATCATGTCGGCGAGATCTTCGTTCGTGACCTGCGTGAGGCGAAGCAGCCCCTGCACGTCGCGCTTCGCCAGCAGGTCGAGATTGTCGAGCAGCGCCTGCATCGCAGGATCGAGCCGGTTGCGCTCTTTGAGCTGCAGCGCCAGGCACTCGGCCAGCGTCCGCGCGCCGACACCCGTCGGGTCGAACGTCTGGATCGCCTTCAGCACGTTTTCGACGACCGGAACCGGCACGGCCAAGTGCTGTGCCGCGGCCATGAGGTCGACCGTCAAATATCCCGCCTCGTCGATCGCATCGATCAGATAGGCGCCGATCAACCGGTCGCGCGCATCCGTGCACACAACGGTGAGCTGGGCGGCAAGGTGGTCATGCAAATTGAGGCCGCGCGTAAGCGTCGACTCCAGCGACATCGCGTCGTCCGCGTCATACCGCGACGAAGCTCCGCGCATCTCCGCAAACGAAGAGGGTGCAGCTTCGCCGCTCGGCTCCGCGCGGTCGCACGCCGAATCTTCCGCGTAGACGTTCTCATAATCCGTATCGAGCGCGGCGGCCGCGTCCGCCGCGGGCGCACTCTCGCTCAGCGTCAGCGGCGTCTCGCTCGGCGCTGGCGCTTCCGGCTTCGTCTCTTCGCGCGAAGCTGTGCCGTCGTCGCGTTCGAGCAGCGGATTGCGCTCAAGCTCCTGCTCGACGAACTGCTGAACTTCCAGGTTCGACATCTGCAGCAGCTTGATCGCCTGCTGCAATTGGGGGGTCATGACCAGGGACTGCCCCTGGCGAAGCTCCAAGCGTTGCGTTAGAGCCATGACATACCCATCACCGTTACAACGAGAACTTCTCGCCGAGATAGACGCGGCGCACGTCCATGTTCGACACGATGTCCCGGGGGCTGCCTTCGGTCATCACTTCGCCGTCGTGAATGATGTAAGCGCGGTCGATGATGTCCAGCGTCTCGCGCACGTTGTGATCGGTGATCAGAACGCCGATGCCGCGTTCCTTCAGATGATGCACCAGCTTGCGGATCTCGCCGATCGCGATCGGGTCGATACCGGCGAACGGTTCGTCCAGCAGCATGAACGACGGCTGCGTCGCGAGAGCGCGCGCAATTTCGACGCGGCGCCGCTCGCCGCCCGAAAGCGCGAGGGCAGGGGCGCGCCGCAAATGCTCGATCGCAAACTCGGCCAGAAGGTCGTCCACCAGCTGCCGCCGGCGCTGAGCGTCTTTCTCGACCAATTCCGCGACCGCCATAATGTTCTGCTCGACGGTCAGACCGCGGAAGATCGACGCTTCCTGCGGCAGGTACCCGATGCCGAGCCGCGCGCGCCGGTACATCGGCAGCGCCGTGATGTCGTGCCCGTCCATAAAGATCGAGCCGGTATCGACCGGGATCAGGCCGGTGATCATGTAAAAGCAGGTCGTCTTGCCGGCACCGTTGGGCCCGAGGAGCCCCACGGCCTCGCCGCGGCGAACCTGCAGCGACACACCGCGCACGACGGGGCGGCGGCGGAAGCTCTTGCCCACCTGCACGACGACAAGACCCGTCTGTTCGGCCACGAGACGCGGCCGTCCATACTGTCCCCCGTGTTCGATATGCCCATCCATCGCCGGATGATCGCCCTGAAACCCATTACCCATTGAACGATCTCATCAAATGCCAGTTGGTTTTAAAGTTGCGTGAAATGAATTAGTTCTGCGGCGCAGGCGGCGTGCCCGAACCGGGGATCGGCGAGTTGATTTTTGGCGTCTTTGCGGGAACGAACACGCCTTCGACGCGCCCGCCCGCACCCGCGCCTGTCAGTTCCGCTTTCCCGGTAGCGAGGTTAATCACGAGTGAATTGCCGCGCAGAATGTTAGGACCTTGGGCAAGAATGACCTTGCCGCCCATCGTGACTTTCCGCTGGCTGATATCGTAAAGCGCGGTGGCGCCCGTGGCCTGACCTTGCGGCGAAGCGAGCACGACGTTGCCTTTCGCTTCGATGCGCATGATCGTGCCCTTCGTCGCTTTGATCGAAAGCGCGTCAGAGCGCAGCTTCAAATTGCCCTGCTCGACGCGCACGTTGCCCGCATAGGTCGCGGTCTCGCTGCGCAGATCGGCGGTCGTCGTATCGGCCGCAATCGAGATCGGCTTATCGCTGTCGCGCCCCATGCCGGAGAACGGGTTCGGCACGCTGCTCTGCGCCTGCGCGCTCGCGGCGAAAACGACGGCGGCAGTGGCAGCAAGGAATAGCTTCATGGGCTTGGCTTCGCTTTGGGTTGAACGATGGTCAGCGGGGATTGCGGCGCGGCGCCGGGAGCGGGCGCCGGCGGCGGCACATACGCCGCCTCGTCCGGCAGCGCCTCGGCAATGCCTTCGGGGTTCGTCTCGGCGGCGGTGGCGGCCTCGCCGGTGCGCGCGGTCGGCACATAGGTCGTCTGCACACCGCCCATAAAGCGCAGCACGCGCGGATCGCGTAAGCCCTCGAACTTCTGCGCGGTGAAGAGGCCCATCGGCCCCTGGCATTTGATCGGCGCGTCGCCCTTCAAGAGGCCGCTGCCGAAATCGTAGCGCGCGGCTTCTGTGTGGCACTCGTAGCCCTGGTCGGAATAGATGTTGATCGAGTTCGTGAGGTCGAGCGTCTTGCCCTCGACGTCGAGCTCGCCCTTGACCGCGCCGACCTGCACCCAGCTCTTGTCCTGCATCGTGATGTCGGCGGTGACTTCGTCGAT
>CAZXAQ010000163.1:0-4455 GCA_964638635.1 uncultured Flavobacteriaceae bacterium
GCGGCGCTCGTCGCCATGGGCTGCATCATGGTGCGCCAGTGCCATTCGAACACCTGCCCCGTCGGCGTGTGTACGCAAAACGAGGAACTGCGGAAAAAGTTCACCGGCACGCCCGAAAAGGTCGTGAACCTGATGAGCTTTCTCGCCGAAGAGGTGCGCGAAATCCTGGCGAGCCTCGGCTTCCGCTCGTTGAAAGAAGTCATTGGCCGCACGGACCTGCTCACGCAGGTGAACCGCGGCGCGCACGACCTCGACGACCTCGACCTGAACCCGCTGCTCGTCCAAGCCGATCCCGGCCCGAACCCGCGCTACTGCACGATCGAAGGCCGCAACGAAGTGCCCGACACGCTGGACAAGGAGATCGTGAAGGACGCCGCCCGCCTGCTGCAAGACGGCGAGAAGATGCAGCTGATGTACACGGTCCGCAACACGATGCGCGCGATCGGCACGCGCGTCTCGCACCACATCGTGAAGAAATACGGCATGAAGGGTCTGAATCCCGGCCAACTCACGCTCGACCTGCGTGGCTCGGCCGGCCAGTCGCTCGGCGCCTTCGCGGTGCAGGGCGTGAAGCTGAAACTCTTCGGCGACGCGAACGACTACGTCGGCAAAGGCCTCTCCGGCGCCACGATCGTCGTGCGTCCCATGGTCTCAAGTCCGCTCGAAAGCGAGCAGAACGTGATCATCGGCAACACGGTGCTCTACGGCGCGACCGCCGGCAAACTGTTCGCGGCAGGGCAGGCGGGCGAACGCTTCGCCGTGCGCAACTCCGGCGCGCTCACCGTCGTCGAAGGCTGCGGCTCGAACGGCGTCGAATACATGACCGGCGGCGTCGCGGTGATCTTAGGCCCCGTCGGCGAAAACTTCGCCGCCGGCATGACCGGCGGCATGGCCTTCGTCTTCGACCCGAAGAACGAACTCCCGATCAAGCTCAACGAAGACAGCGTCGTCCACCAGCGCCTCAAGTCGAGCTACTGGGAGCAGGTGCTCGTCAGCCTCATCGAAGAACACATCACCGAAACCGGCTCCCGCCACGCCAAACGCATCCTCCAGCAATGGGACATCACGCGAGCCCAATTCTGGCAAATCTGCCCCAAGGAAATGCTCGCTCGCCTGAAACACCCACTCTCCGACGAACCGGCAGCGGCGCGGGCGTAACGACCGAAACGTCAAGCCGCTCGTGTCGGTCGCGAGCGGCGGCGCGTCGGTGCGGCCGTAAGAAAGAGCACCACGAAGGCCTCGAAGGTCGCACGAAGCGCCACGAAGAGGGCGTCGCTGCGTAAAGTCTTGCTGTCCAATCACCACTTTCTTCGGCGCGAAGCGCCTATCAAACACTTGCGTCACCCGAAGGTTGAAGGAAGGGCGCGTTCCGCGCCCGCATCTGTGGTTAGACAACAAGGCTTTACGCAGCGACGCCGTCTTCGTGGCGCTTCGTGCAACCTTCGAGACCTTCGTGGTGCTCTTTCTTTTCTAATCCGCACCGTCGCACCAACACTTTTTGCAAGCTTTCCCGCCATTTCCGGCGCTGCATCAGCACACCGTCTTGCACCGTAACTCGCGCCCCCCGTAAACAGCCGCACATGGGGGATTCGTCCGACGCCCACGACGAGGTCATCAACTGCCGTCTCCACATCGCGGGGATGGCGGGCCCGAACTGCGTCGGCCGCGTCGAACGCGCACTGATGGCGGTCGAGGGCGTGCAGAACGTCGTCGCCGACCACACCCGCGGCGAGGCGATCGTGCGCGCCGCCGGCAACGCCTCGGTCGAAGCGATCGGCAAGGCGCTCGACGAAGCGGGCTACCGCCTGCATGCCGTCGACGGCGACCTCGACCCGCAGCCTCAGCCGGAGCCCGAGCCAACACCGGCCCCCGAACCCGAACCACCGCCCGCGCCCGCACCGGCCCCGGCGCCGGTCGTGTCCCCGGAACCGGATGAGCCCGAACCTTCGCGCCGCTCCTGGATCCCAAGCTGGCGTACGATCGGCCGCGCGGTCGCGTACCTGTTCTTCCTCTCGATCTTCTGGGTGCTGCTCTACCGCTTCTTAGCCCCGCCGGCGACGATCCACATGATCGGCGAAAGCGTCTTCGCCGGCCGCACGCTGCGCTACCAATGGGTGCCGATCGAACGCATCTCGCCAAACCTCGTGCGCTCGGTGATCGCGTCGGAAGACGGCGTGTTCTGCGAGCACTGGGGTTTCGATTTCGCCGAGATCGAGCGCTCCTGGAAACGCGCGCAACGTCGCGGCGACGGTCCGCGCGGCGCCTCGACGATCAGCCAGCAGACGGCGAAGAACGCGTTCCTCTGGGTGGGCCGCTCGTACTTCCGCAAAGGCCTCGAGACCTACTTCACCGCCCTGATGGAGGCGACCTGGCCCAAGCGCCGCATCATGGAAGTCTATCTGAACGTCATCGAATACGGCCCCGGCATCTTCGGCGCCGAAGCGGCCGCGCGCCACTGGTTCGGCAAGTCGGCCGCGAACCTGACGCCGATGGAAGCCGCCCGCCTCGCCGCCATCCTGCCGAGCCCGAAGCGCTACCGCGCCAACCCGCCCGGCCCCTACGTCGCCAGCCGCGGCTACACCATCGCCGCCCGCGCCGCCACGATCCGCGCGTACGGCGAGGATGCGTGCGTGAGGCGGTAAGGCGCGCAAGCGCAGCCTGGGAGCGCGGGCGGGGTTGCCACAAAACGGCGATTGAGCGCAGAGTTCGAGCAACCGTTAGCGGACACACATTAGATGACGCCAGGGCGACTGTTTTGGAGAATCGCGATCAGGCCGGTGGCCATGCTCGCCTTTGTGTCCGCCGCGTTGATGGTCCGTCTCGCGCTCGGGTTGGATCCTCTGATTGCTGTTCTTGTCGCAGCGTTGTTTCTCGCCGTGCCATTGATACCGATCTTGCGCAAGCGCCATGCCGACAAGTCGCGTCGCCGCAACGCCATGCTGGAGGCGTTGGCGGAACCGATTTGGGCGAGAGTGCTAAGCGAGATGTTGGGGCTGACAGTCCTTGTCGTCGGCGTAGGGCTCCTCACACGCGATCACCTGCCGAACCTGTGGACGCTGGCAAGCGTGATCGCCAAGATCTACTTGATCGCAGCACCATTGCTTGTTGCCGTTTTCGCCGCGCTCGCAATGTGGGAGCGGCGCAACGCAGCGGCCACCCTCGCGCGCGATGACACGTGACGACGGCCGTCTTCGCCGGCCAGGAGCGGGGAAATATAAGCAACGATTAGCACAAGAACAAACAAAGAACAAGTCTTGACGTGCGAATATAAGTAGCTTATAAAATAAAAAGTGCGTGCGGCAGTTTTGAGGGCACTCCCTTTAGGCAGGAGTCCGCCCGCATGAACGGCCCACCGGTCGATTTTCCCCGCATCAACGCCGTAGCCCTCGCCAACCTGGCCCCGATTCTCGCCCGCTGGCTGCCGGACGGGCGCGTTCGGTTTCGCGAGTACACCGCGCTGAATCCGACCCGCCACGACCGCACGGCGGGTTCATTCCGCATCAACCTCAAGACCGGCCGCTGGGCCGACTTCGCAACCGGCGACAAGGGCGGCGATGCGATTTCGCTTGCCGCCTACCTCTTCCGGCTCAACCAGCGCGAGGCGGCCATCCACCTGGCGCACATGCTGAACATCGATCCCCACCAAGGCGAAACCTGGAGACGCCCATGATGCAAGACCCGTTCGCACCGCTCCTGACCGGCAACGGCCACGCGCCCGCCTATACTGTCCCCGAACCCAAACCGGCCGACCACGTCGCGCCGATCCCGGACTGGGGCGTGCCCGCCCATCCGCTGGGCCACCCGGAGCTCGGCGAGATCCGCCGCGTCTACGACTACAACGATGCGCAAGGCCGCATGCTGTTCCGCGTCATGCGCTTCGAAGACAAACACGGGCAAAAGCACTACCGCCCGCTCACGCTCTGGGACCTGCGCGACGGCCATATGAACTGGCGTTGGGCCGCGCCGCCCGCCCCGCGCCCGCTCTACGGTCTCGACGAACTCGCCAAGCGCAATCCCAACGCTCAAGTGCTGATCGTCGAAGGCGAGAAAGCGGCGAAACACGCCCGCACATTCATGAAAGCCTATGTGGTCATGACCTCGATGGGCGGCGCGAAGGCGGCCGCCTCCGCCGACTGGACCGTCCTCGCCGGCCGCAAAGTCACGATCTGGCCCGACGCCGACGCACCCGGCGCCGCCTACGCGCAAGACGTGGCCGGCGAGCTCCACCGCATCGGCGGCAAGGAAGTGCGCATCGTAAAACTCGACCGCCGCTTCAAAGACGGCTGGGACCTCGGTGATTGGGGGGACACAACGCGCGCCCAACCCGTACACAGCGTAACCGAACTCCACCGCCTGCTCGACGCCGCCCCGCGTGTGGTGAGCAACCGAGCCGACGCCGCGTCCCTGGGACCGCGGGCGTCCTCGCCCGCTCTTAAAGCCGTGGAGCCGCCACAA
>CAZXAQ010000164.1:0-4434 GCA_964638635.1 uncultured Flavobacteriaceae bacterium
CGCACAAATGTTGTGCAAAGACACAGTCCGAGGAAACATCCTAGAAGCGGCGAAAAAGCGTTTCACCCATTACGGTTACGCCAAAACGACGATGGCCGAGTTAGCCGCGGACTGCAACATGTCCCCCGGCAACCTCTACCGGTACTTTCCAGGAAAACTGGACATTGCCGAAGCCATCAGCACCGAGGCAGGTGAAGCAGCAATTTCCAAGCTTCGCGAGGTTCTCCGCCGTCCGGGCCGCTCTGCGAGAGAGCGGTTGCGCGACTTTTGTTTCGCCGACATGCGGCTGACCTACGAACAGCTTGAATTCGACAAGCAGATCTACGAGATGGCGCGCGTCATCTCGAGCGAGCGTCCGCAATTCGCCAACCGGATTCTGGCGCTCCACCGCGCTCTGCTGTCGGAGATTCTGGCGGCCGGAAACGCGTCCGGCGAATTCTCGATCGAAGACGTGGTTTTCACGGCCGAGATGCTCCAGTCGGCCACGATGAAGTTCCGCTACCCCCAGTTGCACTCAAAGCTCTCCTACGACAAATTGGAGCGAGAGCTTGAAGGGGTCCTTCACCTATTACTGAACGGCCTGGATGACGGCGGCGCTGGCCGCGAACTCCCCCGCAAGGCCCAAGAAGTGCAGAAATCCGACACTCTCGTGAGCATCTGACCTGGCCAAACGGTTAACAAACTGCGGCAGGACGTCGCACTTTGCGTGATGAATGAACAAAAACGATTTCATTCATTGATTTCTGATCAGGGGTCCTCTACATAGAGATCACCGCGGGAGACACCCCGCAAAAAGATCAAAAGGAGAGACTTCCATGACAAACAACACGATCACCCAGATCTCGACGACGGTAGCCGGTTTCGTGCTCGGCGCGTATGGCCTGGCGTTCCTGATCAACACCCTGAACTGGCTCTAATCCTCCCGTGATCCAGTTCGCCCCGAAACGGGCGGTCCGGTAACCCCGGCCCGCCCGTTTCCTTTTTGGGCGAGCGCGAGACCAACCAGAAGCACCGCCGTGGCAATCGACACCCACGGCAAGATATCGCCAAGCTGCGAATAGAGCGTCGCGGCCCCTCCGCGCGAAACACGCGCCACAACCCTCACCGGACCTTTCTGATCGCTCCGCGCCTGGGCGCGGACACGCCCGTACGCATCCGACAGCGTTAGAAGCCCCTGACGTGCAGAGCGGGCGACGGCAAATCCATTCTCGACCCCCCGCATGATCGCCATTCGCGCGTGCGCCCAGCCGTCGCGATCGAAGTCCCACGCCGGCACGGCAGCGATGCGAGGCCCCAAAGCCCCGTCGCCACGCAGCAGCGCTGGAAAATCCATGTCCTTGCAGATCGCGACAAGGGTGCCGTCGTCGAGCATCAGCGGTATCTCCCCGGTGGCAAACGCGCGCTCAAGCCCGCCAACCAAGCGGCGTTTCGTGTAGACGCGGGGGCCTTGCCCACCATCGAATACGTAAGCTTGGTTCAAGCGCTGGTCGCCGCGCTCGTCGAACCCCGCAACGATCGTCGCGCCGCTGTCACGCGCTGCCTCTTGCAACACGCCGAGCGCACGAGCGCGCCACTCCGGGGCAAGGACGGCGAACTTCTCAGGCAACACGATCAGCGATGCCCCGCGCGATGCCAGGTCGCGTGCGATCGCCGCGTAGGCATCGGTGGTGGCGACCGCGGTCCCTGCATCGGCCGCAAACCCGGCCTCGCCCAGCGAGTCGTCGGCGGCCAACCCCACCACGATGTCGTCGCCTTGCGGTGCTTCGCTAAGCCGCCAAACGCCGAACGCCGCATTGAGGCCGAACAACGTGATCGCGAACAGTGCCGGCAACACCCGCTTCCGCGCCGCCGCCATCGCAACGCCGGCCGCTACAAAACCGATCAGAAACGTAACCGCCCAGAGGCCGAACACGGCAGCGCCTTGAATAAGCTCCACCGCCGCAACCTGGCTATAGGCCGGCGACGTCGCGGCACCGTCGGGCCCGAACGAAAGCGCATAGTCGAATGACGTCCAAAGGGCTGCAAAAGCGACGACCCCCGCGACCGGCGAGACGCTGAGCGAAACGCGTCGCGCCACCATCACCGAAACAGCAAAGCACAACGCAGGCCCCGTGATCGCGAGCACCAACACAACGGGCGGCAGCAGCTGCGCGTACGCTTCCAGCAAATTGAGCAGACCCAGTGCATACGCCGCAAACGAAGCCGCGAACGACGCGACACGCGAACTCTCGCCGAACGCGAGCCAAAGCACCGGCATCGGTGCAAGCCAGGCCAGAGGCCAAAGCTCGCCGAGGTGAACCGACAAATAGAACCCGGCACCGCTCAGAAGCGTGCAAACGACCGCCCTCATGTCACCGCCTCGCGGAGAAAAGAATGCAAACCCCGCCGCAACAGCCTGCGTGCAAGCGCCTTAAACGTCCGGGCATCGCCAGCGACACGCCCCGCGC
Organism: uncultured Flavobacteriaceae bacterium; assembly: GCA_964638635.1. Lineage (GTDB taxonomy): Bacteria > Pseudomonadota > Alphaproteobacteria > Micropepsales > Micropepsaceae > SZUA-430. The sequence goes on from CAZXAQ010000164.1 coordinate 2,448, forward strand.
GATAAAGCGAAACAAGACCCTGCCCCAGCCCCCACAGCATCAGCCAAACCTCAAGCGCGGATGACCGCGCGGCACCATGCGACCGCAAGACTTCCTCCATATCGCTTTGCAACAAACTCGCCGCCGGAGAGCGCCCGCTGAGGAAGTCGTCGGGAAACCGCCGCGCCTCCTGACCCGGCAATAGAAACGCCGCCTCGAAGGCACGCGGCTCGTCGACCGCAAAGTCGAGAAACAGATCGATTGTGCTTTCGATCCGCTTCAGCCCCGTTGCTCCTTTGCGCTGCCGCACACGGCTCTCCCACGCGGCAAGCCCGTCCATGACCAACGCATTGATCAGCGCGTCTTTGTCCGCGAAGTGCCGATAGACCGCCATCGGCGTGATGCCGACGGCGCCGGCCACGCTACGCACAGAGACCCCGGCAAGTCCGTCTGCTTCGAAAGCGGCTTTCGCCGCCGCAAATATCCGCTCCTTCGTCGCCATGTATACACTGTATACCAATGCGCGCGGTAATGCAACGGGCCACACGCCACAGCGTTGGGAACAAGCTTAGGACTTGGCGCCAACGATTCCCGCGCGGCTCGCATCAAGCGGCCAGCGCGCCCGCGCGCCGAAGTCGAGCCCGCCAGTGAGCCCAAGCGCCAGGCGCTCCAGCCCGGCCCATGCGACCATCGCCCCGTTGTCGGTGCAGAGCGCGACCGGCGGCACAATCAGTTCGAACCCTTCGCGGCGCGCCGCCTCCGACAGCCCCGCACTCAAACTCTTGTTCGCCGCGACCCCACCCGCGACGACGACGCGTGCAATTCCCCGCGCATGAACGGCGCGCATCGCTTTGCGCGTGCGCTCGACCAGCACCTCGACAGCTGCCGCTTGGAAGCTTGCGGCCACGTCGCGCACGGCAGCCTCCGTCATGTCGCCGTCGTCGACCACGCGACGCACCGCCGACTTCAAGCCGGAGAACGAGAAGTCGAACCCCTCGTCGTCGAGCAGCGGCCGCGGGAAGCGATAGCGCTTCGCGTTCCCGCCGCGCGCGGCCTGCTCGATCGCGGGCCCACCGGGGAACCCCAAGCCCAACAGCTTCGCTGTCTTGTCGAACGCCTCGCCCGCCGCGTCGTCGATCGTCGTGCCGAGCCGCGTGAACTGGCCTACGCCTTCGCACACGAGCAGCTGGCAGTGGCCGCCCGAAACGAGCAGCAGCAAAAACGGAAAGGCGACACCCGCGGTCAGCCGCGCCGTCAACGCATGCGCCTCCAGATGATTGAGCGCGATCAGCGGCTTGCCCGAAGCCATCGCCAGCGCCTTCGCCGTGGTGAGACCGACAGCGACGCCGCCGATCAACCCCGGCCCCGCCGTCGCCGCAATCCCGTCGATCTCGCCAAGCGTGAGCCCCGCATCGCCGAGCGCCCGCTCGATCACGCGATCCAACACCTCGACATGCGCCCGCGCCGCAATCTCCGGCACCACACCGCCATAAGGCTTATGCTCCGCGACCTGCCCGGCCACGACATTGGACAAAATCGCCCCCGGCCCCGGCGGCGTCCCGCGCACCACCGCGGCCGCCGTTTCGTCGCATGACGTCTCAATGCCCAGAACTGTCAGCGTTTCAGACACATTTCACCGGTGAGAGAAGGTGGCATCGGGCAGCGAACATCGCTAGCTTCCGCGCGTCATTGCATCCCCTAACACCAGGTCGTTCTCGCGTGCAATCTCGTCTGCGTATCGGCACCCGCGGTTCCAAGCTTGCGCTGGCGCAGACCGACATGGTTATCGCCGCGCTCGCGCGCGTGCACGGGTGGGACCCGGCCGAAACGGCGGCGCGCACCGAAATCGTGGTCATCAAAACGACCGGCGACAAGGTGCAAGACCGCTCGCTCGCAGACATCGGCGGCAAGGGCTTGTTCGCGAAGGAAATCGAGGAAGCGCTGATCGAGGGGACGATCGACTGCGCCGTGCATTCGCTGAAAGACCTGCCCGCGGTGATGCCGAAGG
>CAZXAQ010000165.1:0-4395 GCA_964638635.1 uncultured Flavobacteriaceae bacterium
ACTTCCGCTGCACGTATTGCATGGCGGAGGACATGACGTTTCTGCCGAAGGCGGAGCTGTTGACGCTGGAGGAGCTGGACCGGCTCTGTTCGGCGTTTGTGGCGAAGGGTGTTCGGAAGCTTCGGCTGACCGGTGGTGAGCCGCTCGTCCGGCGTAATGTGATGAGCCTGGTCAACGGACTTGGGCGGCACTTGCGGACGGGCGCTTTGGACGAACTCACGCTTACCACCAACGGCAGTCAGTTGGCGCGGTTTGCCGGCGATCTGAAGGCGGCCGGCGTGCGTCGGGTGAACGTGTCGCTCGACACGCTGGATCCGGCACGGTTTCGCGACATCACGCGGTGGGGCAAGATCGAGCCGGTGCTTGAGGGGATCGACGCGGCGTTGGCGGCGGGGTTGAAGGTCAAGATCAACGCGGTTGCGCTGCGCGGCGTCAACGAAGACGAGATCGAGACGTTGATGACGTGGGCGCACGGCAAGGGTATGGACTTTACGCTGATCGAGACCATGCCGATGGGCGAGGTCGACGCCGATCGGACGGATCAGTACTTGCCGCTGTCGTTGGTGCGTACGCGGCTGGCGCAACGGTTCACGCTGGAAGAGAGCGACTATCGGACCGGCGGGCCCGCGCGCTACGTGCGTGTGGCCGAGACCGGCGGGCGGCTTGGGTTCATCACGCCGCTCACGCATAATTTCTGCGAGAGCTGCAACCGGGTGCGGCTGACGTGCACGGGGACGCTCTATATGTGTCTCGGCCAGGACGATGCGGCGGATTTGCGCAAGCCGCTTCGCGAGAATTCGGACGACGCGGCGCTTGCCGCCGCTATCGATGAAGCGATTTCGCGTAAGCCAAAGGGGCATGATTTCGTGATCGACCGGCGCAGGCAAGCGCCCGCCGTCGCGCGGCACATGTCGGTGACCGGCGGCTGATGCGCTTCAAGAAACCTACGTTTGCGGCATCGAATGCTCCCGAGGCGCAGGCCGCGCTCAAGGAACTGACGAAGCGCTATGGCAACGCGAAGGCGGATGCCGACGTGATCGTGGCGCTCGGCGGCGACGGGCTGATGCTGCAGACGGTGCATAAGACGCACAAGCGTGGGCTGCCGATCTTCGGCATGAATTGCGGTTCGGTCGGCTTTTTGATGAACGATTATTCGCCGAACCAATTGATGGAGCGGCTCGATATCAGTGAGGCGCAGGCGATCCATCCACTGCGGATGAAGGTGAAGACCGCGGGCGGCAAGAACCAAACCGCGTTTGCCTTCAACGAAGTGTCGATGCTGCGCGAGACGCGCCAGGCGGCGAAGCTGCGGATTTCGATCGACGGGATCGTGCGGATCGAAGAGTTGATCTGCGACGGGATATTGCTTTCGACGCCAGCCGGATCGACGGCGTACAATCTCTCCGTGAACGGGCCGATCTTGCCGATCGATGCGGCGCTGTTGGCGCTGACCCCGATCAGTGCGTTCCGGCCCCGGCGCTGGCGTGGCGCGCTGCTGCCTCGGGCGGCAAAGGTCTTGTTCGAAATACTCGAGGCCGACAAGCGTCCGGTCAGCGCGGTCGCCGATCACACGGAAGTGCGCGAGGTGACGGAGGTTGCGGTCGCCGAGGATGCGAGCGTTTCGGTCACGATCCTGTTCGATCCCGACCGCTCGCTGCAGGAGCGCATCCTGGCCGAACAGTTCGTGACGGGTTGAAAGAATGCCGACTGATCTCGACGCGCTTTCGACGATCATTACGACATCGGGCATTATGTTCGGCTTTTTCTTCGTCGGGTTTTGGTGGACTCTCGAGCGCGAGCTGAAGTTCGATATCGATGGGCGCCACATGAAGCTCGGCGTGCTGCTGTTGTTTGCTGCGATGGTTGTGCTTTCGCTTCTTGGTATCATGATGCCGCTCCACCGTTTGGCGCAACGCTACCCGGAATTGCAGTGGCCGTACCGAGGCATGGCGATCGCACTCATCGGCATCTTCGGCTACATGCTTACCGAACTCGGGCACTATCGCGTGTTTCAACTTCCGAAATACATCACGCCCTCGGAAGCGATATTCTTCTTTTTGACTTTGACAGCGGCGACGGCGCTCGCGTTGGCGCCTCTGTTTTAGCCGCGCATCCGATCCATCGGCGCTTCGATTTTGCCGTAGCCCGCTTCTTCGGGGATCGTCAGCAGCTGCTTGCCGTCCTTTTGAATCACCTTCGGTTCGACGGTGACGATGCGATCGGCTTTGGCGTTTGCGATCGCTTCGGCGACGGTTTTGGCTTTGCCGAGCTTTTCGAGATTCACTTTCGTTGGGAAGATGATCGTCCAGCGTTTGTCTTCGATCGCCTCGTTCGGGTTGACCCAGACGGAGTCGACGGATTCCGAGCCGTCGTGGCGGCCGAGTTGGCCGGCGGGCGTCGCCGCCAGATAAAAGAACGTGTCGAAGCGCTTCGGCATGAAGATGGGCGTTACCCAATGCGCAAAGGGTACGAGCGCGTCGCAGGCCAGACGCAACTTCTCGCGCGTCAGAAACTCGACGAGGCCGACTTCGCTGTTGTTGAGTTTGGGCCGCCAGGGTGCCAGCGCGCTGGAGGCGGCGGCGTCGATGTAGTCCGACGATCCGGGTTTGCGGGCGAGGAGGATGCCCGATTCCTCAAAGCCCTCGCGGATCGCGCAGGCGGCGAGGCTGAGGCGCAAATCGTCGAGCTTGTCCGCGCCGTCGGCGTGGTTGCGCAGGGCCGGATCGTTATCGTGCGCATCAAGCTTGCCGCCCGGGAACACCAAGGCGCCGGAGGCGAAATCGATCTGGTGATGTCGCTTTACCATGAATACTTCGAGACCGGACGCGCCGTCGCGCAGTAGCAGAATCGTCGCGGAAGGCAGGGGATTGGCGGGTTTTTTGGCGTCCGACATCGGTGCTCTCAAAGTTGTTTCAAAACGTAGCAATTCAAATGCATCACGCCCGTTGGAGGCTCCCTTAAAGGGTCATGTCGTAAACCTTGTGACAAGCGGCACAGGTCCGCAAGCAGAAGAGGTTTACCCCATGAGCGACAAGTCATTCCGGCTCGACCCATCTGATATCGATTGGGCCTTCGAACGCAACGAATTCCACGTGGTGTTTCAGCCGACGGTCGATTTGGCCAGCGAACGCATGACGGGCGCCGAGGTGTTCGTCCGCTGGCAACACCCGCAATACGGGCTTTTGCCGCCCGGCCTGTTCCTCGATTTCATGGAGGCGCAGGGGCGTATGGCCGATATGACCGGCTTCGTGTTCCACGCCGCGCTTGATGGCGCTCGCAAGTGGACGAAGCAGGGCAAGGATTGGTCGGTTTCGATCAACGTGGCGCCGGGAACCGTAACGGCACCGGGATTTGCGCATGGGCTCGAGCTCTTGCTCAACGAATACGGGCTTGATGCCGGCAAGGTGATTGTCGAAGTGCCGGAGCGCGCGGTGGCGCAGGAGCCGGATGCGCTGTGCGAGGCGCTGCTTGCGGTGCGGAAGCTCGGCGTGCATGTCGCGCTCGACGGCGGCGGTATCGTGCCGGTCGACCTGGCGCAATTCGTGCCGATGCCGTTCACCTCGATCAAGGTCGGCGGACCGGCGAGCATCCGCCTGGCGCAGCGCCTTGGCGTCAAGGGCAAGGGCGCGATTGCAGCGCGTTTGCGCTTTGCGCGGCAGTATCAACTCGAAGCGGTCGCGGTCGGTGCGGAAGACGAAGCGACGATGATGGGTCTCGCCGATGTCGGCTTCACGGGTGCGCAGGGCGTGTGGATTCAGAAGCCGCTGTCGCTCGACGAATTGCTCGCATGGGATGGTACTTGGGCGCGGGGCATGGTCGCAATGGACGCTGCGCCGGTTGCACCGCGGGCTGTCGTGCAGCCGCATGCCACGCCGCGTCCGGCGATGCCGGCCGGCGGCGGCGCTGCCGCGCCTCAGCCGATTTTCGCGAAGGACACGGGGCCCGCAGTCACCAAGGAAGATATGCAGCGCGCGCTTGAGGCGGTTCGCGCGCGCCGTACCGCGCCGACGCTGCAGGCCAAGCCCGACCAGCGCGAAGCGCCGCTGATGCCGGTGCTGGAGGCCGACTTGGAGGATGTTGTCGAAGACGAAGAGGCGATGGCGCCGCCGGTGAAGCGTGAGGGCTTCGGCGCGCTGGCCGGCGACAAGTGTCCGTCGATGGGTAGCTTGGTGCAGCGCCGGGACGCCCCGGAGCACGCATAGTCTGGAGTTTTGGGGGGCGTTCTCTCCTCGCTTGTGGGTCAACTTCGCCGCCGGCAATTCCTCCCCCCGATTGCTGGCGGCTTTTTTCTTCGCATTCGTGCTATGTGACGGGCGCTTTCAGACATTTGAGGCTCCGTCACATGGGTTTCTACGAACGGCGTATTTTGCCTTGGCTTCTCGACACGGCGATGAG
>CAZXAQ010000166.1:0-4383 GCA_964638635.1 uncultured Flavobacteriaceae bacterium
GGATCGTGCCGTCGAGCTTTCGGATTGCGCGGCAGCTGCTGTCGCGGATCGAGGATGAGGCGACGGGCAAGATTCTGCCGAAAGAGTTTTATGCCAAGATTCCGGCGCAGCGCATTGCGCAGGCGAAGAAGGCCGCAAAGGTGCTGGGGCCGGAGGTGTATGCGAAGCTGCCGCTGGCGGGCGGCACCTTGCCGATGGCCAGGCAACTGTCCGAACTTGTGCTCAATCGCACCTGGCGGCCGACGCTTTCGATCATCGGCGCGGACGGGCTCACGCCGTCTGCGAACGCAGGCAATGTGCTGCTGCCCTATACGACGCTGAAACTCTCGTTCCGTTGGCCGCCGACGCTCGATGCGAAGAAGGCGATCGAGCGGGTGAAAGAGATCCTGACCAAGAAACCGCCTTACAATGCGGAGATTGCGGTCGACTTCGATCGCGGCGGCAACGGCTGGAACGCGCCCGCGCTGGCGCCGTGGCTCGAGAAGTCGGTGGCGAAGGCCTCGCAAATGGCGTTCGGCAAGCCTGTCGTTTACATGGGCGAGGGCGGCACGATTCCGTTCATGGGGATGCTCGGCGAGAAGTTCCCGGAGACGCAGTTTGTGATCACGGGCGTGCTTGGGCCGCATTCGAACGCGCACGGGCCGAACGAGTTCCTGCACATTCCGACGGGCAAGAAGGTGACGATGGCGATCGCGCAGATCGTGGCGGATCACTACGTTCGGAGCGAGAAGAAAAGCGGCTCACGCAAAGCCGCGAAAGGTGCGAAGAAAAAGAAGCGTTGAGGCGGTCTTTGACCTTGTGACGGTGAAACGCGTAGCCTCGGCGTCCTGAACGGAGATTTCCCATGCACAGCTTCATGCGTCTTGACCTTAGGACGAAGCTCTTCCTGGCATCGTTGTCGTTGCTGGCGCTCGGCGCCGGGCTTGTGGTGCAGTTCGGCTGAGCTTTTCACCTGTATCCGCGCACGGGCTGTGTGCGGTCGAAGCGGGGTTCGCCGGGTGGTTGGCCGGTGACCGGCGACGGGTGGCCGTCGAGGCGCATGTTGAACAGGAAATAGGTCGGGACGCAGAAGCCGACCTCTCTTTGCTGTAGCGCGCGAATCGTCGAGCCGTTGATCTTGTCGGGCGAGGACAGGTTCACGCGCACGCCGTTCTTCGTGTTGCCGTAATCGCGCGCGCTGATTTTGTCGTAGTCGGGGAACTTCTGACAGATGTAGTCCTCACGGCAGGTGCGGCTGGGCGAGCAGGTGTCGAGCATGCCGCGCACGACGCGCGCTTCGAGGCAGGCGCCGGAGTTGCCGCTCGCCGCGCACAAGTCGAAGCCGTTACCGCCTTGGTTCGCGCAGAGTTCGGCTGACGGGTTCAAGGCGTCGATGCCGGAGAAATTCTCCTCGGCCTTCGTGCAGTCGCGGCTTGAGCGGCCGAGCGGTGCGCCAGACTGCGGGAGCACGCATTTGAGGTGGCTCACCTCGCCGCCAGCGTAGGCCGAGCCGCCGAACTTCCATTTGTCCTGGAAGGCGAAGAGGTTGTAGGCCGGGATCGGGCCGCGGTTTGCGGGCAGGGTCGCGACTTCGTTGACCTCACCCTTCCAACAAACCGCGCCCGATGCGGCGCGGCCACCGCGGACGGTGCATTCGCCGAAGATGACGTTCTGCGTGCGGGAGGTGACCGTGCGCTGACAGACGGAGCCCGCGACGCAGGCTGGTGCGCCGGCGAAGACGTTTTGCGTCGTGCACATTTCGCCGACAGTCGCCTTCTTGAACGCCGGGAGGTTTGTTGCGCTCCACGCGGCCGTCGGGAAGGCCGAATGCGGGCGGAAGGTGTTCGGCTTGCGGCCGGCGGCGAGCGCCGCGACATAGGCCACACGGCGGGCGATTTCGGCGTAGGCGTGCGGCGAGAGCGGCAGCTGCTGGCGGTTGAAGTGGTGCGAGTATTGCGGGTCGGCATAGCCCAGCATGTGAAAGCCCGCCGTGCCGCTCATCTGATGGCAGCCCATGCAAGTCAGGTTGTTCAGCCGTTCGACGAGCGCTTCGTGCGACTTGATGTATTTCAGGCGCGAAATGTCGATCGATTGCAGCAGCGCTTCTTTGCCTTGGAACAAGCGCGAATAGGGTTTGTTCGCCGTGCGCGCGCGGCCGAGCGTGGACCAGGAGACGGCGAATTTCGCCAGGAACGCCGGATCGAAATCGACGACGAGCGTGCCGTTGTCGAGCCTCGCCAGATTGTCGCCTTGCTTCAGGAACGCGACGAAGCGGGTGAGGAGGGCGGGGTTGCGCTCGACTGCCAGCACATCGGGCGTGTTCTCAAGCGTGATGGGAATGAGCTTGCCCGCCTCGACGCGGAAAATGCGCTGCATGTACATCGCCTGGCCGCCGAAGTCGTGCATGTAGCCGGAGGTGAAGCGCAGCGATTGGAAGTTCACTTCGATCTGCTTGAAGACGAGGTCGCGGAGCACCTTGTTTTTCAGCGTTGCCGCAGTCTGGGGGCCGAGCCAGCGGCGGGCGAACGGCGCGCAGTCCGGCTGCTTCGGGTATGCGCGCACGAGGTTGAAGAAGAACGGCAGCGAGGAACTCGATTTCTGGGTGCGGTAGGACAGTCGGTAGATGAAGCGCACCTCGCCGCAGGTTGCGGGGTCCTGATCCGCGCGGTCCATGCGGTTGATCACGCCGATCAGCTTCATCTCCGCAAAGCGCGAGTTCAGCCAGCGCGGGTCGAAGTGGCGCGGCTCGTCGCCGTCGTATTCGATCGCGTAGGGATATTGCGAGTTGTTGGACAGCTGGCGGATGAAGTAGCCGCCCTTCGTGTCGTTCGCGGAGCGTTTGCCCTTGTCCTCGAAGTTGCGGATCAGGCGCACCATCTCGGGAATATCGCCCATGCCGGGCGGGATCACCGGCGGCAGTTGATCGGTGCGCGCGTCGTGGGGCAGCGGTTTGCCGATCGTGTCGGCGAGGCTCTTGTAGAACGCGTTCGAGGCGTAGAGATCGCGCGTGGTCGACGTATGCGCACCGCCGAGCTGTTCGGAGAGCGAAAAGCCGTTCTCCTCCAGCGTGCGCAGCGTGACGGTGTCGAGGACGTTGACCGTTACGGGCTCGGCTGCGGCCGCGTGCGCCAACAACGCAAGCGCCAATGCGAACGTCCAGCGCATTCGTCCCCTCCCCCCGCGCTTAGAGCGACAGCATGTGGCCCTCCTCGGGCTTCACTTTGCCGGCGACCATATCACGATAAACGCGCTCCACATCGGCGCGGCCGCGGCCCTCGACGATCTTCATCCAGCCGTCGACGGAGGCGTTAAAGGCGGTCCAGGCGGCGGCGAGGTGTTTGTCGAGCCCGCCCGGGCCCCAATCCTGGTTGCGCTTTTTGACGCGGTCGGGCGCGAAGAACATCTGTGGTCTGGGGCCTGGAAGGTCGGCGATCGGGGCGGCGTGGTCCCAGTGCGTGGCGCCGACGGCGGAGCTGTATTTCAGCTGGTCGGTCCAGCGTTTGTGGACGGCGGAGCGCACCTCGGCGCTGCCGGCGATGTCGACGAAGACCGCGGTCTTGTCGCGCGCGCTTTGCGCGATCGTGTCGTAGGTGACCACGCGGTCGTAGTATTTCGTTTTCTCGACGAAGGCGGCGTTCGACTTGGAGGTGAGGCCGACAACGCCGACTTGGCCGCGGCGGTTCGCGTGCAACAGGAAGGCGAGACCCAGCGAGGTCTTGCTCGAGGCGCTGGAGATCAGGACCTCGCGGGCGCCGAAGAAGTCGTTGTCGGCGAGCAGGTCATCGATCAGAAACGATGTCGTGAACAGCGGGCGGAGCAGCGCGTGCTGAGCTTCGCGCGCCTTGTCGTACGAGGGGTATGTATCGGTGCGCTGATAGCGGTTGTAGACTGCCGCCATCTTCTGACGGTGTTCGGCGGCGTCGAAGAAGCCTTCCGGCGATACGCGCGCGGGTTCCATGACGACGTGCGTCGACATGGGGAAGTAGCCGTAGAAGCGCTCGCCGGCCTTGACGCCGTCCGCGTGCGACTCGATCACGTCGCCAAAGCCCCACACGGGGATGCGGCCCCAGCCTTCGGGCGCTGGGAAGAAGTTCCAGTACATCATCATGTCGCCGAACGCGCCGTAGGTGATGTTGTTTGCGGTCAAAGCGAAGCGGTCGACCTTCAGCAGCGCTTGGCCAGGCTTGAGGGTCAGTGGGGTTTCGACGAATTTCGTTTCGTGCAGGTTCTTGCGGTGGACCAGGAAGTCGGTGGAGGTGGTCATGGGGCAGGCCTCGCGTTTTGCTCAGCCAAGCACAAATGCAGAGCTGCGACCAGCCCTTCGCGGGTGGCGCGATGTCCAGTCTGTATTTCACCACGAAGACACGAAGGAACACCAAGCGCCACCAAGACGCGGGGACCGCT
>CAZXAQ010000167.1:0-4309 GCA_964638635.1 uncultured Flavobacteriaceae bacterium
ACCTCCTCATTGCGAACGAGGCGCTCTCCCAACTGAGCTACAGCCCCATACGCCCGTGGAACCGGCCGAAAACGGGCCGTCCGCGCGAAGGCAGGGGTTGTAGGGGCGCCCTCCGGCCCCTGTCAAGGTTTCAAGGCCTTTGCCTTGCCGCCCCACCCCCCGGCAGCTACATGTGCCTGGAACCCCCGCCGATTCTGCGGCCAAGCCAGAGAGCCGAATGTTCCTTTTCGACCTCATCAATACGCTGATCACGGTCTATGTCTGGATCCTGATCGCGCGCGTCGTTCTGTCCTGGCTGATCAGCTTCAACATCATCAATCAGTTCAGCCCGGCGGTACGCGCTGTCGACAACTTTTGCCGGGTGTTGACCGAACCGCTGTTGCGTCCGATTCGCCGTTACATGCCCGATCTCGGCGGCCTCGACATTTCGCCGCTCGTGCTGCTTCTCGGTATCGAGTTCGTGCGCATTTTGCTCTTCCGCTCGCTCACCGGCACGCTGTGACGGCGGGGCCGTATCGTACAAGCCGCGACGGTATCCTGCTCGAAGTCCGCCTAACCCCGCGCGCCGCACGCGACGGCTTCGACGGCATCAAACAAGGCCGCCTGCAAGCGCGCGTCCGCGCCGTCCCCGAAGACGGCCGCGCCAACACCGCCCTTGTCGAATTGGTCGCAGACGAAATCGGCGTCGCGAAGTCGACTGTCGCCGTGACCGCTGGCAAAACTTCGCGCCTCAAAACGGTGCTGATCGCGGGCGATCCGAAGACGTTGGAACCGCGAGTCATGGCGTGGCTCAAGAGGTTCGAATGACCGCACAAATCATCGACGGCAAAGCGTTCGCAGCCTCGGTCCGCGCGCGCGTGGCCGCCGCCGCCGCCGAGTTTAAGAAGCGCCAAGGCGTCCCCGTGGGTTTGACGGTCGTGCTCGTCGGCAACGATCCCGCCAGCGAAATCTACGTCCGCCTGAAGGTCGAAGACGCCCGCGAAGTCGGCATCGACTCCCGCGACGTCAAATTACCTGCAACCGCAAGCGAAGCCGAAGTCCTCGACGTCGTCCGCAAACTCAACAACGACCGGTCGGTTCACGGCGTCCTCGTACAGTTCCCGACGCCAAAACAAGTGCGTCAGGAGGCGGTCCTTGACGCGCTTTCGCCCGACAAGGATTCCGACGGCCTGACGCCGCTCTCCGCCGGCCGCTTGGCGAGCGGAAAATCGAACGCGCTCGTCTCCTGCACGCCGCAAGGCTGCCTCATGCTCATCAAGTCAGTGCAGCCGAAACTCGAAGGCCTGAACGCCCTCGTCATCGGCCGCTCTCAACTGGTCGGCAAACCGATGGCGCAATTGCTGCTGCAGGAAAACTGCACCGTCACGATCGCCCACTCGAAGACCAAGGACCTGGCCGCCGTCACCCGCAACGCCGACATCCTGGTCGCCGCCGTCGGCCGCGCCGAAATGGTGAAGGGCGACTGGATCAAACCCGGTGCGACTGTGATCGATGTCGGCATGAACCGCATCGACCAGCCCAGCGGAAAGTCGAAACTCTTGGGCGATGTCGCCTATACTGAGGCGAAAGAGCGGGCCGGCGCGATCACGCCGGTGCCCGGCGGTGTGGGCCCGATGACGCGCGCGTGCCTGCTCCGGAACACGGTCTTGGCGGCCTATGCCCAAGCGGGCATCGCACCGCCGACGGAGCTTTGACGATGAGCGTACTGCCGCCCCTGTGGCTCGACCACATCAATATCCCCTCGAAAGACCCCGAGGTTCTGGCGCAGTGGTACGCGCAACGCATGAACCTCGAACGCCGGGGCGCGATGGTCCACGGCCCCGGCATCTCGATCTTCTTCAAGAAGGGCACGCCCTTGAACGCGGGCGATGCCTTCCACTTCGGTTTCCGCGTCGAAACGAAAGCCGCCGTCGAAGCCTGGGCCGAAGCGCTCGGTGTCGCCATCGCCTTCGACGAAGACGACTTCTTCGCCGCCCGTATCACCGACCCCGAAGGCAACCTGTTCGAGATCTACTGGGACAAGCTGTAGGGGTTCGCCGGTGATGCGCAAGCGCATGCCCATGCCCAGCATTGCAGTCGTGCTGTTGATCGCTTTGCTTGCCGGGTTAGGTGCCTGTGCAGAAACGAAAGAAATCACCGTGTCTGAGATCCAGACCAAACAAAGGCTGGCTGCCGAAGAGCGTCTCGATCGTGTCAAGATGGCGGCCGAGCAAGGCGACGTGAAAGCTCAAACTGAGTTAGGTGCGATGTACTGGGGCGGGGCAGGTATATCTCGCAACGCACCCGAGGCAGTTCGCTGGTGGGAGCGTGCGGCGAGTGCCGGAAACTGCCGCGCTCAACTCTTCCTCGGCCACGCCTATGACCTTGGCGACAAGAAACTTCCAGCCGATACCTACGAATTGGCAGCACGATGGTACAGAGCAGCCGCAGAGCAAGGCCACCCAGTTGCCATGGTCAGTCTCGCTCAACACCTAATCGAGCAGTCGACCGCGCCCACGGGCAAGATCCTCGTTGAGGCCGCGATGTGGTACGAAGTGCTCGTTGTTGTGGATCCATTTCCCGATCTGGATCGTCAGAGAAAGGCCCTCGCGTCGGCAATGTCACCGGCCGAATCGCGTGAGGCCAAGAAGCTCGCTAGGGGTTGGCTTCAAAGTCATCGCGAGCAGCTCCAAACTGGCGAATGTGCGAAGCTTCTGCATCCCAAGGAGTGACGCTACTTCTTCGCCGCTAGGTTCCGCGCCGCCAGCAACCGCAGCCTCAGCGCGTTCAACTTGATGAACCCTTCCGCGTCCTTCTGGTTATAGACGCTGTCCTTCTCGAACGTGACGTAGTCCTGACGATAGAGCGAGTTCTTCGACTCGCGCCCGACGACCGTGGCGTTGCCCTTGTAGAGCTTCATTCGAACGGTGCCGCTCACGAACTCCTGGCTCTTGTCGATCAGCGCCTGCAGCATCTCGCGCTCCGGCGAGAACCAGAACCCGTAGTAAACGAGCTCCGCGTATTTCGGCATCAACTCGTCCTTCAAATGCCCCGCGCCGCGGTCGAGTGTGATCGACTCGATCCCGCGATGCGCCGTGTAAAGGATCGTTCCGCCCGGTGTCTCGTACACGCCGCGGCTCTTCATGCCGACGAACCGGTTCTCGACGAGATCGAGCCGTCCGATCCCATTCGCGCGGCCAAGTTCGTTCAACCGCGTGAGCAACGTCGCGGGCGACAACACCCGCCCGTCGATCGATACCGCATCCCCGCGCTCAAACCCGATCTCGACATAGGTCGCCTTGTCCGGCGCTTCCTCCGGGCTGATCGTGCGCTGATAGACCATGGAATCCGCTTCGATCGCGGGGTCTTCCAGGACCTTACCTTCGCTCGACGAGTGCAACAGGTTCGCATCGACCGAGAACGGCGCCTCGCCGCGCTTGTCTTTCGCGATCGGAATCTGGTGCTTCTCCGCAAAGTCGATCAGCGCGGTACGGCTGCCCAGTTCCCACTCCCGCCACGGCGCAATCACGCGGATATCGGGCTTCAGCGCATAATAGGTAAGCTCGAACCGAACCTGATCGTTGCCTTTGCCGGTGGCCCCGTGCGCCACCGCATCAGCCCCCGTCTTCTCTGCAATCTCGATCTGCTTCTTCGCAATCAGAGGCCGCGCAATCGACGTGCCGAGCAGATACTGCCCTTCGTAAAGTGCATTCGCTCGGAACATCGGAAACACGTAATCGCGTACGAACTCTTCGCGCAAATCCTCAATGAAGATGTTGGCGGGCTTGATACCCAACATCTCAGCCTTCTTGCGCGCCGGCCCCAACTCCTCGCCCTGGCCCAGGTCCGCCGTAAACGTCACGACCTCGCAGCCATAAGCCGTCTGCAGCCACTTCAAAATGACCGACGTATCCAGCCCGCCCGAATAGGCGAGCACGACCTTCTTCACCGGGGTCTTGCTCATGCGAAATTCCTCAATGCGGCATTCGTGTGATTTCTTTGGAGCGCAGCTCCGCCATCCGTTCGCTCGCGCGTTGTTTGACGCTCTCGCTCTTCAGCTGCCCGCAGGCCGCCATGATATCGCGCCCGCGTGGCGTGCGGATCGGCGAGGCATAGCCCGCACGATTGACGATCTCGCCGAACTCCTCGATCCGCTCCCAATCGGAGCACTCGTAAGGGGCGCCCGGCCACGCGTTGAACGGGATCAAATTGATCTTCGCCGGAATGCCGCGAATGATCTTCACAAGCTCCCGCGCATCGGCATTGGAATCGTTCACGCCCTTCAGCATCACATACTCGAACGTGATCCGCCGCGCGTTCGACAGGCCCG
>CAZXAQ010000168.1:0-4254 GCA_964638635.1 uncultured Flavobacteriaceae bacterium
GCGGCCCCCCCCCCCCCGGGGGACTCGCCCCCCCCACGCCCCTCCGCTTCCCCCCCGCCGCGGCCGGGGGGGGGGGGGGCCGGCCCCCCCCCGGCCATGACGAGTTTTTTGTGCGGCGAGGGCTTTATGCCCCGTGTGCGCCGATGATCGCGACCGAGCACACATTCATTGACGGCGCGCCGCCGAGATTGTGCGTCAACCCAATCTTCGGATTCTTCAGCTGCCTCGCACCGGCACGGCCCTGAAGCTGCAGATACATTTCATAGAGCATCCGAAGGCCGCTCGCCCCGATCGGATGGCCGAAGCACTTGAGGCCGCCGTCGATCTGGCACGGCACCTTGCCCGATGCGTCGTAAAAGCCGTCCATCACATCGTGCACGGCGCGCCCTTCGTCGCTGATGAACAAATCTTCCATTGTGACGAGTTCCGTGATCGAGAAGCAGTCATGCACCTCCATCATCGACACCTCCTCGCGCGGCTTGCGGATGCCCGCTTCCTCATACGCCTTCTTCGAGGCGATGCGCGCCGTGTGGAAATAACTGCCATCCCACGAGTTGTGCATGCTCTCCAAGCCGTTCGAAAGCGCAAGCTGCAGCGCCTTGACCGTGATGATGTCTTTCTTGCCCATCGCGCGCGCGATTTCCGGCGTCGTCACGATTGCCGCCGCCGCACCATCCGAGACGCCGCAGCAATCGAATAGGCCGAGTGGTTCGGCGATCATTGGCGCATTCAACGCCATCTCTTCCGTGATCGGTTTCTGCAAATGCGCCTTCGCGTTCTTCGCGCCGTTCTCGTGGCTCTTCACCGACACATGCGCGATCGCCCGCTTCAGGTCCTGCTTCGAAACGCCATGCTTCGCACGGTACGCCGACGCCAGCTGCGCAAAGTTCCCCGGCGCCGATCCGTTCGCACCCCATTGCGGGAGCAACGTGCCTGGCTGCCCGGTCGGCAAACCGCCATAGCCGGTGTCCTTCAGCTTCTCCACCCCAAGTGCAAGCGCAATGTCGTAAGCGCCCGACGCCACTGCGTAGACTGCGCCGCGAAAGGCCTCCGATCCGCCGGCGCAGAAGTTCTCCACCCGCGTCACCGCAACATTTGGAAGGCGCAGCGCAACCGACATCGGCGTCCCACCCTTACCGACGCCGATCTCATCGATATGAGTGGAGAACCATCCAGCCTGAATCTGGCTCGTCTCGATGCCCGCATCCGAAAGCGCCTCGATATAGGCCTCGACCATGAGCTCTTCGGCACCCATGTCCCAACGCTCGCCGAACTTCGAGCAACCCATGCCGAGAATGGCGACTTTGTCCTTGATGCCGGTGGCCATGTTGGTTCTCCGAAATATCCGATCTGTCCATCTAACGACGCGCTTGGCGCGCTGTCAAAACGCTCAGTAAACCGGCGCCGCTTTCCAAAAATAGCGCCGGAAGCCGCGCCGGTCGTCGAAGTCCTTGATGCGAAACACCATACGGACCTGCGTCCCAGAATCGATCGTGCCGATATCGACGTCCGTGATGTCGGAGAGGAACCGCCCACCCTCCTCGAACGTCACCATGCCGTAATGCGACGGCGGATCTTGGCTGTAGGTCAGATAGTCCGCCGACCACGACAGAATTTTGCCCTTCAGCTCCGCGAACGAAAACGGCTTCTGCTGATCGACCGCGCGGCAGTTCGGGTTGACACAAATGCGCGTGCGCGGAAACTGCGCCGTGCCGCACTTCTCGCACTTGCCGCCGACAAGCCCGAACAGCATGTCGCGCTTGCGGTAGGTGACGGTGAGCGCGGTCTTGTTGTCCTTCTCCGCCCGCATCCCCTTTTCCATCTCGACGAGGCCGTTGAAGGCGAGCCACTTCATGTAGTTCGTCTCTTCCTTGCGCCGCGAGAGCCAACCCTTCACGCCCATGTGCGGCTTCGCGCGATCAATCGCATCGGTCACTTCGAAGACGGCCGCATCGCAACCCTGCCCAAACGCCGCCACCAGAATCTTCTGCCCCGGCTTCGCCTCTTCCAACGCATGCGCAAACATCAGAAGCGCATGGGCCGTACCGCATTCACCAACACTGGCGGCCAGATTGTCTCGCACCTTCGCCGCATCGATCCCGCATTTCGCAGCCAATTGCTGATCGAGTTTCGCGAACTGGCACGGCAGAATGAAATGATCGATCGCAGCCGCTGCAACGCCGGCCTTCTCCAGCGCACCCTTCACCGCGCGCGGCACGATCTTCGAGTAGCCCTCATCGCGAATCCAGCGCTCTTCCCAATTGTAATCGTACTCCTCGGACTCGCCGCGGAAGTGATCGATAAAGTCGACGGAGAGCGAGTGGCTACCCAGATACTTCGCCGCCACACGATCGGCACCGATCAGCAGCGCCGCCGCGCCGTCGCCGAACTGAAACTCTTGGCTAGAGCCCCCACGCGCCTTGCGCCGGTCGCCGGAGGCAACGAGCGCCGTCTTCGCCCCACCGGCCTTCACCTTCTCAAGCGCCGCGATCAGCGCCGAGACGCCCGCACGTTGCGAGCCCGTCACGTCGACCGTATGAATCTCTTCCGGTAGGCTCAACGCCGCAGCGACGATCCCTGCGTTCTGCCGGTCCGCGAACGGCATCGTCGTCGACGCGAAGTAGAGCGCTTCGATATGCTTGCGCCCCACGAACGGATCGCCGCCGGGCAGCGCATCGCGCGCCGCTTCGACCGACATGGTGACGGCGTCCTCGTCCCAGTTCGCCATCGTGCGCTCGCCCTTGGCCTGTCCCATGATCCCGGGGTTGAACCAAGCGTTCGCAGCAGCCATCGCCTTCCGCTGCAGCCTGAGGCGCGGCAAGTAGGCTCCAAAGGCGGTGATCCCGATATCGGTCATGGGCCAAGCGATCCCTGAGTGAAGTTCAGGCTCGCCTAACAGATTTGAGGTAGAGGCTCAACGCCGGACGCGTTTAGCGCCGTACCACGATGCAGGTGGTGCCTTTGTCCCGTAGCGTCCGGCAGAGCCCAAGCGCGGCTTGCCGATCAGGCAACGCCTCGGCGAACAACCGATGGACCTCGCCGTCGGCCACCGGAACAGCTTCGATCACGTGGCTGAGCCCGTTGAGCAAATCGCCCGCCACCTTCAGGGCCTTGGTCCACCCCTCTTCGGCAAGCTCGCGCGACTTGAAGGAGCCGAGTTGAATGGCGAACGCCACGTCGCTGCCGCCTTCGCCGGTCGCCGTCGCCGGCACCGACGGCGCCTTGGGTACCGAAACCACCTTCGCTTCGCCCGCCGCCACGCGCGGCGTTCTGACCGGCGGAGGCGGCGCCAGCGTTGCAACAGGTTTGGCGGACGCAGAGACAATCGGCGTCGTCGGCGCCGCCTGCTTCGGCTGATCGTCGAACGCGGGCCGCAGCGAAACCTGATCGGGCACCGGCCGCGCCGGCTGCGCGACGGGCGTCTTCATCGCAACGTCCGCCGGCGCCGGCGTCCATGGCGCGAGCTGCACGTTGCCTTCGGCCGCCGCGGCTGGTGAAGTCGACGCGCCGCCGGGTGCCGCCGAAATGACGAGCGGCGCAACCGGCCCCTTGGCCACCTTGCGCCCCTTCAGCACGTTGCTCATCTGCTGCGTATCTTCGAGCTTGTCGAGCCTGGATTTGGCGAGCGCGAAATTCGGATCGATCGCCAGCGCGCGCTTGAACGCTTCCATCGCCTCGCGCCGCTTGCCTTGCGCCTCCAGCGCCATGCCCTGCCACGCGAACACAAACTGCGGGTGCGGATGCGTATTGCGAAGCGCGGCATCATAGTCGGCAATCGCAACGTCGAAGCGGTTGAACCGCCGGTGCACGTTGCCGCGATTGGCGAATGCTTCGGCATAGTTCGGGTTCAGTTTGATGGCGAGGCTGTAATCGGTGAGCGCGGAGTCGAAGTCGCTGATCGCTTCGAACGCGAGGCCCCGATTGTTCAGCGTGCGCGGACGAAACTCGCGCGGCAGATCCTCGTGCCACAGCGCCGTCGCGTAATCCAAGATCGCGCGACCCGCTTGCCCCTCGCGATAGAACGCCATGCCGCGATGGTAGTAGGTGAGCGCGAGACTTTCCTGCGAGAGTTCCTTGCTTTGAATGGCGCGCGTGAAAAGCGCGATGGCGGTTTGGCTATCGCCCGCCGTCAAGCGCGCGATACCTGCATCGGCATCCGTGAGACCGCCCGCTTGAGCGCCAACGCCGGAAACCATAAGACTTACAAGGACTAGCGCCACCCGCAGCATAACCGCCAGGATATAGTGATTCGGG
>CAZXAQ010000169.1:0-4221 GCA_964638635.1 uncultured Flavobacteriaceae bacterium
CACGGCTACTACGTGTTCAACGACGTGAACGCGATGATGGTGTTCGCGGCGACCGGCAACGTGGCGGCGCAAAACCGCTTGATCGCATCGGTGAAGCGCGCCGCGGCGGGCCAAGGCACGAACGCGATGATGTCGCGCGACGTGGGCTTGCCGGCGTGCGAAGGCTTCGCGGCGTTCGGGCGCGGCGAGTACGCCAAAGCGATCGATCTCTTGGCGCCGGTGCGCGGCAAGGCGAACCGCTACGGCGGCAGCCACGCGCAGCGCGACATGTTCTCGTGGACGCTCACGGAGGCGGCCATTCGTGCAGGCGACCGCGCGCTGGCCGATGCCTTCGTGGCCGAGCGTTTGTCGTGGAAGCCGGAGAGCCCGATCAACCACGCGTGGGCGGTTCGCTCGCAAAAACTGACGCGGAAGCAGGCGGCTTGAGGCCGCCTGCCTACTTCTGGAGTGAGCGCGCGACTGCGGGCACGTCGACCAAGATGCCGAGGACGGTTGCGAGGTAGACGAACGCGACCGAGGCCGGGATGAGGACCAGGCGGTGATCGGGTTCGAGCATAAAGAGCGCAGCCACGATCAAGGCGCGGGCGACGGCGTGGGCCGTGTAGAGCGCGGGGCGGCCGTAGCTCCAGCCGACCACGGGCCAATGCATCGACATGCCAATCGCGAGGATCGGAAGCGCGAGATCGGGGGCGGTCCAGTAGGCAAGTGCCGCCATCGGCCAGAACAGCAGCATGCCGAACATCGCCGGTCCGATGATGCTGCCGGCTGCCGACTTGTCGCCCATGAAGTTGACACCGGCGAGACTGGAGAGGCCCCAGGCAAGCGGGAAGATCGTGCCGCTGCCGATGAAGGCGATGGTGAGATAGGTTTTCAGCGGCAGGTCCATCGTGCCGAGATACGCCAGCGCACCCCAATAGATCGTGCCGGCAAGCGGGAATGTGTAGCCGCCTTTCAGACGGACGAACGACTCAAGCCGGTCGCGCAACAGTGCGTTTGTAAGATCCATGCCCACCCCCAATTTCGCGGGTGGCAGGTTTGCATAAGGCGGTGGTTCTCGAAAGGTTCGAACAGCGTCAACGGCAAGCGCGGGGGCAGCGACAAAAGCTCGCTAGTGTGCGCTGCAGATGCTCACGAACTGCGCGATTTCTTTTGCGCCGCTGCGCCCGTCGAGGATCGCGAAGTCGGCGGTCGCGATATGCATGGGTACGACGGCACCGCCCGCCAGTATCTGCCAAAACGGGTTTGCTGCGGACTGCTCGATCGCGAAAGGCATCGTTTCTTCCGCGCCGATTTCTTGCAGCGTTTCGATGGTGGCGTCATAGCGCAGAACGCCGGATTGCGTGTAGAAGTCGATGCGCGCGGTCGGCGTGTTTTTGAACCGCTCGGTCGAGCCCGTGAATTTTGCGGTGATGCGGCCGGAACGGGGTTGGCAGGTCGCCGTCATCAGCGTTCCATCGGTTTCCGGCACGCCGTAGTGGAGGGCTTGCATCGGGGCGCCGGAGTCGGTGAGCTGCGCCAGGATCCATTTGAGCTCAGGCACCGGCCGCAGGCCGGGCGGCGGCGGTTCGACGGCTGTCGTCAGTCTGATCTGCCAATGTGCTTCGCAGAGGTTGAGCCGCGGATAGTGGACGACGTTGTTCGATGTGCGCACTTCGAGTTCGTCGGTGTCGCACGGGATGCCGTCTTCATCGGCTGCAATCGGAAAGCGGGCTTTCGGCGCGCCGAGACCGTCGGTCTGGACGGGCTTGCCGTATAGTGCCACTGCCGTGATCGCGACGCGGGGATCGTCGCTGATGACCGTGACGGTCTCGCGGTAGCCGCCGTTCGATCCCGGCAGGAAGACATAGGCTGCAACGAAGGCCGCCGCGACACCGGCGAGGATGATGCCTACGCCGAGCAAAGCTCCTGGTGACTGCGCCATTGGGTTTGGGCCTCGATCTAGCGGCCGAACATGCCGACGAGTTCGGCGGGCGGCGTTCCGTTGCGGGTGACGATGACGATGGGTACGTTCGTGAAGCGCGCGATCGACTGCGCGGTCTCGGCGGGTGGGACGGGGCTGCCCGGCGACTCGGACAGGACGATCGCCCATGGCTCGCGGCCGCGGGCGGCGAGGGCCTCGCAGGCGGTGAGCGTGTGGCTGATCGTGCCGAGATACGTGCCGGCGACGAGAAGAACGTGCGCGTCGAGCGCGTCGATAAGGTCCAGGTTCGTGAAGCGTGGAGCTAGCGGCGACATGAGGCCGCCCGCGCCTTCGATAAACGTGATGCGGTCCGCCGTCGCGGCGCTGGCGCAGACAGCGACGAGGGCGTCGACGTTGATTGGGCGATCCTCGCGCGCGGCGGCCATGTCGGGCGACAGGGCGGCGCGGTAGCGCCAGGGCGAGATCTCGGCGACGCTGTGTTCGTTGACCGGCTTGCCGAGCGCCTGGAGGATGCGGCCGGTATCGCTGACGTGGGCTTCAGCGAGATCGAAGCCGCTGATGATGGGCTTCAAGGCCGCGACGTTCGCGCCGCGACGGCGCAATGCTCCGATCAGGCCGCAAGTGACGTAGGTCTTGCCGATTTCCGTGCCGGTCGCGGTGACGAAGTAGGTCGTCATCGGACGAACGGCCTCACGGCGTCGGCGAGGCGCGCGACATCGGCTTCGCTGTGGGCGGCGGTGAAGGTGATGCGCAGGCGCGCGGTGCCGGTGGGCACGGTTGGCGGGCGGATGGCGGTCACCAGGAAGCCTTGCCGTTCGAGCGTGGCGGAGGCTTCGAGCGCGGCTTCCGGATCGCCGAGGATTACGGGCACGATTGCCGATTGCGGCGCGGGTAAGTTGGCACGGGCGGCGAACATCTTGGCGAGCGTCAGCGGGCGCGCACAGAGAGCTGGGTTGCTTGCGATGATGTCGAGACCGGCGATCGATGCCGCGACGACGGCGGGCGGCAGGCCCGTGGCGTAGATCAGCGAGCGGGCGCGGTTGATCAGCAGGTCGATGACCGGGCGGCCGGCGGCAACGTAACCGCCGTAGGAACCGACAGCCTTAGAGAGCGTGCCCATCTGTACGTCGGGGCGTGCGTTCCAGTGGGCGGCAGAGCCGCGGCCGTTGCCGACGACGCCGAGGCCGTGGGCGTCGTCGGTCATGACCCAGGCGTTGTGGTCGCGCGCGGCGGCGATGATGTCGGGCAGGGGGCTCAAGTCGCCGTCCATGCTGAAGACGCCCTCGGTCAGCACGAGGCAGTTTTCGGATTCCGCGCGGTGTATTTCGAGCAGGCTGCGCAGGTGGCCAACATCGTTGTGGCGAAAGACGTGGACCATCGCGCCGGACAGTTTGGCGCCGGACATCATGCAGGCGTGCGACAGTTCATCGGCCAAGATGAGATCGTTCGAGCCGACCAATGCGGGGATGGTCCCCAAGTTTGCGAGGTAGCCGGAACCGAAGACGAGAGCGGTGTCCGTTCCCTTGAGGGCTGCGATCTTCGCTTCGAGTTCGCCGTAGAGCGCGTGATTGCCGGTGACGAGGCGTGAGGCGCCGGCACCTGCGCCATGCTCAAGCGCGGCAGCTGCGGCCGCCTTCAGGCGCGGGTCGTGGGCGAGACCAAGGTAATCGTTGGAACAGAAGTTCAGCGCGCGTTTCGGTTCCGGCAGCGTGCGCAGCAGCGCGCCGGATCGCAGCGCCTCCAGCTTGGCCCACGCGAAGTCGTCGAGAGAGGTCATGGCGCTATTCTAGGGCTTTGCATCTGCGAAATGGAACCCTTAGGTGTGAGGGTCGAGGAGACGCGGTTCGTGACGAATCCGGAGTGGTTGACGCAAGGGTGGCCGCATATCTGGCTGCCCTATGCGCAGATGAAGACGGCGCCGTTTCCGCTCGCGGTCGTGGGCGCGGAGGGCGCGCGGCTGAAGCTCGCCGACGGGCGCGAGCTGATCGACGGCGTGGCGTCGTGGTGGACGGTCGCGCACGGCTACAACCACCCCCACATCCGCGACGTGGTTAAGCGGCAGCTTGAGACGCTGCCGCATGTCATGCTGGGCGGGCTCGCGCACGAACAGGCGTACACGCTCGCGCGGCGTCTCGCGGGCCTGATGCCGGGCGATTTGAACCGCGTTTTCTTCTCCGATTCCGGCTCGGTCGCGGTGGAAGTGGCGCTCAAGATGGCGATCCAGTTCTGGATCAATCGCGGCGAGCGCGGGCGCACGAAGATCGTGAGCTTCAAAGGCGGCTATCACGGCGACACGTTCG
>CAZXAQ010000170.1:0-4219 GCA_964638635.1 uncultured Flavobacteriaceae bacterium
GTCGCCGTTGATCAGCACCGCGCCGTTCACAACGAACTTTTCACCGGGCTTAAGAGAGAGTTTCAGCGTCATGACGCCTTGAGTCCTTGTTCCGTCGTCTCATCGGACACTAAGCCGTCAGGGTTAACACCGCACTTCCGTCGAAGAAGTTTTTGGTCAACAAAGAGTTGATATCGCGCGCCCACGCCGCGCGCAAACTTAGCGCCGTCTTAAAGTGTCCCCGCGTATTCTAGCGATCAAACGTGGGGCAAGAAGATGGCGTCGAAAGCCGCACAGAACACGCAAGCCTTCGCAACCGAACCGCCGCTCGAAGCCGTGCAGGCGTTGCGCACAGCGGTCGCGCACTACAAGCAGGGCGCCTTCGCCGCAGCCGCCGTCGCCGCCGCCAACGCGGCCGAGCGGCACGAACGCTACGCCGCGGCCCATCACCTGCTGGCACTGGCGCTCGACAACTTGGGTCAGCACACGAAGGCGTTCGAGATGTACGAGCGCGCGCTCGGCCTCGAACCCGCGAACGCCAACTTCATTCTGGGCTTCGCCAACGCCGCAGCGAGACTGCAGCGCGTCGAGGCCGCTCGCAACGCCTATCGCGCCTATCTCGAACTGCACCCCGAATGCCCGAAGGGCACGAGCGGTCTTGCGGCATGCCTGCTCGCAACCGGCGATGCGGACGGCGCGCGCAACATTGTGCGGCGCGCCCTCGACAAGGCACCGGAGTCGGCCGACCTGTGGAGCACACTCGGCACGATCCTCACCGAGATAGGCGATTTCGAAGGCGCCATCGCGGCGTACGCGCCGGCACAGCGCTTGGCGCCAATGAGCGCGCATGGCTTTCACAACATCGCGCACGCGCAAAGCCACATCGGCGCGCACGAACAGGCGATCGCGAATTTTTCGCGCGCCGTCGAACTCGCGCACAACGAAGACGAACGCGCCCAGATCCGTCACGCCAGGGCCTTAAGCTACGCCGCCGCCGGCCGTCTGCCCGAAGCGTGGACCGACTACGAAGAGCGCCTGAATCCAGCCTTTGCGCAAGCCACGCACTTCGCAATTCCCGCCCCGCGCTGGGACGGCGAGGAACTCGCCGGACGCAAACTCCTCGTCGTTGGCGAGCAAGGCTTGGGCGACGAGATCATGTTCGCCAGCATGATCCCGGACTTGATCGAGCGCGTGGGCCCGAACGGCAAAGTGATGCTGGCTGTCGACCAGCGCCTGGAGCCGCTCCTGCAGCGCTCGTTCCCGTCCGCGCACATCGGTGCCGAGATGCACACGAAGCGCGACACGAAGCCCGTGCGCGTGGTGCCGTGGGCGACCGGCAATATTGCGCCAGATTTCTATGCACCGATCGCCTCGCTGCTCGGCCACCTGCGCCCGAACCTGGAGAGCTTCCCACCCCGCGCATACCTGACCGCGGATCCGGCCCGCGTGCGCCACTGGATACGCCGCCTCGAAGCGCTGGGTCCCGGCCCCTATGTCGGCATCAGCTGGAAGTCGATGTTGATCACCACGGCGCGCAAAAAATTCTTCAGCGGGCTCGAAGACTGGGCACCGGTTCTCGAAACGACATCGGTCAAATTCGTCAACCTGCAATACGGCGACTGCAAAGCCGAACTCGACGCCGTGCGCGCGAAACACGGCATCACGATTCACAATTTCGCGGACCTCGACCTGACGAACGACATCGACGACAAAGCCGCGCTCTGCGAAGCGCTCGACCTCGTCGTCTCCTCGCCAACGGCCCCCGCGATGCTCGCCGCCGCCACCGGTACCGAAACTTGGCTGCTGACCGCAGGCCCCCTCTGGCAACAACTCGGCACGGATCGCTATCCCTGGTACGCCAACACGCGCGTCCTCACCCCCGAAAAATTCGCCGACTGGCCAACGCTGATGCAGCGCCTTGCTTGCGAGATCGAGACGTTCGCTGCCCGCGCTTAAGTCACGCCGTTGTGAACACCACAATGGCGTGACGCGGCCGCGCACATCGCTAAGCTCCCGGCCGGTGAGAGGGAGCTTGACACCATGCCCACCGTTTCCAGACGCGACCTGCTGACGGCAACCGCAAGCGCCGCAATCGCCGGTGTGCTACCCGCCGTCGCCGCGCCGCTAACGAAGGTGTTGCGCACCACAAACGAAGCGCTGCCAATGGTCGGTCTCGGGTCCTGGATCACGTTCAATGTCGGCGACGACGGCGCCGCGCGCGAGTCCGCCACGGCCGTGATGCGCGCGTTCTTCGCCGCGGGGGGCCGCCTGATCGACTCCTCGCCCATGTACGGCTCCTCGCAAGAAGTCATCGGTTACGGCATCAAACGCGCGGGCAACGCGAAAGCGTTGTTCTCGGCGACAAAGGTGTGGATCTCCGGCGGCGCGAACGGCCCCGCGCAGATCGAAGAGTCGCGCCGCCTCTGGGGCGTCCCGAAATTCGATCTACTGCAAGTCCACAATCTTTTGTCGTGGGACGAACACTTGCCCACGCTGTTCGCGATGAAGGCGCAAGGCAAGCTGCGCTATGTCGGCGTCACCACCTCGCACGGCCGCCGCCACGACGAGCTCGAACGCATCATGCGAAGCCAACCGATCGACTTCATCCAAGTGACGTACAATGTCGCGAGCCGCGAGGTCGAAAGCCGCATCTTGCCGCTCGCCCGCGAACGCAACATCGCCGTCATCATCAACCGCCCGTTTGAGGGCGGCGACCTTATCGAAGCGCTGAAGGGTCGCCCGCTTCCCGCGCTCGCCGCCGTACTCGGTGCGAAGAGCTGGGCCCAGCTCCTGCTCAAATTCATCATCTCGCACCCCGCCGTCACCTGTCCGATCCCCGCCACGACGCGCGTCGATCACGTGCAGGAAAACGTCGCCGCCGCCGGCAGCCCGCTGCCCGACGACGCCATGCGCAAACGAATCCTCGCCGCGGTGGGTGATCTCTGATGTCGGAATGGTGGACCTACTCGCTCCAGGACTTTCTGCTGTTCTCGCCACGCACCTATTACCGCCTGTTCGCGCTCTACAACGAAGCCCTGTGGCCCGCGCACGTCGTGACGGCGGCACTCGGCGCGCTCTGTCTCGCCCTCGCGCGCCGCGGCGGCGCACTCGGCACGCGCGCGGTTCTCGTAATCCTCGCGGCGCTCTGGCTCTGGATCGCCTGGGCCTTTCACGCCGAGCGTTTCGCGACGATCAACTGGGCGGCGACCTACTACGC
Organism: uncultured Flavobacteriaceae bacterium; assembly: GCA_964638635.1. GTDB lineage: Bacteria > Pseudomonadota > Alphaproteobacteria > Micropepsales > Micropepsaceae > SZUA-430. The sequence continues at coordinate 3,197 of CAZXAQ010000170.1, forward strand.
CTTGGCCTTCGCGCTCCAAGCGGCGTTGCTGCTCTGGTTTGCGCTTGTGCGACCACCCGACGGAACACGCGCCGCGTCGCCCGTCGCCTTCGCAATCGCGCTCTTCGCAGTTCTTCTCCAACCCGCGATCGGCCCACTGCTCGGCCGCGACTGGCACCAAGCGGAAGTCTTCGGCCTTGCCCCCGACCCGACCGCCGTCGCAACGCTCGCCCTGCTCGCGATGCAGGCACGCACGCCGCGGCTTCTCATGATCATCCCCACGCTCTGGTGCATCATGACCGGCCTCACGCTCTGGACGATGGAAGCGCCGGACGCGCTCGTGACACCGCTCGCCGGCGCCCTGGCGCTTCTCGCCGCGGCATGGAAAACTGCGCGCGATGAGAACGACCGACGTTGAAAAATTCCTGCTCGCGCTCCCGGGCGCCACGCTCTCCATCCAATGGGGCAACGACCGCGTCTTCAAAGTCGGCGGCAAGATGTTCGCCGTCATGGGCCCGCACGACGGCAAGTCGAAAAGCATGTCGTTCAAAGCGTCCAGCGAAAGCTTCCGCATCCTGACCGAACTCGAAGGCATCAAACCCGCCCCCTACCTCGCCCGCGCCGAGTGGGTCCACCTCGACAAGCCGACGCGCTTGCCCCCAAAGGAACTCAAAGCCTACCTCACCCGCGCCCACGCCATCGTAGCGTCAGGCCTCCCGAAGAAGACGCAGAGAGAGTTGGGGATCGCCCCTTAAACTTGCGAGCCGCCCGCCAACCCCCTAGGTTCACCCCAACACCTATTCACCACCTAGGACGGCCCATGAAAAAGTTCGAAGGCACCAGCAGCTACGTCGCGACCGACGATCTGCGCATCGCGGTCAACGCGGCGATCACGCTCGAGCGCCCGCTGCTCATCAAGGGCGAACCCGGCACCGGCAAGACCGTGCTCGCGTTCGAGGTCGCCAAGGCGATCGGCGTGCCGATCATCCAGTGGCACATCAAGTCGACGACGAAGGCGCAGCAAGGCCTCTACGAATACGACGC
>CAZXAQ010000171.1:0-3859 GCA_964638635.1 uncultured Flavobacteriaceae bacterium
GCCTTGAGGCGGTTCTCACATCGTGCGATCAACTTGACTCGCAACACAGTCGCTTCGTGGTGAAACCTTCTTGCTGCTCCACCGCAAACACCAAACCGGCGAAAGCAATTGACGGCCATCACACCGCTGTCATTCACGTTTCCCACGTCGCAATTTCCCCGCTAGCCTTTCCCCAAAATCCAAGGGAGAGAAACCAACACATGCTGATCCGCTGCGCCGCGCTGCTGCTGCTCGCGCTCGTCCTCATCGCGCCCATCGCCAACGCCGCCAACTTCCCGGGCTGGACGCGCACGTACCAGACGGACCACGTGCTGTTGACCTCGCCACAAGACGACTACGGCGTGGTGCAATTCCTGATGACGCCGGCCGAGCACGAACCCGGCGACCCGAAGGTCGAGTTCAAGAAGGCGATCAACGAACTCGTGGGCGGCCTAGGCGGCGACATGACGCTCGCCAAGCGATCGGGCATGCGCACCGAAGGCGGCCTGATGTTCGAAGTGCTGACGACGAAGATGGAAGGCATCGACATCGACGTTCTCATCTTCGCCTACGACACGGGCGCCAAGATCTACCAGGTCGGGCTGCTGATGTACGTGTCGGCGATCCCCGACACCGACCGCCGGGTGAACCATGCGCTCGACTTCATCGCGACCGCGACGCGCAAGAAATTCCGCATCACCGATCCGCGCGCCTTCGACCGCACCGCCCCGCAAGCGCAACAGGTGACCGCCTACACGAACGCGCAGGCGGCCCCGCCACCGCCACCGATGCCATCGACGCCGACACCTCAACAGAGCGGCAAGAAATGCGAACGCCGCCCGGTCTGGGGCTTCCGCGTCTCCTACTGGTGCCAACCCTCCGGCATCTGCCCCGACCGCGTGATCAAAGACTACGAAACGGTGTGCGAGTAAGCACCGGCGCTGGTTTCCACTCTCGCTTCCTTGTCCGCCGCAGCTTTAACGAAGGCGGAAGCGGGGGAGGGGACCGCTGCGAAGCGGCGGTGGAGGGGGCTCCCCACCGCTAAGGCGCCCATCTCACCGCTTAAACAGCACCCCGCGCTCGCCGAACAGCACGAACACGTCCTCGCTCGCCCCCGCCGCGTTCAGCCGCCCGAACATCTCGACCCCGCGCGCCAGCGAGTGCACGTACCACCCGCGCGCGCCGTCCTTGCCCTCGAACGCCACCAGCAGCGAAAGGCATTTCGGCCGCGCCTCGTTCGCGCATTTGAGCACGCGGAACGTGCCGCTCTTCGTCGTCCACTGCGGCGCGTAGGCATTCTCCATGCGCGGCGGCTCGGACATCGAAATCCCGAACATCGTGACGCAAGCGATCCCGGGCACGCTGCATTTCTCATCGACGTCGACGCCCGCACCCGCGCGCGGCGTCGTGGCCACGTCCATGATGTTCATCAGCGCGTTGAATGAAATCGTCCGCTTCCCGTCCGCCGAAACATAGGTCGGAATCGACGTCGAATAGAAAAACCCCGTATCCGGATTGACCTCCGGCCCCGGCGGTTCCGCCGAAGCCGTCGACTGACAAGCCCCAAGCAGCGCAAAACTCGCCGCAAGTGCGGCCGTCGAAACCGCCGACCGTCCCCAAACCCAACGCATCGTTCCCTCCTCCGGAAAACGCATCAGCTTACGAGCATGCCAGCGCCCCCGGCAATTGAATCCCATCACAGAACCGTCAGGCACAACCGCCTGTTTCCTCCCCCGCTTTCCCGTCCGCCGTAGCCACTTCAGCGAAGGCGGAAGTGAAGGACCATCGCGGAATGCGATGGTGGGGGAGCCGCTGAGTCTCCGTTAGGGCCCGAACGGATTCCGCACCTGCAACGTCCCAAAACGCGAGCCGTGCTGCAGATCCTCCGTCCAAAGGACGTCACAGTTTTCCGTGATTGCGGAGGCAACAATCAACGCGTCGTAGAAAGCGATCTTGCGGGTACGCGCAATTCGGCGGGCCTCGTCGTGAACGGCCTCACTGATCGAAGCCGGCGGGTCCGTGAGCGATTTAACTGTTTCGATCCACTTGTCGATTTCATCCCAGCCAAGCCCAAGCTTGCGCCGCGAAACGGAAGCAAACTCGTTCAACACCTGAACGCTGATTGCGCCACCTTGGCCGAGCAGCTGCACAGCAACGGCTTGCCGCGCATCGCCAGCAGCGAACGCATAGATCAGAACGTTGGTGTCGAGAAACGCCTTACCGCTCATTCGCTTCATCGCGGTTGAAGCGGAATCCCTTCGGCAAAGGCCGCGCAAGGGCTTTCAGTCGCGCAAGCGCCTTCTCGCGCCCCTTGTCCCGCCGCACCCGGAACCGCCGCCGGTCCTCGATTTCGATCTCGATCTTATCGCCTTCTTTCAACTCTAGTGCCTCGACCAGCGCAGCCGGCAACCGCACCGCGAGACTGTTGCCCCACTTGGAAACTTGCATCTGATTCACTCCAGATATACACCGAAAATGTATATCCAAATGCGTTGAAAAAGCAAACGAATTTTCGATCGACCGCCGGATCGCCAATCGGTTTCACCGCCCGGCCCAAGAAGTCGGCGCCCGCCCAAGCGCCGACAACATCTTCGCCGTCACCTGTTAACTGCAACGCCACGAGAGTGCGCAAATTGACCGCGTCAGAGTGCGCGGGGCGCCTGACGAGACTTTTCGAGAGAAAAGTGATACTAATCAAACGATGACACAGATCGTGCACCCAGCCACGCCCGTCCTCGCCCTGCGGCAAGCTGCCCGCGGCACCGTTGCGCACGTTGCGCTGCAGCCCAAACGCACACCTAACGCCAATCTAACGGATTCCAAACGGATAACGCCGCGGAAATCCGCCGATCTAACGCATCTAACGGATTCGATTTTGCATCACGCGCGCCGCAGACGTGTCGCAGACGCTGACCAGACGGATATCTCCGCGCAAATCCGCCGTGCAGACGGATCAGACGGATTCGATTTTGCATCTCACGAGGCCTGAGATTGCGGTGACACGAAACCCGCGCGCGAATGCGGCTGGGTTGCATCGCGCGAGCGCACACCTGCTGTCTGCGCCTGCACTTCGTCACCCGCGCGAGACGGTGCGTGCGCAATCAATCGAGCCTGGCGCGAACACCGCTCGCGCCACAACCATAAGTTTGAAATCGCAGAAGGAGAGTGGAAACCAAGAATTAAGACATCGCGCTAAGCCCGAATTGGCGTATAGAGATTCTCTCATGTCACGACTTGATTCGGCCATCCGACGTTTCAACGCCGCCTTGGAGCGGCTGGAAGCGGTTGCACGCCGCACGAACGGGAGCGCACCGTCTCCCTTCGACGACACGCTCGCGAAAGAGCTGAACGCGCTGAAAGAAGATCGCGCCAAGCTCGCCGACGAGCTGTCGCGCTTGAACGTCGAAAAAGTGGCGCTCGAAGGCTTCACCGAAGAGGTGGCCGGACGGCTCGAAGGCGCGATCCGCGAGATCCGCGCCGTGCTCGCACATTAGGAACCGCTCATGGCGCACGTCACCGTCACCGTCAACAACGCGAGCTACACGCTCGCCTGCGACGACGGCGAAGAGGCGCATTTGGCGGCGCTGGCAAAGCAGTTCGACAAGCGCGTGGCCGACGTGAAGAAAGAGGCCCGCAACGCCTCCGACGCGCAGTTACTGTTAATGGCGGGATTGCTGCTCGAAGACGAACTCGACGCGGCCGAACTGGCGGATGAGGACAAATTCGCCCTGTTGCTCGAAAACGCCGCCCGCCGCATGGAAGACATTGCGGCGCGCCTCGGCTGACCCTACTTTAAGGGCGGGCGGGCACTGCCTCGCGCGTTAGAATCTAGGACCCAGGGGCCGTAAACAGTTCTCACCGGGAGCTGTCCCTGACCGGG
>CAZXAQ010000172.1:0-3811 GCA_964638635.1 uncultured Flavobacteriaceae bacterium
ATCACCGAAACGATCTTCGAAAACCGCTTCATGCACGCGCCCGAACTGATGCGCATGGGCGCCGACATCACGATCGAACACCAAACCGCGATCGTGCGCGGCGTGCCCCGCCTGCGCGGCGCGCAAGTGATGGCAACCGACCTGCGCGCCTCGGTCAGCCTGATCATCGCAGGCCTCGCCGCCGAAGGCGAAACCGTCGTCAACCGCGTCTACCATCTGGACCGCGGCTTCGAGCGCATCGAAGAAAAGCTTTCGGCGCTTGGCGCAGAGATCAAACGCGTTAAGGGTTGATCCGGAATACGGAACACGGAAAACGGGCATCAGAGAGGTGATTTTCTGCCGCTCTGTTCCCTGTAATCCGTATTCTGCCCTCTCGATTGTCCGCTCGCCCCAAACCTCGTATTCTCGCGCCATGAGCGATTTGTTGAAACGCATCACGATCCGCCCCGAGCAGTGCCACGGCCGCCCGTGCATTCGCGGCATGCGTATTCGCGTTGTCGATATTTTGGAAATGCTTGCGAACGGCGTGTCCGAAGACGAAATCCTGCAGGACTTCCCTGATCTGGAGCGTGACGACATTCGTGCCTGCCTCGCTTACGCGGTGACGCAGCTCGGTCATCCCGTCGTGATCGCTGCCGAATGAAATTTGTCGTCGACGCGCAGCTTCGGCCGCGTCTAGCGACCTGGTTGCGAGACCGTGGCCACGAAGCGCAGTCAGCGCGCGATATTGGCCTCCGCGACGCCGCCGACTCAATCATCTGGCGACACGCCTGTGACACGGGAAGCATCATCGTCACCAGGATGAGGATTTCTCACTACTGGCGGCAGCCTCACCAGAAGGCGCGAGGGCGCTATGGGTGCGCACTGGAAACCTCGTCAATCGGCTGCTGCTCGCGAGTTTCGAGCGTGCCTGGCCGGAAGTGGAAGCTCACCTGGCATCCGGCGCCCGCGTCGTGGAACTGCGATAAGCGGCCCGCTTGCCTTCTGATCCCCGATATCTGATATCTGATTTCCGATGACCACCGCCCTCCGCCTCCGCGCCATCGACACGCTCGACCTCAGCGTCATCGCCGCGCATCTGCAGGATGCGCTGGTGAAGATGGCCGACCTCGGCTTCGACAAGTCGAAGCGCCGCTTCGCGCTCATCTTCAACCGCTTCATGTGGGAAGACCTGGAGGTCGAGAAGGGCAGGGGCGCCAAGGCCGACGGAAAGGCGCCCTACCGCCGCGTCCGCTCGGCGCTGCATTTCGATTCGGTGCAGCGCGTGCAAACGACGGGCCTACGCCTCGCCAACGGCGAAGCTCTGGCCGCACTGTTGACGCTCGCCTTCGAAGCCAAAGCCGACCTCTCAGGCACCGTGAAACTCACCTTCGCCGGCGGCGGCGCGATCAAGCTCGAGGTCGAATGCCTCGACGCCTGGCTGACCGACATCTCCGCCCCCTGGGCGACGAAGAACAAACCCGGCCACGGGTTGGACGAGGTGGCGGGATGAGCCTGGGAGCGCCGGCATCCTGCCGGCTCTTGAGCGGTGTCGCGTCAGAAAGTGCCGGCTGGAAGCCGGCGCTCCCAGGCCAAGTGTGCCATGCGTAGGCTGAGCACTTCGACAACCGACTTCGCCGCCGCCTTCGCCTCGCTGCTCGCCGAGAAGCGCGAAACGGCCGCCGACGTCTCCGCCGCCGTCGCCACCATCATCGCCGACGTCCAAGCGCGCGGTGACGCGGCGCTGTTCGAACTCACAAAGCGCTTCGATCGCTTCGATCTCAACCCATCGAACCTACGCGTCACCGCTGCCGAAATCGCCGCCGCCAAAGCCGCCGTACCGCCCGCGACGCTCGACGCGCTGAAACACGCCGCTGCGCGCATCGAATCCTTCCATGCCCGCCACAAACCCACCGACGACCGCTACACCGACGCACAGGGCGTGACGCTCGGCGCGCGCTGGACGCCCGTCGACGCAGCCGGCCTCTACATCCCCGGCGGCCTCGCGGCCTATCCGTCCAGCGTCTTGATGAACGCGATCCCCGCGCGCCTCGCGGGCGTGAAGCGCCTCGTCGCCGCAACGCCCGCACCCGACGGCAAATTGAACCCGCTCGTGCTCGCCGCCCTCGACCTCGCCGGTGTCACCGAAATCTACCGCATCGGCGGCGCCCAAGCCGTGGCCGCGCTGGCCTACGGCACGAAGACCATCGCCCCCGTCGACAAGATCGTCGGCCCCGGTAACGCCTACGTCGCCGCCGCGAAACGCCACGTCTTCGGTCAAGTCGGCATCGACTCCATCGCGGGCCCCTCCGAAGTCTTGATCATCGCCGACAAAGCGAACGACGCCGCTTGGCTCGCCGCCGACCTGCTGGCCCAAGCCGAGCACGACGAAGCGGCGCAAAGCATCCTCATCACCGACGATGAGCCGCTCGCCCGTGCCGTCGCCGCCGAGGTCGACCGCCAACTCGCAGCGCTCCCCAAAGAGAAGATCGCCCGCGCCAGTTGGCAGAAACACGGCGCGATCATCCTGGTCCGCGCACTCGACGAAGCCCCCGCGCTCGCCGACCGCATCGCCGCCGAACACGTGCAGCTCTGCGTCGCTAATCCGGATGCGCTGGTGCAACGCATCCGCCACGCCGGCGCGATTTTCTTGGGCGCCCACACACCGGAGGCGATCGGCGACTACGTCGCGGGCCCGAACCACGTGCTCCCGACCGCCCGCGCCGCGCGCTTCTCCTCCGGCCTCTCTGTGCTCGATTTCATGAAGCGCACGACGCTCATCGGCTGCACGGCTGATGCGCTCGCCCACCTCGGTCCAGATGCCGCGACGCTCGCTGACGCCGAGGGCCTCGACGCCCACGCGCGCTCCATCCGCATTCGCCTGAACCGATGACGGACGAAAAGCCACCGACCCGCCTCGTCGACGTGCAGCTGGACGAGGCGTCCATCGCCCCGCGCGGCGCCGACGTCGAGCACGAACGCCGCATCGCGATCTTCGACCTGCTCGAACAAAACCACTTCGCGCCCGAAGGCGCGGAAGGCGGGCCCTTCGTGTTGAAGCTCGGCGTGCAGGAAAACCGCCTCGTCTTCCACATCGCGCACGAAACCGGCGAGGCGCACGCGACGCACGTCCTCTCGCTCACGCCATTGAAGCGCGTTATCCGCGACTATTTCGTCGTCTGCGACACCTACTATCAGGCGATCCGCTCCGCCGCCCCCTCGCAGATCGAAGCAATCGACATGGGCCGCCGCGGCCTGCACGACGAAGGCTCGCAGCTGCTGCGCGAACGCCTCACCGGCAAGATCACCGTCGACCACGACACGGCGCGCCGTCTTTTCACGCTCATCTGCGCGTTGCACATCAAGGTGTAACGATGTCGAAGGGACCGAACGGCGAAGACCTACCCGATGCCGTGCTGTTTTCGTGCTCCATGAACGCGATCCGCTCGCCGATCGCAGCCGCGCTCATGAAGCACCTGTTCGGCAAGCACATCTATGTGGAGTCGTGCGGCGTGCGCGCGGGCGTGCTCGACCCGCTCGCCGTCGAGGTCATGGACGAAATCGGCATCGACCTCTCGCACCTTCATCCAAAGACGTTCGAAACGCTCGCCGACACGTCGTTCGATCTCATCATCACGCTCAGTCCACAGGCGCGCCACAAGGCGCTCGCGTTGACGCAGGCCCAAGCCGTCGAAGTCGAATACTGGAAAGTCCCTGATCCCAGCGCCTATGAAGGCTCGCGCGAACAGCGCCTGGCTGCCTATCGCGAAGCCCGCGACACAATTCTCAGGTTTTTGAAGGAGCGCTTTGCCGCGCGCCCCGCGCCGGAGCC
>CAZXAQ010000173.1:0-3797 GCA_964638635.1 uncultured Flavobacteriaceae bacterium
GCGACCTACGCGCGCGTGAACAAGTACGGCTTCATCGAAAGCCCGTACCGCCGCGTGAAGGACGGTAAGGTCACGGCGGAGGTCATCTACCTCTCGGCCATGGAAGAATCGAAATACACGGTCGCGCAAGCGAACGCGCCGCTCGACGCACGCGGCCGCTTCGTCGACGAAATCATCTCCTGCCGTAAAGGCGGGGACTTCGTTCTCCTGCCGCCCGACCGCATCGAGTTCATGGACGTGTCGCCGAAGCAGTTGGTTTCGGTGGCCGCGGCGTTGATCCCGTTCTTGGAAAACGACGACGCGAACCGCGCGCTCATGGGTTCGAACATGCAGCGTCAAGCCGTGCCGCTGTTGCAGTCCGAAGCGCCGTTCGTCGGTACCGGTCTTGAGGGCGTCGTCGCCCGCGACTCCGGCGCCGCGATTGCCGCGCGCCGTACCGGCATCGTCGACCAAGTTGACGCGACCCGTATCGTCGTGCGCGCGAGCGAAGAAACCGACGCGACGAAGCCGGGCGTCGACATCTACCGCCTGCAGAAGTTCCAACGCTCGAACCAGTCGACCTGCATCACGCAGCGTCCGCTGGTGAAGGTGGGCGACCGCGTCGTCGCCGGCGACATCGTCGCCGACGGTCCGTCGACGGACATGGGCGAACTCGCGCTCGGCCGCAACGTGCTCGTCGCGTTCATGCCGTGGAACGGCTACAACTTCGAAGACTCGATCCTGATCTCGGAGCGCATCGTGCGCGACGACGTCTTCACCTCGATCCACATCGAGGAGTTCGAGACCAGCGCCCGCGACACGAAGCTGGGGCCTGAGGAAATCACGCGCGACATCCCGAACGTCGGTGAAGAAGCGCTGAAGAACCTCGACGAAGCCGGCATCGTCTATATCGGCGCCGAAGTGAATCCGGGCGACATCCTGGTCGGTAAGATCACGCCGAAGGGCGAAAGCCCGATGACGCCGGAAGAAAAGCTCCTGCGCGCCATCTTCGGCGAAAAGGCCTCCGACGTCCGCGACACCAGCTTGCGCCTGCCGCCGGGCGCCTCGGGCACGATCGTCGAAGTGCGCGTGTTCAACCGCCACGGCATCGAGAAGGACCAGCGCGCGCTGGCGATCGAACGCGAGGAAATCGAACGCTTCGCCAAGGACCGCGACGACGAGCTCGCGATTCTGGAACGCAACATCTACTCGCGTCTCGAAGAGCTGCTCCTGCACAAACAGATCGCTCACGGGCCGAAGGGCATTGCGCCGGATTCAAAAGTGACGCCGGCGATGCTGGAGACGCTGACGAAGGCGCAATGGTGGCAGCTCGCGTTGCGCAACGAAAAAGCGCAAGGCGAAGTCGAAGCGCTGCGCAAGCAATACGACGACGCGAAGAACCGCCTCGAAGCGCGCTTCGCCGACAAGGTCGACAAGCTCCGCCGCGGCGACGAACTGCCGCCGGGCGTGATGAAGATGGTCAAGGTCTTCGTCGCGGTGAAGCGCAAGCTTCAACCGGGCGACAAGATGGCCGGCCGTCACGGCAACAAGGGCGTTATCTCCAAGATCGTTCCGATGGAGGACATGCCGCACCTTGAGGACGGAACGCCGGTCGACATCGTGCTGAATCCGCTGGGCGTGCCGAGCCGCATGAACGTGGGCCAGATTCTGGAAACCCACTTGGGCTGGGCGTGCAACGGCATCGGCCGCCAGATCGGCGACATGGTCGCGAAGTACCGTCGGGACGGCAAAGCCGAACCGCTGCGCAAGCATCTGAAGACCGTGTTCGGTCAGGACGGCCACCTCGGCGAAATGAACGACGATCAGATGGTCGATATGGCCGAAAGCATGGGCCACGGCATCCATATCGCGAGCCCCGTGTTCGACGGCGCGCACGAAGCCGACATCAACAAGATGTTGGACCTTGCGGGCCTCACCAGCAGCGGTCAGGTGACGCTCTACGACGGTCGCACGGGCGAGCCGTTTAAGCGCAAAGTCACCGTCGGCTACATCTACATGCTGAAGCTCCACCACTTGGTGGACGACAAGATCCACGCGCGCTCGATCGGGCCTTACAGCCTCGTGACGCAGCAGCCGTTGGGCGGTAAAGCCCAATTCGGCGGCCAGCGTTTCGGCGAAATGGAGGTCTGGGCGCTCGAGGCTTACGGCGCGGCTTACACGCTGCAGGAAATCCTCACCGTCAAATCGGACGACGTCGCGGGCCGCACCAAGGTCTACGAGGCGATCGTGCGCGGCGACGAGAATTTCGAAGCGGGTATCCCGGAAAGCTTCAACGTTCTCGTGAAGGAAATGCGCTCGCTGGGCCTCAACGTCGACCTCGTCACCGAAGTCGAAACGCCGAGCTCGTAACGCGCGAACCGAATTGAAGAATTAAGGAGACAAGAACTCCATGAATCAGGAAGTCCAAAACGTCTTCGGGCCGGTCGCGGCCGTCCCGACGTTCGATCGCATCCGCATCGCGCTGGCCTCGCCCGAAAAGATCCAGTCCTGGTCGTACGGCGAAATCAAAAAGCCGGAAACCATCAACTACCGTACGTTCAAGCCGGAACGCGACGGCTTGTTCTGCGCGCGCATCTTCGGTCCGATCAAGGACTACGAATGCTTGTGCGGCAAGTACAAGCGCATGAAATATCGCGGCATCGTCTGCGAAAAGTGCGGCGTGGAAGTGACGCTCTCCAAGGTCCGGCGCGAGCGCATGGGCCACATCGAGCTCGCCTCGCCGGTCGCGCACATCTGGTTCATGAAGAGCCTGCCGTCGCGCATCGGCTTGCTCCTCGACATGACGCTCAAAGATCTTGAGCGCATCTTGTACTTCGAAGGCTACATCGTCATCGAGCCGGGCCTGACGCCCTTGAAAGAGCGGACGCTCCTCTCCGAAGACGAGTACCTGAAGGCGCAGGAAGAATACGGCGACGACAGCTTCACCGCCATGATCGGCGCCGAGGCGATCCGCGAATTGCTGCAGCGCCTCGATCTGAAGTCGCTGAAGGTCTCGCTGCGCGAAGAAATCGCGACGACGACGTCGGAACTGAAGCCAAAGAAGCTCGTCAAGCGCTTGAAGCTTGTCGAGTCGTTCCTCGACTCCGGCAACCGTCCGGAATGGATGATCCTGCAGGTCGTGCCGGTCATCCCGCCGGAACTGCGTCCGCTCGTGCCGCTGGACGGCGGCCGCTTCGCGACGTCGGACCTGAACGACCTCTATCGCCGCGTCATCAACCGCAACAACCGCCTGAAGCGCCTGATCGAGCTCCGCGCGCCGGACATCATCATCCGCAACGAAAAGCGCATGTTGCAGGAATCGGTCGACGCGTTGTTCGACAACGGCCGCCGCGGCCGCGTCATCACGGGCGCGAACAAGCGTCCGCTGAAGTCGCTCGCCGACATGCTGAAGGGTAAGCAAGGCCGCTTCCGTCAGAACCTGCTCGGCAAGCGCGTCGACTACTCCGGCCGTTCGGTGATCGTCGTCGGTCCCGAACTGAAGCTGCATCAGTGCGGCCTGCCGAAGAAGATGGCGCTCGAGCTCTTCAAGCCGTTCATCTACAACCGGCTTGAGGCGAAAGGCCTGTCGGCGACCGTCAAGCAATCGAAGAAGATGGTCGAAAAGGAACGTCCCGAAGTGTGGGACATCTTGGCCGAAGTCATCCGCGAGCATCCCGTGCTCCTGAACCGCGCGCCGACGCTTCACCGGCTCGGCATTCAGGCGTTCGAGCCGGTGCTGATCGAAGGCAAGGCGATCCAGCTGCACCCGCTGGTGTGCGCGGCGTTCAACGCCGACTTCGACGGCGACCAGATGGCGG
>CAZXAQ010000174.1:0-3762 GCA_964638635.1 uncultured Flavobacteriaceae bacterium
TGATGCGGCCGTTCTCGCGCGCGTGGGCGACGGTTTCGATGCCGGAGCCGCCGAGGTCGGCGTAGGCGACGCGCTTCGGCCCTAAGATGCGGAAGGCGTCGTAGCCCTTTGGGCTCACGTTCACGTGGCCGTCGCCGGAGAGCGGGGCGGTTGCGACGAAGAACATCTTCTGTTTGGCGATGAAGCTCGCGAGTTTGTCGTCGATCGCGTCGTAGAGTTTGGCCATGGGCGAGGCGCCTTGTTGCGGTTGTCGTAGGTGCCATGCTTTGTCGGAAAGGCGCAATCCCTAGGAGCGTCGGCCCTTTTGTGAATCGACGATTCAGCAAGAGCCGGCTGGAAGCCGGCGGTCCCAGCAAGTGTGGTTTGCCTGATCGCGATGTGGCACCGGCATTGCGGCGCGGACTTAGCGGCGCGCGAGGTCGAGCGCTTTTTCGAGGACTTCGTCGCGGCCTAAGCGCAGGCCTTTGAGTGTGGGCGCGACCCAGACATCGGGCTTGATGCCGACGCGCTGCAGCTGTGTGCCGTCGGCGCGGCGGACGTCGTGGCCGGTGAAGCGGAGCGTCAGGCCGCCGGGAAGGTGGAGCGCGGTGACGTCGCCGTTCGTTCCGCGCGTGGGGGTGCCGACCAGCGTTACGTTGGCTGCGGCTTTGAAGAACAGCGCGGTGTGTTCGGCCTGGCTGATCGTGCGTTCGTCGATCAGCGCGAAGATCTTGCCGGTGTAGCGGCGGGCGGGGGCGGACGAGGGGCGCTCGATGTCGGCGAAGGCCTGCCAGGTGGCTTCCAACGCGTCGTGTTTCGGTGGTCCCTGGTACGACGGGCGGCGGAATTGCGCGATCGGGAAGGGCGCGTTCGTAAGCGCGAGGCGCGGACCCAACACCCAAGCGGTGCCTTGAGGATTGCCGCGCAGGTCGAACACGATCGCCTTTGCTTCGATGAGTTCGTCGAGCGCGCGGTCCGCGTCGGCGCGTGCCAAGCGCGCAAGATCGATGTAGCTGACATTGCCTTGCAGCATGCGCCACGCGGGGTCCGGGGTGGTTGGGCGGGCGGCGTCGGTGCGGGGAAGGCGCACCGTGCGCTGTCTGCCGGTCGGGCCGCGGACCTGCAGCACCGCGACGCTTCCGGGTTGACCGTTCAAGAGGCGTGCGGCCAAAGCGGCGCGGTAGGCTTGCGGTGTCGAGGCGGCGATGAAGGGGCTCAGGCGTTGTTCGAGCGCCGCGACCGGCGTGCCGTCGATCGCGACGATGATGTCGCCGGGGCTGATATTCGGCGCGAGCGTCTTGTCGACGATCTCCGTCACCGCCAAGCGGCCTTGGATGTAGCGCGTCTCGATCTGCGGGCGTCCGCTCGCAAAGCCGTAGGGCGGGGCGGCGAGGCCGGCGATGTTCGTGTGGGTGTCCTGCGTGCGGGCTGCGAGACGCAGAAGCGCCGCTTCGTAGTCGGCGCGCGTGACGGCTGTGAGCATCGCGGGGATGTACTCTGCGAGTGCCGTGTCCCACGGGCGGTCCATCAGCTTCGTGTAGGGCTGGAAGTATTTGATCGTGCCCCAAAAGCGATAGAGCGCGAGCAAGCGTTGCTCGACCGGCGGCAGGCCGGCTGCGTTGTATCGGCGCGGCGGGCGCTGCAGCGGCGGCAGCGACGGCTCGCGCAAGACGGCTGAGGGGCGCGCCGACAGCTGCGCGATCGCGACGGTGAGTGCGTTTTGCGGCGTCGCGGTCGCATCCGGGCGAAAGCCGACGGCGCCGGCGGGGTAGGTGTAGAGGCCTTCGCTGATCTGTACCGTGAGGCGCGCCGTCTTCAGCGTCGCGAGGCCGGAGCAGACGGGTCCGTTGGCGACGACGCGCGCGAGTCCGGCCGATTGCAGCGCTGCGATGGCGGGCAAGGCGGCGGCGCCCAGACCGGTGTCGATCATAAAGACGAGTGGCGTCTTGGCGGGCTGCTTTTTTGTCGGCGCGATCGAGCCTTTGGCGGTTAGGCCGAAGCCCGCCGCAAAGCCGCCCGACTTCGCGCCGTCTTCGGACGGAAAGCCGTTGTAGCTGCGCACGAGCGCCGAGCCTGCGGGCAGAATCGTGGGCGCGCGGGTGCGCCCGATCTCGGCGATCACGCTGTGAAGCGCGGGGAGGTTTCCGGTGAAGTTGCGGCAGTCGACGACGGTCGGGTTGGCGGCGACGTTCTCGGCGAGTTGCACGGGGGCGGCGCCGGTTGCGACGGCGTGGGCCATGGCGCTGCAGTCGGCGACCCAGGTGCCGCGCTCGCGGCGCAAGGGTTGCGGCAGCGGCACGGGCGTGGCGGTTTCAACGACGCGCGCCGCTGGATCGCCGCTGCGGCGGAGCATCGTGTTGAGGGCTGCAATGTAAGTTGCGTCATCGTGCGCGCCGCGCACCGCGGGGATGGCGTCGAGCAGCGCTTGGTCCCAGTCCGAAGGGCTCGCGGTCAGATAAGGATCGAAGAGATCGAGGTAGATCCAAATGCGGCCCAAATCCTCCAAACGCTGGACCTCGGGCGTCGGCGGCGCGGTGCCGGGGCGGGCGGCCGCATTGCCTTCGAGCGCGCAGGCAAGCAGCAAAGCTGCGGCCACGAGCGGGCGAAGGAGCAGAAGGCGTGCGGGCATCGCGTGTCCGGATTGGCTGAAGTCTTGAGCCTAGTACGATTTGCGGGCGGGCGCTCGTAACCGAATGGTTACTTTTGCCTAACCCGATCGAAAACTCTTTCGCCTAGCGTGGGTGTCCAAGGCGCCGGTGAAGAGCGCCTGATCGGGAGGGGCCCATGGCGAACTATCGGCAGAAGATGGCGGGGGCGATGGCGACCGCCGCGCAGGCGATCGTGGGCCTGGCCATGACCTGGGCGCCGGCGAACGCGGCCGAGCGGACGCGGCCGGTGGCCGAGATTTTGGATGTCTCGCAGGCGTTCGTGCCGGGCTATCCGCAGACCTTCGAACCGACGCGGTACATCCGGATCGTCAACGAATAAGGCCGAGCTCGCGGCCGGCCGCGGTGAACTGCGCGACGGCGACTTCGAGGTCGGCGCGGGTGAGGGCCGCCGACATTTGCGTGCGGATGCGCGCTTTGCCTTGCGGCACGACGGGGTAGGAAAACGCGATCACGTAGATGCCTTTGGCCAGCATCGCTTCGGCGAAGCGGGCGGCCAGCGCTGCGTCGCCGATCATGATGGGCACGATCGGGTGCTCGCCGGGCAGTAGATTGAAGCCCGCCTTTGTCATCTCCGCGCGGAAGAATTTGGTGTTGTCGGCGAGGCGGTCGATGAGGGCGCTTGAGGATTTGAGCAGGTCGATCGCGGCGATCGAGGCGGCGGCGATTGCGGGCGGGATCGAGTTCGAGAACAGATACGGGCGCGAGCGCTGGCGCAGGAGGGCGATGATTTCCTTGCGGCCTGAGGTGTAGCCGCCGCTGGCGCCGCCGAGCGCCTTGCCGAGCGTGCCGGTGATGATGTCGATCTTGTCCATCACATTCGCGCGTTCGTGGCAGCCGCGACCGTGCTTGCCGGTGAAGCCCACGGCGTGCGAGTCGTCGACCATGACGAGGGTGTTGTGCTTCTCGGCCAACGCGCAAATTTCGGGGAGCTTGGCGTAGTAGCCGTCCATCGAGAAGACGCCGTCGGTTGCGATCATGCGGAAGCGGGCGGCGGAGGCGTCTTTCAGTTTTGTTTCGAGGTCGGCGAGGTCGCCGTTCTTGTAGCGCGCGCGCTGCGCTTTGCAGAGGCGGATGCCGTCGATGATGCTGGCGTGGTTCAGTTCGTCGGAGATGA
>CAZXAQ010000175.1:0-3689 GCA_964638635.1 uncultured Flavobacteriaceae bacterium
TCATCACCTTCGTCTGCATCTGCGGATAGAAATACTGCGCCACATTGCGCACGATACGCAGCAGTTCCCGCTGCCAGTTCTTCAACACCGGCGAGTGCTTTTCCAGGAAGTAGATCAGGTTCTCTTCCGGCAGGTTCATCGGCGCCTGCGGACCCACGACCTCGTCCTCGTCCACGGCCGCCAAATCCGCGCTCATATCGCGCGCGGTTCCCGGCAGCGTGCGCCACAGGTCGTTGAAGCTCTCTTCTTCATACTGTTGGCGCCGGCGGATGCGCTCTTCGCGCTGCGCGCGGGACGGACGCGGCGGCCGGCGATAGCGGAACACGCCCTGCTCCATCAGCGCATGCGCCGAATCCAGCACCTGCTCAACGGCTTCCGCGCCGTACTTTTCCTCGCACGCCGCGACGTATTTTTTGGAGAACGCGAGATAGTCGAGGATCGCCTCTGCGTTCGTCCACTGCCGGAACAAATAATTGTTCTTGAAGAAGTGATTGTGCCCGAAGCACGCATGCGCCATGACCAGCGCCTGCATCGTCATGGTGTTTTCTTCCATGAGATAGGCGATGCACGGGTTCGAATTGATGACGATCTCGTAGGCGAGCCCCGACCAGCCCTTGCTGTACATCGTCTCTTCGCGCGCGAAGATCTTGCCGAACGACCAGTGATGGTACATCAGCGGCATGCCGTGCGCCGAATAGGCGTCGAGCATCTGCTCGGAAGCGATGATCTCGATCTGGTTCGGATAGACGTCGAGCTTCAAATCGTTGAGACCGACGTCTTCGATCGCCGCAAACACGCGCTTCAGAAGCGCAAAATCCCACTCGCCGCCGGTGAAGAGTAGCTCGCTCATGCCGCCACCCGACTCTGTTGCCGCTCCAACATGAGCGCAAACAGGATTTTCAGCAAATCGATTTGCTCGAACTTGCGCCGCGACAGCAGGTGGTTCGTGGCGACATCTCCGTGCCCCATGCCTTCCAGCAGCACGTAGTGCGCACCAGGCAAGATTGTCGAGGTAACCGGCACCAGCCCGTCATTGCGCAAGCCGCGCTCCTCCATCCAACGAACTGTCGGCCACGACGGCAGCAAGCCTTTGCCGACCGCCGTGCCGACGCACATCACCGGCACCTGGCCCAAGAGTTGCGCGATCTCGGTCGCGTTGGCGTCGAGATAGCGCGCCCGCTCGGCCGTCGTCAGATCGCAAATCGTTTGCGGGCTTGCGCCCAGAAGCTTCAGCGCCGCGGCACCGATCCGCCGCGCCTTCGGCGCCGCGCAGGCGACGTCCGCGACCGGCGACCCCTGAAACGGCGCTTGGAACGCCACCCACCCGTCCACATACCGGCGGACATCCGGATGGGCGACCAGCGCCTCGAGCGTGTCGAGCCCGCCCTTCGAATGCGTGACGATCCACGTCGGACAATGATGGCGCGCCAGAATCTCGGCCAACCGTGCGCCGTTCGCCTGCACGGTCGCACCGGTGTCGATATCGGCGACTTCGGCGTCGAAGCCCTCATCCTTCAGCAGCCGCACCTGATGCGTCAGATACTCGACAAGCCGCAACCGGCTCGCCTTCAGCGCTATCCCACTGAGCAACGCCGGCACGAACAACAGCCGCGACGCGCGAATCCGATGCGCAACCCGCGCGAACGCCGCCTCGCCGCGCTCTGTGTCCAGTCGACCGCGCGAGAAGAACGGCGCAAGCCTCGCGGTCTCCTCGTGCCCGTAAGGCGCACGCTTCAACCGTTCATACGCCTCAGGCGCATCGTCATGATCGAGCCAGGTGAGCATCCGGCCCCAAACGCGCTGACCGGCAATGTTCACGCGTTGGCCTCCGTGCCTTCCTTGGCGAACAGCTCGCGGAACACGGGAAAGATGTCGGCCGGCTTGGCGATGCGCTTCGTCGCGAAGTTCTTCCAGTCCTTGGCGACCGTCCGGTAGGCGCGCCACAGCTCCGCCCCGGACTCCTCGCTTGAGAACACTTCCATCTCGCGTTCGTCCAGAATCTCGATATAGGCGTAGTACTGACAGATCGGCATCAGTTCCTGGTTCAGAAGATCGACGCAGCGCGACGCGTCGCCCGTTTGCGTGTACCCATCCGACGCCTGAGCCGCATAGATATTCCACTCGCCCGTCGCATAACGCTCGTGCACGATCTTCTGCATCTCTTCGAGCGCCGTCGACACGATCGTGCCGCCCGACTGGCGCGAATAGAAGAACGTATGCTCGTCCACTTCTTGTGCGTCGTGCGTATGACGGATGAACACGATGTCGAGCCGCTCGTAGCGCCGCTTCAGGAACAAATGCAGCAGCATGAAGAACCGCTTCGCCAGGTCCTTCTCCCGCTCGCCCATCGAACCCGACACGTCCATCAGGCAGAACATCACGGCCTGGCTCGTCGGCACGGGCTCCTGCACGAACGCATTGAACCGCACATCGACGGGATCGAGGAACGGCACCCACTTGCGCCGGTGCTCGAGCTTCGCGATCTCTTCCTCAAGCTCGACGACGCGCTGCTTCTTCTCGGGGTCAGTGTCGGAACCGGCGTCGCGCCGCAACAGCAACAGCTTCTCGCGCAGCAGCTCGATCTCGTCTTCCTTCGGCCTGCGCATCGCGAGCCTGCGGCCGAACGAATTGCGCATCGTGCGGACGAGGTTGATCTGGTTCGGCGACCCGGAGGTCGTCATCCCCGCCCGGCGCCACGAGAAGACCTTGACCTCTTTCAGCGCCGTCTTGACGAGGTTCGGCAGCTCCAGGTCTTCGAAGAAAATGTCGAGAATTTCGTCCTGGCTAAGCGTGAACGAAAAATCGTCCTCGAACTCCCCGCCCTGCGCCGCATCTTTGCCGCGCCCCTGACCCTCGCCCTGGCGCGGTTTTTTGATCTGATCGCCTTCGACGAAGTCCTTGTTGCCGGGCAGCACCCTCTCGTGCTCGCCGCCCGCTGTCGGATCGTGCCGGAAGCGCGGCTCCTTCGTCGACTTCGTCGGGATCGAGATCTTCTGATCCTTGGCGAAGTCCGAAACCGTGCGGTCCTTCAGCGACTTCTGCACCGCCTCTTTGATTTCGCCCCGCGCGCGGCGGATGAATCGTTGCCGATTGGCAAGGCTCTTGCCCTTCGGGTTCAAACGGCGGTCGATGAAGTTCGCCATGATGTGCGGCTGCGCGGGCTGCTACGCCCGCGCGAGGCCTTATCCCGCCTTGTTCACGCGCATGTACCATTCGACCAGACGCCTGACCTGCCGCGCCGTGTAGTGGCGCGCAAGCATGCGCTTGACGAACTCGTTGTGCTTGGACTGCGTGTCGGAATCCTTCTTGGATTCGAACGAAATCACCGGCAGCAGATCCTCGACCTGGCTGAACATCCGCTTCTCGATGACGTTGCGGATCTTCTCGTACGACGTCCAAGCCGGATTCTTGCCGTCGTTCGCCGCGCGGTGACGCAGCGCAAACTTCACGACCTCGTTGCGGAAGTCTTTCGGGTTCGCAATCCCGGCCGGCTTCTCGATCTTCGACAGCTCGTTGTCCAAGCTGTTGCGGTCGAGCAGCTGACCCGTATCCGTGTCCTTGAAGTCCTGATCTTCGATCCACGCGTCCGCATAGGCGATATAGCGGTCGAACAGGTTCTGACCGTACTCGCTGTAGGACTCGAGATAGGCCTTCTGGATTTCCTTGCCGATGAACTCCGCATAGCGCGG
>CAZXAQ010000176.1:0-3517 GCA_964638635.1 uncultured Flavobacteriaceae bacterium
CCCATAAAGACAGTTGACCATTACAACCATGTAGCGTTTAGTGAGAATCATTGAAGTCTAGGTTGGCTACTGGGGGCCGCCTGAATGACGGATTTGCAAAGCGCGAGGGGTCGTGCTGCGTCCGTCGGGTCCCCGACAAGTTGCCGTCCTAGGCCTCAAGCAAATTAGACGTGCTTGCTTGCGTGATTGCCCTCGGGGGGCAAGGCCAACAAAAAAAGTTGGCCACAGACAAAGACGTTTCGTGGGGCTTGGTTGCAGACATCGTGCTGCGGTCAGGCTGTCTTGTCAGTCGTAAAGGAGTTCCCCCCTTGGCCAAAAAGCAACCCTCTTCAGTTGATGCACATGTCGGCAGCCGCGTTCGTTTACGCCGGATGCTTATCGGAATGAGCCAAGAAAAACTTGGCGAGCTGTTGGGCCTGACGTTCCAACAAGTTCAAAAGTACGAAAAAGGCGCGAATCGTATCGGCGCGAGCAGACTGTTCGACATCTCGTCGATCCTTGGCGTTCCGGTGTCGTATTTCTTCGACGATCTGCCGAGCACGGACGCGGCGGTCATCCGCAAGACGAACGGCGCCGCAGCGGCGACGGACGTCGATGCCGGTCCCTACATGATGGAATTCGTGTCGAGCGCCGAGGGCTTCCAGCTCGTTCGCGCCTTCACGAAAATCACCGACCCGCGTGTGCGTAAGCGCATGTTGGAATTGGTGAAATCGCTGACCGGCGAAGAAGAAGTCTATCCCGATTTCCGGGTTGTGGAGCTGCGGGAAGCGCAACGCGCTTGACGTAACCCAGCATCCCTGACAGAAAGCCGCGCTTTTCGCGACCTGCGAAAGGCGCGGCTCTTTTTTTGGCGAGCTTTTGATCGATGTCCCGCAAGAATTACCTGTTCACCAGCGAATCCGTTTCCGAAGGTCACCCGGACAAAGTCTGCGACCGCATCTCGGATTCGATCGTGGATCTGATGTTGGGGCACATGCCCGAAGCGCGCATCGCGCTTGAGACGCTCGCCACGACGAATCGCGTCGTGCTGGCGGGTGAGGTTCGCGGGCCCGAAGCGGTCGGCCACGATCAGATGATTGAAGCGGCGCGGCAGTCGATCAAGGCGATCGGTTACGAGCAAGAAGGCTTCGACTGGCGCAAGGCGCGGATCGAGTGCCTGGTGCACGCGCAATCGGCCGACATCGCGGTCGGCGTCGACGCTGCGGGGAACAAGGACGAAGGCGCGGGCGACCAGGGCATCATGTTCGGGTACGCCTGCCGCGAGACCGACGAGTTGATGCCGGCGCCGATTCTGCTCTCGCACAAGATTTTGAAGTTGATGGCGGACGCGCGCCATTCGGGCAAGGCGAAGGAATTGCTGCCCGACGCCAAGAGCCAGGTCACGCTGCAATACGAAAACGGCAAGCCCGTGCGCGCGACGAAGATCGTCGTATCGACGCAGCATATCGACGGGCTCGATCAGCGCGATATTCGCGCGGTCGTGAAGCCTTATGTCGAAGCCGCGATGCCGGCCGGCTGGATGTGCCCGGAGGATGGTTTGTTCGTGAACCCGACGGGGCGGTTCGTGATCGGCGGTCCGGACGGCGATACGGGCCTCACGGGGCGCAAGATCATCGTCGACACGTACGGCGGCGCGGCCCCACATGGCGGCGGCGCGTTCTCCGGTAAAGACCCGACGAAAGTCGATCGCTCTGCCGCCTATATGGCGCGCTATCTGGCGAAGAACGTCGTGGCGGCAGGCCTCGCGGAACGCTGCACGATTCAAATCGCTTATGCGATCGGCGTTGCCGATCCGATGTCGTTCTATGTCGATCTGCACGGTACCGGCCGGGTCGATGAAGCGAAGCTCGAGAAGGCGCTGCCGGAAATGGCGAGCTTGAAGCCTCGCGGCATTCGCGAGCATCTGAAGCTGAACCGGCCGATCTATGCGCGCACTGCAGCCTACGGCCACTTCGGCCGTGCGCCCGAGGCCGACGGAGGGTTCTCGTGGGAACGCACGGACCTCGTCTCGCAGCTCAAGAGCCACTTCGGCTGAGCGAAGCCGGACACCGGCGCAGCGAACTCTACGGCCGCCGTCTTGGGCGGCCGCTGAGCGTCTCGCAGCAAATTCTTGTCGAGACGCTGTTGCCGAAGATCGGTGTGCCGGAAGGCGCGATCGACCTTCGCGCGTTGTTTCCGAACGCGCGGGCGTTTGCCCTTGAAGTCGGCTTTGGTGGCGGCGAGCATCTTGCGGCGCAGGCGAGCGCGCATCCCGATATCGGCTATATCGGTTGCGAGCCGTTCTTGAACGGTGTCGCGAAGCTGCTCACGCAGATCGATCAGGCGAAGCTCGCGAATGTGCGCTTGTATCCGAACGATGCGCGCGATGTGCTGCCGCGTTTGCCGCCACAATCGCTCGGCGCGGTCTATGTTCTGTTTCCCGATCCGTGGCCGAAGCCGCGGCATCACAAGCGGCGATTCATTCAAACGCGGACACTCGACGAGCTCGCGCGCGTCTTGAAACCGGGGGCGGAGTTGCGAGTAGCGACCGATCATGCGGACTACGCGCGATGGGCATTGCAGCACTTGATGGCGGACAAGCGGTTTCGCTGGACGGCGGACTGCGCGGCGGATTGGCGCGTGCGGCCGGCCGATTGGCCTGCGACCCGCTATGAGCAGAAGGCGGTCAAGGCCGGGCGGGCCTGCATTTACCTGCGCTTTCTTCGCGTCTAACGCCCGATTTGGCCTTGGCGGCGTCGGCCCCCAAGGCTATATATCCACCATTCTCGGACAAGAAAGACTGCTTGTTCGCTGGTTGAGGGTTCCCTCTTCCGGGCGCGAGAGGTGTTTGTGAATTCACAGGTGAGCGAGCTTGAGCAACTGATTGCCCCCATCGCGGAAGCGTTGGGGTATTCGCTCGTGCGCGTCCGCCTCAAGGGCGCGCAGCCGCCGACGCTGCAGGTGATGGCCGAGAAGGCCGACGGCACGATGGAAGTCGACGATTGCGCGCGGCTCAGCAACGCGATCTCGACGGCGTTCGAGCACGACGACCCGATCGAAGGACACTACGTGCTCGAAGTGTCGTCGCCGGGGATCGACCGGCCGCTCACGCGGCGGCGCGATTTCGAAACGTATGCGGGGCACGAGGCGAAACTCGATCTCAAATACATGCTCGACGGACGCAAGCGCGTGCGCGGGACGTTGAAGGGTTTGCGGGGCGAGGATGTCGTCGTCGAGACGGAACTTGGACCCGGCGTGGGGCGCGGCGAACTTTCCGTTCCCTACATGTCGATTGGCGAGGCGAAGTTGGTGCTGACCGACGAGCTTATCGCGCATGATTTGAAACGCAGGAAAGACGCCGGCAAACGCGCGGCGCAATCGGAGTGAAGACCAATGGCCGTCAGTGCAAATAGGCTCGAACTGCTGCAGATCGCGGACGCGGTCGCGCGCGAGAAATCGATCGACAAGCAGGTCGTGATCGCGGCGATGGAAGAGGCGGTGCAGAAGGCCGCGAAGTCGCGCTACGGCCAAGACAACG
>CAZXAQ010000177.1:0-3490 GCA_964638635.1 uncultured Flavobacteriaceae bacterium
CTTTGAGAAAGCTCGCCCGTTCGATGGTAATCCGCATGCGAATGTCCGGTTGGAAATAAGGGGGTGTGAAGACGAAAGCGCCGCGCCAAACCTGGCGCGGCAACGCTCGAACCAATATAATGGCAGAAGGCGCTCCAGGGAACTGAAATTCGCCCCGGAACGCCTTGTTTAAGCCATTGATCTGATAGGGAAATTTCCCCCTCAAACCTGAGCCTGATCGCCCTCGGGCGACGCCCCCGGCCGCAACGCGCCGGAAGTGCCTTCGGTGGGCCAATTCCGGATCGAGAGTCGAAGTTGCTCGACCTCGTCCGCGAACGCCGGATCCATCCCCGTCAAACGCTGAATCGTCTCGACAGCATGCATGACCGTGGTGTGATCGCGATTGCCGAAGCGGCGCCCGATTTCGGGATAACTGCGCGGCGTCAGAGCCCGGCCAAGAAACATGGCGATCTGGCGCGGCCTCACGATCGAACGCGAACGGTTCGGCGATTCCAGATCGGCAGTCTTGAGCCCGTAGTGCTCGGCGACCTTCTTCTTGATCTCGTCGATCGTCACGCGCCGGTCGTAAGCGCGCAGGAAATCGGCAAGCCACTGGTTCAGATTCTCGATCGTGATCGGCTTGCCTTCGCTTTGCAGCACGACGCGGCTGAGCGCGCCCTCAAGCTCACGCGTGTTCGTGGCAATCCGCTGCGCCATGAAATGCGCCGCCTGCGTGTTCAGCGTAAAGCCCGGACGCTCGCGCGCGATCTGCTTGGCCTTGGTTTCGAGGATCGCAAGGCGAAGCTCGAAATCGGTCGGCGTGATCTCGATCGAAGCGCCCTTGAGCAGGCGCGAACGCGCACGCTCGGACAACCCCTCGAACAGCGACGGCGAACGATCGGCCGAAACGACGATTTGCTTCTGATTGTCGGAAAGCCAATCGAACGCGGCGAGAAGTTCTTCCTGCGTCGCTTCCTTGCCCAAGATGAAGTGCAGATCGTCGACAAAAAGCAGATCGACGTTGCGCACTTGGTTCTTGAACGAAACCGTGTCGTTCGCCTTCAGCGCCGTGACGAACATCCGCATGAACGTTTCGGCCGTGATGAAAAGCACGCGCAGAGCCGGATTACGCTGCAGCTTCCGCCACGCGATCGCATGCATCAAATGCGTCTTGCCGAGTCCCGTCGGCCCGAACAGGAACAGCGGATTGGCGATCGGAATATCCGTATCCGCCGTGCGCTTCGCCTCGTTGAACGCGATCTGGTTCGACTTGCCCGTCACATAGGTTTCAAACGTGAACGTCTTGTTGAGCGGAATGGAACCCGTCACCAGCACCGGCTCGACCGGCGCCGCACCGAGGCTGTCGATCGTCGTCGCACGCGCACTCGCCGCCTGCGGCTGCACCGCCCGGGGGCGCGAATCCACGACGAAGTCGACATGCACGAACGACGCGTCCATCTCCTGGATCAGCGCCAAAATGCGGTCGCCATGGCTTTCGACGACCTTGTCGCGGTCGAAACGGCTCGGGCACGCGATAACCACGCGGTCGCCTTCGGCCGAGAGCACGCGCAGAGGCGCCACCCAATATTGAAACCGCGCACCAAGTTCGATCTTCAGCCGCTCGCACACGCGCGCCCAGATCGCTTCAATCTTCTCACTGACGGGTTTTGCTTCTTGAGAGGTCACTGTTCTTTGTCCTTTTTTTGCCTTGCTTGCCCCAAACCGCCTTCCGCCGGTGACGTTTCACCTGAACGAAAAGCGGCGTACTGCACGTCTCACTGAACAGCGCCCCTCCGACAGAATGAATCCGTCCGCGCTCAATGTCATCACTTAACTTGGGAACCGCGGACGGAGAACCCGTTCGCATTAACGCCCCAACACTTGGTCCCGCGAGGCCGACCCTCTTCGTCGCTCGCGCTACCCTTGCTGCCAAGGAAGGCCTTCGGCCTTCCACCCATTCATGCGTCCCCGGTGCCGCTCGGCGTCGACATCCCCTTCGAAACCGCCGGCCACGTTGATGCACTTCGTAAAGCCCTTCGCCGTCATGGCCCGCGCCGCCGCTTGGCTGCGCGCACCCGACCGGCAAAGGAAAAGAATCGGTGTCGCCGTCGTGGCGCCCGCAGCCGAAAGCCGCTCCGCCACCGCCTCTTCGAACGCCGCATTCCTACCCATCGTCGGGTAGACCTGCCATTCCACCAAAATCGCCTTCCGGCCCACGCCTGCGAGGTCGGGCACGCCCACAAACGTCCACTCGGCCGCCGTACGCACATCGACGAGTTGGGCCTTCGGGTCGCTCTTCAAGAGCTCCCAAGCCTCTGTCGACGTTATGTCTCCGGCGTAACCCATCTCGACCGCTCTCCCAGTGAGCAGAATCCGGCCCCATCCGCGGGAATCCCGCAGCCCAAACGCCGAACTTTGAGAACTTCTGAAAAACAGACCCGAGAACCGGGCCCGCTGCTTTTAAGAAAAGGCGGTCGCTAGACCGCTTACTCTACGACCAGGCGCACCCAACGCCGTTTTCATTGTTTTCTTCATTTGTCGTAGCCCCAATCTCAATCGCACCTTAACCATACAACAACCGTTTGAACGGTGGAAGTGCACAATGCGCGAACATGCACTTCGTGCGCATTAAAACACTTTCATGACGGCGTAATGCGGCGAGTGACTTCAAGAAAATGCTGTGCACAACGGCCGCACGAAACACTAGGTATTTCCTACACTCTGTGCACGCGCGCGCTTCGCGTCAATGTGGCAGTTTCAGCGATAGTCCGTACACGGATAATCGTGTCCGGCGCGCGACACGGTAATGCGCGCATGCGCACGTCGTGCACAAGAAAACGCGCCACGCGCGAAACCGTTGGATACAACAAAACCGAAATGGAGAACGCAGCGCCCCTTAAACAACACGGGGGCAGGGCGGGACCGCCCGAAGCTTACTTGGAGAGCGCTTTCACGCGCTTCGTCAGGCGCGACACTTTGCGTGCCGCCGCGCGCTTATGAAGGATACGCTTGTTGGCCCCACGGATGATCTCCGGCTGGGCCGCCTGCAACGCAGCCTGGGCGGCCTTAGCGTCGCCCTTGGCGATCGCTTCCTCAACCTTGCGGATGTGGGTGCGAACACGGCTCTTCCGCGCGGTATTGACGGCCTCGCGGCGCTTGGCTTTGCGCGCTGCTTTGGCTGCCGAGCGGATATTCGCCATGTGGATAAATCCCTTACGTTCCTTGCCCTGTTGCCCAGGGGCCGCGGGTTATAGACGGGGGTTTGAAGCAGCGTCAACCCGCAAAAGCCGCGTCAATCCGTCAACGGTGCTCGAACTTGGCCTTCCGCTTTTCGACGAAGGCGGCCATGCCTTCCTTCTGGTCGGCCGTCGCGAACATCGAGTGGAAAAGCCGCCGTTCGAACCTGACACCTTCGGCGAGGGTGGTCTCGTAGGCGCGGTTGATCGTCTCTTTCGTCATCATCACGATGGGCCCAGACATCTCGCCGATCGTCTCCGCCGCCTTCATCGCC
>CAZXAQ010000178.1:0-3385 GCA_964638635.1 uncultured Flavobacteriaceae bacterium
GCCTGATAGATCGCCGTCGCCGACAACACCCAGTGCCGCGTCGGCTCCCACCGCAACCGCGTGTATAGCTGCGTCATGACCCCGTGTGCGTCCGTGCCCGGCAAGGCGATCGGCACCTGCGGCTGATAGTAAAACGCGTCGGAGGTCTCCAGCCGTGCCATGTATTGCGCGCCCACATAGAACGTCAGATCGTCCGCAGGCGTCGCCGTCATCAGCGGAAACACCGCCCACGCATTTCCCGGCCAATAGGAGCTCGTCGCCGACAGATACGAGAAGTTCGGATAGGGCCCATCGAACGACCCAAGCGCGCCGTCGCCCGGCTGCTCGTCGCCACTCGCCAAATCGAACCGCACGCTGAAGCGCGGCTTCCAGGCCCAAGCAGTAGCCCTCCACCCGATATC
The DNA here is from genome assembly GCA_964638635.1 of uncultured Flavobacteriaceae bacterium. GTDB lineage: Bacteria > Pseudomonadota > Alphaproteobacteria > Micropepsales > Micropepsaceae > SZUA-430. The sequence goes on from CAZXAQ010000178.1 coordinate 402, forward strand.
GACGCTGGCCGCATAGGCGCGCACGTCGTCCGCGCCGAACGTCCCAAACTGCCACAGCGCCTCGACGTCGTAGTCCCAAGCCCCATCGCTACCGAACAGCCGCCCGCCCACGGTCGAGCGGGCATCATCCGCCGTTCCGGCCGCGAACACCGAATTCGGCTTCTCGCGCCTGAGCCAAAACACATCGGCCGACCCACCCGTCCACGCAAACGGCGTCGTCAAATAGGCGCCGTAGAACGCCTCGTGCTCTGCCGCTTCGTCGTCAAAATTCTCTTGCCCGTTCGCGATCGGCGACGCCGCAAACAGCACGACATTCGCCGACGCCACTTTCACGTCGGCCCGAACACCGTCGAAGCCGCGGCGGATATTGCCGCCTTCGCGCACATCCGAAAGCCGCTGATTGCCGAGCGGCAGTTCCTGCCGCCCAGCGCGCACGCGCAACCCGTCCGCCAGATCGAGGTCGACAAACGCCTGCTGCAAATCGATCCCACCCTCGTCGAAAGACCGCGCGCGCGGCCGGCGCCCGTTCTCGTCGTGAAAGCCGAACTGCACAAACGCGCGCAGCGCATCGTCGAAATGCCAATCGGTGAAGAACAACACACGCGTCGTCACGGTCGTGTAGTCGCCGCCGGGCCGAAGCGAAAAGCTGCCGTTCTGGATGACATCCGCGCGAAGCCGCGTGTCCGCGCCAAGCGTCAACCACGCGTCGCCCGCATCGTCGAGCACAATGAACTTCAGCGCCTCAAGATCGTCGCCAGGCGCGCGCGTCGCCAGATAGGAGTAGTCCTCCTCCCACCGGAACGACTTGATCGTGTACTCGCCCGCCTGCGCCGCGCCGATCGAAAGCGCAAGCGCGGCAGCCCAAACCGCACGCCCCATCTGTCGCGCCCCCCGACGCGTCCCGTACACCGATTGAACCGCGCCCCATGCACAGTCAAAAGAATTCACCGCCGTTGACCTTACCGGGCACGGGAAGTCGCAGCGGAAGGCGCCATTGACAGGTGCCGCGCGGCAAGCATCCACTCCCGCATCATGAGCGATTTGCCGTCGACCATCCCCGAGCACAAGGCAGGCTTCATCCTGGCTGGCGTGCCGCACGCCGCCGCGCTGCAGCTCACGGTCGTGGAAATCAAGCCCGGCGAAGTCGTCTGCAAGGTGCCCTACGCCGAACATCTGATCGGCAATCCCGACACGCGCGTGATTCACGGCGGCGTCATCACCGCGCTGCTCGACAACGCTTGCGGCATCGCGGTCGGATCGAAGACGCGCCTAGCCGGACAGATCGCGACGCTGGACCTTCGCATCGATTACATGAAAGCCGCAAACCCGGGCGAAGATATCTTCGCCTTCGCCGAGTGCTACAAGGTGACGAAGAACATCGCCTTCGCCCGCGGCGTCGCCTATCACACCGACCGGGGCGATTCGATCGCAACCTGCGCCGCCGCTTTCATGCTGGGCACGAAGAGTCAGCGCGGCGCGAACGTCCCCGCGGGAGGCAAGTGATGGAGCTGATCCGCCGCGCCCTCGCCGAAGGCAAGAAGCCCGATCTGCAAGCCCTGGTCGATGCGATTCCCTACTGCAAGTTCTTAGGGATCGAAGTCGATCGCAAAGGCACCGAACTGACGACCATTCTGCGCTTCAATCAGAAGCTGATCGGCAACCCTGTCCTGCCCGCGCTTCACGGCGGCGTGGTCGGCGCCTTTCTCGAAGTCACCGCCGTGATCCAGTTGATGTTGGAGGCCGACACCGAAGACCTGCCGAAACCGGTCGACATCGGAATCGACTACCTGCGTTCCGGCAAACCGGTCGATACCTACGCTCGCGCGATCGTGACAAAACACGGCCGGCGCGTCTGCAATGTCCGCGCGGAGGCTTGGCAGGACGAGCACACCCGCCCGATCGCGGCGCTGCACGGCCATTTTCTGATCCGCCCGCGCGAGAGCGAACGCGCCTAAAACCCGCGCCAAACCTACATTGCAACTGCGAAGCTATCGCGCCAAGCCTGCTTGCGCCCGCGCGGCATGAGCGTAGGATCGTCGCAACATCGTGTTTCTCAGTTTGCGTACCGATGCACTCGCACCAAGGAGAAACCACTATGCGTCGCACGTACTATCGTGACTGGATTGCATGGTCCGTTGTGGCGGCGATCGCCGTCGTCGTAGGGACAGAGTATTACATCCAGCGCACCACCGGCCTGTCGACGCCGGAATACGTCTACAAGATCGTCGTCACGCCGACATCGCAGTAAGCGGCTGACGCTTGTCTCGGCAGTTTGGGTTTGAGGCCTAGGCCTCTGGCTCTTCGAGGACGACGTTATAGCCCCACAAGCGGCGAATGTGCTTGAGGACGGCGTCCTTCGTGTTTTGCGCCAGCGGAATCCCCCGGTGGCGGTTGTGGCGCAGAGTCAGCGTCCGGTCGCCCGCGAGATTGGCGGCCACCACCTGAACATCCGGCTGATGTGTGGAGAGGTCGTAGAGCCGCGCGAGCGACGTCCTGAGTTTGCGGTAGCCGAGTTCGTTGTGGATTGCGGCGACCGTGTAGACGGGGTCTTCGGTCTTATCGCGCACCGCAAAGAGCTTGAGGTCCCGCATCACCTTCGGGCTTAGGAACTGCTGAATAAAGCTCTCGTCGCGGTAGTTCGCCCACGCGTGCTTCAGCACGTCGCGCCAATTGCCTTTGCCGGCGACATCCGGGAACCAATCGCGATCCTCCGGCGTCGGGTCCTCCGACATGCGCTTGATGTCGGACATCATCGCAAAGCCGAGCGCGTAAGGATTGATGCCGTAGTAGCGCGAATCGTCAAACCCCGGCTGCATCACGACGCTTGAGTGCGAGTGCAGGAACTCGAGGATCGACCCCTCGCTGATCTGCCCGCGGTCGTACAGCGCGTTCATGATGTAGTGGTGAACGAACGTGGCGCAGCCTTCGTTCATCACCTTCGTCTGCATCTGCGGATAGAAATACTGCGCCACATTGCGCACGAT
>CAZXAQ010000179.1:0-3301 GCA_964638635.1 uncultured Flavobacteriaceae bacterium
AGTCCATCACCCCAAAGCCCGAAGAGATCGACGTGCCGCTGCCGGCGACTGAGGCCGGCGGATAAGCGAGACGCTTCGTACACTGACGAACTATTCTTACGGCACGGCGCAACGAAACGCGCCGTGCCGCTTTTGATTCTTGGCGCTCGCGACAGCCACGTAAAAATTGTGGCCCAAATGATTCAGCACGCTGGGCTTCGTGGTGCCCGCGGCTGCGAATCTCCAAAATTAAGAACTAGTTAACCTTTTTGCTTCGTTCATGGGCGCAAGCCTTTTGAGGGTGGAATCGCTCAACGTGCAAGGGCGCCGGCAAGGTTGCGCGCGCACGGAAACACTACGACGGCGTTGCGTGGGATCGTGGCCCACCGCGCAAGAAGGGGAGTTCTTATGTCGACGAAGTTACAGCGCGCAGGTCTATTGGGTTCCGTCGCCGCCATCTCGCTGTTGAGCGCGATGAACGCACGAGCCGTCGAAACAAAATTCGGCGAAGTCGACATCGTTTTCGATACAACGGTTTCCTTCGGCGCTTCGATCCGCACGGCGGATCGGGAGGGTCAGTTCTTGCCGGAAAGTAACGGCGGTCCGGTCGACCCGCGTGAAGGCGGCATCGCGTTCAACCCACTTCTGAACGGGCCTCGCGCGAGTCTGTGCTCGAACGCTGCGGCTTGCACAGGTGTCGGCGTGAGTGTGGGCGGCGCCACATTCATCACGCTGAATCCTGACAACTTCGATGACTCGGTCAATGCCGATGATGCCCGGTTGAATTTCGATGCCGGTGACATGCTGGGTACGACATTCAAGGCCAACCACGATCTGCAGATGACCTGGCAGAATTACAAACTCTTCGCTCGTGCCGTCGGCTTCTACGATGTGCTCTTGGCGGATAAAGGTGCAGGTGACCGCTCGCTTGTGACTGACGATGCTATCGGCGACGTCGGCCGCAACTACGAGCTTCTCGATCTGTTCGTATCCGCTGACTACACAATCGCCGACATGCCGGTGAACCTGCGCCTCGGCAAACAGGTCATTAACTGGGGCGAAAGCACGTTCATCCTGAACGGCAACAACGTGTTCAACCCGATCGACGTTGCCGCGTTCCGCCGTCCGGGGTCCGAGATCAAAGAAGCCCTGGTTCCGGTGAACGCAGTCTCTGGTTCCATATCACTCCCGTTCGACGTCTCGTTGTCTGGTTATTATGCGCTCGACTGGGAACCGTTTGAACTCGATCCCTCAGGCACTGCGTTCGCGACGTCGGATGTCGCTGCGTTTGGCACCGGTTTGGGCGGCAACGTGAACAGCATCTCTTTCTTGTCGGGAAGCCCTCTTTCTGGCGAGCGCCGCAACTGTACTGCAACGGCGGGGACGGCAACGAGAATGGTCCAGTCGGCCTTTGTCGTTGGTGTTCCGGGCTCCGGCCTGCTCGACGACCCGCAGCTCGTAGGAAATGCCGGAAAGCTGGAGTGCTCCGACAATCCGCTCGTGAACTACAAGATCAAGACCGCACTCGGTTTCCACGAGTCGCAGAAGCTGTCGTTGATAAACGCAGCCACCGGCTCGACGCTTGAGAGCCAAGGTGTTGTAGAGCGCAGCCGCGATCTCAGGCCTGACGAGACCGGGGACTTCGGTGTTTCGGCGAGATACTACGCGGAATCGCTCGAAGGAACGGAATTCGGGTTCTATTACCAAAATTACGCGAGCCGTCTGCCGTTCGTGTCTGAGCACATCGGTATTGCGACAGCGGGTTACGCAACCATAGGAGATTCGTTCCAAGGAACGACAGGCGGATTTGGTGGCCGCACGTTGCTGCCCTCTGGTTGCGGCTACGGCGGCGCGGGTGGCGGCGGCGTGACGTCTCCGGGGGTCGCTGGCGCAACAGCTGCAGGCACCTTGGCTGCGGTCAACGGCATTGTTGCTGCGTTCACGGGCACCAATCTCAACACGACGAACATACTCGATCCCCACAATATGCTAAATGCATCCGTGTCCACGGCGTTGGCGCAGATTCACCCCGGGCTGGCGCTTTCGGCTACGGGAACCGGCGCTGATCCGTACGATACAGTTGGCAATCTGCAGAAACTGAATTGCGCGTTGGCGTTCTTCCAATCAGAGCGAGGCACCTCGGCTGCGATCGGCGCCGGGGCGACCACGCCGTTATTGATGAACGGCGCCGAGACCGTGACGCTCGCCTCGAATATCGACTTGTTCCTCGAGTATCCTTCGGGGATCGACATTTGGGGTTTCTCTTTCAATACCACGCTTTTGGGCTGGGGCGTCCAAGCTGACTTCACCTATCGCCCTGACGCGCCGTTCCAGATCGATACGGACTCGCTGACGATCGCCGCAGCGGCTGCGAGCTGCGCGTTCGAAGTAGGTGCCCCGGCGGCTCTTGATGCAGCTGCGGCAGTCCCAGGCGCGTCGCCATTGCGGCTGCTCTTCACCCCGGATGGCAACGGCGCGACACCACGTTGCGGCGGCTCGCCGAACATCAACGGCGTTCTTCGCAATGAGATGTACACCGGACAGATTGGCACAACGGCTACCTTTACGGCGTCAGATTGGTGGGTCGATGCGATCGGCGCCGATCTCGGTATCCTGGTGACCGAGGCGGGCTTCGTCTATGTGCCCGGCGTCGAGGACACCTGGATTGACAACAATCCCGCGCCGACATTCTCAGCACTGAGCCCGTTCGCACCGATAAACAACCCACGTGTTGCTCAGTATCAAAATATCGGCTGCCAAGGCTCCGACTTGCCGCTCGGCGGTTTGCTCGGTCTTGATGCCAAGAAGAGCAAGAACTGCCGCCCGAACGACTGGTCGGCCGGCCTCGTCCTGCTCGCTCGCGTCGAGTACAACAACTTCATGGACACGGGCTTCACGGTCGCGCCGCAGCTCGTCTACAGCTACGACTTCGAAGGCACGACGCCTTCGCCGTACGGCAACTACCTTGAAGATCGTCAAGCGATCAGCCTTGGTGTCACCGGCACATTGAACAACAACTTCCGCCTTGGCGCGAGCTACTCGAACTTCTTCGGCGGCCATATTGCCAACAAGGCCAAAGACACCGATTTCGCGTCTGTGACGGCCAGCTACACGTTTTAAGCGAGTTGTTAAGCTTTCCAGCCCATCCCGACCCTGTCGGGATGGGCTAATTTGCGACTTGTTGTAAGTCGGAGTACAACTATGCCTAAGAGCGGACGTATGCCTTCGGGCCGGGGGCGTTGTAACCGTATTGGACCTTGAACTAGGTGGAGGAAACAGTGACGAAGAAGTTGATGTTACTGACGGCGTGTGCGCTGGCGGT
>CAZXAQ010000180.1:0-3232 GCA_964638635.1 uncultured Flavobacteriaceae bacterium
CTCTCGCCACGCGGAGGCTCTGTCACTAGGCCGATGCGACGGAAACCCGCCGCATTCAACTCACCCATCACTTGCATCACCGTGCCGTAGTCGACCGCTTTGTCGCCGCGCACGAAGATACGTTGATCGTAGCCGTTCTCGGCGATCGCGGTCAGGCGCGGCACCAACTCGGCGGCTCCAATCTCGGTTTCCTGCAAGAATATCTTCCCGCTCTTTTCGATCGTGATCGTGAGCGGTTCTTTGTCTTGCGACAGCAATTTTGCGCGCGTCTTCGGCAGGTCGACCGCGACGCCCGCCGTCAAGAGCGGCGCGGTCACCATGAAGATGATGAGCAGCACCAACATCACGTCGACCATCGGCGTGATGTTGATGTCGGAATGGGGCTTCAGGCGGCTGCGCCAAGCGCCGCGCCCGCGATGCGACCCGCCGTTGATGACTCCGGCCATCTAGCGCGCCTTTTCGTCGAGTTGGCGCGACAGGATCGCCGCGAATTCGTCGGAGAAGCCTTCGAGGCGGCCCGCGATGCGGCCGACCGACGTCGAGAGGTGGTTGTAGGCGATCGATGCCGGAATGGCGGCGAGCAGGCCCATGGCGGTCGCAAACAGCGCCTCCGCGATGCCGGGCGCGACGACGGCCAGCGACGTGTCGTGGCTGGCCGCGATGGAGCGGAACGAATTCATGATGCCCCAAACCGTGCCGAACAGGCCGATGAACGTCGCGTTGACGCCGACGGTCGCGAGGAAGCCCAGTGAGGATTCGAGGCGCGTGATCTCGCGGCTGATGGTGACGTTCATGACCTTGTTGATGCGGTCTTTGACGCTGGGCAGCAGGCCGGTCGAAACGGAACCGCTCTCGAACGAACGTTTCCACTCGCGCATGGCGGCGACGAAGACATGCGCCATCGGGTGGTGTTCGGTGCGCGCTTGCAGCGCTTGATAGACGTCGTCGAGCGAGCGGCCGGACCAGAACATCTGCTCGAAGCGTTCAGCCTGCGCGCGGACGCGGCCGATGCGCATCCACTTGCCGATGATGATCGCCCAGGACCAGATCGAAGAGAGCAGGAGGACGCCCATCACCGCCTTGACGACGATGTCGGCCTTCATGAACAGCGTCACCGGCGACATGTCGAGTTCGCCGCCGGGGCCGGAGCCGGGCGCGGCTTCGCGGCCGCCTTCCGGAGGTGCCAAGGGAATCGTTTCGGGCGTGGGATCGACCGGCGCCGCATTCGGCGCTTGGACCGCGTCGGCAAAGTGCGTCACGTGATCGGCGAGCGCGAGCAGCGGCTTCACCAAGGCCGCCGCATCATGAACGAGAGCGAGCGCTGAGAACTCCATAGACCCTACTTCCCCTCGAGATGACGCCGCGCCCGCAAGCGGCTCCCCCAGCCTCATCGGCGACAGGGACTTGAGCGCGACTAGAACCGTCTAACGTGTCGAAATTTGGGCGCAGAAATCCGCCGATTTCACGATCTCGCCCAAACCATTGACCCGCTTCCCTAACCCGAACGGATGGGCACGCCAAGGGCCGTGCCGGTAAATGACAGGGACTTCACGCTGTTTGCGGCGTTTCTCTGCACGGAAAACTTGCGGGGCCGTCCGGCATTCGCGCATCGTGGGACCTGTCGTTTGCACCTGGAGGTTTTCCATGCGCCGGTTGGTGGTTGCGGTTTTGGCTTTCGGATGCGCGGCGAGCGCGTATGCGAACATGTTGCCGCCGCAACGAATAACGCAGCGTTCCTATTTTGCAGGCACGTGGTCGTTCGACGGGACGTGCGCGAGCGGTGACGGGATGGTGCTCGCCGCCGACGGCAAGGCGACCTACGACGAGTGGGGAACGGGCTTGTGGGCGATCGCCGACAACGGCGCGCGTTTGGTGCTGATCGTCGAAGAGGTCAGCGAAGAAGCGGACCGCCGCAAGGAGGCGGAGATGATCGAGTTTCGCGACGTCTCGCGCAGCGGACCTATACTCTGGATGACGCGGGCGTCGGACGGGACGAAGATCAAGGCGAAGCGGTGTCCCACGGCGGCGCGGTGACGCAGGCACTCTGTCCCCGTACGTAATTCGGGGACGTGGCGGCGGGACTCTACGTACGACGAGCACGCGGTGCGTGCATTCTGCGAGCGTTTGACTTACGTCAACGCGACCCTTGGCACACGCGCCTAGTCGTGGGCTCACGAAGCCCCCACCGCTAGGAGTACGTTCCCATGACCAATCGCTTTCTGGCCGCGGCCACACTGGGCTGTGCGGCCCTCGCTTCTTTCGGCGCCGTCGCGTTCCCCGGTGAAGCCGAAGCCAAGAGCCCGTGGATGGTGCGCGGGCGGCTGATCGCCGTCGTGCCCGACGAAGATGCGACAATTTCGATTCTGGGCGGCGATGTGGACATCGACACGTCCATCGTGCCGGAACTCGACATCACCTACTTCTTTGACGAGCACTGGGCGGCCGAGCTGATCCTCGGCGTCACGCCGCACGAGATCAAACACAAGCCGACGAACATCGATATCGGCGAGGTTTGGTTGCTGCCGCCGACGCTGACCGTGCAGTACCACTTCCAGCCGGACGATCCCGATTTCCGGCCCTATATTGGTGCGGGTGTGAACTACACCGTGTTCTTCGGGCATGACGACGCCGACCCGGTCATTCGCGACGCCGACTTCGATCCGAGCTTCGGCTTCGCGCTGCAGGCGGGGGTCGACATTCCGATCGGCGGGAATTGGTCGTTGAACATCGACGTCAAGAAAGTGTGGATCAATACCGAGGTCACGCTCGACACGACGATCCCGGCCGTCGTGCGCGCGGACGTCGACATCGACCCCGTGATCGTGGGTGTCGGTCTCGGTTATCGCTGGTAGGTCAGTCGAGATAGGCGGCGAGTTTCGCTTTGACGTCTTCGGGAATGCGGCGCGGTTTGCCTGTCATGGTGATCAGCGCCGCTTCGAGTTTGGCGGTGACGAGGTCGACGCCTTTGCATTTGACCCATTGTTCGCCGGTCAGCCTTGCGCCGGTCAGCGTGCGGTAGCGGGTGTGGATTTCGAGCGCGTCGTCGAGGCGGGCGGGTTTCGCGTAGTCGATCTCCATGCGGCGGATCGTCCAGGCGACGGGGTCAACGCCTGCCATCATCACCATGTGGTGGATACCGACGAGGCGGAGGAATTCGCTGCGGCCGCGTTCCATCATGCGCAGGTAGTTCGCGTGATAGACGATGCCGGAGACGTCGGTGTCTTCGTAGTAG
>CAZXAQ010000181.1:0-3206 GCA_964638635.1 uncultured Flavobacteriaceae bacterium
AGCGGCGCATTCTGATGGTGATTTCGGACGGCGCGCCGGTGGACGATTCCACGCTGTCGGTGAACGCGGGCAATTACCTGGAGCGGCATTTGCGCGAGGTGATCGAGGCGATCGAGATGCGCTCGCCGATCGAGGTGATTGCGATCGGGATCGGGCACGACGTGACGCGCTACTACAAGCGGGCGGTGACGATCGTCGATGCCGAGCAGCTGGGCGGTGCGATGACGGACAAGCTGGCGGAACTGTTCGACGAGGATTCCACGAAGGTCTTGGCTGCTGCGCCGCGGCGTCCGTTGCGCGCGAAGGGCCCCGTCGCGGCGGCGGTGCGGTGAAGCGGTCTCACATTGCGCTGGCGTTGGCGGCGTCATTGGCCGCTGCCTATGTGTTTTACGCGACTGCCGAGCCGCGCGATGCGCGCGCGCTGACCGTGCGGGCTGCCGCCCTGCCCTTCAGCACCGGTGAGGACGCGAAGTCGACCACGGGTAAGCTCCGTCATCGCGGGACGCTGAAGCTGACGTCGGACGATGCGGATTTCGGCGGCCTCTCCGGGTTGATCGTTTCGGACGACGGCGCGCGCTTTCTGGCGATCACCGACAACAGCAATTGGCTCACCGGCACGTTGCAGTATCGTGACGGCAAGCTCGTCGGCTTGAAGGGCACGTCGATCGCGCCGCTTCTGGACCTCAAAGGACGCAAGCTGAGCGGCAAGGACGGCGATGCGGAAGGGCTCACCGGGTCGCTCGATGGCGACGTGTTCGTCAGCTTCGAACGCGACCATCGCATCTGGCGCTACGCGTTCGGGAAGGACGGGTTGGCGGCGACGCCCACGGTTGTTGCAACACCGGGCGATCTCAGACAGGCGCCGGACAACAGCGGGCTTGAGGGGATTGCGCAGCTGAGTGACGGGCGGCTGCTGGCGCTCACCGAGGCCTATCACGACGGCGCGGGCAACATTCGCGGCTGGTTGCTCAAGGACGGCACCGATCCTGAAGCGATCACACTTGTTCGGCGGGCACCGTTCGACCTCACCGACGTGCGGCAGCTTGCGAACGGCGACGTGCTGACGCTGGAGCGGCGGTTCAACCGCATCGGCGGCGTCGGGTTCGAGATGCGGCGGATCAAGGGTTCGGACGTTGCAGCGGGTGCAACCTTGGATGGAGAGGTTCTGGCCGACGTCGGCATGAACTTCATTATCGACAACATGGAAGGCCTTTCCGTGCGCACCGGTGCGGACGGCGAGACGCTCGTCTACGTCGTTTCCGACAACAATTTTAACGAGCCGGTCCAGCAGACTTTGCTTATGATGTTCGAGCTGCGCGACTGACGGCGCATATTGATCGAGGTCATGGCGCCGCCGCCCGCTCAGCGTATCCGCTGACACTTGCGGAGGATGATTCCATGCACGAAATCGAGATAGCGAACTATGCGCGCCGGTTGTTCGCCGAGCACGGCGCGAGGGCGATTGCGATCGCCGCGCAACGGCTTCAAACCGCGAAGGACAAACACGACGACGCCGACGCAGATACGTGGCGGCGGGTCGAGATCGCGCTGAAGGAGATGCGCGGTCCGCGCGAGACTTGATCAGTAGCCGCCGAGACCCGCGTGCGGGCGCACGACGGGCCTCAAGGCCATGTAGGGCAGCAGCAAGGCGAACGACATGAACGCCTTCGTGCCTGCGTCGACCGCCATGTGGTTCAGCCAGAACGGCTCGCTGCCCGCGTAAGCGGCCGGGTAGAAGAGGAACATGGCGACGAAGGAGCTGGTGAGGGCGCTGTAGAGCGGCGCCTTCCACCAGACGACGCCGCGCGTGCGGTCGAAGACGTAGACGCCCGCGAGCTGGCCGATCGCCATGGCGCCCACGAAGGCGCCCATCACGCGCAGGCTCGGCACCTGACCGGGGGGCGGCAGATAAGGGCTCGCCTCGAGAGTGACGGCGAGCGCTGCCGGGATGGCGAGCGACCAGGAGACGAACACGTGGCCGAGCGCGAACTCCTCGCCATAGCGGCGGTTGACGAGGTTCGCGATCAGGAAGACCACCGGTACGATCGCGTGGCCCGCGTTCAACCAGTTCGACGGGTAGAGTTCCGGGTGGCGCGGCGGGCTCAAGATGCCGTCGAACAGCGTGAACGGTACCGTGCGCGCTTCCCACGCGATCAGCAGCGTCATCGTCACGGCCACGCCCGGCACGATCAGCAGCGCCAGATCGCGCAACAGCCCCAGCGCCCGCGGCAGCCTGGACGGCGCGTGCGAGACGAGGATGCCGCCTTCGGCGGTGGCTCTGCTGACGTGACTGGTCATGACCCTTGGCAGAATCGCGGCGCCAAAGGTGCGGAGAACGACTTAAGCGCGCAAGTGCGCGAATTAGGCCTTTGCAGTGGCGCGCACAATTTCGCGCTTCAGGCGGCGGGCGCGGTCCGACAGATTGTCGTCTTTTTGCTTGATGATGAAGGCGTCGAGGCCGCCGTTGTGGTCGATCGAGCGCAACGCGTGCTTCGAAATCTTCAACTTCACCGTGCGGTCGAGCTTGTCGGAAATCAGCGACACTTCCGACAGGTTCGGGCGGAACTTGCGCTTCGTCTTGTTGTTCGCGTGGCTGACATTGTGTCCGCTCAACACGCCCTTGCCGGTCAATTCGCAGCGCCGTGCCATGATGATATTCCGTCCGATCCGATGAAATGCGAACCCGCGCCAGGGGAACCCCAAAGCGCGGGAGGGCGGACCTATAGGTCAGGCCCCTTCCTCCAGTCAAGTTTTGGCGCGCCAGTGCGCCAAAATGGCCTTCGCGGCGGCCGGCGCGCCCAGCGTTCCCTTGGCGACAGCCGCCTCCAGCTTAATGAGTTCGGCGTTGGCCGCGGGGTCTTCCGTGAGGGCAGCCGCCAAGCCTTCGCGCAGTTCGGTGTGGAGCCAGGCCACACGCTGGTCGCGGCGTTGGCGGTCCCAGGCGCCGGCAGCGGTCAAGAGGTCGCGGAAGCGTTCGACGTCGCTCCAGACGTCGGCGATGCCCCTGCCCTCTGTGCTTGAGACCAAACGAACGTCGGCCGACCAGCCTTCGAACTTGGGGCGCATGAGGTGGAGCGCGGCGCGGTATTCAGCGGCGGCGCGGTTGGCTGCTTGCAGCAGATCGCCGTCGGCTTTCGTCACAACGACGAGGTCGGCGAGTTCCATGATGCCGCGCTTGATGCCTTGCAGTTCGTCGCCGCCGCCGG
>CAZXAQ010000182.1:0-3095 GCA_964638635.1 uncultured Flavobacteriaceae bacterium
GCATGATCGGACCGGCGGGTGAGGGCGGTTGGAACGGCTTCAACGTGCTGCACACCGCGGCCGGACGCGTCGGCGCACTCGACCTCGGCTTCCTGCCGCAAAAGGGCGGCAAGGACACGGTCGCGATCCTCGACGCGGCGTCACGCGGCGACATCGATTTCGTGTACCTGCTTGGCGCCGACGAGATCGACACGAAGAAGCTCGGTAAGGCGTTCGTCGTCTATCAAGGCTCGCACGGCGACGCCGGCGCACACCGCGCCGACGTGATCCTGCCGGGGGCGGCCTACACGGAGCAGAACGGCACCTACGTCAACACCGAAGGCCGCGTGCAAAGCGCGCGCCGCGCCACGTTCCCGCCCGGTGACGCCCGCGAAGACTGGGCGATCCTCCGCGCGCTCTCCGAAGCTGTTGGCAAAAAGTTGCCCTACGACGACATGGGCGCGCTCCGTCAAGCGATGCTGAACGACGCGCCGCGCTTCGCCGAGCTCGACCGCGCACCCGCGAACCCGGGTGCCGACGCCGCAATTTGGACGAACATCGGCGCCGCTGGCACGATCGCCAAGACGCCGTTCGAGTATCCGGTCAAGGACTTCTACCTAACGAACCCGGTCGCCCGCGCCAGCCACGTGATGGCCGAATGCTCGAGCTTGTTCGTCAAACCGCGCCTCGGCGCAGCGGCGGAGTAGGGCGATGACCGAGTGGTTCAAAGGCATCAACGACGCCCTCCTCGACTTCTACTGGCCGAACGCGTTTTGGCTCGACCTCGTCGGCATGGCGGCGCTGATGCTGCTGTTCATTGTCGTGTTGCTGCTCATGATCGCGTTCATCTTGCTGTTCGACCGCAAGGTCTGGGCAACCGTGCAGTTGCGGCGCGGCCCGAACGTCGTAGGCCCCTACGGCCTGCTGCAGTCGTTCGCGGACCTGCTGAAATTCGTCTTTAAGGAGATCGTCGTCCCGTCCGGCGCGAACAAAGGCGTGTTCCTCTTGGCTCCGCTCGTCTCGACGACGCTCGCCCTCGGCGCCTGGGCTGTTGTCCCCGTGGCGGATCGCTGGGTCTTCGCCGACATCAACGTCGGCATCCTCTACATCTTCGCGATCTCCTCCCTCGGCGTGTACGGCATCATCATGGGCGGCTGGGCGTCGAACTCGAAGTACCCGTTCTTAGGCTCGCTCCGCTCCGCAGCGCAGATGGTCTCCTACGAGGTCTCGATCGGCTTCGTGGTCATCACCGTGCTCTTGACCGCGGGCACGCTGAACCTCTCGAAAATCGTCGAGGCGCAAGCCGGCGGCATCCACCACTGGTACCTGTTCAGCCACCTGCTGCCGATGGCCGTCGTCTTCTTCGTCTCGGCCTTGGCAGAAACGAACCGTCCGCCGTTCGACCTGCCGGAAGCCGAATCCGAACTCGTGGCGGGCTTCATGGTCGAGTATTCGTCGACGCCGTATTTGCTGTTCATGCTCTCCGAGTACGTCTCGATCGTTCTCATGTGCGCCATGATGACGATCCTGTTCCTCGGCGGCTGGCACCCGCCGATGGAGGTGGCGCCGTTCACTTGGGTCCCTGGCGTCATCTGGTTCATCATCAAGATCTGGGTGATCTTCTTCCTGTTCGCGATGGTGAAGGCGATCGTGCCCCGCTACCGCTACGATCAGCTGATGCGCATCGGCTGGAAATTCTTTTTGCCGATCTCGCTGCTCTGGGTGGTCCTTACCGCGGGCTATCTCATCGCCTTCGACAAGTTACCGGGATAGGGCCATGCAGTTCCTCAGAATGATCTTCATGGTCGACTTCCTGAGCGGGTTCTGGCTCGCCCTGAAATACATCTTCCGCCCGAAGCCGACGCTGAACTACCCGTTCGAAAAAGGCGCGCTCTCGCCCCGCTTCCGCGGCGAGCACGCGCTGCGCCGTTATGCGAACGGCGAGGAACGCTGCATCGCCTGCAAACTGTGCGAGGCGATCTGCCCGGCGCAAGCGATCACGATCGAGGCCGAACCGCGCGACGACGGCTCGCGCCGCACCACGCGCTACGACATCGACATGGTCAAATGCATCTACTGCGGCTTCTGCCAAGAGGCGTGCCCCGTGGATGCGATCGTTGAAGGGCCGAACTTCGAGTTCGCCACCGAAACCCGCGAAGAGCTGCTCTACGACAAGGCGAAGCTGCTCGCGAACGGCGACCGGTGGGAACGCGAAATTGCAAAGAACCTGGAGCTCGACGCCCCTTACCGCTGACGTGAAGGAACAATGACGTGATTCTGGCGACCGTCGCCTTCTATGTGTTTGCAACCGTGCTGATCGTGGCCGCCTTGTTGGTGGTCAGCGCGCGCAACCCCGTGCACTCGGTGCTGTTCCTGATTCTCGCGTTCTTCAATGCCGCCGCGCTGTTCGTACTCCTGGGCGCCGAGTTCCTGGCGATGGTGCTGATCGTCGTCTATGTCGGCGCGGTGGCCGTGCTCTTCCTCTTCGTCGTGATGATGCTCGACATCGACTTCACCGAGCTGCGCCAAGGGTTCCTAAACTACGCGCCGTTAGGGTTCGCCATTGCGATCGTTTTCTTCGGCGAACTCGCGATCATCGGCGGCGCCTGGGTGTTGTCGCCCGCGTTGAGCACCACCGTCGCCCACCCGACGCCGACCGACGTGACGAACACGGAAGCCTTGGGTCGCATCCTCTACACGCACTACGTCCACGTTTTCCAAGGCGCCGGCATGGTGCTGCTCGTCGCCATGATCGGCGCGATCGTGTTGACGCTCCGCCACCGCGAAGGCGTAAAGCGCCAGAGCGCGTCCGCCCAGGTCGGCCGCAAGCGCGCCGAGGCCGTCGAACTCCGCAAAGTCCGCCCGGGGGAGGGGCTCTAACCCATGGCCATCGGACTGGGACACTATCTGACCGTCGCCGCCGCGCTGTTCACGATCGGCATCTTCGGCATCTTCTTAAACCGCAAGAACGTCATCATCATCCTGATGTCGATCGAGCTGATCCTGCTCTCGGTCAACATCAACCTCGTCGCCTTCTCGTCGTTCCTGCACGACATGAGCGGCCAGGTCTTCGCGCTTCTGGTACTCACCGTCGCGGCCGCGGAAGCCGCCATCGG
>CAZXAQ010000183.1:0-3061 GCA_964638635.1 uncultured Flavobacteriaceae bacterium
CTGATGCGGCGACCGACGCGGCCGCGGCTGCGACGGATGCGGCGACGGACGCGGCTACGGCTGCGACCGACGCGGCGACGGACGCTGCCACGGCGGCGACCGATGCGGCGGCGCCCGCTTCTGAAGGCGGCATGGGCACCGGCACGATCGTTGCGATCGTGGCAGCCCTCGCGGCGGCCGTCGGCGGTGGCTACTGGTTCATGAACCGCAAATAAGCGGCTTCAGCGAACGAACAGTTCGAAGGCGCAGGTGGGAACCCACCTGCGCTTTTTCTTTTGCCTTCAGAAGCGCCGCTCCGGTGATGGTCCCGGCGGTATTGGAAATCGCTTCGGCAGAACCTTCGGCCGAACGTCGGGCCGTAGTTTGAACGATGGCGGCACTTGGCATCCCCAACTCGTCGCCAAGCGTGTGTTGCCGGCGAGATAGCGGGGCAGTTGCGGATAAGGACAAACCGGCCGCTGAAAGATCGCGTCCGGCATCGGATCGATGTGGGTTCCGATCAATCGCTCCGGCACGCGGCCCTCTTCGACCCACTTTTCAAGCGCCACCAAAAAGTCGTGATCCGCGTCAACGCCGATATCAGCGACGGTGTTGCCGAACAAGGCGTTGATGCCGCTGCCGAAAAAGCAATGCGAAAACCCGGGGACCATGAACAGCCGGAAGTAACTATCGACCGGCGAGCCGGGCCGGCGCGCCCGCATCGTCGATCCCACGCTCGTCCAATAGTCGATCGAGTTCTGCGGCGCGACCGCCGCGTCGTCGTACCCGTGATAGATGATGAGCTTGCCGCCGCGGTCGTGGAACGTGCTGATGTCGGGATTGATCGCATTCAAATGCCCGCCAAGTTCGGCGTCGATCGCGCCGATAGCCGTTTCGACCGGAACGGCAAACGGATCGTGAGGCGCCGAACTGCGTACGAAGTGCTGGAAGAACTCTTTCGCGTAGAACAACTGTGTGCTCTCCGGCGTATCGAATCCCGGGCCCGTAATCCATCCCGGCCAGTTGACCCCGTTGGCTTCCGATCCCCGCTCAAGGCCTGGATAGATCTTCGTGCCGGTGCCTGCATAGTTTGGCCCGTCATAGAGCGCCCGCACGATCCCGGCCTGAGAGGCCGTCAAGCAGTTTGGGGCGTCTGTACCCGTGCACGTGATCGGCGCAAGCGACACCCGGCAAGCGCGCGGATTCGTCAAGAACAAGTCTGACCGAAGTCCGCCGTCCGTTCCGGTACACTGGTCGCGGATATAGTCGGTCAAAATATGGAGCTTTTCGGCGGGAAGCTTCGATGTGGCCGCCGCAGGTGGCGGCGGATAGACCCGCTGCGCGTTCCACGCAAAGCTCGCGAACTGATGCGTAAAATAATTCGCTGGCGCACCGGCAAGGATGCCGTCGAAGTCGTCGCCGTAGCGCTGCGCCTCCATCAGCGCCTGACGTCCGCCGCCCGAGCAGCCGTGGAAATACGAACGCTCCGGCCCCACGCCCACGAACGCGGTGATGATGGCTTTCGCCTTGTCCGTCGTTTGTTTCAGCGCCCGATGGGCATAATCGATCAGCCGCTCGGTATCCGCCGCGAAGGCGCCCGAACGAGGGTTCTGGTTGCCGTCGTCCGTCGCGGCCGTGGCGAACCCGCGCCGGATGCCGTCGGCAAGCGCGCCGTAGGCGATGACGCCCGAAAGCCCGCCGTTGCCCACCTGCAGGTACCGGTTGCGATAGCTGCCGTCGAAGGGAATCCAGACTTCGAAATTGATCTGCGACGTGCGCGTCGGCGTGGCCACGCCTTTGATCCGGCAGAAGCGCGGCACGTTTCGGACTTCAACATCATGCACAGGTCTATAGACGGCCGTACCCGTGACGGCTTCCACGACGGTGGCGAACTCGATGCGTCCGGAAGGCAGGCTCACGCTGGAAAGGCGCAGGCATCGAAGGCCCGCGAGCGGCGGCAGATCCCGAAGGCGTGGATCCGGGGTGAAATCTCTGGGCACGTTGGGCAAGGACGGCGGCAGCGGGTCGCCACCCGCTGTCGAAAGCGCCATCACGCCGGCAAGCGCCGCCGCAGCAAACAAGCGAAAGGTGCTCATGGGGTGTCCCCGTCGTAAGGGACAAGCCTAGCGCCGTTCGAGACACCCGGCGAGTGGCGGCGCGCACAACTCTACCCCTTCGCGCGCATCAGCATCCCGTAGAGGTCGCGTGGGTCGTCGGGGTCGGCGATCATGTCGAGGTTCTGCACGAACGGCGTGCCCTTCACGCGCGCGTGCACATAGCGCAGCGCCGCAAAGTCCTCGATCGCAAAGCCGACGCCGTCGAACAACGTGATCTGCTTCGCCGAAGTGCGCCCGGGCGCGCGCCCCGCGATCACCTGCCAAAGCTCGGTCACCGGATGATCGGGCGCAAGCTGCTGGATTTCGCCCTCGATCCGCGTCTGCGGCGTGTACTCGACGAAAATGTCGGAGCGCAGAAGAATGTCGCGGTGCAGCTCCGTCTTCCCCGGACAGTCGCCGCCGATCGCGTTGATGTGCACGCCCGAGCCCACCATGTTGTCGGTGAGGATCGTGGCGAGCTGCTTGTCGGCCGTGCAGGTCGTGATGATTTGTGCGCCCTCCATCGCGGCCTCCTTGCTGGCGCACGCCGTGACCTTTAAGCCCGACCCTTCCAGGTTCTGTGCGCACTTCGCGGTCGCGGCCGGATCGATGTCGTAAAGCCGCACGTGGTTGATCCCGCAGAGCGCGCGGAACGCCGTCGCCTGAAACTCCGACTGCGCCCCGTTGCCGATCATCGCCATTGTGGTCGCACCCTTGGGCGCCAGATGCTTCGCCGCCACCGCCGACGTCGCCGCCGTCCTGAGCGCGGTGAGCAACGTCATCTCCGACAGCAACAGCGGATACCCCGTCGCCACATCGGCCAGCACGCCGAACGCCGTCACGGTCTGCAACCCCGCCGCCATGTTCTTCGGATGCCCGTTGACGTACTTGAAGCCGTAATACTCGCCGTCCGACGTCGGCATCAGCTCGATCACGCCGACGGCCGAATGGCTGGCCACGCGCGGCGTCTTGTCGAACGCCTCCCA
>CAZXAQ010000184.1:0-3051 GCA_964638635.1 uncultured Flavobacteriaceae bacterium
ACCTGCCGGAACAAGCGTTCCTCATGGTCGGCACGATCGAAGAAGCCGTGAAGAAGGCTGAGCGTCTGGCGGCGGAAGCCGCTTAATCGGGTATCGGGATTCGGGGTTCGGTTTTCGAACACCCGATCCCCGAAGCCCGAATCACGAAAACCGAGTCACCCATGGCCAAACTTCACTTCGATCTCGTCTCCCCCGAACGCTTGCTGATCTCGGCCGAGGTCGACCAAGTCGACGTGCCGGGCTCTGAGGGCGACTTCGGCGTCTTTGCCGGCCACGCGCCGGTGATGACGACGCTGAAGCCTGGCGTCCTGGCCATCGTCACCGCGGGCAAGGCGGCGGAGAAGTTCTTCGTTCGCGGCGGCTTTGCCGAAGTGACGCTGCAGGGCCTGACCGTGCTCGCCGAAGAGGCAGTGCCGCTCGCGGAACTCGACACGGCCGCCCTCGATCAGCGCATCAAGAACGCCGAGGAAGACATCGCCGACGCGAAGGACGCGGCCGTCCGCGACCGCGCGCAAACGACCCTGAACCAATTGCGGGAATTGCGGTCGGCGCTGGGCTAAACGATTGAATCTTCTGTGACGGACGGCAATGGCGGCGCCGCCTTGTTTTTGCTAGGGTCCGCGCCAAATTAAGACCCCTCGAAGGGTTCAACCGGGTATTGGATTGGGAGCTTAGCGTCTCATGCGCGAACACTGGACGCTTGACACGATTGACTGGTCGAAGTTCGACCGCACGAAACTGAACCCGGAACTGGTGCGCCTGGTGAAGGCCGGCTCGCTGGTTGAGTACAACGCGACCGACTACGTCGAGTATCTCCGCAACGTCTTCAAGAACGAGCCGGAGATGATGGCCCACCTCGAACGCTGGGGGACCGAAGAGGTCCAGCACGGCGCGGCGCTCGCCAAGTGGGCCGAGATGGCGGACCCAACGTTCAACTTCGAACAGGCGTTCGCGCGCTTCCGCAAGCAATACCGCCCCGAACACTTCATCAACGCCGACGGCTCCGTCCGTGGCAGCCGCGTCGGCGAGCTGATCGCACGCTGTGTCGTCGAATGCGGGACGTCGTCGAGCTACACGGCGCTGCGCGACGCGGTGCAAGAACCCGTGTTGAAGCAGATTGCGGGCCTCATCGCCGCCGACGAGTTCGCGCACTACCGTCTGTTCTACAAACTGATGGACATGCAGCCGGAAGCGAAACCCGGCTTCTGGCGCCGCCTCTACATCGCCGCGACCCGCATCTCGGAATCGACCGATGACGAACTTGCTTCCGCCTATTACAGCGCGAACTTCCCCGAAGGCGCGCCGTACGATCGCAAGGCCTGCAACGCCGCCTACCAATCGACGATGATGCTACTCTACAAGCGCCCGCACATCGACAGCGCCATCGGCATGGTCGGCAAAGCGATCGGCATGCACCCGGACTCGCGCGTCCTGAAGTGGACCTCCGGCGCGCTGTTCGGCTTCATCTCGTGGCGTTGGACGAAGCCGCAGGCGGCCTAATCCGCCGAATCCGCGTGCAACGCGTGCAGCACCCGGTGAAACACGGGTGCGAGCACGATGCCGGACACCGCGACCAGAAGCAGCCCCGCATAGAGTGCGTAAAGCCCTGCGAAAACCTTGGCCTCGTCGCTCTCGAGTGGCGTCACCGGCCCCATGCCCCCCAAAATCATCGCGGCGTTCAAGAACGCGTCGATGGGCTGCATGTGTGCGAAGTGCATGTAACCGGCGATGCCGCCGATCAGCGACACGCCGACAAACACCCCACCGACCAGCAACGCCCGCAGCACGCGTCCGAAGAACACTGTGCGGCTTGCAAGCTTTTCATGACGCCGTTCGAAGCGGAACATCTGTCGCATCCTTTCGAGGTCACTGTGAAGAAACTGTCATTCGGGGAAAACCCGAACGCTGCTAGATTCGCACTCGTGGTCGCTCCAACAGAGGGAATTTTCCGCACCATGTCCACGCTCGCGAAATTGGGTTTCATCGCCTCGCTTGCTCTGATCGCCGCCATGCCCGCGTCCGCGAACATGGCCCCACCGGAGCCGCAAGCACCGCCGGCCGCCGATCCGGGCGCGGCGCCTACTGATCCCGCAGCCGCGCCGGCTGATCCGGCCGCAGCCCCCACCGACCCGGCGGCCACGCCGGAAGCGCCACCCGCTGAACCGACGGCGCCAACCACTGAAGAGGCGCCCCCGGCCGAACCGCCCGCAACCGAAGCGACGGCCGAAGCCCCCGCTGAAGGCGGTGGCATGGGCACCGGCACGATCGCCGCGATCGTCGGCGGCCTCGTCGTGCTGGGCGGCGCCGCCTACTGGTTCACGCGCAGAGCTTGAAGAACGCCGAACGACTGTTTGAAGCAACGCCGGTGCGCTCATCCCGCACCGGCGTTGTGCATTTCTGGCGCGCCTGACATTGCGGGCGGGAGCAGAACGCGCCATATCGGAACCGCCAACTCCAGGGAGGATTCGATGGCAAAGAACGCGAAGGCCGGCGACAACCGTCGCGCGGGCGCCGTGAAGAAACGCAGCCAAGCGCTCAACACCAAGACCGGCAAATGGGTCAAGCGCGACACCAAGACCGGTAAGTTCACGGACGTGAAGTCCGATAAGAAGCCCTTCAAAGGCGTCCGCAAAGAACGCTGAGTTGTAGGTTTTCCGCGCCTCCCGCACCGGTCCGCCGGGCGGCAAGAGGCGCCGTGCCGCACCCCCAAGCGGCATACGAACGCAGTGCAACGGCCGCGGCTTGGTTCTAATCTGGCCAGCTGTGGTCGACCCAACAAAGGAACCTCCAGTCAAATGTCCACGCTTTCCAAGTTTGCTCTCGTTTCTTCTCTTGCTTTGATCGCGGCGATGCCGGTTTCGGCTGACCCGGCGCCGGCGACGCCGGCTCCGGCGGCGACGCCCGCGCCTGCGACGCCTGCTCCGGCGACGACGCCGGCGGCTGCGGCCACAGACGCTGCGAAAGACGCTGCCAAGGCGGCGACTGACGCGGCTGGCGCTGCGGCTGGTGCGGCGACCGACGCGGCTGGTGCGGCCGCTGGCGCGGCGACGG
>CAZXAQ010000185.1:0-2983 GCA_964638635.1 uncultured Flavobacteriaceae bacterium
ATGAAGTCGTCGCTGAACACGTTGCCGCGCTTCAGGAACGCGCGGTTCTTGTCCAGGTGCTCGAGCGACTCGCGCAACGAACCGCACACCTGCGGCACGTCTTTCAGCTCTTCCGGCGGCAGCGCGTAGAGGTCCTTGTCCATCGGCTGGCCCGGATGGATCTTGTTCTGGATGCCGTCGAGACCGGCCATCAGCATCGCCGCGTACGCCAAGTACGGGTTCGCGCCCGGATCGGGGAAGCGCACTTCGATGCGCTTGGCCTTCGGGCCGGCGCCGAACGGAATGCGGATCGACGCCGAACGGTTGCGCGACGAATAGGCGAGCAGCACCGGCGCCTCGAAGCCCGGGATCAGACGCTTATAAGAGTTCGTCAGCGGGTTCGTCAGCGCGTTGATCGCCTTCGCGTGCTTGATGATGCCGCCGATGTAATAGAGGCACATCTCGCTGAGGTCGGCATAACCCGAACCCGCGAACAGCGGCTGGCCGCCCTTCCAGATCGACTGGTGCACGTGCATACCCGAGCCGTTGTCGCCCTTGACCGGCTTCGGCATGAACGTCGCCGTCTTGCCATAGGCCGCCGCGACCTGGTGCACGACATACTTGTAGATCTGCATGCGGTCGGCGGTTTTCACGAGTGTCGAGTACTTGAACCCGAGCTCGTGCTGCGCCGGCGCCACTTCGTGGTGATGCTTTTCCGGTTCGATGCCCATGTCGCCCATGATCGAGAGCATCTCGGAGCGGATGTCCTGGCAGCTGTCGACAGGCGGCACCGGGAAGTAGCCGCCCTTGATCGGCGGACGGTGGCCGAGATTGCCCTGCTCGTACTCTTTGCCGGTGTTGTAGGGGCCTTCGGCGGAGTCGATTTCGACGCTGCACTTGTTCATCTGAACGGTGTGGCGCACGTCGTCGAAGATGAAGAACTCGGCTTCCGGGCCGAACATCGCCGTATCGCCCACGCCGGCCGACTTCATGTAGTTCTCGGCGGCGCGCGCGATCGAGCGCGGGCAGCGGCCATAGGGCTGATGCGTCGACGGTTCAAGCACGTCGCAGAACAGGATCAGCGTCTTCTGCGCGAAGAACGGATCGATCACCGCCGTCGCCGGATCGGGCAGCAGCGTCATGTCCGATTCGTTGATCGCCTTCCAACCGGCGATCGACGAACCGTCGAACATCGTTCCCGTCTCGAACAGATCCTTGTCGACCAGCGACAGGTCGAACGTCACGTGCTGCCACTTACCCCGCGGGTCCGTGAAGCGGAGGTCGACGAACTTGACCTCCTCGTCCTTGATCTTTTTCAGGACGGTATCTGCGTTTGCCATCATGTTCTCCTTAGAACCCCCATCGAGGGGCGTTGAATGTTGGGTGTTAAATCGCGTCTTGCCCGGTTTCGCCGGTACGAATGCGAATGACTTCCTCGACGGAGGAAATGAAAATCTTGCCGTCGCCGATGCGTCCGGTTCGGGCAGCCTTTTGAATCGCTTCCACCGCGCGGTCGACGAGATCGTTCGGCAGAACGATTTCGATCTTCACCTTCGGCAGAAAGTCGACGACGTACTCGGCGCCGCGATAGAGCTCGGTATGCCCTTTCTGGCGGCCGAAGCCTTTGGCTTCCGTAACGGTGATGCCTTGGACGCCGACGTCTTGCAGCGCCTCTTTCACTTCATCGAGTTTGAACGGCTTGATAATCGCTTCGATCTTTTTCATCGCGAGTTCCGTGGCACGGGCCGGTCAAGAAATGGGCCCAAAAACGCGGCGGACCATAGCGTGCGGGTTTTGGCCCGAACATCCAAGATTCTGCCGCGCTGCTAGGCAGGTGTGCACAAACTGTGGGCACCCGCCCGCCGCCTTGCGAGCAGTTCCGCGCTTTGCCAAGGTGCCGCCGCTCTAAGAGGCCCCCGCGATGAAGCCGCTGAACCCCACCTTTGCCGGGCTTGGCACCACCATATTCACAGTTATGTCCGGCCTGGCGAACCAGCACGGCGCCATCAACCTCGGCCAAGGCTTTCCCGACACGGACGGTCCCCTCGCGCTGCGCGAGCGTGCCGCACAAGCGCTGATTGAGGGCCCGAACCAGTATCCCCCCATGATGGGTGTAGAGGCGCTCCGCCAAGCGCTCGCCGCCCACGCCAAGCGCTTCTACGACCTGACCTACGATTGGCGCAGTGAAGTGGTGGTGACGTCGGGCGGCACGGAGGCGCTGACCGCCTCGATCATGGCCCTGGTCAGGCCCGGCGACGAGGTCGTGTTGTTCGAGCCCGCCTACGACTCGTATAGGCCGGTGGTGGAAGCCGTCGGCGGCATCGCAAAACCGATCCGCCTGACCGCGCCGAATTGGACGCTCACCGAACAAACGCTCGCGGCCGCGTTTTCGCCGAAGACGAAGGCGATCCTCTTGAACTCGCCGATGAACCCGGCAGGCAAAGTCTTTTCGCGCGCCGAACTCGAACTGCTCGCCACCTTCCTGAAACGCTTCGACGCGCTCGCCATCTGCGACGAGGTCTACGAGCACCTAACCTTCGACGGCCTGAAGCACACCCCGCTCGCCACGTTGCCCGGCATGTACGAACGCTGCGTGCGCGTCGGCTCCGCCGGCAAAATCTTCTCGCTCACCGGCTGGAAGGTCGGTTGGGTCACTGGCCCCGCCGCGCTGACCGGCGCCGTCTCGAAGGCGCATCAGTTCATCACCTTCACGACGCCGACCGCGTTGCAGATCGCGGTCGCGCACGGCCTGAACAATTTCGAGGACTACTACCTGAACCTCGCAAAGGAGCTCGAAGGCAATCGCGACTACCTCGCCCGCGAACTCGCCGCCATCGGCTTCGAACCGCTGAAAGCGCAAGGCACCTACTTCCTCACGACCGACATCTCGAAACTCCGCTTCAACGGCAGCGACGTCGACTTCTGCAAGCACATGACCGAGCACGCCCGCGTCGCCGCCATCCCGCTCTCCGTCTTCTTCACCGGCGACGCCCCCCAAACCCTC
>CAZXAQ010000186.1:0-2929 GCA_964638635.1 uncultured Flavobacteriaceae bacterium
CGCTTCCCCCCTTGAGGGGGAAGCTGGCGCGCCGAAGGCGCGACTGATGGGGGGCGGTCACGAAGCCCCCCCATCCGTCTCACCGCTAACGCGGCTCGCCACCTTCCCCCTCAAGGGGGGAAGGGCAAGAGCTATGGGTGGCTGCAATGCTCGCTGACGCCGACCGCATCTTCACGAACCTCTACGGCGTCCACGACTGGCGCCTCCCCGCCGCGCGCAAACGCGGTAACTGGGACGGCACGAAGGACATCATCGCGAAAGGCCGCGACTGGATCATCGACGAGATGAAGAAGTCGGGCTTGCGCGGCCGCGGCGGCGCTGGCTTCCCGACCGGCCTCAAATGGTCGTTCATGCCGAAGCAATCGGACGGCCGCCCGGCCTACCTCGTCGTCAACGCGGACGAGTCCGAGCCCGGCACGTGCAAAGACCGCGATATCATGCGGCACGACCCGCACACGCTGCTCGAGGGTTGCCTGATCGCAAGCTTCGCGATGGGCGCGCATGCTTGCTACATCTATGTGCGCGGCGAGTTCCGCATCGAATACAAACGCCTCGAAGCGGCGATCGAGGAGTGCTACGCGGCGGGATTGTTCGGCAAGAACTCAGCTGGCTCTGGCTGGGACTTCGATTGCTACGTCCACCACGGCGCGGGCGCCTACATTTGCGGCGAAGAAACCGCCCTCCTCGAAAGTCTCGAAGGCAAGAAAGGCATGCCGCGCCTTAAGCCGCCGTTCCCCGCGAACGTGGGCCTCTACGGCTGCCCCACGACCGTGAACAACGTCGAGTCGATCGCGGTTGCGCCGGAAATCCTGCGCCGCGGCGCGGCATGGTTCTCGGCCCTCGGCCGCCCGAACAACACCGGCACGAAGCTCTTCTGCATCTCCGGCCACGTGAACAAGCCCTGCAACGTCGAAGAGGAAATGGGCATTCCGCTCCGCGAACTCATCGACAAGCATTGCGGCGGCGTGCGCGGAGGTTGGGACAACCTGCTCGCGGTAATCCCCGGCGGCTCGTCGGTGCCGCTGATTCCGAAGTCGATCTGCGACACCGTCCTGATGGATTTCGATAGCCTGCGCGATGTGAAGTCGGGCCTCGGCACCGCGGCCGTCATCGTCATGGATCGCTCGACCGACATCGTGAAAGCGATTGCCCGCCTCGCGCGTTTCTACAAGCACGAGTCCTGCGGCCAGTGCACGCCCTGCCGCGAAGGCACCGGCTGGATGTGGCGCGTGATGGAACGCCTCGTCACCGGCGACGCCGAGCCAAAGGAAATCGATCTCCTTCTCGAAGTCACCTACCAAGTCGAAGGCCACACAATCTGCGCGCTCGGCGACGCCGCCGCATGGCCGATCCAGGGCCTGATCCGTCACTTCCGGAGCGAAATCGAACGCCGCATCAACGCGAAGCGCGCGGGCGCCCGCGCCTCAGTGGCGGCGGAGTAGGCCATGACCAAACTCATCGTCGACGGCAAGGAAATCGACGTCCCGGCGGACTACACGCTGTTGCAGGCCTGCGAAGCGGCGGGCGCCGAGATCCCGCGCTTCTGCTACCACGAACGTCTATCGATCGCCGGCAACTGCCGCATGTGCCTCGTCGAGCTGAAGGGCTCGCCGAAGCCGGTCGCGTCGTGCGCCTGGGGAGTACGCGATTGCCGCCCCGGTCCGAACAACGAGCCGCCCGTCGTGAACACCAATTCGGCGCTCGTGAAGAAAGCGCGCGAAGGGGTGATGGAGTTCCTGCTCATCAACCACCCGCTCGACTGCCCGATCTGCGACCAAGGTGGCGAGTGCGATCTGCAGGATCAAGCGATGGCCTATGGCCACGCGAAGTTCGCCCGCTTCGAGGAAAACAAGCGCGCGGTCACCGACAAGAATATGGGCCCGCTCGTCAACACGATCATGACGCGCTGCATCCACTGCACGCGCTGCGTCCGCTTCGCGGCGGAGGTCGCGGGCGTCGACGAGATCGGCGCCACCGGCCGTGGCGAAGACATGGAGATCACGACCTATCTTGAGCACGCCGTGTCGTCGGAGATGTCGGGCAACGTCATCGACCTCTGCCCGGTCGGCGCGCTGACCTCGAAGCCGTACAAGTTCAACGCTCGTCCGTGGGAACTCACGAAGACTGAGTCCGTCGACGTGATGGACGCCGTCGGCTCGGCGATCCGCGTCGACGCGCGCGGCGCCGAAGTCATGCGCTTCCTCCCGCGCGTGAACGAGGAGGTCAACGAAGAGTGGATCTCCGATAAGACGCGCTTCGTTTGGGACGGCCTGCGCCGCCAACGCCTCGACAAGCCGTACGTCCGCCGCAACGGCAAACTCCAGCCGGCCTCTTGGGCTGAAGCGTTCACCGTGATCGCCGATCGCGTGCGCGGCACGCGCCCTGAACGCATGGCCGCGCTTGTGGGCGACCTCGTTAGCGCTGAGCCGATCAAAGCGCTCAAAGACCTGATGGTGGCGCTCGGTGTCGCAAACATCGACTGCCGCCAAGACGGCGCGAAGATCGGCCACGGCCCCCGCCAAGGTTATCTTTTCAACACGACGATCGCCGGCATCGAAACCGCCGACGCGCTGCTTCTCATCGGCACGAACCCGCGTTGGGAAGCACCGCTCGTCAACGCGCGCATCCGCAAAGCTTGGCTGCGCAACGACCTGAAGGTCATGCACCTCGGCCAGCGCTTTGATCTGACCTACCAAGTCCAAGACCTCGACAACAACCCGGCCGACCTCGCCGACATCGCGGCCGGCAAACACCGCGCGTTCGACGTGCTGAAGAACGCGAAGCACCCGATGCTGATCGTCGGCCAAGGCGCACTCGCGCGTGCCGACGGCGCCGCAATCCTCGACGCCGCGGCAACGGTCGCCCGCAACACCGGCATGATCGGACCGGCGGGTGAGGGCGGTTGGAACGGCTTCAACGTGCTGCACAC
>CAZXAQ010000187.1:0-2749 GCA_964638635.1 uncultured Flavobacteriaceae bacterium
GGCGCATCTTCGACGCGCAGATCGGCGAGGGTAAGCCGTTCAAGATCATCTGGGACGGGCAGATTCAGGAGCTCGACGTCCTTGGCGTCGTGAAGGGGACGAAGAACTTGGCTGCTGCGATGCAGTTCGTCGCCTTCGCGACGGACACGCAGCGGCTTGCCGATCAGGCGCGCTGGATCGCGTACGGCCCCGCCCGGCGCTCGTCGCTGCCGCTCGTCGGCACGTACAATTCGAAGCCGGAGGTCGACATGAAGGTGCACATGCCGAATGCGCCGGAGAATTCGAAGAACGCGCTGCAGATCGATTTCCTGTGGTGGGCGGACCACCAAGAGGAGTTGAACCAACGCTGGAGCGCGTGGCTCGCCAAATGACGGGCGCATTCGGGGGATGATGGGGACGCGTGGTGGCTGAGACGAGAAGCCTTTCGGAGCAGTTCAAGCGGTCGGGCAAGAACGCCCGCCGCGGGACGTTCCTGCTCGTGCTGCCGTTGCTCGCGTTCCTGACCGTCACGTTCTTCCTGCCGATCTTCAACATGCTGAACCGGAGCGTCGAGGACACGACGATCGCCGACAATCTGCCGCGCGCGGCTGAAGCGTTGCGCTCTTGGAACGGCAAGGGGCGGCCGCCATTCGGCGCAATTGCGGCGCTGGCCGACGACTTGGCGCGGGCGCAACGCGAGGGCACGATCGGCAAGATCGCGACCCGGCTCAACTTCGAGCGGCCGGGGATGCGCTCGCTTTTGATGAAGACGGCACGAGAGGCCGCGACGTTCGAGCCGCCTTATGCGCAGGCGTTCAACGCGGTCGATCTGCAGTGGAGTGACCCCGAGGTTTGGGGCGTGCTGCGCCACGCAAGTGCGGTGCATACGTCCGGCTATTACATCGCGGCGATGGACGAGACGCGCAAGGCCGACGGCACGCGGCTGCCACGGCCGGAGGAGGAGCAGGTCTATGTGATGCTGTTCCAGCGGACGCTGTGGGTGGCGTTCTTGGTGACGGTGCTTTGCTTCGTGCTCGGCTATCCGCTTGCCTATTACATCTCGCAGCAGGAGGAGAAGACGCGCCACCTGCTGCTGATCCTCGTGCTGTTGCCGTTCTGGACGTCGCTGCTCGTGCGCACGACATCGTGGATCGCGCTGTTGCAGACAAACGGAATTTTGAACGACGCGCTTGCGTTCTTCGGGGGCGACGGGGCGCGGCTCGATCTCATGCACAACATGACTGGCACGCTGATCGCGATGACGCATATCCTGCTGCCGTTCATGATCCTGCCGACCTACAGCGTGATGCTCTCCGTGCCGCCGGCGCTGACGCGTGCGGCCGTCTCGCTCGGCGCAACGCCGTGGACCGCGTTCTGGCGCGTCTATTTCCCGATGACGCTGCCGGGGGCGGCGGCGGGCGGGTTGCTCGTGTTCATTCTGGCGCTCGGCTACTACATCACCCCGGCGTTGGTCGGCGGGCGGACGGGGCAGCTCATCTCCAACATGATCCAGTTCCATATGCAGACGTCGCTGAACTGGGGTTTGGCGGCGGCGTTGGGCGGGATTCTGCTCTCGTGCGTGCTGGTGCTCTACATCATCTATGCGCGCGTGATCGGGCTTAACCGGTTGAGGCTCGGGTAGCGATGGCCGAGCCGGTTCACAACACGCCCAAAGACAAGATCGAGCGCTTCGTGTCGCGCGGCTTTGCCTATCTGGTGCTCGCGTTCCTGATCGCGCCGATTCTCGTGATCGTGCCGCTGTCGTTCAATGCGGAACCCTATTTCACGTTCACGTCGAAGATGCTGACGCTGAACCCCGACGGGTTTTCGCTCCGCTGGTACCAGGACATCATCGACAATCCGCAATGGGGCGAGGCGATCGTCAACAGTCTGATCATCGCGATCGCGTCCACGGCGCTCGCGACCGTGTTGGGGACGCTGGCGGCGGTCGGGCTCGCGCGCTCGAACATGCCGTTCCGCGATTTCTTCATGGCGCTTTTGATCTCGCCGCTCGTCGTGCCGATCGTGATCGCGGCGGCGGGGATGTATTTCTTCTATTCGAGCGTGGGGTTGGCCCAGACGCATCTCGGTATCATCCTGGCGCACACCACGCTCGGCGTGCCGTTCGTCGTGATCACGATGACGGCGACGCTGTCGGGCTTCGACCGCAACCTGATCAAGGCGGCGGGCAGCCTCGGCGCCGATCCGATCACGGCGTTCTTCCGCGTGACGCTGCCGCTGGTCGCGCCCGGCATGATCTCCGGCGCGCTGTTCGCGTTCGCGGCGTCGTTCGACGAGGTGGTGACGGTGCTCTTCCTCGGCGGCCCCGAACAACGCACGATCCCGCGTCAGATGTGGTCGGGCATCCGCGAGCAGATCAGCCCCACGATCCTCGCGGTCGCGACGCTGCTCATCATCTTCTCGTCGCTGCTGCTGCTGGCGGTCGAGATGCTGCGCCGCTGGCACGCGCCGCATGCGCAAGTGCCAAAGCAGTAAGAGAAGAAATCTCACGCGAAGCCGCGAAGACGCAAAAAGAAAGCGCGAACGAGTCTTCGGCGCGAAGCGCCCTTACAATTTCGCGTCTTCGCGGCTTCGCGTGAGATTCTTTTCTATGCGGCGAGTTTGCGCTTTGCCTCTTCGTACTCGCGCTTGAGTTTTGCGACCACGTCGGCGACCGGGACGATGTCTTGGATTTGGCCGACGCCTTGGCCGGCGCCCCAGATGTCTTTCCAGGCTTTCTTTTCCATGTTGCCGCCGGAGCCGAAGTTCA
>CAZXAQ010000188.1:0-2669 GCA_964638635.1 uncultured Flavobacteriaceae bacterium
TCCTCGACTTCACCGTCCCCCATCTCCCCACCGACCGACCGCGCTACCTCATGGGTGTCGGCAAGCCCGACGACATCGTCGGCGCCGTGCTGCGCGGTATCGACATGTTCGACTGTGTGCTGCCCACGCGCTCCGGCCGCAACGGCCAAGCCTTCACAAAGCGCGGCCCCGTCAACCTCAAGAACGCCCGCCACGCCGAAGACAGCCGGCCCCTCGAAGCCGATTGCCGCTGCCCCGCCTGCCGCCAGTACAGCCGCGCCTACCTGCACCACCTCGTCAAGTCGGACGAAATCTTGGCCTCGATGCTCATCACCTGGCACAACCTCACGCACTATCAGGACCTGACGGCCGGTTTGCGCGAAGCGATCACGCAAAAAAGGCTCGCCACACACGCAGCGAGCCTCCTCAAACATTACGCCTCCGGCGACATCGAGCCTCTGTAAGTGAGCCCACTTCCTGGGAGCGCCGACCTCCGGCCGGCTCTTGAGTGATTGAGATTCAGAAAGTGCCGGCCGGAGGCCGGCGCTCCCAAGGCTTCACTCCTTGAACCACCCGTTCAGCCACGACCGCAAATTCGTCGCCGCCTGCGACGGATTGGTCGAATCCCAATCGCCCTTATTGTCGAGCATCACCTGCGAGTACGTCCGCGAACCCGCGTCGTACGTGTAGCAATAGACGAGCGTCTGCCCCATGTCGGCGCCATGCGGCGAGGGTTGCGTGGGCTTCGCCTGAGCAGCATCGCCGACCAACGGGAAAACCTTCTCGATTTCCGGCGCCGGCACCTTCTTCCCCGAAACCACCATCGCGCCGTCATAGCGCATCTTCAGATCGGCTTCGGTGAGGTGCGTCATGTCGGTCGGGTTCCAGTTCGGCCCGCCCATGATGTCGTACTTCCAAATGTTGCCCGACATGTCGAGCACCATCCCGCGCCGCTGATACCCCCACGCGTGATTCCCATACTCGCGCCCGCACATCCACGTCTGCTGCGAGGGCGCAGGCGTCGTCGGATTCGAGGGTGTCGTCGCCTCGACACCCTCGCAAGCGGCGAGTGTGACAACCGACACAGCGGCAAGAAGCGCACGATTGAGCATTGGATTTGTTCCTTTCAACGTCGCCAACAGGTGATACGCGATTGTGGCGCAAAACGGGCTGGTGCTTCACGAAGATGTTGGGGAACAATTTCGCCGCACATCCGCAAATGGAAAGGGCCCGAACGCGCGGCGTTCGAGCCCCTTGAAGCGAACGCTGGTGCGCCCGTCACTTCATCTTCGCGTAAGTCCCCGGCGCGTCTTCGATCACCTTGAGCTTGCCGTCACCCGGCACGCGCGCGTCAACTTTCGAGCCCGACAGCTTCGACAGCCACTTGTCCCAGTGCGGCCACCAGGAACCCGGCGTCTCGGTCGCGCCCGCGATCCACTCTTCGACCTTCTCGGGCAGCTTGTCGTTCGTCCAGTGCTGATACTTGTTCGCGTCCGGCGGGTTGATGACCCCCGCGATATGGCCTGAGCCCGCCATCATGAACGTGATCGGCCCTTTGAACAGCTTCGTCGATTTGTAGACCGAGCGATACGGCGCGATGTGGTCTTCCTTCGACGACTGCAGATAGATCGGGATCTTCACCTTCGAGAGGTCGAGTTTCTCGCCGGCCAGCACCATCTTGCCCTTGGCCAGATTGTTCTGCCGGTAGCACTCGCGCAAATAGAACATGTGCATCTGGATCGGCATGCGCGTGGAGTCCGCGTTCCAATAGAGCAGGTCGAACCGCATCGGATCGCGCCCCATCAGGTAGTTGTTGACCACAAAACTCCAGATCAAATCGTTCGAGCGCAGCATGTTGAACGTCGTCGCCATCTTGGCGCCGTCGAGATAGCCGCCCTGCGCCTTCATCGTTTCTTCCATCGAGCGCAGCTGCTCGTCGTCGATGAAGACCTGCAGATCGCCCGCTTCCGAGAAGTCGGCCTGCGCCGCAAAGAACGTCGCCGACTTGATCCGGTTGTCGCCCTTGGCCGCCATGTAGGCCAGCGTCGCCGACAGCAGCGTGCCGCCGATGCAATAGCCGATCGCGTTCACCTCGCGCGAGCCCGTCGCCTTTTCGATCGCATCCAGTGCGTCGAAAATGCCCTCGCGCATGTAATCTTCGAACGTCTTCTGCGCGAGCTTCGCGTCCGGGTTCACCCACGACACGACGAACACGGTGTAACCCTTCGCCGTCGCCCACTTCACAAACGAGTTCTTCTCGCCCAAATCGAGGATGTAATACTTGTTGATCCACGGCGGGAAGATCACCAGCGGCCGCTCGTACTGCTCCTCCGTCGTCGGCATGTACTGGATCAGCTGCATCAGATCGTTCTGATAAACGACCTTCGCCGGCGTCAGCGCCAAGTTCCGCCCAACCTCGAAGAAGTCCATATCCGTCTGACGGATCGCGAGCTGGCCTTTGCCGCGCTCGAGGTCCTTCAGCATGTTGTTCAAACCCTTGACCAGGTTCTCGCCGTTCGACTTGAACGTCTCGCGCAGAACCTCGGGGTTCGTAAACACGAAGTTCGTCGGCGACAATGCGTCCGCGAACTGCTTCGTGTAGAAATCGATTTTCTTGCGCGTCTTCGGGTCGAGGCCGTTCACCTCGCCCATCGACTGCTGCAGCCAGCGCGCGGAGAGCAGATACGACT
>CAZXAQ010000189.1:0-2619 GCA_964638635.1 uncultured Flavobacteriaceae bacterium
GCGCGGTGATCCGCTGCCGGCCGGTGGGCGCGCTGATCATGACGGATCAGGCGGGCGAGGATGAGAAGATCCTCGCCGTCCCGGTGGACGCGTTGCATCCGTTCTATGCGGGCGTTCAGAGCTATCGCGACTTGCCGCCGATCCTGCGCGATCAGACGGCGCACTTCTTCCAGCACTACAAGGATCTGGAGAAGGGGAAGTGGACGCAGCTCGGCGATTGGGTGGACGTGGGTGATGCGGAGAAGTTGATCATGGACGCGATCACGCGGGCGAAGGGGAAAGAATGAAACCGGCGCGCGCGCTTCTCGCCGCCGGCGTCGCGATGCCGATCATCTATTTCACAAATCTGGTCGTCGCCGAAATTCTGACGCCAGAAGTCGATCCGTGGTCACAGTTGCCAAGCGACTTGGGCGTTGCGGGCCTTGCGTGGGCGGACGTGTTCAACGCCGGGCTGATCGCAACGGGCCTCGTCGCGGCGACGGGTGCCATTGGTTTGTTTCTCGGCTTGCGGCAGATCGGCGCGAACATTTTCCTCAGCGCCTTTGCCGGCGGCGCCATGTTCGTCGCCGGCGTCGTGATGGCCATGGCCGGTTTGTTTCCGCTGCCGGACCCGCTCCATTACGGCTTCAATCTCTTGCCGGTCGGGATGCTGACGCCGTTGTTCGTGGCTCTTGCGCTCGGTGCGGCGCAAGATGTCGGGCGTGAGC
The DNA here is from genome assembly GCA_964638635.1 of uncultured Flavobacteriaceae bacterium. Taxonomy (GTDB): domain Bacteria; phylum Pseudomonadota; class Alphaproteobacteria; order Micropepsales; family Micropepsaceae; genus SZUA-430. The sequence goes on from CAZXAQ010000189.1 coordinate 708, forward strand.
GCGCGATCATCTTCGCCGGGTTCGTCGCGATCATCGCAATCGTGATCGCAAGCGAGTCGATCAAGGGGTTGGTAACGCGCGAGACCGTCGGACTGTGGTCGCGCGGCCTCGGGTTCGTCGCATTCTCGACGATTGCTTATGCGTGCTTCAGCGTGATGACGCGCGTCAGGTAGCGGTCAGCTCTTTTTGTCGTCTTTCTTCGCCGCCGCGCCGAAGGCAAAGCCAAGCGCGACGCCGATCGCGACACCCACGCCAACGTTGCCCATAGCAACACCGATGGCGGTGCCGACCGCGATTCCGATGGCGAAGCGTGCATTTGTGTTGTTCATAGCATCGCCCCTCTTTGGCTTGAGCCAATGAGATATGGAGCGCGCGCGGATCAGTCGCAAGACCTACAGAAAACTCTGCGGGTCCACATCGATCGTGAGGAACACCGACGACGGCAGCTTCATCGGGGCGAGCCAGGCGCGGAGGTAGGCTTGGAGGTTGACGGTGCGGTCGGTGTGGACGGCGAGGCGCAGTCTGGTTTGGCCGCGGATCATGGCGAGGGGGGCGGGGGCTGGGCCCCAGACTTGGACGCCCTTGGCGTTCGGGGCGGTGGCGGCTAGGTGCTCGCCGGCGTCGTGGACGGTTTGTTCTTTGCGGCCGGAGAGGATCAACGCTGCCATGCGGCCGAAGGGTGGCAGGCCTGCCACTTCGCGTTTGCCCCATTCGACGGCGTAGAAGGCGTCGCGTTTGCCTGAGGCGATGGCTTTGAGCACGGCGTGCTCGGGGTCGCTGGTTTGGATGAGGACACGGCCGGGACGCTCTGCCCTGCCCGCGCGGCCCGACACCTGATGCAAAAGTTGGAACGTGCGCTCTCGGGCGCGGGGGTCGGCGCCTTCGAGCCCCAAGTCCGCGTCGACGACGCCGACCAAGGTGAGCATCGGGAAGTTGTGGCCTTTCGCGACGATTTGCGTGCCGATCAAGATATCGACTTCGTGGTTGGCGATGGCTTCGATCGCGAGTTGGATTTGGCGCGGGCCTGCCATCGTGTCCGATGAGGCGATGTTCGTGCGGGCGTTCGGGAATTTCAGTTTCACTTCTTCGGCGACGCGTTCGACGCCGGGGCCGCAGGCGATGAAGGCACCCAGCGTTTTGCATTCGGGGCACGAGCCCGGCATCTGGCGGTCGTAGCCGCAGTGGTGGCAGACGAGCTTGCGGCGGTAGCGGTGCTCGACCAGCCACGAGGTGCAGCGCGGGCAGCCGATCTTGTGGCCGCACGCTTTGCAGAGCGTGAGGGGCGCGAAGCCGCGGCGGTTTAGGAACAGCATCGCCTGTTCGCCTTGGGCCAGCGTGTCTTCGACGGCGCGCACGAGCGTGGGCGAGAGGAAGTCGCCCTTCGCCGTCTCCTCTTTCCGCATGTCGATGAGCGTGGCTTCGGGAAGCGTCGCTTTGCCGTGGCGTTCGGGCAGGCGCAGATGCGCGTATTTGTGCGTCTCGGCGTTGACCCAGGTTTCGAGCGATGGCGTCGCCGAGCAGAGCGCGATCGGGCAGTTTTCCATCCGCGCGCGGACGACGGCCATGTCGCGCGCGTGATAGATGAGGCCGTCTTCCTGCTTGAACGCGGTGTCGTGCTCTTCGTCCACGATGATGAGGCCGAGTTCCTTGAATGGCAGGAACAGCGCGGAGCGCGCGCCGACGACGACGCGGGCGTCACCCATCATCACGGCGCGCCAGTTGCGGCGGCGTTGGGCTTGGGTCAGGTCGGAGTGCCATTCGGTCGGTCTCACGCCGAAGCGCTTCGTAAAGCGGTCGAGAAACTGAACGGTCAGCGCGATTTCGGGGAGCAGGATCAGCGCTTGGCGTTTCTGCATCAGCGCGGCGGCGACGGCTTCGAAATAGGTTTCGGTTTTGCCGGAGCCGGTGACGC
>CAZXAQ010000190.1:0-2619 GCA_964638635.1 uncultured Flavobacteriaceae bacterium
CTCATCCCTGTCGTGATCGACGTGCGGCAAGCGCGGAAGTGGAAACCTGCGCGGCAGAATTACGGGCAGGAGCTGATGCTGCTTCACGTTGCATTCGGCGACGCATTGTCGCGTTTCCTGCGTTCGCCGGCCGGCGACGCGCGCGTGCGCGCTGCGCACTCGGTGGACGATGCGTTTCGTGCGGTGCCGGCGGCGACCGGCCTGTTCGGCTATGCGCTCACCGCCACGATCTCGCGCGAGGTCAACGACTATATGCGCATGCTGCGGGCGATTCGCGATTGGACGCATATCGCGGCCTATCCGGAGGACATCGCGTTCGCCGCGATCGAACGGCGGGTCCTGCAAACACGCGACATGTTCGAGGCCGCGAACAAGGAGTTCAAGGACGTGCTGGAAGCGTTGGGCGTTGCGGGCTTCAATGACGTGCGTTGGGCGGACGAGCTGGTTGCGAACCTGGCCGCCGCGTTCGACTTGATCCAGCGCGAGGGGCGGGCGGGGTAGGCTCGGGCTCAGGCAGCGGAGCGGGTCGGATAGGCGCGCGCCAAGACATCCGTCGGAATGTCGAGAAGTCTGCTGAGTTCGCGCACCATCGGCAGCGTCAGCGGGCGTTTGCGCGTCATCACTTCCGACACCCGGCCGCGGCTTCCGATTGCGGGCTCGAGATCGCGACGGGTCAGGCCTTTTTGTTCGAGCATGAACTCGATGGCCGCGATCGGATCGGGCGGATCGATCGGGAAATGCTGCTCCTCATAGGCTTCGATTAGTGTCACCAGGATGTCCACGCGGTCACCGTCGGGCGTGCCCGGGTCTGCGTCCCAGAGGCGTTCGACTTCCTTCAAGGCCCAGCGGTGGTCGGCCTTGGTACGAATGGGGCGGATCGCGTTCGTCATCTCGTCAGACCTTGTTCGCATCGATTTTGTCGTACTCTTTGTGCGTCCCGATAAAGCGGATGTAGACCCGCTTGCCGCGATAGTGGATTGCGACAACGAGCCGATATTTGTTGCCGCCGATGTCGAAAACGACGCGGCCGTCTGCCAGCAGATCTGCCGTGCCAAACATGTCTTTGACCTCGTTCGGCTTGGACCAGTTCGCCGCCTGGACGATTTTGACCCAAGTCCGCAGAGGCATCTCGGCGTCGCGACGGCCCGGCTGACTCCAGAATGCCTTTAGGGTCCCGACGGCGATGATCCTCATCCTCGAACTCTAGCATGTTCTCAAAATGGGAGCAAGCGAATTGTTCTCAATTTGGGATCATGGTGCGAATTTCGAGCCAGCTCTAAACACGAAGATCACGGAGGTTACACCAAGGCGCACGAAGACGCCGAAGCGGCTTAGAATCCTGCGGTTCAGTCACGAACGACTGTTTTGGCGCGAAGCGCCTTTTGAAGAGCCGAATTTGCCTTTGGTCGAAGAATGGGCGCGTCGCCCCGATGCAGTTGCGTTTAGACAGCAAGACTCGATGCGGGCTGCAGCGTCTTCGTGCGCCTTGGTGTAACCTCCGTGATCTTCGTGTTTACAGCTGACTCGGTATCGAACCGGCTCTGCCGGAACGATATCAATCGTCCCGGCCCGAGTGATCGCCCACGAGCACCTCGCGCTTGCCGGAGTGGTTGGGGGCGGAGATCACGCCTTCTTCTTCCATCTGTTCGATGATGCGGGCGGCGCGGTTGTAGCCGATTTGCAGGCGGCGCTGGATGTAGCTGGTCGAGACTTTGCGGTCGCGCGCGACCACGGCCACGGCTTGGTCGTAAAGCGTGTCGCCGGAGCCGCCGCCCTCTTCGCCGTCGAGCAGCGAGCCGGTGTCGGGTTCGTCGGGCTCTTCCGTGATCGCGTCGAGGTATTGCGGCTCGCCCTGCGACTTCAGGAACTTCACCACCGCTTCGACTTCCTCGTCGGAGACGAACGGGCCGTGCACGCGGCGGATGCGGCCGCCGCCTTCCATGTAGAGCATGTCGCCTTGGCCGAGCAGTTGTTCGGCGCCCTGTTCCCCTAAGATCGTGCGGCTGTCGATTTTCGACGTGACTTGGAACGAAATGCGGGTCGGGAAGTTCGCCTTGATCGTGCCGGTGATGACGTCGACCGACGGGCGCTGCGTCGCCGTGATAATGTGGATGCCCGCGGCGCGCGCCATTTGGGCCAAGCGCTGGACGGCGGCTTCGATGTCTTTGCCCGCGACCATCATCAGGTCGGCCATTTCGTCGACGATGACGACGATGTAGGGCATGTGGTCGAGGGGGAGATTTTCCTCCTCGTACATCGGCTCGCCGGTTTGGCTGTCGAAGCCCGTTTGCACAGTGCGCTTCAAGCTTTCGCCCTTGGCGGCGGCGCGCGCGATGCGTTCGTTGTAGCCCTTGATGTTGCGCACGCCGAGTTTCGACATGCGGCGGTAGCGGTCTTCCATTTCGCGCACGGTCCATTTCAGCGCGACGATGGCCTTTTTCGGGTCGGTGACGACGGGCGAGAGCAGATGCGGAATCCCGTCATAGGCCGAGAGTTCCAGCATCTTCGGGTCGATCATGATCAGTTTGCACTGGGAGGGCGTGAGCCGATAGAGCAGCGACAAGATCATCGTGTTGATCGCGACCGACTTACCCGAACCCGTGGTACCGGCGATCAACA
>CAZXAQ010000191.1:0-2604 GCA_964638635.1 uncultured Flavobacteriaceae bacterium
TCGCGTCGCCGAACAGCTGGTCGTTGAAGCCGGAGCCCGAGAGGCCTTCGACGTTCGAGAGCACGTCGCCCGTGGCATCGCCACCGGAATAGGTGTTCGCCTGAAGATCCAGATTCACGGCAGCAGTCGAGCCGCCGTAGGCCGCGATGTCGAGCGTGCCGTTGCCGCCGTTGATCGTGTCGCCGCCGCTACCACCGTCGAGCCAGTCGTCGCCGTCACCGCCTTGGATGTTGTCGGCACCGCCGCGGCCTTGGATGAAGTCCGCACCGCCGTTGCCGAGCAGGCGGTTCGCGTTGCCGTCGCCGAACAGCTGGTCGGCTTGGTTCGAACCGGAGGCGCTTTCGATGCCGGAGATCGTGTCACCCGCGGCGTCGCCGCCGGAGACCGTTCCCGCCTGCAGGTCGACGTTCACGCCGAGCGCGGATGTCTCGTAAAGCACTATGTCGTCCGTGCCCGCGCCGCCGTTCATTGTGTCGACGCCGAGGCCACCGACGAGCGTGTCGTTGCCGCCGTTGCCGTTCAGCACGTTGATGCCGGTGCGGCCGTCCAATCGGTTGTCAGCCGCGTTGCCGGTGAGCGTGTCGTTGCCGGAGCCGCCGATCGCGTTCTCGATCGTCACGCCGAGTGCGATCGCTAGGTTGGTGATGCCACCATTGATCGAGGAGAAGCGGCCTTCGTTCAGGTCCAGCGTGTTGTTGGCGGACGAGCCCGAAAGGTCGATTGTGTCGATGCCGCCGCCGTCCCAGATCGTGAAGCCAGGAATGCTGTTCGTCGTGAAGTCGTAGATGCCGCCAGCGTTAGAGTTATAACCATACGTCGTGTTGCCCGCGCGCGTCGCCAAATTGGCGCCGTAGAATTGCTGTGCCGCATAGATGTCGAACAACATCGGCGATTCCGGGTCACCGAAGAACTGCGCGCCCGTATTCGACTCGTCAAAATAGCTCATCACGCTATATTGGGTCGTGTCTTCCACGAACTGAGCATTGGCGGCGTAGGTGGGGTTGACGCCTGGCGCCGCATTGTAAATGCCAGGGTGTGGGAACCCGAGCGTATGTCCGATCTCGTGCATTATGGCCCAGTAGGCGTAGCTGCCAGGTGATATCGTCGAGTTCGTGGGGATTGAGTTTGTATTGAGCCAGACGTCGCCTTCCGCGGCGGCCGGCGCCGTTGATCCCGGAAAGTATGCGAAAGCGCCCGCGTTGTCGTTGTCGGTGTAGTTCCCAAAGAGCATGGTCGCATTGTCGGAATACCCGCCGGGATTCACCTCGACAAACGTGACTCCAGAAACCTCGGACCAGGCCTGCAGCGTCGCGCGGACGGCTGCCATTTCTGTCGCAGTTAGCTGTGTAAACGTCGAGATGTTATGGCTGCTGGTATAGGTCGCGGGTGATGCGCGGAAGGCATAGGTCACGACCACGCCCGCGCCTGGCGCGCTCCACGAAATCTCCGAGTCGATTATGCCCGCGCCCATCGGAACGTCGAAAGACGGCCGCGTTCCGGCGGTCACGGCAACACCATATTGGCCGGTACCGGTGTCGCCAAATGAGCCGGCGGAAATGTAGTATCGGCCTGTCGACGTTGGCGTATACGTAAAGACGGAGTTCTGGCTGTTCAGACTGTCGTCGTTGTTGATGAGTTCCGTGAGGCCCGTCGTATCCATCAAACGCAAGAATGTATCGGCGACGTTGTTGACACCCGTCCCGACCATGGCGAACGCATAGGCCTGGCCCGCCTGCAGATCAACGGCGTACCAGTCACGGTCACCGTTGAAGCCGATCGTGCCTTGCGCGGTTTGGCCGACCTGCAAAACATAGGTCGTCGCGGTGCCGTTGGCGGCGTCAGTGGTTTCGACGACGCTTGGCAGCGGCGGGGCGGCGGCAATATCTGGATCGGGCTGCGGCGCCGCCGGCGATGCGTTCTGGCCGGGGTCGATGGGCGTCAGGCTGTCGAACAGTTCGCCGACGCCTCCCTTTGCCGGCTGTGTCGAAGAATTCCACGAGTGGAAGCTATGTGGCGCGGCTGAGCCCGCCGTGTGGGAAAGCGCATTGTCGAGTGCGTCGAGAAGGGTGACTTTAAGCTTGACGTCATTGTTGCCATCGGTTGTGCCGCACCATGCGACCGGCAGATGGTGCGTGCCGCTGCCGGGCAGGCCATCGTTCCAGGCGCCTACAATGTCGATCATGCGCGCGACAACGTCGTGTGCGGTCGTCTGTGCTTCGGCCAGGCTCGCATTGGCGAAGTTGAATTGCGTGACAAGCGAGGATTTCAAATGTGCGCGGCGCATTGCTTAACCTTTTGCTTGGGAGAGCGAGTTGCCTCTACGTATGTTTAATGGAGCAGGGTGGACTGTCATACCCGGCAGCCGTCTTTTTCCACCTGTTCTAGCAAGATTTTGCACTGGACTTCGCTTCGGGCGTGCATTGGTGGTTTCTGGTTCGCGTTGGAAGGGCCGTGGCTGTCTAGACAAACGTGAAGTCGTCGGCACCCATGGAGGCGAGCGTGGTGTTGAGGAGGAGGATGTCGGTGGTGGCGAAGTCGATGAGGACATTGGCGCCGGACTGGGTCATGACGGCTTGCACTTGCGCGAAGCTGGTGATGCCCGAG
>CAZXAQ010000192.1:0-2600 GCA_964638635.1 uncultured Flavobacteriaceae bacterium
CGCGAACGCCGCGTTCATCGAGCAGCAGCTCGCGCTCTATCTCGAAAACCCGAACTCGGTTGACGAAAGCTGGCGCGCGTTCTTCGCTGGCACCGTCACGCGCCGCGACGCGAACCCCGGCGCGTCGTGGGCACGCACCGACTTGCCCGAGCCCGCCGACGAGGTGACGCGCGCACTCGCAGCTTTGCCGGCGAAAGCGGACGCCAAACCCGCGAAGGCGCCCGCGCGCGAACCGGTCGTCCACGAACTGCAGCAAAAGATCGCCGCGATCGCACCCTCGCTCTCGACCGACGAAATCCGCCGCGCCGTGGTCGACACCGTCCGCGCCATCCAGATGATCCGCGCCTATCGCGTGCGCGGCCATCTCGAAGCCGACCTCGATCCGTTGAAGCTGTCGCCGCCGGTGCCGCATCCGGAGCTCGACCCCACAAGCTACGGCTTCGGCCCAAACGATCTCGACCGCCCGATTTTCATCGACGGCATGCTGGGCCTCGAGTCCGCAACCGTGCGCCAAATGCTCGCCGTCTTGCGCAAAACCTACTGCGGCAAGATCGGCATTCAGTTCATGCACATTTCTGATCCCTATCAGAAAGCCTGGCTGCAGCAGCGCATGGAAGGCGCCGACAAGGAAATCACCTTCACGCCGGAGGGCAAGAAGGCGATCCTGCAAAAGCTGATGGAAGGCGAGGGCTTCGAACGCTTCTGCGCCGTCAAATTCGTCGGCACGAAACGCTTCGGCCTCGACGGCGGCGAAGCGCTGATCCCGGCCCTCGAACAAATCATCAAAGTCGGCGGCAAACTGGGCGCCAAAGAAATCTCGTTCGGCATGCCGCATCGCGGGCGCCTGAACGTGCTCGCGAACGTGATGGGCAAACCCTACCGCGCGATCTTCCACGAATTCCAAGGCGGCTCATCGAGCCCCGACGACGTCGGCGGCTCCGGCGACGTGAAGTATCATCTCGGCGCTTCCTCCGACCGCGAGTTCGACGGCAACAAGGTTCACCTCTCGCTCGCCGCAAACCCCTCGCACCTCGAAGCGGTGAACCCCGTCGTCCTCGGCAAAGCGCGCGCGAAACAGCATCAGCTGAAGGACAAGGTCGACCGCACGAGCGTGATCCCGGTCCTGATGCACGGCGACGCCGCGTTCGCCGGCCAAGGCATCGTCGCCGAATGTTTCGCCATGTCGGGCACGAAAGGCTATCGCACCGGCGGCACGATCCACGTCGTCGTGAACAACCAGATCGGTTTCACGACCGCGCCGATGCACTCGCGCTCCTCGCCCTATCCCTCCGACGTCGCGTTGATGGTGCAGGCGCCGATCTTCCACGTGAACGGCGACGACCCGGAAGCGGTCGTCTACGCCGCGCGCGTCGCGACCGAGTTCCGCCAGACGTTCCACAAAGACGTCGTCCTCGACATGTTCTGCTACCGCCGTTTCGGCCACAACGAGACGGACGAGCCGATGTTCACCCAGCCCTTGATGTACAAGGCGATCAAGGCGCACGGCACGACGCTCTCGCTCTACGAAAAGCGCCTGCTTGACGAAGGCTCCCTCACGCAAGCCGAACGCGACGCCATGCGCCAAGCGTTCGACCAACGCCTGCAAAACGCGCTCGAAGCGGCGGCGGGCTTCAAGGCAAACCGCGCCGACTGGCTCGATGGCGCATGGGCGGGCTTCGGCCAAGCCGAAGGCGAAGAACGCCGCGGCAACACCTCGGTGGCGCTGGACGCGTTGAAGCGCGTCGGCAAAACGCTGACCCAAGCCCCCGGCGATTTCAACCTGCACAAAACCGTCCAACGCCTGCTGCAGCAAAAGGCACAGATGCTGGAATCCGGCGACGGCATCGACTGGGCGACCGCCGAAGCGCTCGCGTTCGGCACGTTGCTCGACGAAGGCTTCCACGTCCGCCTGGCGGGCCAAGACTCAAGCCGCGGCACATTTAGCCAACGCCATGCCGCTTTCGTCGATCAAGAGACGGAGGAGCGCTACCACCCGCTGCAAAACGTCTCGACCACCCAAGGCGAATTCGAAGTCATCGACTCCTTCCTCTCGGAAGAAGCGGCCTTGGGCTTCGAATACGGCTACACGCTCGCGGAACCGAAAGCCCTCGTCCTCTGGGAAGCCCAATTCGGTGACTTCGTAAACGGCGCGCAAGTCCTAATCGACCAGTTCATCACATCGGGCGAACGCAAATGGCTGCGCATGTCCGGTCTCGTGATGCTGCTCCCGCACGGCTACGAAGGCCAAGGCCCCGAACACTCCTCCGCCCGTCTCGAACGGTTCCTGCAACTCTGCGCGGAGGACAACGTCCAGGTCGGCAACATCTCGACGCCCGCGAACTACTTCCACGCGCTCCGCCGCCAGATCCACCGCAACTTCAGGAAGCCGTTGATCCTGATGACGCCGAAGTCGTTGCTACGGCACAAGCGCTGCGTCTCGAGCTTGCGCGAAATGGCGGAGGGCACGTCGTTCCACCGCCTGCTGCACGACGACGCGCAAACGAACCCCGCATCGAGCACGATCAAACTCGCGCCCGACGAAAAAATCCGCCGCGTGATCCTCTGCTCCGGCAAGGTCTACTACGACATCTTCGAAGAGC
>CAZXAQ010000193.1:0-2553 GCA_964638635.1 uncultured Flavobacteriaceae bacterium
TCCCAGATGATCTTGAACGGCTTACCCTCGCCGATCTGCGCGTCGAAGATGCGCCCGTTATAGGCCGTGGTCATCGTCACTTGGCCGTCGGCGAGCAGCTGCGGCGGCTGCGATCCGGGCTCCCACCAGATGACGCTGTCCTTGATCGTATCGAGCTTCTTGAATGCGCGGTCCACGCCTTCCTTCGTCGAGAGCGTCTCGTACACCTTCTCCGGCGGCACGCCGTCCGCACGCAGCGCGAGTTCCAGATTGATCTTCGGGCTCGTCTTGCGCAAACCCCGCTTGCCCGGGAAAGTCTTCAGATCGAAGAAATCCGCAAGCTTCGACGGCTTCTTCGTTTCGAATTTCGTGTCGTCGTACGCAACGATATGGCTGAACACGATCGTGGTCACCGCACAAGGCGTAATGCCGTTCGCGATGAAATCCTGCACCGCGGGCGTTCCATCGGGCGCGGCGGGCAGCATGCCGGCATCGATCTTCTCAAGCAGCCCCTCGTCGCACGCACGCTGCGCGTCGGCGAGTTCCATGTCGACGACGTCCCAGGTCACGTTCTTCGCCTCGACCTGTGCTTTGATTTCGGCGATGCCGCCATTGTAGTCGATGGAGTTGATCTTCGCCCCCGTCTTCGTCGTGAACGGCTTGTGGTAGGCCTCGATCTGGCTCTTCGTGTAAGCCCCGCCCCACGACACCACGACCAGCGACTTGCCCGCCAGCGCCATGCCCGCACCGGCCGCATCGCCCGCGGGCGCCGGCGGCGTCGAGCCGTCGGCGGCAGGCAACTGCATGTCGGTCAGCTCTTTGTCGAGTTCGTTGACGGACTTCTCCGATCCGCGTCCGAGCATGAAGAGCAGCACCCCGGCCAAGATCACGATGGCGGCGGCGGCGGCGATGATGATTCCGGTCGTACGGCCCATGGGTCTTACCTCTTGGTCGAGTCTCAGTTCACTTTATCCATGTCATGGTCCGCGAAGGCGGACCACCCACGACGTCTTTGCTCAATAACTCAGGAAACAAACGCGCGCGCCGCAGCTGGCTCCCACGACAAGGTGACGGCCACGCCCTTCGACGGGAAGCTCGCCCGCGCCGGCGCTTTGACGATGATTTCGTGCATGCCCGGCGCCGAAAGCTTCACACGCAGATGGTCGCCGTGGAAAATGAAGTCCTCGATCATCGCCGGCACGTGATTGCTGCCCGAAGGTGCCTCCGACGAAATCAAAAGGTCCTCGGGCCGCACGCAGACGACGCCCGTCTGGCCGACGGCGTTGCAGTTGCCGTTCGTGGCCTTCACACGCGTGCCGCCCATCAGCTCCATGACGCACTGTCCGCCGTCGATCCGCGTGACCTTGCCGGGCAGCGCGTTGTTCTCGCCGATGAAACCCGCCACGAACGCGTTCGCCGGGTGGTCGTAGACATTCGTCGGCGTGTCGAGCTGCTGAATGATGCCCTCATGAAACACGGCGATACGATCCGACAGCGTCAACGCCTCGCCCTGGTCGTGCGTCACATAAACGACGGTCACGCCCAGCTCGCGATGCAAACGCTTCAGCTCGTACTGCATCTGCTCGCGTAGATGTTTGTCGAGCGCGCCCAGCGGCTCGTCCATCAGCACGAGCTCCGGATCGAACACCAGCGCCCGCGCCACGGCGACGCGCTGTTGTTGCCCGCCGGAAAGTTGGTTCGGCTTGCGCTTGTCGAAGCCGGCAAGCTCGACCATCGACAAGGCCTTCGCCACGCGCTCCTTGATCTCGGCGCGGCCGGTCTTGCGAACCTCAAGTGGGAACGCGAGGTTCTCGGCCACCGTCATATGCGGAAACAGCGCATAGTTCTGAAACACGAAGCCCAAGCCCCGCTTGTGCGGCGGCATCGTGGTCAGCGATTGCCCATTCAATTGGATGTCGCCAGCCGTCGGAGTCTCGAACCCCGCCAGCATCATCAGCGTCGTCGTCTTGCCGGAGCCCGAAGGCCCAAGCAGCGTCAAGAACTCGCCTTTGGCGATCTCGAGGTTCAAATCCTTCACAACGAGCGAGACGCCGTCATACGTCTTCTTCACGCCGGCAAAGCGCACGAACGGCGCGGGCCCCACCGGCACGACCTCGATGGGCGCAGCTTCTTCCTCGGCCGGCGCCGCGGGAACGTCCTGCACAACCTCCGGCGCTCGATCGCGCGCCAGCGGCACGATCACCGGCCCGCGATCGGGTTCCGGAATATCGACGGCACGAACTTCGATTTCGGGCTCAGGTTCGCGCGACTCGGCAACCGGTTCCGCAACAACCTCGGGCACAGGCTCCGGTTTCGGTTCGGCCTTACGCCGCTCGCCAAGCCCGAACGCGGTCGCCAACAATGAGTTCCGGCGCGGCGCCAGCGCCACGCCGACCCGCGGCGGTTCGGCCTCTTCTTCCTGCTCGTCGACAGGGTTTGCGGGCTCAGCCTGCGGCTCGGCGGTTTCCGCCGCAGCCACGGTGCCGTCGGCAACGGGGTGTTCGCCCGACTCGGCAATCGCCTCCGCCACCTCCGCGGCCGGTTCGCCGTCGGGGACGCCAAGCAATCTCGATC
>CAZXAQ010000194.1:0-2474 GCA_964638635.1 uncultured Flavobacteriaceae bacterium
GCCACGGTCATGCCTTGATAGCGCGCAACCACGACGACACCGGCCTTGCCGAACTCTGTGTTCAGCTGGCTGATGACTTCGGCTTTTTGCGTTCTATCCACTTTTGGCTCCTTGCCTTGAGTTCATGTTCCGGCCGGGATTGTCGCCCCGCCCTTCCCGTCTGCAAAAATTCCTGTCCCAAGAGTCTCAAGCACTTTCGCACTCAACTCCTGTCTATGCGGGCTTTCCTTGTTTGAGGCCCCTTGCGAGGCCGCCTGCAGTCTCGGACAGGCGGAAGCGACGTTCGCTTCCGTCCACCGGCGTTGCCGCCGGAATTCTCAAATCTCCTATGCGCCCATCACCGTCGAGGGCTCGATCGTGACGCCCGGACCTTGCGTCGAGGAGATCGCTATCTTCTTCAGATAGTTGCCCTTCGCCGCCGCCGGTTTCGCCTTCATGACCGAGTCGAAGAAAGCGCGGATGTTCTCGATCAGCGCGGTTTCGCTGAAGCTCGCCTTGCCGACGCCGGCGTGAATGATGCCCGCCTTCTCGGCGCGGAACTCCACCGCGCCGCCCTTGGCGTCTTTCACGGCCTTCGTCACGTCCATCGTCACCGTGCCGACCTTCGGGTTCGGCATCAGGCCGCGCGGACCCAGCACCTTACCGAGGCGACCGACGAGGCCCATCATGTCGGGCGTCGCGATCAGACGGTCGAAGTCGATCTTGCCGCCATTGACGACGTCGAACAGGTCTTGCTCGCCCACGATGTCGGCACCGGCCGCTTTCGCTTCCGCCGCCTTCGGGCCTTTCGCAAACACCGCAACGCGCAGGTTCTTGCCCGTACCGTTCGGCAGGTTCACGACGCCGCGCACCATCTGATCCGCGTGACGCGGATCGACGCCGAGATTCATCGCGACTTCGATCGTCTCGTCGAACTTCGCCTTCGCGCGTTCCTTGACCATCTTCACCGCGTCGGCGAGCGGATATTGTTTGCGCGGATCGACGCCGTTGCGGGCTGCCGCCAAACGCTTGCCTTCCTTCGGGGCCTTTTTCTTTTTCGCATCAGCCATGGCGCTTACCCCTTCACCTCAAGACCCATCGAACGGGCAGAACCGGCGATGATCTTCATCGCGGCTTCAATGTCGTTCGCGTTCAGGTCTTTCATCTTCATCTCGGCGATCTTCTTGACGTCGGCCTGCGTGACCGAGCCCTTCAGCTCAAGCCCGGGCTTCTTCGAGCCGCCGTCGATCTTCGCCGCCTTCTTCAAGAGGAACGACGCCGGGGGCGTCTTCATCTCGAGCGAGAACGATTTGTCCTGGTAATACGTAATGATCACCGGGATCGGCATGCCCTTCTCCATCTCCTGGGTCCGGGCATTGAACGTCTTGCAGAACTCCATGATGTTCAGACCGCGTTGACCGAGCGCAGGCCCGATCGGCGGCGACGGGTTTGCAGCCCCCGCCGGAACTTGGAGCTTGATCTGCCCCATCACTTTCTTCGCCACGAAACTTCTCCTCTTCTATGGCTTAGCGGTCCAAACGGGTCGGGCACCTGCCCTTCCCTCCCGCAACTTCCGGGTCAGAGCTTTTCGACCTGACCGAAATCCAATTCCACGGGCGTTGCACGGCCGAAAATCGACACAGCGACTTTGAGCCGCGAGCGGTCTTCGTCGACCTCTTCGATCATGCCGTTGAAGGACGCGAACGGACCGTCCGCCACGCGCACTTGCTCGCCCACTTCAAAGGTGACGGCGGGCTTTGGATGTTCGACGCCTTCCTTCACCTGATTCAAAATACGATCGACCTCGGCCTGGCTGACCGGGATCGGTTTGTTGCCGGTGCCGAGGAAGCCCGTCACCTTCGGCGTGTTCTTCACGAGGTGATAGACCTCGTCCGTCAGCCGCGCCTTCACAAGCACGTAGCCCGGGAAGAACTTGCGTTCGGCGTTGACCTTGTGGCCGCGGCGGACTTCGACGACTTCTTCCGTCGGCACGAGGATTTCCTCGAACTTGTCGGCGAGGCCGTGCTGCTGCGCCTGCTTCTTCAGTTCCTCCGCGACCTTCTTCTCGAAATTCGAGTAGGCCTGGACGATGTACCAGCGCAGCGGCGTTTCTGTTTGCGTCGTCGCCATGGCCGTTACACCGCGTTCAGAACGAGACGCACGACCGTGCTCAAGATCCAGTCGACGGCCGCGAAGAAGATCACCGCGAGACCAATCATGATGAACACAGCGATCGTTGTGGTCCGGGTTTCGGCCCAGGTCGGCCACGTGACCTTGTTCGCCTCTTGACGCACTTCGGCAAAGAACGAAGGCGCGTTCGCGATCCAGGAGAAAATCCCCTGGCGCGGGCGTTCCGCTTCAACCGCCTTGTTTTCGTTCTTTGTATCGTCCGCCATCGTCTTCATTCACGTTGCTTTCGGTATTCTTCGTCTTTCGAAACTTGGCAGGGGCGGAGGGACTCGAACCCCCGACCCTCGGTTTTGGAGACCGATGCT
>CAZXAQ010000195.1:0-2460 GCA_964638635.1 uncultured Flavobacteriaceae bacterium
CTACCGCAAGTTCGCGCAGAACCGCTGGATGCGCTCGCACGCCTTCTCCAGCACCTCTTCCGACGTTGCGTAGGAGATGCGGAAATGGGGCGAGAGCCCGAACGCCGCGCCGTGCACAACGGCGACACCCTCGGCCTCCAGCAGCTCGGCCGCGAAGTCCTCGTCGTTCTTGATCGTGCGGCCGGACGGCGCTTGGCGGCCGATCGTGCCTTCGCACGACGGATAGACGTAGAACGCGCCTTCCGGGGTCGGGCACTTGAGGCCCTTTGCCTGGTTCAGCATCGAGACAACCAGATCGCGTCGCTTTTGGAACGCTTGCGCCCGCGGCTTGATGAAATCCTGCGTACCTGTCAGCGCCTCGACCGCGGCCCACTGGCTGATCGAGGTCGCCATCGTCGTCGACTGCGACTGCACCGCAGCCATCGCCTTGATCAGGGGCTCCGGCCCCCCGCAATAGCCGATGCGCCAACCCGTCATCGAATAGGCCTTCGAACAGCCGTTCATGGTGAGCGTGCGCGGATACAAACGCGGCTCCACCTGCGCGATCGTGGCGAACGTGAAACCGTCGTAGAGAATGTGCTCGTACATGTCGTCGGTCAGCACCCACACATGCGGGTGATCGACGAGCACCGCGGCGAGCGCTTTCAGATGTGCCGCGGTATACGCGGCCCCCGTCGGATTCGACGGCGCGTTCAGCATCACCCACTTCGTCTTGGGCGTGATCGCTTTCGCGAGCTGTTCCGGCGTGATGCGAAAGCCGCTCTCGGCCCGCGCCTCGACGATCACCGGCGTCGCGCCGGTGAGCTGCACGATGTCGGGATAACTCACCCAATAGGGCGCCGGAATGACCACCTCGTCGCCGGGGTTCAGCGTCGCCATAAACGCGTTGAAGATGATCGCCTTGCCGCCCGGCGCGACCAGCGTCTGCGACGGCTTGTAATCGAGCCCGTTCTCGCGCTCGAACTTCTCGCAGATCGCGCGCCGCAATTCGGGAATGCCCTCAACCGCCGTGTAGCGCGTCTCGTCCCGCTCGATCGCGCGGAACGCCGCCTTCTTGATGTTCTCGGGCGTCGGAAAGTCGGGCTCGCCCGCGCCGAGCCCGATGACGTCGCGACCCGCCGCGATGAGGTCGCGGGCCTTCTGGCTGACCGCGATCGTGGGCGAGGGTTTGATTCGCCCCAAGGCCTTGGACAGGAAGCCTGGGGGCAGCGAGGAAGAGCCGCTCATGCGTTTTGCCTATGCCGGAATGGGCCCCCCGTGTAGGCGGATTCGCGGAAACCCGCAATTTTCAAAGGTGCCGCGCCCCTCACCCTGCCCGAATGCACCGTTGGCAAACCTTAGGGAATCCGGCATCCTGTGGACAAAATAGAACATGGGCGGCTGGGTGGTTTGGATGAAGCGCGAGTTTGCGTGCGTAGCAGTGTTGTGCCTGTCTCTGGGCCTCGTCGCGTGCGAGGGCTCGGCCGCCGGCACGTCCGCCTGTCAATCCTCGAGCGACATCGCCCGCAAAGTGAACGCGCTGACCGACGCCTTGAGCGCGGCGCGCAGCACCGGCACGATCACCGACGAACGGGCCGGCGAAATCGCGGCCGAGATTTTGGCCGCCGGCCGCGCGGGCGGACCTGCCGCCACCTGCATCGCGCTCGACACCGTGCGCCGCGACGCGGGCCTCTAGGGACCTTGCCGCCGAAGCGCCGCGCCTGCTACCAACGCGAACTCACTCTCCGAACGAGGCTCCCTTGTCCCAGTCGCGCTTAGCTGTCGCCGTCGCAACCGTTGCCGCCCTTGCCGCCTGCACGGACCCGCAAGACCGGCCGGAGAACATCCAGTCGCCGCTGATCCGCCCGCCGATGCTGGAGACGCGCCCCGCGACGTTCGACTGCGACGACAGCGGCCGCGTGATCGTGCGGCCCTTAGGCGACGACGGCCGCGCCGTGACGCTCGCTTTCAAAAGCAAAGAACTGCAGCTGAAGCGCGTCGACGCCGCGGAGGGTCAAAAATACTCCGACGGCGCCACCGTCTTTTGGATGAACGGCGACGCCGCGAACCTGCTCGTCGCCGGCAAGAAGAGCGCCGAGTCCTGCGAGAAGCCGTAGCCGCCTACTCGACCGCGACGTAGACGTTGGTCAGCAGCTCCGCGTCTTCCGTCTCGCTCGGATCGCCCACGTATTCTTCCCACGCGACCGGCTTCTCGGTGAGGCCCTTTTCCTTCGTGTAGGCGTGAATGCGCGCGTAGGTGTCGTTCATGGTGTTGTACGGCCCTTTATGCGTGAGCTTCACCGCGCGGCCCGCATAGGTCTCCGCGACCTTGACCCCATCGGCCTCGGCCACCGCCTTCGCGGGCTTCTCAGCCAAAGGCATGGCCGCGTCGAACACCCAGTCGCCGTCCGCGCTGTGCGAGATCGTGATCGCAAGCGGCGCGCCGCCGATCTGCAGCTCGTTCGCCATGCCGTAGTTGAG
>CAZXAQ010000196.1:0-2380 GCA_964638635.1 uncultured Flavobacteriaceae bacterium
ACATCGACGAAGTCGACAAGATCAGCCGCAAGTCCGACAACCCGTCGATCACGCGCGACGTGTCGGGCGAGGGTGTGCAGCAGGCGCTGCTGAAAATTATGGAAGGCACGGTCGCGAGCGTTCCGCCGCAAGGCGGCCGCAAACATCCGCAGCAGGAATTCCTGCAGGTCGACACGACGAACATCCTCTTCATCTGCGGCGGCGCGTTCGCGGGGCTTGAGCGCATCATTTCGGCGCGCGGCAAGGGCTCGTCGATCGGCTTCGGCGCGAACGTCCAATCGCCTGACGACCGCGGCACCGGCGCGATCTTCCGCGAGATCGAACCGGAAGACCTGCTCAAGTTCGGTCTCATCCCCGAATTCGTCGGCCGCTTGCCGGTGCTCGCAACCCTCGAAGATCTCGACATCGACGCGCTGATGTCGATCTTGACCAAGCCGAAGAACGCGCTGGTGAAGCAATACGCGCGCTTGTTCGAGATGGAAGGTCTTTCCCTTACGTTCTCGGACGACGCGTTGAAGGCGATCTCGCGCAAGGCGATTGCCCGCAAGACGGGTGCCCGCGGTTTGCGTTCGATCATGGAAAACATCTTGCTCGACACCATGTATGATTTGCCGGGCATGCGCGGCGTGACCGAAGTCGTCATCAATGGTGAAGTTGCCGAAGGCCGGGCGCGTCCACTGCTGATCTACGCGGACAAGCGTGGAGAAGCTTCGGCGGCGTCCTAAACCGTAACGGTCGTCAAGGCCCCGCCTCGCGCATTTTACAGGCCCCTTGAAGGGAGGGTATCTCGCCTCCACTTCATTCGCTCGTTAAGAATTGTGGCGTTCGCAGAGTCGGGCAGTTCATATCGCTCGCCGAAGCCCCGCCGAAGCTACTGAAAGGCAGGTTCACATGAAAACCGCAGACGATGAAGGCGTGAAGACGGTGGGCGTGTATCCCGTTCTGCCGCTGCGCGACATCGTCGTTTTCCCGCACAAGATCGTTCCGCTGTTCGTTGGTCGCGAGAAATCGGTCCGTGCGCTCGAAGACGTCGGTCTCGAGGAAAAGCAAATTCTGCTCGTCACGCAAAAGAACCCGGCGCAGGACGAGCCGGCCGAAGACGACATCTACACGGTCGGCACGCTGGCCTCCGTCGTGCAGCTTCTGAAGCTGCCGGATCAAACCGTGCGCGTGCTCGTCGAAGGCAAGCAGCGCGCCCGCATCCGCCGCTTCGTCCCGAACGCGAATTTCTTCCAGGTCGAAGCGGAACTCCTGCCCGACGATCTGAAGGACCCGCGCGAAGTCGAAGGCGTTGCCCGCTCCGCCGCCTCGCAGTTCGAGGCCTATATCAAGCTGAACCGCAAGATCCCGCCGGAGTCGCAGTCCGAAGTTCAGCAGATCACCGACCCGTCGAAGCTCGCCGACGTGATCGCCTCGCACATTACGGTCAAGATCGCCGACAAGCAGGCGCTGTTGGAAACGACCAGCGTCGCCGAACGTCTGGAGAAAGTGTTCGGCTTCATGGAGGGCGAAATGTCCGTCCTTCAGGTCGAGCGCAAGATTCGCACGCGCGTGAAGCGTCAAATGGAGAAGACGCAGCGCGAGTACTATTTGAACGAGCAGCTGAAGGCGATTCAGAAAGAGCTGGGCGAGGGCGAAGAACAACGCGACGAACTCGGCGAACTCGAAGACCGCATCAAGAAGACGAAGCTGTCGAAAGAAGCGAACGACAAGGCGATGGCCGAGCTCCGCAAGCTCCGCCAAATGTCGCCGATGTCGGCCGAAGCGACCGTCGTCCGCAATTACCTCGATTGGATCCTCTCGCTCCCCTGGGGCAAGAAGAGCAAGGTCAAGAAGGACATGGACGAGGCCGAAAAGGTCCTCGACGACGACCACTATGGGCTCGAGAAGGTCAAGGAGCGCATCCTTGAATACCTTGCGGTCCAGCAGCGTGCGGGCAAACTCCGCGGGCCGATCCTCTGCCTCGTCGGCCCGCCCGGCGTCGGCAAAACCTCGCTTGGCAAGTCGATCGCGAAGGCGACGGGGCGCGAGTTCGTGCGCATGTCGCTTGGCGGCGTGCGTGACGAAGCCGAAATCCGCGGTCACCGCCGTACCTACATCGGCTCGATGCCCGGCAAAGTCATTCAGGGCATGAAGAAGGCGAAGTCAGCGAACCCACTGTTCCTGCTCGACGAGATCGACAAGCTCGGCGCCGACTGGCGCGGCGACCCGTCGTCGGCGCTGCTTGAGGTGTTGGACCCGGAACAGAACGCGACGTTCCAGGATCACTATCTCGAAGTCGACTTCGATCTCTCCGACGTCATGTTCATAACGACGGCCAACAGCCTGCGCATGCCGCAGCCGCTGATGGACCGCATGGAGATCATCCGCATCCCCGGCT
>CAZXAQ010000197.1:0-2368 GCA_964638635.1 uncultured Flavobacteriaceae bacterium
CAACCCTTCCGAATTGTAGTCGAGCCGCCCGATCGAAATCACCCGGGGCATCCCCGCCGGCAAATTCTCGAACACCGTCGCGCGCCCCTTCTCGTCGCGATGCGTGGTCACGAGCCCCTTGGGCTTGTGATAGCGAAAGAGCCGCGCCCGCTCCGGCTCGCGCACGGGCTTGCCGTCGACGGTGATCTTCGCCCCCGGCTTAACCTTGAACGCGGGCGTCGCAAGCTTGTGGCCGTCGACGGTCACTCGCCCCTCCGCAATCAACCGCTCCGCATCCCGCCGCGAACAAACGCCCGCCCGCGCCAACACTTTCGCGATCCGGTCGCCGTCGCCCGCCTCTTTGTCGCTCATGGCCGGGGTTGTACCAAAGGCGCGCGAAGGGCATACGGAAAAGATGACGCAAGCCGACGATCGCTGGATGGACGTCGCCCTCGCCGAGGCTGAGGCCGCGGCCGCGCGCGGCGAGGTGCCGGTCGGCGCCGTCCTCGTCGGGGCGAACCCCGGCGAGATGCTCGCCTCCGCCGGCAACATGATCGTCGAAACGAAGGACCCAACCGCGCATGCCGAGATGTTGGTCATTCGCTCCGCCGCCAAGCGTCTCGGCAACGAACGCCTCGTCGGCGCGACGCTCTACGTGACACTCGAACCCTGCGCGATGTGCGCGGGCGCGATCTCGTTCGCGCGGCTGAAGCGCCTCGTCTATGCCGCCGCCGACCCCAAAGGCGGCGCCGTCGCCCACGGCCCCAAATTCTTCGAGCAACCCACCTGCCATCACCGCCCCGACGTTGCGCGCATGGAAGGCGACACTGAGGCCAAGGCGGGCGAGCTTCTCCGCGCCTTTTTCCGCGCCCGGCGTTGATCTAGCCCCTAGAGGCGCGGCGGTGAGCCCGCTAAGGTCCCCGCCATTCGTCATTGGATTAGGAGGACCACATGGACTTCGATTACACGCCCCGGCAGAAGGAATGGATGAAGCGCGTCGGCGACTTCATGGATCGCTACGTCTATCCCGCCGAGAAAACCTACAACGACCAGATGGCCGAGGCCCGCACGAAGGGCAACCCGTGGATCGTCGTCCCGGTCGTCGAAGAACTGAAAGCGAAGGCGAAGGGGCAGGGCCTCTGGAACCTGTTCCTGAACGAAAGCCCGCACGGCGCGGGCCTCACGAATCTCGAATACGCCCCGCTCGCCGAAATGATGGGCCGCGTCGGCTTCGGCTCGGAGGTGTTCAACTGCTCCGCCCCCGACACCGGCAACATGGAAGTGCTGGAGCGCTACGGCAACGAGTGGCAGCAGAAGAAGTGGATGAAGCCGCTGCTCGACGGTGAAATCCGCTCGGCCTTCATCATGACCGAGCCGGAGGTCGCCTCCTCCGACGCCTCGAACATCCGCACGCGCATCGAGCGCCAAGGCGACAACTATGTCATCAACGGCCGCAAATGGTGGTCGTCAGGCGTGGGCGATCCGCGCTGCAAGATCATGATCGTGATGGGCAAGACCGACCCGAACGCCGACAAGTACCGCCAGCAAAGCCAAGTGCTTGTGCCGATGGATGCGCCGGGCGTGAAGGTGCTGCGCATGCTCCCGGTCTTCGGCTATGACGACGCCCCGCACGGCCACGCCGAAATTCTGTTTGAGAACGTGAAAGTCCCGGTTGAGAACATCATCCTGGGCGAAGGCCGCGGTTTCGAAATCGCGCAAGGGCGCTTAGGCCCGGGCCGCATCCATCACTGCATGCGCACGATCGGTTCCGCTGAACGCGCATTGGAATCGATGTGCAAGCGCCTGATGACGCGCGAAGCGTTCGGCAAACGCATCTCCGAACACTCGGTGTGGGAGCAGCGCGTTGCGGAGGCCCGCATCAACATCGACATGTGCCGCCTGCTCACGCTGAAGGCCGCCGACATGATGGACAAGGTCGGCAACAAAGTCGCCCGCACGGAAATCGCGATGATCAAAGTCGCAGCCCCGCGCATGGCGCTGAAGGTGATCGACGACGCGATCCAAGCCTGGGGCGGCGCCGGCGTCACGACCGACAGCGGCATGGCCCGCCTCTACGCCGGCCAGCGCACCCTACGCCTCGCCGACGGCCCGGACGAAGTGCACAACCGCACAATCGCCCGGCTCGAGTTCGGCAAATACTCCAACCAACTCCGCATGGAAGCCGCGGAGTAGGGGGAAGAGAAGAAGTCTCACACGATGACACGATGAGACGATGGCGCGCCCGAAAGGGCGCGCTTTCAGCTTATCCGGCTGCCATTGTCTCAATTGGCAGCTTCGCTTCCGAACATGAAGGACATTGAAGAGCTTGCGCGACTAGAGCGGTTTGCGGTTTTTGAGAATCGAAGGGATTCCCAAGGCGGGTTTGAGG
>CAZXAQ010000198.1:0-2365 GCA_964638635.1 uncultured Flavobacteriaceae bacterium
TGATCTCGACCTGGGCGACGCCGTCTTCGTGGATCAGGCTGTCGATGCCGATCTCCTGCGCTTCGCAATAGTCGTAGACGTCTTCGAACAGCGGATCGAACTCGTTCACCGCGTCGATCGAGTAGGCTTGGCGGCCGGTTTGCGGGCGGCCGGATTTGCCCGCGGGCGGCAGCAAAGGATAGTCGGGATCGATGTTCTTTTGCGCGAGGAAGAACTCGAGTTCGGGCGCCACAACCGGGCGCCAGCCCTTGGCCTCGTATTTCGCGAGGATGTTTTTCAGGATTTGACGTGGAGCGACCTGGTTCGGCTTGCCGTCGCGCTTCACGCAATCGCAGACGACCTGCGCGGTCGGTTCCTTGTACCAGGGCACGACGCAGATCGTGTCCGGGTCGGGCACCAGGATCATATCCGGGGCTTGGTAGGTCAGATTTTCGGTGTCGGAGTCGGCGCCGGTCACCATCTGACCGAAAATGCTCTCCGGCAGACGCAGTGTGTCGTTGTCGAGGCCCGACAGGAACTTGTTTGTCGGAAAAATCTTGCCGCGCGCGATGCCCGCCATGTCGGGCACGAGCAGCTCGATCTCGGTGATGCGGCGCTCTTTCAGCCATTCCTTCAGTTGGACGTTGCTCATCGCATGGCCTCCCCAAAGGCTGCGAACAGGGCTTTCGAGAAGTCGTTTTCCCAGAAACGCCACTCGGGGTGCCATTGAACGCCAAGCGCGAAGGCCTTGGCGTCTTTGACGCGCACGCCTTCAATCTGGCCGTCGGGGGCGGTCGCTTCGGCGACGAGGCCTGCGCCCAAGCGGTCGATGCCTTGGCCGTGCAGCGAGTTCACCTTGATGGTGCGCATTCCCGCGATGCGTTCGAATGTGCCGGAGAGCGTCAGGTCGTGGACGGGTGCGTATTGCACGTCGAGCGGCGCGGTCTTGTCTTCGCGGTGGTCCATGCGGCCTGGGACTTCTTCGACGTGCTGATGCAGCGTGCCGCCGAAGGCGACATTCAGCTCCTGGAAGCCGCGGCAGACGGCGAGCAGCGGCGTGCCGTGCTCGACGATCGCGCGGATCAGGGGCAGCGTGGTGGCGTCGCGGCGCTCGTCCTGTGTGACGCCTTCGCGCGGGGGCGTGCCGCCGTAGCGCTTTGGCGCGACGTTCGAGGGTGAGCCGGTGAGCAGGATGCCGTCGACGGTGTCTAAGATTTCTTCGATGTCGATCGGCGTTTCGAGGACGGGAACGAGCAGCGGCAGCGCACGCGCGCCATCACGGACGGCGACGATGTACTTCTCGCCGACGGCATGGAACGGGTGCGGTCCGATCATGCGGTGGTCGCATGGGATTCCGACGATGGGCTTCTTGCGGGGCATACGCCCAATGGCCTAGCCCGGCCCGCAAACGGGGACAAGGTGAACGCGGAAATAAGCCTTATTCGGTGCGGCGGCCGAATTTGTCCACGTCGCGCAAAATGAAGAGTTCGGGGCCAAGGGCGACCTCGGTCTTCATGTTTTTCAGCGCGATCATGGTTTGCAACCCTTGCGCGTCGGTGATGATCCACTGGCGAAGCTCGGTCGCGGGATACGCAAAAATTAGGGTTACTTGGCCTTTCACCGGTCCCGACTTTTCGGTCGCCGTGACGCGCAGCGTTCCGGCTTGGCGTTCGACCGCGGTGATGCGGCTGTCGCGCGTCAGGTCGACGTTCTCGCGCAGGATCAGGTTCAAGGGATTGTCGATCAGCGGATAGCGGTCGACGGTGCGCAGCTTCTGGTTCGCGACCGCGATCGTGGCGCCGTCGGAGACGATCAGATAGGGGCTCGGCGGCGCGTATTCGAAGCGCAGACGGCCGGGCTTGCGCGCGTAGATCGTGCCCTGGTCGAGTTCGCCGTTCGGGCCGACCTGCACGAAGCTCGCCTGCAGCGAGGTGATCGCGTTCAGGTAGGCCGAGATCTTGCTCAAATCGGTGACATCTTGCGGCTTCAAGGGCGCGGCCTGCGCCGCGAGGCCGGTCACGAAAAACGCCGCAAAAGCGGCAAGGAGGCGGAGGGTTTTAAGCATGGGTCGAAGCCTGTAGGGGGCGTTTGTGGCAAAATGAAGAAAAATGGCGCCTGGCGCGCAGCGTTCGATCCGGGCCAGAATAGCATGATTGGGGCGGCCGGCCATTAATTCCTGGATAGGCCGGACGGGCGTTGGGGGACGTCATGGACGAGATCACGAAATATTTGCTCGACCCGAACGGCCCGTTTGGCCTGAGCAGCGAGTTCTTTCTGAACGTAGTGGCGGAGTTCGGCGGGTTCATCCTGGGTGCGCTCGTGTTTTCGATTCTCATCCCTGTCGTGATCGACGTGCGGCAAGCGCGGAAGTGGAAACCTGCGCGGC
>CAZXAQ010000199.1:0-2254 GCA_964638635.1 uncultured Flavobacteriaceae bacterium
CCGCGGCTCGTTGGATCGCGGTCGCGATACTCGCCAGTGAGCGTCAGGAAGCCGTCCGCGCCCAGCGGCAGCCCGGCCCACACCGAGGCGGTCACCGTACCGCCGTCGCTCGCGGAGCGCGAGCCGCGCGCGGTATCCACGTCGGTGTCGTACTGGCCAAGAGTGACCGACGCGCCGCCCCCCGAACTCGCGCGGCGCAACTGCAGGTTGATGACCCCGGCGATGGCGTCGGAGCCGTACTGCGCCGAGGCACCGTCGCGCAGCACCTCGACGCGCTCGATCGCGGCGAGCGGAATCGCGTTGAGGTCGACGGCGGAGGAGCCGCGGCCGATCGAACCGTTCACGTTGACGAGCGCGGACGGATGGCGGCGCTTGGAATTGACGAGCACCAGCGTCTGGTCGGGCGCAAGGCCGCGCAGGGCGGCCGGGCGAACATGATCGGTGCCGTCGGTGATGGAGGGCCGCGGGAAATTGAGAGACGGCGCGGCGACCGACAGCGCCTGCGCGAGCTCCGTCGAACCTTGCGAGGTGAGCGCCTTGCTCGATACCACGTCGACGGGTGCGAGCGTGTCGAGCCGGGAACGCTCCTGCACGCGCGTGCCGGTCACGACGACCTCGCTCAACGTGTCCTCGTCGGCGTCACCGGTTCGGCCCTGGGCCAGGAGGACACCCGGGGCAAAGACAACCGCGGATGCCGCGATCCAGAAAATGCGCATGGCCTCTCCCTTCTATTCCGTTCGGAATAGCGAGTGCGCGAGGAGTGTCTCGCCGGCGTGGCGCGGACGCAATATGCGAGCTGGAGACGCGTATTCGACGGGCGCCCAGGCGTGGCTTGCGCGCGACAGGCCGACCCGTGGATAACGCCGTTTGAATGCGGCCGCGCGGTTCAGTAGACTGCGCGGCTCGCTGCTTCGGGGTGTAGCTCAGCCTGGTAGAGCACTACGTTCGGGACGTAGGTGTCGCAGGTTCAAATCCTGTCACCCCGACCAATCTAATCAACAGGTTAGATGGAAGCTAGAACGCAAGATGGCGCTCAAGTTTCTTCAGGGTCAACATAGGGTCACTTGCTGGCGCATTGGCGCTGCCCGGAGTTGATTCGCCTTCCGGCCTTCCCCGTGTTTGGAATTTCATGTCGCTTGAAGGTAGCGGCGCGTGTCCCGCCCTTTGTCGAAGCAAATCTTGCGCTCAGGAGTGCTACTGGTGCCGTTGATGGATTGAGGAAAGGGGCACGCCCAATGTGTGCCCCACGTGGCACATAACGACATCCTGAGGATTCGTTCACATTGCAGCGCAACCGCCACGGGTCTCGTTTGGAATCACGTATCATTTGGCTGTTCGTCCTATCCCGCTCGAACAAAGCAAATATCCAGGAAGACGAGCCATGAAAACCCTCATTCAGTTTCTTGTAGTTGCTGCCGCGCTGAGCATTACTGCGTGCACCAATCCACGCCTCTTGCAAGCTTCCCCCGCAAACAGCGCCACGCCCATCTATGAGAATGGGCAAGCGATATTGGAGTCCACAAAGACAAATACTGTGGTTGTCCGAGTGTTGACGCCGCAGTTCGACTCCGAGATTGCACCTACAGTATTTGTGGGAGTCTCGAATGGAACCGCCGAACCAATTGACTTTACGACGGCCAACATTACGGCCACTGACGACGGCCGCGAATTGACGGTTTACTCCGCCGAACAGGTCGAAGCAAAAATCAAACGTGATGCGATGTGGGCCGCAATCGCTACCGGGCTGGATGCCGCGGCTAAGTCCTACAACGCCGCTGCAGCGTCTACGAGCTACACGTCTGGAAGCGCGTATGCGTATGGGACGGGCGGATCTGCCTATGGCACTTACAGCGGCGTGACGACTACATACGATCCGGCGGCAACCGCCGCTGCGCAAGCAAGCATTAATGCGTCAAGTCAGGCGCAGATGACGGCCATTGCGGCGGCTACGGATGCTCAATTGGCGGGGACCGCATCCCTGCTTCGTAGAACCACCGTACTACCCGGAAAGTTTGCGGGGGGCGGCGTGGTATTGGATGACTCTATGGCAAAGGGCAGCACCATCGCGCTGACCGTGGACCTAGGCACAGAACAGCATAAGTTCCTGTTGGACGTCCGCTAGCCTTCCAGCATGATTTTTTGCCCGAGGTTCCGAAACTCTCGCGCAATGATCATCGACACGCGGCTATACGCGCCATGCTTGAAGCTATTTCCGGCCGCCTTTGCTTTGCCGTTGGCTGATCTCGGCCCCGTG
>CAZXAQ010000200.1:0-2183 GCA_964638635.1 uncultured Flavobacteriaceae bacterium
ATCCGCCGCGTGATCCTCTGCTCCGGCAAGGTCTACTACGACATCTTCGAAGAGCGCGAAAAACGCGGCCTGAACGACATCTATCTGCTCCGCGTCGAGCAGTTCTACCCGTACCCCGCGCGTTCGATGGTCACCGAACTCGCCCGCTTCCTGAAAGCCGACATCGTCTGGGCGCAGGAAGAACCGAAGAACATGGGCGGCTGGACCTTCATCGAACCCCACATCGAATGGGTCCTAAACCGCATTGGCGCGAAGACGACGCGCGCCCGCTACGTCGGCCGCCCGGCTTCCGCTTCACCCGCGGCAGGCCTCGGCAGCCGCCACCAAGCCGAACTCAAAGCGCTCCTCGACGAAGCGCTAGCGCCCTAAGAGGAGCCCCCGCATGACCCTCGAAATCCGCGTCCCTGGCCTTGGCGAATCCGTGACGGAGGCAACCGTCGCCAAATGGCTGAAGAAGCCGGGCGACGCCGTGCGTGCCGACGAACCGCTGGTGGAACTCGAAACCGACAAGGTCACCGTCGAAGTCCCGGCGCCGGCCGCAGGCGTGCTCGCCGATATCCAGGTCCAGCCCGGCGCAACGATCGCCGTCGGCGGACTGCTCGGCACGCTGAACGAGGGCGGGGCAGGGGCTGCGTCCGCGCCGCCGAAGCCGCAACCAATCCCGGCAGCGGCACCAAAGCCTGCGCCTCAGCCGCCGCGCGCGCCCGTCGCCGCAGCGCCCGTCGCGCCTTCCGCGCGCAAACTCGCAGAAGAAGCCAACATCACGCCCGCGTCGATCGCAGGCTCCGGCCGCGACGGCCGCGTGATGAAAGGCGATGTCCTCTCCGCCATCGAAGCCCGCGCCAGCGAACCACGTCCGATGTACATGCCCCCAGCCGGTCCGCGTTCGCAGGCCGCGCGCGAAGAGCGCGTGCCGATGTCGCGCCTGCGCCGCACGATCGCGCTGCGCCTCAAGGAAGCGCAAAACACCGCCGCCCAACTCACGACCTTCAACGAAGTCGACATGTCGGGCGTCATGCATCTGCGCGCCGCCCACAAGGACACGTTCGAGAAGCGCTACGGCGTGCGTCTCGGCTTCATGAGCTTCTTCGTCAAAGCCTGCATCATCGCGCTAAAGGAAATCCCGTCCGTCAACGGCGAGATCGAAGGCGACGACATCGTCTACAAGAACTACTACGACATCGGCGTCGCCGTCGGCACCGAACGCGGCCTGGTCGTGCCCGTGCTGCGCGGCGCCGACGAACTGACGTTCGCGGAGATCGAAAAGCGCATCAACGATTTCGGCCTGCGCGCCCGCGACAACAAGCTGAAGCTGGAGGAGCTGCAAGGCGGCACGTTCACGATCTCGAACGGCGGCGTCTACGGCAGCCTCATGTCCACACCGATCCTGAACGTGCCCCAATCGGGCATCCTCGGCATGCACAAGATCGAACAACGCCCGGTCGCGATCGACGGCAAAGTCGAAATCCGCCCGATGATGTACATCGCCCTCTCCTACGACCACCGCCTGGTGGACGGCAAAGAAGCGGTGACGTTCCTCGTGCGCGTGAAGGAGTGCCTGGAAGCGCCCGAGCGCCTCGTGCTGGAGGTCTGAAATGACCGACACCTACGACGCCGTCGTCATCGGCGGCGGCCCCGGCGGCTACAACGCCGCGATCCGCTTGGGCCAGCTCGGCCAACGCACGCTCTGCGTCGAAAAACGCGGCAAGCTTGGCGGCACCTGCCTGAATATCGGCTGCATTCCGTCGAAAGCGCTGCTCCGCGTCTCCGAACTCTACGAGGAAACGAAGGATCATTTCCCGTCGCTTGGCATCAAAACGAACGGCGTCAGCTTCGACCTCGCCGCCATGATGGCGCACAAAGACAAGACCGTTGACGGCCTGACCAAGGGCGTCGAGTTCCTGTTCAAGAAGAACAAGGTCGAGCACGTCTACGGCACCGGCGCGCTCACAGGCGGCAATCGCGTCGAAATCAGGGGCAATGACGGCACCACCCGCACCGTCTCCGCAAAGGCGATCGCCATCGCCACAGGCTCCGAGCCAACGCCGCTCCCCGGCGTCACCGTGAACGAGAAAGACGTCGTCTCCTCGACCGGCGCCCTGACGCTCGCCACGGTGCCGAAGCGTATGCTCGTGATCGGCGCAGGTTACATCGGTCTCGAAATGGGCTCCGTCTGGCGCCGC
>CAZXAQ010000201.1:0-2129 GCA_964638635.1 uncultured Flavobacteriaceae bacterium
GAGCGTGTTGCGGATGAAGCTGCCCGTGTTGACGTGGTCGATGTCGAGCAGCGCGATCTCGTCGAAGCCCGCGTCGTCGAGCTCTTCGAGCATCTTGTCGGTCACTTCTTCGCCGGCTTCGGCGTAGATCTCGCCGGTTTCGCCGTTGACCATGTCGAGCGCCAGATAGCGGCCGTACAGTTCCTCGTTCGGGACGAGCAACTGCTTCAGACCTTCTTCGGCGAGCTTGCGCGCGCCGCGCGGAGTCAGTTTGCGGCCGGCCTCGATCACGACGTCGCCGGTCTTGGCGTTCTTCAGGTCGTGGGCCGGCTTTAGGCTGCGCATGCGCTCGGCGTCGAACGGCGTGGTCCAACCGTCTTTCACCTGCTTGAACATGACCGTGCGGTAGAACTGGCCCAGAATCTCTTCGCCCGTGAGGCCGAGCGCATAGAGCAGCGTCGTCGCCGGCAGCTTGCGGCGGCGGTCGATGCGGACGTGGATGATGTCCTTCGCGTCGAACTCGAAGTCGAGCCACGAGCCGCGATAGGGGATCACGCGGGCGCCGAACAGCAGCTTGCCCGACGAATGGGTCTTGCCCTTGTCGTGGTCGAAGAAGACGCCCGGCGAGCGGTGCATTTGGCTGACGATCACGCGCTCGGTGCCGTTCACGATGAACGTGCCGAGTTCGGTCATGAGCGGCATGTCGCCCATGTAGACGTCTTGTTCTTTGATGTCCTTGACGGACTTTGCCTGGGTTTCCTGGTCGACCTCGAACACGATGAGGCGGAGCTTCACCTTGAGCGGCGCCGCAAACGTCATGCCGCGTTGACGGCATTCGTCGACGTCGTATTTCGGCTCCTCGAATTCGTAGTGCACGTATTCGAGACGCGAGGTTTCGGCGAAGTCGGTGATCGGAAACACCGAGCGGAACACCGCTTCAAGGCCCGAAACTTCCCGCTTGTCGTGCTTCACATACATCTGCAGGAACTGCGCGTATGACTCGCGCTGCACCTCGATGAGGTTCGGCAACTGCGCGACTTCGGCAATACGTCCGAAAGTCTTTCGTACCCGTTTGCGGTCCGTGAACGACAACGCCATGATCGATCCTTAAATCCCGTCTCGTCTTCGCGCTCTCTTCTCAGCTCGCCTACCCGCGTGAGAGCATCGCGGGGCGATAAAACGGTCTCACCGCCCGCGGGGATTGCCCCTCGGACGGTGAAAAGTCACAATGTTCTCGCGGGTTCCAACACCCCCGCGTATTACTTCAGCGCGACCTTCGCGCCTTCGCCTTCCAGCTTCTTCTTCCAGTCTTCGGCGGTCGCCTTCGGCACGTCGGCCTTGACTTCCTTCGGCGCGCCTTCGACGAGGTCCTTGGCTTCCTTCAGGCCGAGGCCCGTCAGTTCGCGAACGACCTTGATGACGTTGATCTTCTTGTCGCCCGCGGATTCGAGGACGACGGAGAACTCCGTCTTCGCTTCAGCCGCCGGCGCCGCCGGACCGGCCGCAGCCGCGGCAACCGCGACCGGCGCCGCCGCCGAGACGCCCCACTTCTCTTCGAGAAGCTTGGAGAGTTCGGCCGCCTCCATGACGGTCAACGTCGAGAGTTCTTCAACGATTTTTTCGAGTTTGGACATGTATGCGTTCCTTTGATGCTTTCAATCTTGAGACATTCGTCAGTGAGTCTTATGCGCCCTTCTTGGCGTAAGCGCCGACCACGCGGGCAAGCTGCCCGGCCGGTGCCTGCAGAATGCTGGCGACCTTCGTCGCCGGCTGTTTCAGCATGCCTGCAAGACGCGCGCGCAGTTCGTTGAGCGAGGGGAGCGAAGCCAACGCTTCGACACCTTTCGCGTCCAGGAACTGGTTGCCGACGACGCCGCCAAGGATGACGAACTTGTTGTTCGTCTTGGCGTATTCGAAGGCAGCTTTCGGCGCGGCAATCGGATCGGTCGAGATGGCGATGCCGGTCGGACCCTTGAGGAGGTCCTGCATCGGCTTTGCCATCGTGCCTTCCGCAGCACGCTTTGCGAGACGGTTTTTGGAGATCTTGAAGGATGCT
This sequence comes from uncultured Flavobacteriaceae bacterium, assembly GCA_964638635.1. Classification (GTDB taxonomy): domain Bacteria; phylum Pseudomonadota; class Alphaproteobacteria; order Micropepsales; family Micropepsaceae; genus SZUA-430. The sequence continues at coordinate 2,036 of CAZXAQ010000201.1, forward strand.
CCCGCCGCCCGCATCTGCGACCGTAGCTTCGACATGTCGGCCACGGTCATGCCTTGATAGCGCGCAACCACGACGACACCGGCCTTGCCGAACT
>CAZXAQ010000202.1:0-1998 GCA_964638635.1 uncultured Flavobacteriaceae bacterium
AAGCCGTGGTGTTCGTAGAAGGCGCGGGCGCGGGTGTTCACGGCGAAGGCGTAGAGCGTGAGTTTTTGCGGGCTTAGTTGCTTTGCCTTGTTCAGGAGTAGCGTGCCGATGCCGCGGCGGTAGTGGCCGGGCAGCAAATAGAGGTGGTCGATGTGCTGGCCGACGAGCGCCATCATGCCGACGATGCGGCCGCTCTCTTCGGCGACCCACATGTCGCTTAAGGGGAAGACTTGGTTCGCGATGAAGCCGCGCGTTTCTTGCGGCGTGTGAAGACGCGCGAGGAACGGCAGCGCGTCGGTTTGCGACGCGATGAAGACCTCGGCCACCTCCGCGACATCGGCGGCAACAGCTTTGCGGATTTCAATAGCCATTGGCGCGATCATTGACCGGCGCGGCAGGTTTGCCCAGCGGCAAGGCGCCACCTCACGAAAATTTTCGCGCGCTCCCATATTCAGAGTTCGGCGGCGCTCTCGACGGAGATCAAGATGCGCGACTTCTTGCGCGGCTGCCTCGTTTGGTTTGTGGGTTACCCCTTAAGTGTTGTTGCGGCGACCGCGGTGCTGTTGGCGCCGCTTTGGGCCACGTCGTACACCCCGGTCGATATGGCAATCCGGATGTTGTTTGGTGCAGCGCCGGTCGTCGGTTTTTTTGCGTTGCTCCCTGCCTTGCTCACGTCGTCGTCGCCGCGCGTTTGGCCTTATGTGGCGGCCGGGACGCGAACGGGTGCTTGGGGTGGTGCGCTGATGGTCAGCATCTATGCCTTCGTCTTGGCCGGCTTGGCCGTAAGCGAGATATTCCAGCTCATGACGCGAGGGCAAGGCTCGCCCGACGCACCTGAGGTGTTGATGCCAATGCTGGGCTGGATTGTTGCACTTGTCGCGCTGTTCGCGGTGGCGGGGGCGGCGGGCGGGTTTGTGTTTGGGCTGGTCGCGGCGGAGCCTGCAGGTGGTCTCGGCAACTGCGACGATGCAGGATAGTTCTTGTTTTGTTCTCACTATCTGATATGCTGCCCCGATGGCGAAAAACATCGTGGGATACGGGCCGCGGCCGGCCGGCGACGACGAGTTCGCGGCGCACCCTGCGGGCGTGAAGGGGCGCGGGACGCAGTCGAATTTGAGCGGGCGGTTCGAGCGCGAACACCGCGTGCTCTTGGACGACGGTTGGGGGACGCTTGAGGGCGATGCGCCGAAGTTGAAGACGACCGTCGCGATCGATGCGACGCGCACGATTATCGCGCGTAACTCATCGCCCGATATCCCGTTCGATCGGTCGATCAATCCCTACCGCGGGTGCGAGCATGGGTGCGTGTACTGTTTCGCGCGGCCGACGCATGCGTATTTGGGCCTCTCGCCGGGGCAGGATTTCGAGAGCCGGTTGTTCGCGAAGCCGAAGGCGGCGCAGCTGTTGGCACAGGAGTTGCGCAAGCCCGGCTATCAGGTGCGTTCGATGGCGCTCGGCACGAATACCGATCCCTATCAGCCGATCGACGAGAAATATCAGGTCACGCGCGACGTGTTGAAGGTGCTGCGCGATTTCCGGCACCCGGTCGGGATTGTCACGAAGTCGAACCGCGTGTTGCGCGACATCGATATCTTGGCGGAGATGGCGAAGGACAATCTCGCGCGCGTTGCGGTTTCGGTGACGACGCTCGATCGCGAGCTGGCGCGCACGATGGAGCCGCGTGCGCCGACGCCGGAGCGGCGGTTGGAGGCGATCCGCGAACTGAACGCGGCCGGCGTGCCGACGTCGGTGATGACCGCGCCGATGATTCCGGCGCTGAACGATCATGAGATGGAGGCGATCTTGGAGCGCGGGTATGAGGCGGGGGCGCGGCACGCGGGGTATGTGGTTTTGCGGTTGCCGCTTGAGATCAAAGACTTGTTCCGGGAGTGGCTGGAGGCGAACCAGCCGGGGCGCGCGGGGCATGTGATGTCGCTGATCCGCTCCATGCGGGGCGGCAAGGACTATGACGCGGAATGGGGAAAACGCATGAAGGGG
>CAZXAQ010000203.1:0-1938 GCA_964638635.1 uncultured Flavobacteriaceae bacterium
CCGAACTTCCCACTTTGAAAATCGATAAGCGATTGAAAAACGCGGAGTTTCCGGAAGACGATCGCAGAAAAGTAGCCATGTAAATAATGAATGTTTCATTGCCCAGCGGCGCGAGTCATGGCATTGTTGCGCCATGTATATCGAATCCGTTCCCAACCGGAACTCACCGCCCGCTATCCTACTGCGAGAGAGCTATCGGGACGGCGGCAAGATCAAGAAGCGCACGATCGCCAACCTATCCGATTGGCCGACCGAGATCGTCGAAGGGCTGCGCACGCTGCTCAAGGGCGGGAAAGTCGCGCCGGCCGGTCAGGAGACCATCGTGGTGCGCCGCGCGTTGCCGCACGGCCATGTGGCGGCCGTGCTCGGCACGCTGCGCGACATCGCTCTTGATCGTTTGCTCGGGCCGGCTGGCAACCATTGTCGTGACCTCGTCATCGCGATGATCGTGGCGCGGCTGATTGCGCCGGCCTCCAAGCTCGCCACCGCCCGCATGCTCGACCCGCTCACCGCGGCTTCCAGCCTCGGCGAGGTGCTCGGTCTGGGGCCGGTCGACGAGGACGAACTCTATGTGGCGCTCGACTGGCTCGGGGAGCGCCAGAAGGCGATCGAGACGGCGCTCGCCCGCAAGCATCTGCGCGCCGGCACGTTGGTCCTCTACGACGTGTCGTCGAGTTATGTGGAGGGGCGCTGCTGCGAACTGGCGCAGCGCGGCTACAACCGCGACGGCAAGAAAGGCAAGCTACAGATCGTCTACGGCCTGCTGTGCGCGCCGGACGGCTGCCCGGTGGCGATCGAGGTATTCGAGGGCAACACCGCCGATCCGCGCACGCTCGCCGCGCAGATCGACAAGGTCAAGAAGCGCTTCGCGCTTGATCATGTGGTGCTGGTCGGCGACCGCGGAATGATTACGCAGGCGCGCATCGACGCCGAGATCGCCCCGGCGGGGCTCGACTGGATCACGGCGTTGCGGGCGCCGGCGATCCGGGAGCTTGCGGACGCCGGAGCCCTGCAGATGTCGCTGTTCGACGACCGCGACATGGCAGCCATCACGTCGCCCGAATATCCGGGCGAGCGGCTCATCGTCTGCCGCAATCCTGATCTCGCCCGCGAGCGCGCCCGCAAGCGCGAGGACCTGCTGGCCGCGACCGAAAAGGACCTCGCCGTCATCGCCGCGGCGGTTCGGCGCGCCCGCAAACCGCTGCGCGGCGAGGCTGCGATTGCCCTCAAGGTCGGCGCCGTCGTCAACCGGCGCAAAATGGCCAAGCACTTCGACCTTGTCATCGGCGAGGCGAGCTTCGCGTTCCATCGCAAGGTCGCGGCGATCGCCGCCGAGGCGGCGCTGGACGGAATTTATGTCGTGCGCACCAGCTTGCCGAAGAAAGCGCTCGATAACGCCGCGACGGTCGGTGCCTACAAAAGTCTTGCCCAGGTCGAGCGCGCGTTCCGCTCCTTGAAGACCGTCGACATCCATCTGCGTCCAATCTTCCACTGGACGGCGCCGCGCGTGCGCGCCCACGTCTTCCTGTGCATGCTCGCCTATCACGTCGAGCATCACATGCGCGCCAGGCTCGCCCCCATGCTCTACGACGAGACCGATCACGAGGCCGCCGCCGCGATGCGCGCCAGTATCGTCGCCAAAGCCGAGCGCTCCGACGCCGCCAAGCGCAAGCAGACAACCGGCCGCACCGACGACGGCCTGCCGGTGCACAGCTTCCAGAGCCTCCTCGCCGATCTCGCCACCTATTGCAGGATCCAGGCGACCACCGCCGTCAATGAGAAATACGTCCTCACCCTCCACACCAGGCCAACCCCGATCCAGAGCCGCGCCTTCGAACTCCTCGCCATCAACCCGGATCGTACCCAGTAAGCGACCCCTCGCTCTCGACAAACGAAAGCGAGATCAAGGCCTTGTCATTTTGAAAGAGGGAAGTTCGG
>CAZXAQ010000204.1:0-1667 GCA_964638635.1 uncultured Flavobacteriaceae bacterium
TCCTTGATGTCGCGGTCGTTACCGAAAATAACGACGCCAACGTTGTCACTTTCCAGGTTCAGGGCCATGCCCTTGATGCCGCCCGGGAACTCGACCATTTCGCCGGCCTGGACCTTGTCGAGGCCATGGATGCGCGCGATGCCGTCGCCGACGGAGAGCACTTGGCCGATCTCGCTGACTTCGGCTTCGGCGCCGAAGTTCTTGATCTGACCTTTGAGGATCGCGGAGATTTCTGCGGCTTGGATGTCCATGTTCTTTATGCGCCTCTCATCGCGCGTTCGAGACGCACGAGTTTCGATTTGAGTGTTGAGTCGATTTGCCGCGAGCCGACCTTGACGATCAGTCCGCCGAGAAGGGTCGGGTCGACGCGTTCGGTCAAGCGCATCTCGCGCTTCATCGCGTCTTTCAGTGTGCCCACGAGGGCGGTGCGTTGTTCGGGCTTGAGCGCTTGCGCGCTCGTGACTTCGGCCGTCATCTCGCCGCGCTGATTGGCGAGGAGCTTGTCGAACGCCGCAACGATTCCCGTGAGCGCGAACAGGCGGCGCTTTTCGGCGAGCAGGCCGACGAAGTTTTTCGTGAGCGCGTGCACGTTCAGCCGCGCGAGCACCGCGCCCATCGCCCTGCCCTGTTCCTCACGCGAGAAGATGGGCGAGCGAACGAGACGGGCAAGGTCCGCGCTGCCGTCGACGAGCGCTTTCAGGCGCGACAGATCGGACGCGATCGCGTCGAGCGCTTTCGCCTCCGTCGCGAGTTCGAACAAAGCGGTCGCATACCGGCCCGCCAGACCCGCAACGGAAACGTTTTCGCTTGCCACGATGAGGCTCCAAAACGAATGTCTGCCCAAGCCTTCGGACGCCCGAAGTGGGCGAGGCTTAAGCCATTGAATTTGCGACAGTTTTTGCGTTTGGGGCGGGCGCGAAATCCACCCCCGGCGACGCCGCGGCCGGGGTCTACCATGGGCCCCAGTGCGGCGCAACATGGCGGATTTGCGCGACTTTGACGCGGGGTGGGCGACTTGGTCGCCTACACGTCAGTGGTCGACGACTTGCCCGCCGGTGGCATGCGACATTGGACGCTAATCGCACCTGGAGCCAGTTGTGCCGTCCCCCACGCTGTTGGCCGTTTTCGCTCTCCAGATTCTGACCGTGATAGCTGTCGCTTGGTATGTCCGGCGGCACCCGAAGTTTCGACAACAAATGCAGGACTCGTTGCGGGCTCTGCTTGTGTTCGTGCTTGGCCTCATATTTTGGTTTGGCCTCTATTTTTGGTGGCACCCAAAGGAATTCGACCAAATCGTCGACGACTTTCTCGGCGCTCTGACGAGGCCAAGCAAGTCGGAGTGAAGCGAACAATGGAGCGCATCTCATGGACCTTTCGAAAATCACGCCGGGGCGCAACCCGCCGAAGGATTTGCATGCGCTGATCGAGATTCCGTTCGGCGGGGTGCCGGTGAAGTACGAGATGGACAAGGCGTCGGGGACACTGTTCGTCGACCGGTTCTTGCACACGGCGATGTACTATCCCGGAAACTATGGGTTCATTCCGCACACGCTGTCGCTCGACGGCGATCCGATCGACGTGCTCGTCATCGCACCGGTGCCGGTGGTGGCGGGCGCGGTGATCCGCTGCCGGCCGGTGGGCGCGCTGATCATGACGGATCAGGCGGG
>CAZXAQ010000205.1:0-1637 GCA_964638635.1 uncultured Flavobacteriaceae bacterium
CTCCGGACTTGCGCTGAGCAGGCATCGCAAAGTGCTCCGGTATGGCGTCAACTGCTTAGCACGATGTCGCCCCACAACGAACAGCAATGATCTGGTTGCGACAATCCGCGAACACGATTGCCGTGGGATTGAGCCAAGCAGGCGAATCGCGAACCTGCGAATTCAACTTTGAAGCGTCTCTTCATGCGCCGCTTCGCGGAGCGTCATCGCGCGGCTGCGCGATGAAGTTTGTTCGATAGTTCCCCTCACGCGCGGTGGGCGGCCGCTCCCGTATAGGCCCGCTGCGGCGGATCGCAACCCGCGCTTTCGCGCGGGTCCTCCACTTCGTTCCGGCCCTTCGGGTGCAATCCGCCTCGATCAGCGGGCCTACCCGGTCGCTCTTCGCCGCCCACCCCGCTTCGGGGAACGGGTGGCGAAGGACGAGAGACGGGAGAGCGGTCATGCAACAGAGGCGAACACGCCACAAAGAGAATCGGCAGAGCCTCTATGCGGCTGTAACGGACAAGATAGTCGCCGAACTCGAAGCGGGACGCTTGCCGTGGGTGCAGCCTTGGGGAGGGGCAAACCCTGCGCTTGGCATGCCGCAGAACGGTGCGACCAGTCGGCGCTATTCCGGGATCAATATCCTCATTCTTTGGGGTGCCGTTATCGAGCAGGGTTTCGCGCAGCAAGCGTGGGTGACGTTTCGTCAGGCGCTCGCGCTTGGCGGTGTGGTGCGCAAGGGCGAGCGCGGGACGACGGTCGTCTTTGCGGATCGCTTCGTGCCGAAGAATGGGGACAGCGCTGCGCCGTTACCTCCGCGCGATCAAGATGGGCAGGAGCCGGACAGATCGGTGCCGTTCTTAAAGCGCTTCACCCTATTCAACATCGAACAGTGTGACGGCCTACCGCCAGAACTCTATGCGCAAGCATCGCCCGTTCCGCAAGGTTTGATCTTGCCGCAAGCCGAGGCCTTGATCCGCGCGACGGGCGCAGAGTTTCGGATTGCGGGTGATCGTGCGTTCTACGATCCTGCAAGGGACACAGTGGTCGTCCCACCGCCGCAAGCGTTCTTTGAGCCGATCAACTGGCACAGAACGGCTTTTCATGAGCTCGGACACTGGACGGGTCACGATTCGAGACTCGCACGCGAGCAGTCGGGCGCGAACGGCTCGAAGGCTTACGCCCGCGAAGAACTCGTCGCTGAGATGGCGGGGGCTTTTGTCTGCGCAAGCTTGAACATCGTGCCGACCGTGCGCCACGCCGACTACCTGGGCGAATGGCTCAAGATTTTGCGTGAAGACTCGCGAGCGATTTTCCGCGCGGCGTCCGCTGCGTCGAAAGCGGCCGACTACCTGCTCGCGTTCCGAACCGCCGCCGATGCGCGCGAGGACGAAAACGCGCCGTCGGTCGATCCAACGCAGGTTCGACCAAACCAGATTCCGCTTGTCGCGGAAACCCAGCGCTGAGTGCGCCCGGCGCTTGATCCGACAACTGCACGGACGCGAGGCCGGTCACCTTGTGACAAGGAACAAACCCCATGAAGCTCCAACATATCGACATCGACCGACTGCACATCTCGCCGCTGAACATGCGTCACGCCAAACGTGCGCCGGATATCTCGGACATCTTGCCGAGCGTCCGCACGCGCGGCGTGT
>CAZXAQ010000206.1:0-1633 GCA_964638635.1 uncultured Flavobacteriaceae bacterium
ACACGCCGCGCGTGCGGACGCTCGGCAAGATGTCCGAGATATCCGGCGCACGTTTAGCGTGGCGCATGTTGAGTGGTGAGATGTGCAGGCGGTCGATGTCGATATGTTGGAGTTTCATGGCGTTTTCCTTTCAAGGTGACCGGCGTCGCGTCCGAGGTGTTGGATCGAGCGAGCGCCGGGCGCGTTCAGCGCTGGGTTTCGGCGACTAGCCGAATTTCGGTTGGGCGAACCTGCATTGGATCGACGGTCGCCGCGTTTTCGTCCTCGCGTGCGCCAACGGCCGCTCTGAACGCCAGCAGATAGTTGGCCGCTTTCGACGCTGCCGAGGCCGCCCGAAAAATGGCGCGCGAATCCTCGCGTAAAATTGTGAGCCACTCGCCCAGGTAGTCGGCGTGGCGCACGGTCGGCACGATGTTCAAACTTGCGCAGACAAAAGCGCCCGCCATTTCCGCGACAAGTTCTTCGCGGGCGTAAGCTTTCGAGCCGTTCGCGCCGGACTGTTCGCGTGCGAGTCTCGACTCGTGCCCCGTCCAGTGGCCGAGTTCATGAAAAGCCGTTCTGTGCCAATTGATCGGCTCAAAGAACGCTTGCGGCGGTGGAACGACTACTGTGTCCCTTGCAGGATCGTAGAACGCACGATCACCCGCAATCCGAAACTTCGCCCCCGTCGCGCGGATCAAGGCCTCGGCTTCCGGCACGATCAACCCTTGCGGAACCGGCACGGCTTGGGCGTAGAGTTCGGGCGGCAGGCCGTCGCACTGTTCGACGTTGAATAAGGTGAAGCGCTTCAAGAATGGCACCGACCGATCCGGCTCTTGCCCATCTTGATCGCGCGCAGGTGACGGCGCGCTGCCGTCAGCATTCTTCGGGACGAAGCGGTCCGCAAAGACGACCGTCGTCCCGCGCTCGCCCCTGCGCACCGCGCCGCCGAGCGCAAGCGCTTGGCGGAACGTGACCCAGGCCTGCTGCGCGAAGCCCTGCTCGATAACGGCACCCCACAGAATGAGGATATTGATCCCGGAATAGCGCCGCCCGGTCCCACCGTTCTGCGGCATCCCAAGCGCAGGGTTTGCCCCTCCCCACGGCTGAACCCACGGCAAGCGTCCCGCTTCGAGTTCGCGGACGATCTTGTCCGTGACGGCGGCGTAAAGACTTTGCCGATTGTCACAGTGATGTGTGCATCTCTTTTGCATGACCGCTCTCCCGTCTCTCGTCCTTCACCACCCGTTCCCCGAAGCGGGGTGGGCGGCGAAGAGCGACCGAGTAGGCCCGCTGATCGAGGCGGACCGCACCCGAAGGGCCGGAACGAAGTGGAGGACCCGCGCGTGAGCGCGGGTTGCGGTCCGCCGCAGCGGGCCTATACGGGAGCGGCCGCCCACCGCGCGTGAGGGGGACCCATCGAACAACTTCATCGCGCAGCCGCGCGATGGCACTCCGCGAAGCGGCGTATGAAGAGACGCTTCAAAGTTGAATTCGTAGGATCGCTATTCGCCCGCTTGGCTAAATGCCGCGGCAATGGTGTTCGCGGATTGTCGCAACCAGATCATTGCTGTTCGTTGTGGGGTTAGGTCATGCTAGGCAGTTGACGCCATACCGGAGCACTTTGCGATGCCTGCTCAGCGCAAGTCCGGAG
>CAZXAQ010000207.1:0-1600 GCA_964638635.1 uncultured Flavobacteriaceae bacterium
TCAAGAGCGTCGTCATCTCGCCCGACTACAGCGAAGCGTCGAAGTTCTCCGACCTCTGGCTCTCGGTGAAACAGGGCACCGACTCCGCGCTCACGATGGCGTTCGGCCACGTGATCCTGAACGAATTTCACGTCAAGAAGCAGGATCCGTACTTCCTCGACTACGCGCGCAAATACACGGACTTCCCGCTGCTCGTGCGCTTGAAGAAGGTGAACGGCAACTGGGTGCCGGAGCGCTTCCTGCGCACCAGCGACTTCGCCGACAAACTTGGCGAGACGAACAACCCCGAATGGAAGACCGTCGCCTATGACGACGCGTCCGGCAACATTGTGGCACCGCTCGGTTCGATCGGCTTCCGCTGGGGTGAGCAAGGCAAGTGGAACCTCGAGGAGAAAGCCGCAAACGGCGCGGCCACGAAACTGCGCCTCTCGTTGAAGGATCAAAACGACGAAGTCGCGGGCGTCGCCTTTCCCTACTTCGGCGGCCAGGCCACGGAGCACTTCACCAAGACGCATCACGACGACGTGCTGGTGAAGAACGTCCCCGTGAAGAGACTTAAGCTCGCAGACGGCGAGACGTTGGTCACTACGGTCTACGACCTCTTCCTCGCGAACTACGGCGTCGACCGCGGATTCGGCGGCGCCAATGTCGCCAAGTCTTACGACGATGACGTGCCCTACACGCCGGCGTGGGCTGAGAAGGTGACCGGTGTGCGGCGCAAGGATATCATCCTGACCGCACGCGAATTCGCCGACAACGCCTCGAAGACGCAAGGCAAGTCGATGGTGATCCTGGGCGCCGGGATCAACCATTGGTATCACATGGACATGATCTATCGCGGCATCATCGCGATGCTGACGATGTGCGGCTGCGTCGGCCAATCGGGCGGCGGCTGGGCGCACTATGTGGGTCAGGAGAAACTGCGCCCGCAACCCGGCTGGACCGCGCTCGCCTTCGCGCTCGACTGGGCTCGCCCGCCGCGGCAGATGAACTCGACGAGCTTCTTCTATGCGCACACCGATCAGTGGCGCTACGAGAAGCTGAAGGTCTCCGAGATTCTGTCGCCGACTGCAGAGCCTGGCGATTGGGATTGCACCCTGATCGACTTCAACGTGCGCTCCGAACGCATGGGCTGGCTCCCCTCGGCGCCGCAGCTGAAAAGCAACCCCTTGCACATCGCAGCCGCAGCCGAGAAGGCGGGCAAGCCGGTGCCGCAATACGTCGCCGAAGGCTTGAAGTCCGGCGCGCTGCAAATGTCGTGCGAAGACCCGGACGACCCCAAGAACTTCCCGCGCAATCTGTTCGTCTGGCGCTCGAACTTGTTGGGCTCAAGCGGCAAGGGGCACGAATATTTTCTGAAGCATCTGATCGGCACGAAACACGGCGTCCAAGGCAAGGACCTGGGCGACATGGGCGAGGTGCGCCCGCGCGAAGTGGCTTGGCACGACAAGGCGCCGGAAGGGAAACTCGACCTTGTTGTTACGATCGACTTCCGCATGTCGTCGACCTGCATGTACTCCGACATAGTCCTGCCGACCGCGACGTGGTACGAGAAGAACGACCTCAACACGTCCGACATGCACCCGTTCATCCATCCGCT
>CAZXAQ010000208.1:0-1586 GCA_964638635.1 uncultured Flavobacteriaceae bacterium
CCGACAACGACGCGGTCGGGGCGCTGGAAGTCTTCGATGGCAGAGCCTTCGCGCAGAAACTCCGGGTTCGAGGCGACGTCGAACTCGGCGTTCGGGCGGCGCGCGCGGATGATGTCTTCGACCTTCTTGCTGGTGCCGACAGGGACGGTCGATTTGGTTACCACGACAGCGTAGTTTTTGAGGCTGTCGGCGATTTCGGCGGCGGCGTCGTAGACGTAGCTCAGGTCGGCGAAACCGTCGCCGCGGCGGCTCGGCGTTCCCACGGCGATGAAGACGGCCTCCGCATCCGGCACTGCGGCGGCGAGGTCGGTCGTAAACGCGAGGCGGCCCGCCTTCACGTTGTCGGCGACGAGCGCGTCGAGGCCCGGTTCGAAGATTGGGATTTCGCCCTTCTTCAGACGTGCGATCTTGTTTGCGTCTTTGTCGACGCACACAACGTGATGGCCGAAGTTCGAAAAGCAGGCTCCGGAAACGAGTCCGACATAGCCGGTGCCGATCATCGCAACGCGCATTATCTAAGTTCCCAACGGGCCCGCTTTAGAGGTGCAGGTCTTTCAAGATTTGTCTTAAGGGTCCTGCAGTGTCCGGGCGGCTCAGGCCGACGGCGATGTTGGCTTGCAGGAAGCCCACCTTGTCACCACAATCATAACGCTGGCCGGCATAGCGAAAGCCATGGAACGGCATGCGACCAATGAGCCGCGCGAGCGCGTCCGTCAGCTGGATTTCACCGCCCGCGCCCGTTTCGTGCCGGTCGAGTTCGGCGAAGACTTCGGGCTGCAGGATGTAGCGGCCGATAACGGAGAGGCGCGACGGCGCCTTATCGGGCGACGGTTTCTCGACGATGCCCTTTGTGGCGATCAGGCCGTTCGTCTCCGAGACCGGATCGATGATGCCGTAGCGCTTCGTTTCCTCTTGCGGCACTTCGCGTACCGCAATGACGCAGCCGCCGACTTGGCGATAGGCCTCCGTCATGCGGGCGAGGCAACCCGGCTGGTCGACCAGCAGTTCGTCGGGGAGCAGCACCGCGAACGGTTCGTCGCCGACGAAGTGGCGCGCGCACCAGACGGCGTGGCCCAGGCCTAGCGGGTTCTGCTGGCGGGTGAAGCTGACCGAGCCCGAGGGTGGCAGGGCTTCGAGCAAGCTCTTCAATTCGTTCGTTTTTTCGCGCGAGGAGAGCAGCGCTTCCAGCTCATACGCGTGGTCGAAGTGGTCTTCGATGATGTGCTTGCCGCGTCCGGTGACGAAGATGAACTGCTCGATGCCCGCGGCCTTCGCTTCTTCGACAGCGTATTGGATGACCGGCTTGTCGACGACGGGCAGCATCTCCTTCGGCACCGCTTTGGTCGCGGGTAAAAAGCGCGTGCCCATGCCGGCCACCGGGAAGACGGCTTTTCGAACCGGCCTGATCTCTTTTGTCGTCATATAGCGCGACCCTAAACATCCCGAGAACATCCGCGTCTCTCGGAACTAGATTTTGTGGCAGAGACCTATCAACTGCCGCGGTGCAATACCATCGGCAGTATGGACTGTGCCCGAATCACTATATCCTGGCGGTTATGCTGCGGGTGGCGCTAGTCCTTGTAAGT
>CAZXAQ010000209.1:0-1528 GCA_964638635.1 uncultured Flavobacteriaceae bacterium
GGCAGCACAAAACGGATGTGGTGATCATCGGGGCGGGGCCGATCGGGCTCTTCGCGGTGTTCGAACTCGGGCTGCTCGATCTGAAAGCGCATCTGATCGACATTCTGGATCGGCCGGGCGGGCAATGCACGGAGCTCTATCCGGAGAAGCCGATCTACGACATTCCGGGCCTGGTCGAGGTGACCGGTCAGGGGCTCACCGACAAGCTGATGGATCAGATCAAGCCGTTCGGCGCGACGTTTCACTTTTCGCAGATGGCGGAGTCGCTTGAGAAGGCCGGCGACGGTTGGCGGGTCACGACCGATGCGGGGACGGTGATCGAGGCGCGCGTCGTTGTGATCGCGGCGGGCGGCGGCAGCTTCACGCCGAAGAAGCCACCGATCCCGGGTATCGAAGGTTACGAGAACACGTCCGTGTTCTATGCCGTGCGCAAGATGGAGCGGTTTCGCGACAAGGTCGTGGTGATCGCGGGCGGCGGCGACTCGGCGCTCGACTGGGCGCTGAACCTGCAGCCGATCGCGAAGAAGCTGGTGCTGGTGCATCACCGCGATGGGTTCCGCGCGGCGCCGGACAGCGTGAATAAGATGCGCGCGCTGGTGGCGGAGGGGAAGATGGAGTTCCAGGTTGCGAGCATCAAAGCGTTGAACGGCGCGAATGGGCAACTTTCGTCGCTGACGCTGAACACGAAGGAAATGGGCGATTATCAGCTGCCGGCGGAGATGTTGCTGCCGTTCTTTGGGCTGACCATGAAGCTCGGACCGGTCGCGAATTTCGGGATCAATCTCCATGAGAATTTGATCCCGGTCGATACGGAGAAATTTGAGAGCGCGACGCCGGGGATATTTGCGATCGGTGATATCAATACGTATCCGGGTAAGCTCAAGCTCATTTTATCGGGCTTCCATGAGGGCGCCTTGATGGCGCAGCAGGCGTTCCGCTATTGCAAGCCGGAAGAGAAGTTGCGGTTCCAGTACACGACCTCATCGTCCAGCCTGCAAAAGAAATTGGGCGTCGCATGAAACTGATCGTCACCGATCGCGAAGGCAAAACGCACGAACTGATCGCGCGCGACGACTGGAGCGCGATGGAGGTCATCCGCGACGCGAACCTGCCGCTCTCCGCGGAGTGCGGCGGCGCATGCGCGTGCGCGACGTGCCACGTCTATGTCGATGAGGCGTGGGTCGAGAAGTTGCCCGCGGCCCAGCAGCAGGAAGTCGATATGCTCGACTTCGGCGTGGCGGTGCAGGAGAATTCGCGGCTTTCGTGCCAGATCAAGATGAATGCGGAGCTCGACGGGCTGCAGGTGACGCTGGCGCCGGAGAGCCTTTAGTAATCTACGCAGCCGCCTTGCCCTTCGTGATCTCCCAAATCTTCAGCGGCGTCAGCGGCATGTCGATGTGGGTGATGCCGTAGGGCTTGAGCGCGTTGACGACGGCATTGACGAGCGCCGGGGCGGCACCGACGGTGCCGGCTTCGCCGCAGCCTTTGACGCCGAGCGGGTTCGTCTTGCAGGGGATTTCGTTCGTCT